>DASPSJ010000069.1:0-108297 GCA_035623985.1 Allostellaceae bacterium | reverse complement strand
AAAGCGAATCCTTTCAACGACATCGGCATTTGCGAGTCATGCCTACGGCCTCCACAACCGTACATGGGTATCATGCCGAATTGCAGAGTCATATGAGTCACTTACAGAACACACTCTGTCCTTCCCGTATCGGAAGTTCCGCCTAAGGACGCGGTGGCGCCGGGGCACCCCCCTTTCCCCCTCCGTCGGGCCGGACATGCCGAAAGCCGCAAAGCCGTTCCGGAAGACCCGGCGCGACCACAATGCCGGACCCCAGGGGTCAAGGAGTGCCCGCCGCTGGGCAAATTCCGCCGGCCGGGCGACGGCTGAGCCCGGCCGCGGCGCGGAATTTCACCGCGGGCGCGCGGCACGGTTGTTGCTTTCGGGACGGCGGAGCGCCTGCTTCGGTCACGTGCCGTTGCCGGCCAGGCCGCCCCGGAGGAGACCTTTCAGGAGGCTTATTTATATGTCGGTCAGTGGCATCTCCACCCCGGCCTTTTCCCCGCAGCATCGGCCGGCGCTGCAATTCCCGGCCCGGCGCCTGGGGCATCAGGCGCAAACGCAGGCCAACGGGCTGCCGAAATCGGCTTTGAGCCCGTCGAATTCGGCAAAGACCGGCAAGATGATGGCTGGCGCCGCCTCGAAGCGCATCCTCAATCTGCATTTCTGAGAGGACACCCAAGCCGCCGCCATCGGCGAATGGGTCCCTGGCAGCCCCTTGTCGGGCGTAAAACCCGAGCGACGGCCGTGCCGCTGTGGTTTTATTGTCGCAGCCGGAGGAATAACAAAGGGCGCGAGATCCATGCCTGCCAAAGATTCGACCAACCTGCCGGCACCCATCTTGACGCTGCCGCACGACGAGGCAGCGGCGGTCCGGCTGCTGGCACGGGCGCGGCGCCGGCTGATGCGGGAGGACCGCCGCCTGGCCGAAGTGATAAAGGCGGTGGGGCCATGCACCTATGGCCGGCGGCCCGGCGGCTTTCCCAGCCTCTTTCACTCCATTCTACGCCAACAGCTCTCCGGCAAGGCGGCGGCCACCATCGCCGGCCGGCTGCACCAGGCCTGCGGCGGCAGGATCGCCCCTGAAGCGGTGGCAGCGCTTGACGATGCGGCTTTCCTCGCCGCCGGCGTTTCGCGGCAGAAGCGCGACTATCTCCGCGGGCTCGCCGCCGCGGCAATCGACGCCCCGGCGCTGTTCGCCGCGCTCGAGCACCTGCCCGACGAGGCGGCGGTCGAGGCGCTCACCGCCATCAAGGGCATCGGCCGCTGGACGGCGGACATGTACCTGATGTTCTCGCTCGGCCGGCTCGACGTGCTGCCGCTGGGCGATGTCTCGATCCGGGCGGCGATCGCCGATATCTACGGCGTCTCGCGCAAGGCGCCCGCCGCCAAGTTTACCCGGCTCGCAGAGGCCTGGCGGCCCTACCGCAGCGTTGCCTGCTGGTATTTCTATGCCCATCTCGACCGGGTCAAGCAACGAGCTAACACAAATTAAGGGGTCATCGCCGAATGTTTCGGGCGAATACTTGGCTTTGATTTTGTTTCTTTTGAAAGGCGTTAACTATTTATAAGCAAAGTTGGTTAATGGTAAGGCTTGGCGTGGGCTTTGTACGCATTGGCCGGGAGGTTTCGCGTCTTGCGCGGTCGGCTGCAACAGGGAAGGGCAGAAGCCGTCGCGACAGGGTTCCTGTCGCGACGCCGGTCTTTTCTCGGCCGGCAATCGCAGGACGGCGCGCAGGCGGTGCGAGCAATGCCGTCGCCATCGACAAGTCCTGCCGGCCCGTGCCGCGGCCGGGCAAGGGGTGAAACGGCTTGCCAGTGGCTCCCCGAGCCGGTAGGGTTTCATGATTAATAGCGGGAAAGACCGAAAACCCGCAATTGTCCCGCCACCCTCGCTGCGTTGGCGGGCGAATATGAGTGCGTTTTTTCGGTTCCGTTCACCGAGTGTCCTCGTGGGGGGGACAGCGCTGCGCCCCAGTGTGCATGTCGGCTGGAGGCACGGCAGCGTTGGCGTCGAAAGCGGAGGGGATTTGCTCGGCAAAGTGCTGAAATCGGCCCTACGGCTGTTCCCAGAGCGCCAGATCCTGGTTCGAGCCGAAGGACGGGTAAGCTACATCATGCTGAGCCGGCGCGCCCAGCTCGCGATGGCGCTCGGCGGCGTTGCGGCCATTGCCCTGGTCGCTTACGGGCTTATGGGACCGGCACCGCGGAACGATACCCAGTCCGCGACGCTTACCGCGGCGCTTCAGGCGCAGATCGAGGCGTTGCAGCGCCAGCTCGGCGCCGCCAACGCCCGGCAGGCGACAGAGGACCGGCAGGAAAAAGACGAAAAAGCGACGATCGCCCAGAGCATCGCTCAAAGCAAAGCGGCGGTCGACGAGGCGCAGGCTCGGATCAAGGCGCTCGAGGAGGCACGCGACCGTGCCGTCGCCCAAGAGGCCGAGCTGCAACGCAAGCTAGCCCAGGCGCAAGAGGCGGTAAGCAACCGAAGCCAGAATATGGCGCAGCTCAACCACACCCTTGACGCCAATCGCGGCGAGCTGCGTCAGTCCGACGCGCAGCGCCAGACGCTCCAGGCGCGCGTCCATCAACTCGAGGTCGAGCTTGAAAGCGCCAATGCCCGCACCACTCAAGCGAAGGCCGATCTCGCCAGCAACGAGCGCAAGCTCCAGCAGCTCGCCGCCGAGCACGACAAGACGCTCTCGGAGCGCGACCGCCTCCAGGCGCGGCTGAGCGAGCTGCAAGGTCGCGGCTCGGCCTTGGCGCCGGACGGCGCCGCGACCGCGCCGGCAGCGCCCCAGCGGTCGAGCGCCGAGCGCCCGTCGGATCAGCGCAGCGAGAACGAGTCCGCGCCCGGCGACAGCGGCGAGATCGAGCAGGTTCTGGCCTCGACCGGCGTCGATGTGGAGAGGCTGCTGGGACGGCTGAATTCGGTGCCGCAGGGTCAGGGCGGCCCCTATGTCGCGCTCGACAAGAAGCACCTGGCCGGCGCCGACACCCGCGGCGAGGAGCTGCAGAAGATCCTGAAGGCCTTGCCGCTGGCGGCGCCGCTGGCGCATTACAGCCTCGCGAGCGAGTTCGGCAGCCGCGTCGACCCGGTCAATCACCGGCAGGCCTTCCATACCGGCCTCGATCTGGTCGCGCCCTATCGCAGCGCCGTCTACAGCACCGCGCCCGGCACCGTGATCTTTACCGGTGTGAAAGACAATTACGGCAAGGTCGTCGAGATCGACCACGGCCACGGCATCGTCACCCGCTACGCCCACCTCCACCGTTTCGTGGTGGCGCGCGGCCAGAAGGTGGCGGCACATTTTCAGGTCGGAGAGCTAGGAAGTACCGGCCGGAGCACGGGACCGCATCTCCACTACGAGGTGCTCGTCAACGGCACGGCGCAGGATCCCGAAAAGTTTTTGCAGGCTGGCAAAAATGTGGTTCAAGCAAACGGGAATTGAGCGCAGCGAGCGGCCAGGTCCTCCGAGCCGCCCCGCTGCTCCGTCGATCCTCAGCAGCGACCTGAAGATCGAAGGCGACATCGTGAGCCAAGGCGAGCTGCATATCAGCGGCTCGGTCAAGGGCGACGTAGTCGCGCGCAAGCTGACGCTCGGCGAAAACGGCTCGATCACCGGCGCGGTCGAGGCCGACGTTGCGATCGTGGCCGGCAATCTGGCCGGCCGGCTCACCGCCAGCTCCGTGGTGCTGGCGCGCACCGCCCGCGTCGTGGCGGACGTGACGCATGTCTCGCTGTCGATCGAGCAGGGAGCGATCTTCGAAGGCTTCAGCCGCCGCGTCGATACGATCGAGGCGGTCGCCGAGGACAAGGACACGGTCCGCACGCCGCGCCTCAGCGCGCCGCCGCCGCGCAGCGAGCCGAAGCCGGCCTGACGCTTTCCTCGCCGTCGCCGGTCATCCGGCGGCGAGTGCCCTGATGAAGGTCTCGCGATCGACGTTGCCGCCCGAGGCGACGACGGCGACGGTCTTTCCCTTGGCGTCGAGCCGGCCGGCGAACACCGCAGCCAAGGCCGCGGCGCCGCCGGGCTCGACCACCAGCTTCAACTCGGCGAAAGCGACCGCCATGGCCCGCAGGACTTCGGTATCGCTCACCGCGAGCCCACCCGCGAGCAGGCGCCGGTTGATCGCGAAGGTGATCTCGCCCGGCATCGGCGCCAGCAGTGCATCGCAGATCGAGCGGGCGGCGGGGTCATTGGCCAGGCGCTCGCCGGCCGCGAGCGAGCGGCGCAGGTCATCGGCCGCTTCCGGCTCGGCGCTATAGACCCGCGTGGCCGGACTTTCCGCGGCCAGCGCCAGCGCGCAGCCGGCGACGAGCCCGCCGCCGCTGGCCGGCACCACCAGCGCGTCGAGCCTGGCGCCGAGCGCGGCGGCCTGCGCGGCGATCTCGAGCCCGACCGTGCCTTGGCCGGCGATGACCCGGGCGTCGTCATAGGGCGGAACGAGGCTTGCGCCGCGTTCGGCGGCAAGGCGCGCGCCGATCGCCTCGCGGCTCTCGCCCCAGCGGTCGTAGAGCACCACCTCGGCGCCGTAGCCGCGGGTGTTCGCCACCTTGATCGCCGGTGCGTCGGCAGGCATGACGATGGTCGCGGGAATGCCGAGGAGCTGCGCCGCCGCAGCCACGCCTTGGGCATGATTGCCGGAGGAATAGGCGACGACGCCGGCGCGGCGCTGGCGCTCATCGAGTTGCAGCAGCGTGTTCATTGCGCCGCGGAACTTGAACGAGCCGGTCCATTGCAGCGTTTCCGCCTTGACCAGCAGGCGCAGACCGAGGCGCGCGTTGAGCAGCGGCGCCTCCAGCAGCGGCGTCCGCACCGCGCGGCCGTCAAGCCGCCCGGCGGCGGCGCGGAGGTCGGCTATGCCCGGCAGGCTCTCAGAAGCGGCGGATGAAGTCATCGACGGCGGCGGCGGCTTCGGGTTCGTTGAGCGTCGGCGCGTGGCCGGCATTGGAAACGCTAACACGCAGCAGATCGGGCTTGGCAAGCGCCATGCGCTCGAAGGTGTCGGCCGCCAGCACGTCCGACAGCGCGCCGCGCAGTGCCAGGGTGGGAATGCGGCCAAGCGCCCGGAAATAGGGCCAGAGGTCCGGCACCGTGCCCGCCGACCGCGCCAGCGGCTTTGCCAGTGCCACGTCCCAATCGAAATGCAGCCGGCCGTCCGCGCCCTCCCGGAAGGTGCCGCGGGCCATTTTGAGCCAGCCCTCATCGGTGCGGATCGACAGGGTCGGCAGCAACTCGCGCAGATAGCGCACGGCGCTCGGCCAATCCGGCTGCGGATGGTCGCGGCCGATATAGGCGAGGATGCGGCCGACGCCGCCGGGGACCACCTCGGGGCCGAAATCGTTGAGCACGACGGCGCCGATCGCCGTCGGCTTCAGCACCGCGAGTCCCATGGCGAGCGCCGCGCCCAGCGAGGTTCCGACGAGGATGGCGCGATGAAGGCCGGTGGCGGCGAGCAGGTGAGCGACGTCGTTGGCGTAGACGAAGGGCTGGTAATTGCGCCAGTAGGGGTCGTAGGCCGAGCGGCCGCGGCCGCGGTAGTCGAGCGCGAGGATCCGTCGCTCGCCGGCATGGCGCGCGGCGAGGTCGGCGAAATCGGCGCTGTTGCGGACGATGCCGCTGAGGCAGACCAGCGGCAGGCGCCGCGACAAGGGATCGCCATAGTCGCGGAAATAAAGCCGCAACCCATCCTGCGCGGTAAAGTGCCGCTCGCGAAACCCGCTCATAGGCCGAGCAGCGCCGGCAGCGCGTCGAGGCTCCCGATCTCGGCGGCCGGCTGGACCGGCAGCCGCTCGCGCGGCGTGCCGGCGCGGTTGGCCCAGACCGAGGCAAAGCCGAAGCTCGCGGCGCCGGCGGCGTCCCATCCATTGGACGACACGAAGCAGATCCGCGCCGGCGCGAGGCCGAGGCGGTCGACGGCAAGCTGGTAGACGCGCCGGTCCGGCTTGTAGATGCCGGCTTCCTCGACCGAGAGGAGATGGTCGAGGAAGTCGCCGATCCCGGCGGATCCCACCGCGGCGGCGAGCATGCGCGGCGAGCCATTGGAGAGGATCGCCGCCGGGCGCCCGGCGCGTCGCAGCGCCTCGAGCACGGTGCGCGCATCGGGAAAGGCCCGGAGGTTTAGGAAGGCATCCATCAGCCGCTCGCGCAGCCCGTCGTCGGCGATGCCGAGCGCCGCCATGGCGTAATCGAGCGATTCGCCGGTGACCTGCCAGAAGTCGGCGTGCCGGCCCATCAGGCTGCGCAGCCAGGTGTATTCGAGCTGCTTGGTCCGCCACAGCAGGGCGAGCGCATCCGCCTTGCCGCCCAGCGCATCGCGGCAGCGCCCCGAGGCGGAAGCGACGTCGAACAAGGTGCCGTAGGCGTCGAAGACGCAGGCGGCGGTGGCGGCGAGCGACGGGTGGGTCAAGGCAAATCTCCCCGGGATCGGGAAGGGCATAGAGGCGGTGCGGCTAGCGTTTCAAGTCGCTGGCAAGCGAGAAGGCGAGGCCGTGATCGCCGAGCCGCAGACGGTATACCTGCAGGTTCTCAAGCACGCGCTGTACGTAGTTGCGGGTCTCGCCCAGCGGGATCGATTCGATCCAGTCGATCACGTCGGCGTTCTTGGCGCGGGGGTCGCCATAGTCGCGGATCCACTGATGCACGCGCGACGGGCCCGCATTGTAAGCGGCGATCGCCAAGACGTAGGAGCCCGAGAAGTCGCCGAGCAGGTCGTCGAGGTAGTGTCGGCCGAGGGTGATGTTGTAATGCGAATCGGTCAGCAGCCGGCGTTCGGAGAAAGGCAGGTGCAGCACCTTGGCGATGTGGCTGGCGGTGGCCGGCATGAGCTGCATCATGCCGCGCGCGCCGGCCGAGCTGATCGCCTCGCGGTCGAAGGCGCTTTCCTGCCGCGTCATCGCCAGCACCAGCGGCCGCTCCGCGCCGCCGCCCGGCGGCAGCTCGGCGATGGGATAGCCCTCATCCAACAGCGTGACGCCGGCATAGCTTGCCTTTTTTGCCACGGCGATGGCGAGGTCGGGCCGGTCGAGCTTGATGACGAGATGAGCCAGCAGCGCATGCTCGGCCGGCGCCGCGGCCAGCTCGCTCACCCGCCGGGCAAACGGGCCGATGTAGTCGGCGGCGTCCACCTGCGCCAGCGCGCGCATCACTTGAACCAGCTCGCGCTTGTCGAAGGCCGCCGCGTCGGCGGCGGTCGGCTTCGGCTCGGTGATGCCGCGCGCGATATTGGGCTCGCCCAGCGCGGTGCCGGCGAGTTGGCCGTAATAGGTCGTCACCTGCGTGGCGGCGGTTCCGTACCATGCGTTGGCAAGCTGATGGTTGCCCATCGCCTCGGCCGCGCGCGCCGCCCAATAGGCGCCGCGCGCGACGCTCACGGGCAGCTTCACCTCGTCATAGAGCTTGACGAAATGGTTGTAGGCGACATCGGGCTCGCGCAGGAAGCGCAACGCCACCCAGCCGGCGAGAAATTCCAGCTCGGCGAAGGTTTGGCCGCTGGCGAGGCCATGATGCGCCGTCAGACGATAGGCGACCGAGATGTCGCCGACGGCAAGCGCGTGCCGAGCCAGGACCTGACGCTCGCTCGCCCAGGCAAGAGGCCGCACCAGGTCATGCGGCGGATGCTCGAGGATGGCGATGGCGTCGTCGAAACGCTCCTTGCGCGTGCGCCAGCGCATGCGCTCGAAGAGCAGGCCGGGATCGCTCTGCAGCGCGGGCGGAAGGCGCGCCAACAGGCGCTCGATGCCGGGCTCCATGGCCGCGATGCGGATGCGCGCATCGGCGAGCGCGCGATGGTCGGGGTCCATCCGTGGCATCATCCGGCGCGCCGCCTCGACCTGGCCGTCCCAAAGCAGGCGGTCGAGCCTCGCCCAATGATCCGCCGGGCGCAGGACGTGGTGGTAGCGCTGGAGCACTGACTTCTCTTCGAAGGCAGTGAACTCGCCTTTGACCCAGACCTCGCGGATGCGCACCAGGCCGTCTTCCTCGCGCCCCTGGGCGATCCAGATGTCGGCTTGCTTGAACTTGCCGGCGGGCGTCACCGGGGCAAAGCGGTCGAACCATTGGCCGAGGCTGCGGTCGGAGACGCCGACCATCGCTTCCTCGGCGTGCTGGCGCAGCGCGAGCTGGCCCGGCCAATCGGGATTGGCGGTGATGAAGCCGGTGAAATCGGCGAAGGCGGCGCCGCTGCTGCCGCGCGATAAATTGAGCCACCACAGCACCTTGGCGAGCAGCCGGTCATGCGCCTTGTCGATGCGCTCCCCGGCCAGCGTCCAGTTGCCGGACCGTGCCGCCTGAAACGCCTCGCGATAGATTTGCCGGTCGGTATCGCCCAGCTCCGCCCGCGCCGGCAAAGCCACCGCCCAGAACAGCACGGTCACGAGCACCAGGCAATGAGCGAACCGCCTCACCGGCATCACGACTCCCGAGCGCCGAGGGCGCGCTGGCGCGAAACTCCGAGATATTGTATCGACCTGTCGCCGGCAAACAAGCCGCCGCACCGACCATAGCATCGCCCGAAGCCGTCAACTTTCGGTAAATCCAATGCAATCGGTGCGCCAGGTTGCCGCGCTCCGTCCTTGGGGCTATCGTCCCGGCGGAAAACGGGGAGGAGGACCTTATGTTCAAGGGCTCGATCGTCGCGCTCATCACCCCGTTCCGCAACGGAGCGGTGGATGAGCGGGCCTTTCAAGAGTTGGTCGACTGGCAGATCGGCCAGGGCACGCAGGGCCTCGTGCCCTGCGGGACCACCGGCGAGTCGCCGACCTTGAGCCACGCCGAGCACAATCGCGTCGTCGCGCTCTGCGTCGAGGCTGCCGGCAAGCGCGTGCCGGTCATCGCCGGCGCCGGCTCCAACTCGACCGAGGAGGCAATCAGCCTGACCCGCCATGCCAAGGCGGCCGGCGCCGATGCCGCGCTCATCGTCTGCCCCTATTACAACCGGCCGACCCAGGAAGGGCTCTATCGGCACTTCAAGGCGATCAACGACGCGGTGGACCTGCCGCTGGTCATCTACAACATCCCGTTCCGCACCGCGGTCGATATGAGCATCGCCACCATGGCGCGGCTGGCCAAGCTCGCCAACATCGTCGGCGTCAAGGACGCGACCAACGATCTCGCCCGGCCGCTGCGCACCCGCCAGGCGATCGGGAAGGATTTCTGCATGCTGTCCGGCGAGGACGTCACCGCGCTCGCCTTCAACGCGCAAGGCGGCGTCGGCTGCATCTCGGTCACCGCCAATGTCGCGCCGCGCGCCTGCGCCGACATGCAAGCGGCCTGGGCCAAGGGCGATACGGCGCGCGCCATGGGGATCAACGACCGGCTGGCGCCGCTCCATGACGCGCTCTTCTGCGAAACCAGCCCGGCACCGGTGAAGTTCGGCACCTCGCTCCTCGGCAAATCGACCCCCGAGGTGCGGCTGCCGCTCGTGCCCGCCAGCCCCGAGGCGCAGGAGAGGATGCGCACGGCGATGCGCAGCGCGGGGCTCTTGAACTGACTTCATGGTGGCGTTGCGCGGGACCGAGCGTTTCGTCGCGCAGAACCGGCGAGCGCGCCACGACTACCTCATCGAGAACACGATGGAGGCCGGGCTGCAGCTCACCGGCACCGAGGTCAAGGTGCTGCGCCAGGGCCTGGCCAGCATCAACGAGGCCTACGCCACCGAGCGCGATGGCGGCATCTATCTGCTCAACGCGCATTTCCCGGAATATCCCGCCGCGCGCTTCAATCATGAGCCGCGCCGGCCGCGCAAGCTGCTGCTGCACAAGCGCGAGATCAATCGCCTGATCGGCGCGATCAAGCGCGAGGGCATCACGCTGGTGCCGTTGGCGATCTATTTCAACGAGCGTGGCCGCGCCAAGCTCGAGCTCGGCCTCGCCAAGGGCAAGCGCAAGTCCGACAAGCGCGAGGCGGAGAAGCAGCGCGACTGGCAGCGCGACAAGGCCCGCATCATGCGGCAGCGGGGCCGCTGAGCCGGCGCCGCAGCTCCGCGAACACGGCCTCGAACATCGCCGGCGTGAGCTTGCCGGTATTGGTGTTGTAGCGCGAGCAGTGATAGCTGTCGGCGAGCAGCAGCCCGCCCGGCAGGGCGTGGATCGCGCCATGGGCAAAGCGAAAGGCGGAGCGGCGCCCGCCCGCCGCCGCCAGCACCGCCTGATGGGCGACGGCGCCCAACGCCAGCACCGCCGCGAGCCGCTTCAACCGCGCGAGCTCGGCGGCGAGAAACCGGTTGCAGGCCCTGATCTCCGCGGGCTCCGGCTTGTTCTCCGGCGGCACGCAGCGCACCGCGTTGGTGATGCGGCAATCGACCAGCGCGAGCCCGTCATCGGCGCGCTCGCCATAGTCGCCGCGGGCGAAGCCGAATTTCCTCAGCGTGTCGTAAAGCAGCACGCCGGCATAATCGCCGGTGAACGGCCGCCCGGTGCGGTTGGCGCCGCGCAGGCCCGGCGCGAGGCCGACGATGAGCAGCCTTCCCTCCTCGCCGCCGAAGGAGGGGACCGGTGCGTTGAACCAGTCGGGATGGTCGGCGCGCTGGACGCCGCGGAACGCGGCGAGGCGCGGACAGAGCAGGCAGTCGCGGCCGGGTTCGGCGGCGGGTGCCGTGGTCACTTGGCGCCGTAATCCTGCGCCGTCGTTTGCTGGCGAGCGGCGTCCTCGCGGTGATGCAGGCGCATGATGCTGGGCGCCAGCTCCTGCAGCTCCAGGAAGGTGTCGGCTTGGCGACGCAACTCGTCGGCGACCATCGGCGGCGCGGAGCGGATGGTGGAGACCACGGTGACGCGCACGCCCTTGCGCTGCACCGCCTCGACCAGCCGGCGGAAATCGCCGTCGCCGGAGAACAGCACGATGTGGTCGAGATATTGCGCCATCTCCATCACGTCGATCGCGAGCTCGATATCCATGTTTCCCTTGATCTTGCGGCGGCCCATGGCGTCCGTGTACTCCTTGGTCGGCTTGGTCACCATGGTGTAGCCGTTGTAGTCGAGCCAATCGACCAGGGGCCGGAGCGGCGAGTATTCCTGGTCCTCGATCAGCGCGGTGTAGTAGAAGGCACGGATGAGCCGTCCCTTCGAGCCGAAGACCTCGAGCAGCCGTTTGTAATCGATGTCGAACTGCAGGGCGCGGGCGGCCGCGTAAAGATTGGCGCCGTCGATGAAAAGAGCGATTCTCTCTTGCGGATAAAACATGACTGTAGCTGCTCCATGACTACGGGGAATAAACGGCGGACGAAAACGCCGCCGGCATTTGCTCAGGGCGGCGGGCCGGCGTCAAGCGGCCTTACTCCCGTATGATTTTGCTCGGCCTTGGCGCCAACCTGCCGAGCATCGCCGGCCCGCCGCTGGCGACGCTGGCGGCGGCGCTGGCGGTGCTGGCGGAGGCGGGCGTCACCGTCGAGCGGCGTTCACCCTGGTATCGTACCGCGCCCGTGCCCGCGGGCGACCAGCCCTGGTATGTCAACGGCGTCGCGGTGGCGGCGACGCCGCTTGCCCCGGCCGAGCTGCTGGCGCTGCTGCACCGCGTCGAGGCGCGTTTCGGCCGCATCCGCCGCACCCTCAACGAAGCGCGGCCGCTCGACCTCGACATCCTCGATTACCATGGCCTCGTCCGGGAGGCGGCGCCGGTGCTGCCGCACCCGCGGCTTCACCTGCGGGGTTTCGTGCTCCTGCCGCTGCGCGACGTGGCGCCGGACTGGCGGCATCCGGTCAGCGGCGAAGGCGTGACCGAGCTGATCGGCCGGCTGCCCCGGGAGCAGCTTGCCGAGCGGCTTGCGGATTGATCTATAGTTATTTGATTTTTAACAATAATATGTCGCGATGCCGACCGGGGAGCGCGACGGGCTGCAACAACACCGCTGTTGCGGTGACGGCTGCCGACCCTATATATTGAACGACTCGGTTTCCCCTCAGGAGAAGCGTCGGCATGGCTCGCGTCACCGTCGAAGATTGTGTCCTCAAGGTTCCGAACCGCTTTGAGCTCGTCCTGCTCGCAGCCCAGCGTGCGCGCGACGTCACCGCCGGCGCGCAGATCACGCTTGATCGCGACAACGACAAGAATCCGGTCGTGGCGCTGCGCGAGATCGCCGATGAGACCATTTCGCTCGACACGCTGCAGAATTCGCTGATCAAGGGCATGCAGAAGCACGTGGAGATCGACGAGCCGGAGGAGGACGCCGAGATCGAGATTGGCGCCCAGCAATGGCCGAGCGAGCTGGCGCAGCCCGTCGACATGGAAGACGAGGAAGGCGCGGTCGAGGAAGAGCTCAGCGAGGACATGCTGTTCGTCGCCGACGACGACGCCGTGGGCCTCAGCAACGACGTGAACCCGGATCTGGCGGAAGGCGGCAGCGAGATCCGGGAGAAGAAATAGGAATGCGGCGCGGAGGCGGCTTCGTCGTTTCGCGCCGCACCTTCCCAGAGCCCATGCGCGCCTGGCGGGATAGCCCGCCATGATGCGCCAATTCGAGCTCGTCGAGCGCGTCAAGGCTTACGATCCCGCGGCCGACGAGGACGCGCTCAACCGCGCCTACGTCTTCTCGATGAAGGCGCATGGCGCGCAGCTTCGCGCCTCGGGCGATCCCTACTTCTCGCATCCGATCGAGGTCGCCGGCATCCTCGCCGAGATGAAGCTCGACGCCGCCTCGATCATCACCGGCCTGCTGCACGACACGGTCGAGGATACGGTGGCGACGCTCGAGGACATCGAGCGCCTGTTCGGCCCCGACATCGCCAAGCTGGTCGACGGCGTCACCAAGCTGTCGCGGCTTGAGCTGCAATCGGATCAGACCAAGCAGGCGGAGAACTTCCGCAAGCTGGTGCTGGCCATGTCCGAGGACATCCGCGTCCTCCTGGTCAAGCTCGCCGACCGCCTGCACAACATGCGCACGCTGCATTTCCTCAAGGACGAGGAGCGCCGCCGCCGCATCGCGCGCGAGACCATGGAGATCTACGCGCCGCTGGCCGAGCGCATCGGCATGCACGAGATGAAGGACGAGCTCGAGGACCAGGCTTTCGCCGAGATGCATCCCGATGCGCGCGCCAGCCTCACGACGCGGCTTTCCTTCCTGCGCGAGAAGGGCGAGGGCCTGGCCGAGCGCATCATGGACGAATTGCAGGAGACGCTGACCAGGGGCGGGCTGGCGGCCGAGGTGTCCGGACGCGAGAAGAAGCCCTATTCGGTCTGGCGCAAGATGCAGCAGAAGAACGTCGGCTTCGAACAGCTCTCCGACATCATGGCCTTCCGCGTCGTCGTCGATACGGTGGAGCAGTGCTATCAGGCGCTGGGCGTGATCCACAGCCGCTATCCCGTCGTGCCCGGCCGTTTCAAGGACTACATCTCGACGCCGAAGCCCAACAACTACCGCTCGCTCCATACCGGCGTCATCGGCCCGGAACGCCAGCGCATCGAGGTGCAGATCCGCACCCGCGAGATGCACGAGGTGGCCGAGCTCGGCGTTGCCGCCCACTGGGTCTACAAGCAGGGCGCGCCGCGCACCGAGGGACGGCAATACCGCTGGCTGCGCGAGCT
This sequence comes from Allostellaceae bacterium, assembly GCA_035623985.1. Classification (GTDB taxonomy): domain Bacteria; phylum Pseudomonadota; class Alphaproteobacteria; order ATCC43930; family CGMCC-115725; genus DAHUYF01. The sequence continues at coordinate 94,795 of DASPSJ010000069.1, read as the reverse complement.
GCTCGACATCCTCGAGCACGCCTCCGATCCGCAGGAATTCCTCGAGCACACCAAGCTCGAGATGTTCCAGGACCAGGTGTTCTGCTTCACGCCGAAGGGCGATCTCATCGCGCTGCCGCGCGGCGCGACGCCGGTCGACTTCGCCTATGCCGTTCACTCGGTCGTCGGCGACACCTGCGTCGGCGCCAAGATCAACGGCCGGCTCGCCCCCTTGCGCACCCAGCTCGCCAATGGCGACCAGGTCGAGGTGATCACCTCCAAGGCGCAGACGCCGTCGCCGACCTGGGAGCGCTTCGTCGTCACCGGCAAGGCGCGCGCGCGCATCCGCCGCTTCATCCGCACCCAGCAGCGCCAGCAATATCTCGATCTCGGCAAGGCGATCCTGCAAAAGGCCTTCCGCCACGAGGGCCACGAGTTCGCCGAGAAGGCGCTCGAGGAGGTGCTCAAGCGCTTCAATTGCGACAGCGTCGAGGATCTCTTCGTCGCGGTGGGCGAGGGGATCGCCACCGGGCGCGAGGTGGTGCACGCGATCTATCCGCCCCGGCCCGACGCCAAGCCGGCCAAGGTCGTGCGGCTCGCCACCGCGCGCAGCAAGAAGGCGTCTGATAACGCGGTGCCGATCCGCGGCCTCATCCCGGGAATGGCGCTGCATTTCGCCGGCTGCTGCCATCCGCTGCCGGGCGACCGCATCGTCGGCATCGTCACCACCGGCAAGGGCGTCACCATCCACACCATCGATTGCGACGCGCTGGCGAACTTCACCGACACGCCCGAGCGCTGGCTCGACGTCGCCTGGAACAGCAAGGGCGACGGCGAGATCGGCCATGTCGGCCGCATCAACGTCACGCTCGGCAACGAGCCCGGCAGCCTCGGCAGCCTCACCACCGTCATCGGCAGGCAGGCCGGCAACATCACCAACCTCAAGATCACCAACCGCTCGGCGGATTTTTTCGAGATTCTCGTCGACATCGAGGTGAAGGACGTGAAGCACCTCACCGACATCATCGCGGCGCTGCGCGCCACGCCGGTGATCAACTCGGTCGAGCGCTCGCGCGGCTGATGGCGGCCGGCAAGCGCGCGCTGCGCCTGGGGGTCAACATCGACCACGTCGCGACGTTGCGCAACGCGCGCGGCGGGCGCCATCCCGACCCGCTGCGCGCCGCGGGAATCGCGGCCGCGGCCGGCGCCGACGGCATCACGGCGCATCTGCGCGAGGATCGCCGCCACATCCGCGACGAGGACGTCGCCCGGCTCGTGCGCGAGATCGCGTTGCCGCTCAATCTCGAGATGGCGGCGACCGAGGAGATGGTCGAGATCGCGCTCCGGCACAAGCCGCACGCCGCCTGCCTGGTGCCGGAAAAGCGCACGGAAGTAACCACCGAGGGCGGACTCGACGCGGTCGCCGGCCGCGACCATCTCGCGCCCGTCGTGCGTCGGCTTGGCGATGCCGGGATCCGCGTCTCGCTGTTCATCGACCCCGAGACGGCGCAGCTCGACATGGCGCGCCGGCTCGGCGCGCCGGTGGTGGAGCTTCACACCGGCGCCTATTGCGAGGCCGAGGGCGCGGCGCGCGCGCGCGAGCTGGAGCGGCTCGCCGCCGCCGCCGCCCATGCCGAGAGCATCGGCCTGGAATGCCATGCCGGGCACGGCCTGAGCTACGAGACGGTGGGGCCGGTGGCGGCGATCGCCACCATCGTCGAGCTCAATATCGGCCATTTCCTGATCGGCGAGGCGGTCTTCAGCGGGCTCGACGGCGCCGTCCGGCGCATGCGAGCCCTCATGAACGAGGCGCGCGCGTGATCCTCGGCCTCGGCAGCGACCTCGTCGACATCCGCCGCATCGAGAAGACCATCGCGCGCTTCGGCGACCGCTTCCTCGACCGCGTCTTCACCCCCGAGGAGCGCGCCCGCTCCGATCGGCGCGCCAACCGCGTCGAGAGCTACGCCAGGCGCTTTGCCGCCAAGGAAGCCTGCTCCAAGGCGCTCGGCACCGGCTTCCGCAAAGGCGTCTATTGGCGCGATCTCGGCGTCGTCAACCTGCCGAGCGGCGGGCCCACTTTCGTACTGACCGGCGGCGCGCTGGAGCGGCTGAGGGCGCTGACGCCGCCCGGCATGGCGGCGCGCATCGACGTGACGCTCACCGACGAGCCGCCGATCGCCCAGGCGCTGGTCATCATCAGCGCCGTGCCGGGCTGAGCCCTGAGGCGTCATCCGACCCTCGGGCCGCGATGCAGCGATCAAATCCTCTCTCGAGCCCGACGGCGCGCCCTTGACTTCCCGGCACGGGCTTCGCTTAATCGTCGCCAATCGCCGGATTGTTTCTCCACAAAACACGATATTCCAACGTTCTAGCGAGCGTCCTTAATGAAAAACAAGACCTCGGACGGCGTCGTCGAGACGATCAAGACGCTCGTCTACGCCGTTGCGATCGCGATTGTCATTCGCACCTTCCTCTATGAACCCTTCAACATCCCGTCGGGCTCGATGGTGCCGACCTTGCTGGTCGGCGATTACCTCTTCGTCTCGAAATTCTCCTATGGGTACAGCCGCTATTCGCTGCCCTTCGGCTTGCCGCTGATCAAGGGCCGCCTCTTCTTCCACGAGCCGCAGCGCGGCGACGTCATCGTGTTCAAATATCCGCGCGACCCCTCCACCGATTACATCAAGCGCCTCATCGGACTGCCCGGCGAGAAGATCCAGGTGGTGGACGCCACCCTCTACATCAACGACGTCCCGGTGAAGCGCACGCGCACGGACAGCTATGTCGATCCCGAGACCGGCCTGCTGCGCCAGCAATTCATCGAGACGCTGCCCAATGGCGTGCAGCATCCGGTCCTGCTGGCGCCGCGCGATCATCAGGCGCCGGGCAGGCGCTGCGATGATCCCAGGGAAGAGAGCCGGGACCTGGAGAACACCTGCCCCTTCATCGTCCCGCCCGATCATTATTTCATGATGGGCGACAACCGCGACAATTCCGCCGACAGCCGCGACCCCTCAAGCGGCGTGGGCTATGTCCCGGCGGAGAATCTCGTCGGCCATGCCGAGTTCATCTTCTTCTCCACCAACGGCTACGCGCGCTGGTGGGAGATCTGGAATTGGCCCTTCACCGTCCGCTACGATCGCCTGTTTACGGCGATCCATTGATGATGAAAGACGCGGCCGCCGCCCCGGCAGCGCTTGCCGATGCCCTCGGCCACCGTTTCGATCACCCGGAGCTGCTGGTCGAGGCGCTGACCCATCCGAGCGCGCGCACCCGGCGCGGCGTGGCCAAGCGCGGCTATGAGCGGCTCGAATTCCTCGGCGACCGCGTCCTCGGCCTGATCATCGCCGAGCTGCTGTGGCGCCGCTTTCCCGACGAAGCCGAAGGCGCGCTGACCCGGCGCCATACCAGCCTGGTCCGGCGCGAGACGCTCACCAGCATCGCCAAGGAGATCGGCCTGGGCGCGCATATCGTGCTCTCGAGCGGCGAGGAAGCGGCGGGCGCGCGCGGCAATGCGAGCGTGCTCGCCGATGTCTGCGAGGCGGTGATCGCCGCGCTCTATCTCGACGGCGGCCTGGCCGCGGCGCGCGCCTTCGTCGAGCGCTGGTGGGAGCAGCGCCTGACCAAGCTCGGCGCGCCGCCGCGCGATCCCAAGACGGCGTTGCAGGAATGGGCGCAGGCGCGCGGCCGCGCGCTGCCGGTCTATCGCACGGTGGCGACCGAGGGACCGGCGCATCGCCGCACCTTCACCGTCACCGTCACCGTCGAGGGCCTGCCGCCGGCCTCCGCCAGCGGCTCCTCCAAGCGCGCGGCCGAGGCCGCGGCCGCGGCCGCCGCTCTCGCCGCGCTCGATTCCGGCGCATGAGCGAGGCCGAGCGGCGCTGCGGCACCGTGGCGCTGGTGGGCGCCCCCAATTCCGGCAAATCGACGCTGCTCAACCAGCTCGTCGGCGCCAAGGTGTCCATCGTCTCACCCAAGGTGCAGACGACGCGCTCGCGGGTGCTCGGCATCGTCATCGAAAACGCGGCGCAGCTCATCCTGGTCGACACGCCCGGCATCTTCGCCCCCAAGCGCCGGCTCGAGCGCGCCATGGTCGCCGCCGCCTGGGCGGAGGCCGAGGATGCCGATCAGGTGGTGGTGCTGATCGATGCCGCGCGCGGGGTCGAGCCCGAGGCGCAGCGCATCGTCGACGGGCTCAAAGCCGCCGGACGGCGTGCCGTGCTGGCGCTCAACAAGGTGGATCTGGTCGATCCCCGCAGCCTCCTGCCGCTCACCGACCGGCTGCGCCGGGAAGGCATCTTCGACGCCGTCTTCATGATCTCCGCCTTGACCGGCGACGGCGTCGCCGATCTCCGGCGTCATCTTGCCGCCGTCCTGCCGGCGGGACCGTGGCTCTATCCCGAGGATCAGCTCACCGACCTGCCGCAGCGGCTGATGGCGGCGGAGGCGGTGCGCGAGCAGGTCTTTCTCCAGCTCCATCAGGAGCTGCCTTACGCCACCACGGTCGAGACCGATAGCTGGGAGGAGCGCGAGGACGGCAGCGTCAGAATCGCCGTGACCGTCCACGTGCAGCGCGCCAGCCAGAGGGCGATCGTGCTCGGCAAAGGCGGCAGCCGGATCAAGGCGATCGGCGAGCGCGCCCGCGCCGAGCTCGAGCGCATGTTCGGCCGCCGCGTCCACCTCTTTCTCTTCGTGCGGGTGAGCGAGAATTGGACGGAAGATCGCGAGCGCTACAAGGCGATGGGCCTGGAGTTCGAGAGCTAGGAGCCTCTTTGGGCCATGCAATGGGAAGACGAGGGCATCGTGCTGGCGGCGCGCCGTCACGGCGAGAGCGCGCTCATCGTCCATGTGCTGACGCGCGACCACGGCCGGCATGCCGGGCTCGTGCATGGCGGCCAGGGGCGAAAGCTGCGCGCCGTCTATCAGGTCGGCAACCGCGTCGCGGCGGTATGGAAGGCGCGGCTTGCCGAGCATCTGGGCACGCTCGGCGGCGAGCTGCTGCATGGCCATGCCGCGCGCTTCATCGACGATACCGCGCGGCTTGCCTGCCTTGCCGCCGCGACGGCGCTGGCGCAAGCGGCGCTGCCGGAGCGCGAGCCGCATCCGCGGGCCTTCGCCGGGCTCTCGGCGCTGCTCGAATCGCTCGATGCCGATCGCGGCTGGGCGGTGGGCTATGTCGAATGGGAGCTGATGCTGCTGGCGGAGCTGGGATTCGGCCTCGATCTCTCGCGCTGCGCCGCCACCGGCGAGACCGCCGATCTCGTCTATGTCTCGCCGCGCTCGGGCCAGGCGGTCTCGGCCGCGGCGGGCGAGCCCTATCGCGACAAGTTGCTGCGCCTGCCGCATTTCCTGCTGGTGCGCGCCGAGCAGAACGTGCCCTCGCCCGAGGACGTGCTCGACGGTCTCGCGCTCACGGGGTATTTCCTCGAGCGCCGAGTCTTCGAGCCGCATGAGCGAAAGATGCCGCAAGCGCGGTCGCGTTTCGTTGACGTGCTGCGGCACATGGCTAAAATATCCCGCGAGCAGACCCTTTAGGCGTCACTGATTGCGCGCCGCCCTGTCGATCGGATCCCCATGAGCAAGATGGCCGCCGCCGGCGATATCCGCGACGTGGATTTCGCCGAAGCGCTGGGAGAGCGCTATCTCTCCTATGCGCTCTCCACCATTACCGCGCGCTCGCTGCCGGACGTGCGCGACGGGCTGAAGCCGGTGCATCGCCGGCTGCTTTACGCCATGCGCGAGCTGAAACTCGACCCCAAATCGGGCTTCAAGAAATGCGCCCGCGTGGTCGGCGACGTCATCGGCAAGTTCCACCCGCATGGAGACGTCGCCGTCTATGACGCCCTGGTGCGGCTGGCGCAGGATTTCGCGCAGCGCTATCCGCTGGTCGAGGGCCAGGGCAATTTCGGCAACATCGACGGCGACAACGCCGCGGCCTATCGCTACACCGAGAGCCGGCTGACCGAGGTGGCCGAGGCGCTGCTCGCCGGCATCGACCAGGACGCGGTCGATTTCCGCCCGACCTATGACGGCGAGAACAGCGAGCCCGCCGTGCTGCCGGCGCGCTTCCCCAACCTGCTGGCGAACGGCGCCAGCGGCATCGCCGTCGGCATGGCGACCAGCATCCCGCCGCACAACGCGGGCGAGCTGTGCGAGGCGCTGCTGCATCTCGTGAAGCACAAGCGCTGCACCGTCGCCGATCTCGTCGAGCGCGTTCCCGGGCCGGATTTCCCTACCGGCGGCGTGCTGGTCGAGGCGCCAGATGCCATCCGCCAGGCCTATGAGACCGGCCGCGGCAGCTTCCGCCTGCGCGCGCGCTGGGAGGCGGAAAAGCACGGCCACGGGCTCTATCGGGTGATCGTCACCGAGATTCCCTATCAGGTGCCGAAATCGCGGCTCATCGAGAAGATCGCGGCGCTGCTCGAGGAGCGCAAGCTGCCGTTGCTGGCCGACGTGCACGACGAATCGACCGATGCCGTCCGCATCGTGCTCGATCCCAAGTCGCGCAACGTCGATCCGGCCGTGCTGATGGAATCGCTGTTCCGCGCGACCGAGCTCGAGACGCGCATCCCGCTCAACATGAACGTGCTCGACGCCGCGGGCGTGCCGCGGGTGATGAGCCTCAAGGAGGCGCTGCAGGCCTTCCTCGATCATCGCCGAGCCGTGTTGCAGCGCGTTACCCGCTTCCGCCTCGCCGAGATCGCGCGCCGCAGCGAGATCCTCAAGGGGCAGATGATCGTCTATCTCAACCTCGACGAGGTGATCCGCATCATCCGCGAGCATGACGACGCCAAGGAGCGCATGATGAAGCGCTGGCGGCTCAGCGAGGTGCAGGTCGAGGCGATCCTCAACATGCGGCTGCGCTCGCTGCGCCGGCTCGAGGAGATCGAGATCAAGAAGGAGCTGAAGAGCCTCGGCGCCGAGCAGGAGGAGCTCGAGGGCCTGCTCGAGGACGAGAAGCGGCAATGGAAGGCGATCGCCGCCGAGCTCGAGGACATCCGCAAGGCGTTCGGCACGGGGCCGTTGGGCAAGCGCCGCACCGAGATCGGCGCGCCGCCTGCCGAGATCGTGGTGCCGGTCGAGGCGCTGGTCGAGCGCGAGCCGGTCACCGTGCTGTGCTCGGCCAAGGGCTGGATCCGCGCCGTCAAGGGCCAGAGCCTCGTGCTCGCCGACGTGAAGTACAAGGAGGGCGACGAAGGACGCTTCGTCGTGCCGGCCTCCACTACCGACAAATTGCTGATCTTCGCCACCAACGGCCGCTTCTATACGCTGCCGGTCGACAAGCTGCCGGGCGGGCGCGGCCATGGCGAGCCGCTGCGATTGATGATCGATCTCGCCAACGAGCATGACGTGGCGGCGATCCTGCCTTACGCTGCCGGCGCCAAGCTGCTGCTCGCTTCGAGCGACGGGCGCGGCTTCGTCGCGCCGGCCGACGAGGTCCTGGGCCAGACGCGCGCCGGCAAGGTGGTGATGACCCCCGGCGAGGGCGCCCAGGCCCGGGTCTGCGTCCCCGCCGAAGGGGATTCCGTCGCCGTGGTCGGCAGCAACCGCAAGCTGCTCATTTTCCCTCTCGCCGAGCTGCCGGAGATGGCGCGCGGCCGCGGCGTCATCCTGCAGCGCTATCACGACGGCGAGCTGTCGGATGCCAAGGTCTTCGCCAAATCCGACGGGCTTAGCTGGAAGAGCGGCGAGCGCACCCGCACCGAGCCGGATATCCGCGCCTGGATCGGCCAGCGGGCCTCGAGCGGCCGCATCGTGCCCACGGGCTTTGCCAGGAACAACAAGTTCGGCTGAGATGAGCGAGCCCGTCATCCTCGACGCCACCGGACTCAAATGCCCGCTGCCCGTGCTCAAGGCGCGCAAGGCGATGCGCGACCTGCCCGAAGGCGGCCTGCTGCGGGTCATCGCCACCGATCCCGGCGCGGCGAAGGATTTCGAGCATTTCTGCTCGACCGCCGGCCATCGCCTCGTGGCGCAGCACGAGGCGGCGGGGGTGCTCACCTTCGATATCCGGAAGGAGGGGTGAGGCGGCTCGTCCGCGCCGAGCGGCTCTCGCGCGACAACCCATTCGACTGCAAAATGGTCTACCGGTTATCCGCAACCGTTGGCGCCACGGACGAACGTGTCCGCGCGTTCGCCTAAAGCCCGTCCGGGATCTTCATGCCGACCTCGCGGTAATAGCGTGCGGCGCCGGGATGGAGCGGGATCGTCAGCCCATCGAGGGCGGTGGCCAGGCGGATGCGGCGGCCGGCGGGATGGGTCGCCTCAAGCAGGCGCCTGGTGGCGTCGGACCACAGCGATTTGGTGATGGCATAGACGAGATCGGCGTCGATCTCGGCGCGCGTCGCCCAAAGCGCCGTGGTGCTCAAGGTCGGCGTCTCGGTGTCGAGGCCGGGATAGCTCCCGGCCGGAATCACGTCGCGGCCGAAGAAGGGGAATTTCTGCGCCAGCCGCTCGGCCGTCTCGGGCGGGATCGGCAGCAGGCGCGTCGGCGTCGCGGTGGCGACATCGACGACCGCGGGCACGGGATAGCCCGCGACCACGAAGAAAGCGTCGATGCGGCCCTCGACCAGCGCGTCCGCCGCTTCCGACAGGCGGAGATACTGCGCCTTCACCTCGCACTCGCTCAGCCCCGCCGCCTCCAGCACCAGCCGCGCGTCGGCGAGCGTGCCGGATTCCGGCTCGCCCAGTGCCACCGGCCGGCCCTTGAGGTCGCGCAGGCTCCGGATCGGGCTGTCGGCGCGGACCACCACATGCACGTCTTCGGGAAAGAGCCCGGCGATGACGCGCAGGTTTTTGATCGGGCCCTGGCTCTTCGGCGGCGGCGGCCTTGCCGGCTCGCCACTGGCCTGCCGGCAGCGCTTCGGCGCCACCATGGCGTCGGCATAGGCCCAATAGGCGACGTCGGATTGGATGAGGGCGGACTCGAGCTGGCCCGCGCCCAGCGCGAGCGCGTTCTGCAGCGAGCCCTGGCTCGCTTGCGCCACGGCGACGAGGCCGGGCACGCCGCAACTGCCGCCGCGTTCGCAGTCGCGCGCCCCGGGCGGCTTGGAGATGGCGCTCGCCAGCACGCCGCCGATCTGGAAATAGGTTCCGGTGGTCGCAGCGGTGCCGATGCGGAAGAAATCCAACGCCTCCGTCGCGCGGGCGGCAAGCGGGGCTGCGATCGCGGCAGCGGCAAGAAAGAGGCTCAGGCCCGGGCGGCGCCAGCGGCTTTTGCGGCCTGCGCGGCAGCCGGCGAGACACATCATGTCCCGGTTCTCCTGTCGCTCTGTGGGCTTTCGACGATCCTAGCAGCTTTCGCGCTGAAGGGGCACGCCTGGCCGCATCGACTGGATTGACAACGGCGTGAAGACAACACATCTTCCATCGCCATGACCGTTTTTGTTCGTATCGAGCGACGACGAACCCGCTGAGCAGCCTCGGGGCTGCCACCGCGGCGTCGCTCGCCTGCGACCCCGCGCCGGAAAATCCGAAAAGCAGTTTCTCACCCCGGCTCGAGGGGGCGGTCATGACGCAGACGATCTTTCCCGTCATCAAGCTCGCGAACGGCGTCCGTTACGAGATCGACGCCGACAAGGCGCGGCTCGATCTCGCCATCATCCATGGTTTCCTCGTCCGCTCGCATTGGGCAAAGGGCATTCCCTTGTCCATCGTCGAGCGGGCGATCGAGAATTCGCTTGTCCTCGGCCTTTATCGCGACGGGCGGCAGATCGGCTTTGCCCGGATCGTCAGCGACCGCGCCACCTTCGCCTATCTCGCCGACGTCTTCGTGTTGCCGCCGGAGCGAGGCAGGCGACTGGGCCGCTGGCTGGTGGAGACGGCGTTGAAGCATCCCGAGCTGCGGGGACTGCGGCGCTGGCTGCTCGGCACGCGCGATGCGCAAGGCCTCTACGCGCAGTGCGGCTTCCGCGCGCCGGCGCCGCCCTTCGCCTTCATGGAGCGGCTCGATGCAGGGGTCTATGATCAGGCGCCGCCCCTCCCGCGGCGAGGCCGGAAACCGGGCAGGTTGCTCGCCGCTAGTGGGTGAGCGGCTTTCGTATTAAAACAGGCGCAGAAAAACCGGCCGCCAGGGAGGAGGGCCCCATGATCGCTACCGTTACCATGCCCCGGCTCCTCTATATCGGCGGCGGCGCCGTCGCCGAAGTGACGACGGCGCTGGCGCGGCTTGGCCTGAGCCGGCCGCTGATCGTGACCGACCGTTTCATGGAAAGCTCGGGCATTCTCGCCCGGCTGACCGATCGGCTCGATGCCGCCGGCATCGCCTGGCAGGTCTTCTCCGACACCGTGTCCGATCCCACCACCGAGGTGGTCGAGGCCGGGGTAGAGGCGATGCGGACCGGCACTTACGACTGCCTCGTGGCGCTCGGCGGCGGCAGCCCGATCGACACCGCCAAGGCCATGTCGGTGCTGGCGGCCAATGGCGGGGAGATGCGCGACTACAAGGTGCCGAACGACATCCCGAAGGGGGGCTTGCCGCTGATCGCCATCCCGACCACCGCCGGCACCGGCTCGGAGGTGACGCGTTTCACCGTCATCACCGACAGCGAACGCGACGAGAAGATGCTGATCATGGGGCTCGCCTGCTGCCCCGCGGCGGCGATCGTGGATTACGAGCTGACGCTCACCATGCCCTGGCGGCTCACCGCCGATACCGGGCTCGACAGCCTGACGCATGCGATCGAGGCCTATGTCAGCCGCAAGGCGAGCCCCTTCACCGACGGCGTCGCCAAGGCGGCGATGGGCCTTATCGCCCGGCATATCCGCAGCGCCTGCAAAGAGCCCGACAACCGCGCGGCGCGCGAGGCGATGATGCTGGGCGCGACCCAGGCCGGCATGGCTTTCTCCAATGCCAGCGTCTGCCTCGTCCATGGCATGAGCCGGCCGATCGGCGCCTTCTTTCACGTGCCGCACGGGCTCTCCAACGCCATGCTGTTGCCGGAGATCACCGCCTTCTCGGCCGTGGCGGCGCCGGCGCGCTATGCCGATTGCGCGCGCGCCATGGGCGTGGCCAGCGAAGACGAGGGCAACCAGGCGGCGGTGGCGCGGCTGCTGGACGAGCTGCGCGCGCTCAACCGGGATCTCGAGGTGCCGACGCCCAAATCCTACGGCATCAAGGAAGAGCGCTATTTCGAGCTGCTGCCGGTGATGGCAAGCCAGGCGCTCGCCTCGGGCTCGCCCGGCAACAATCCGCGCGTGCCCAGCGCCGAGGAGATCATCGACCTCTACCAGCGCGTTTACGCCTGAGACGGGAAGAGGGACGCATCATGGCCAAAGCCTTCGCCTCGCAAGCCGATCTCGCGGAAAAGCAGGAAAAGTTCATCCGGCTCGCCGAGAACGCCTATTGCCTCACCGCCGAGGGCGATCCCAACACCGGCGTCATCATCGGCGATGACGGCGTCATGGTCATCGACACCCGCGCCACTCCGGTCATGGCCCAGGACGTCATCCGCCATGTGCGGGAAGTCACCGACAAGCCGGTCAAATACGTGCTGCTGTCGCATTACCATGCCGTGCGCGTCATGGGCGCCTCCGCCTATCAGGCGCCTTACATCATCGCGAGCCAAGGCACGCTGGAGCTCATCAAGGAGCGCGGGCAACAGGATTTCGACAGCGAAGTGCAGCGCTTTCCGCGCCTCTTCCGCTCGGTCGAGAGCGTGCCCGGCCTCACCTGGCCCAATCTGGTCTTCGACCGGTCGCTGACCTTGTGGATGGGCAAGACCGAGGTGCAGATCAAGCATATCGGCAAGGGCCATTCCAAGGGCGACACCATCGCCTGGCTGCCGCGGGAAAAAGTGCTGTTCTCCGGCGATCTCGTGGAAGAGGGCGCCACGCCTTATTGCGGCGACGCCTATTTCAAGGAATGGCCGGAGACGCTGGAGCGGCTCGCCGCCTTCAAGGCGGAAAAGCTGGTGCCGGGGCGCGGCGAGGCAATGATGGACGCGGCGTCCTGCGCGCGCGCCATCGCCGGCACGGCGGCGTTCCTGCGCGACATGCGCCGCTCCGTCGAGGCCGGCGTCAAGGCCGGCAAGGGCCTCAAGGAAGTCTATGAGGCCACCTACCGCGCGATGCAACCGGCTTACGGCCGGTGGGTGATCTTCGAGCACTGCATGCCGTTCGACGTCTCGCGCTGCTTCGACGAGATGAGCGGCATCGAGCATCCCCGCATCTGGACCGCCGAGCGCGACATCGAGATGTGGAAGACGTTGCAATCCGCCTGAGCGGAGCTTTCTAAGCCGCCTGCCGCGCTTGCGCCATGCCGCGGCGCGCGACGGCGCGCGGCGCGGTCTCGGTCACCGCCAGGACGCAGCCGGCGACGGCGAGCTGTGCCGCGATCGGGATGCACAGCGTTGCCGTCAGGCCGAAGCCGTCGGCCAGCACGCCGCCGACGAACGGCATCAGCGTCGTGCCGATGATGACGCCGAAGAAGTTGGTGACGCCGAGGGCGGCGCCGCGCTCCTCCTCGCCGACGCTCTCGCTGACGCAGGTGGCGAGCACGATCGGCAGCAGCCCGAAGCCGCAGAAGCCGCTCAACCCCAGCAGGAGCTGCATCGTCGTCTTGTCGAAGCCGCCGAAGAGATAGGCGGCGAGGCTCGCGGCGCAGACCAGCGCGCTCGCCAGCACTACCGGCCGCCGGCCCCAATAGTCGGAGGCGAGCGGCAGCAGCACGGACCCGACCGCGCCGACGAAGCCCCAGCAGGAAGCGATCTCGCCGGCGTCGATCGGGCTGAAATGGCGGCTCTCGACGAGGAAGCTGTGGTCGAAGCCGGCGAAGACCTGCAGCCAGCTCAGGATGGCGCAGCCCATGATGGTGAGAAGGACCAGCGACGGCTTGCGCAGCAGCCGCGTGGCGGCGCGCCAGTCGGCGGCGCCGGCATGCGCCTGATGCATCACCGGCTCGCGCATGATCAAGGCGAGCGCGATCACCACCGGCGTCGTCGCCGCGGCGATGAGCGGAAAGGCCCAGCGCCAGCCGAAATGCACCGAGAGCGAGGTGATGATGAGAGCGCCGGCGCCGGCGCCGATCAGCGTGTAGCCGGCGGTGAACAGCGCCTGGCTGACGCCGCGCCGCTGCGGCGCTACCTCTTCGCTGATCGTCGCCTGGCCCACCGACCAGCCGACGCCGTCGCCGATGCCCAGGAGGTCGCGCACGAGAAACATGGAGAGAAAGCTCCAGGCGCCGCCCATGGCCGCGGTCATGACGCAGATGAAGGCCACGGCCGGCAGCAGCACGCGCCGCCTTCCATAGCGGTCGGAGAGCCAGCCGCCGGCCCAGCTCGCGAAGGCCCAGGTGATCGAGGTGCCGGCGATCAGCAGGCTCGCCTGCCAGTTCGGCATGCCGAACTCGGCTTTTATCTGCGGAAAGATGAGGCCGAGGCCGATGCGGTTGAGGCCGACGCTGCCCCATAGCAGAACCAACAGCGCCAGCAGGATGAATTCATAAGACCGCGGACGCGCGGCGCTGGTGGTCATCGGCAGTCTCTCCCCGGCGGCATTTTCTTCTATGGGCAAGCCTATCGCCGGGATACAGCGAGGACCAGCGCTTCAGCCGGAGAGCTGCACCTGGACGTCCTCGCCGACAACCCGCACCGGATAGACCTTGAGGTCGCACGGGACGGGCGGTCCCAATCCCTTGCCGGTCTTGACCTCGAAGCGTCCGGCATGGAGCGGACATTCGATGACATCGCCGTCGAGCCAACCATCGCTCAGATGAGCATAGGCGTGGGTACAAACGTTGTCGGAAGCGTAAATCGTGCCATCGACGTTATAAAGCGCAATCGGCTTGCCGCCGGCTTCGACCGCCATCACCTCGCCCACGCCGACTGCCGCCCGCCGCGTCACCGTTACCCAATGATCTCCATCCGCCATGTTCCGCCCCTCATCTTGCCGCGCCGAGTGTGCAACCTTCTCGCGCCGTCTGCCAAGGGCCGCAGGCTCGTCGGCGCCAGGGCTGTGGCTCGGCGGGTAAGTCGTGTGACCGGCTCGCCACGCACACCGTAACATTGAGGGCAAAACCTGTACAAGGGATCATGCGCCGGAGCGGACACGGCCTGCGGGGAAAGCGGCACGGTCAGCGATAGCCCTGTCTTGCCGGCGCCGTGCTGGCGAACTGCTCCCGCGGCGGCGCCGGCTCGACGACCACGCCGCTCCAGGGGTTCTGGCCCGGCTGGTAGAAGTCCGCGAATTCCGATGGAGCCGACACCGTCACGAACTTGCCGGCGCCGACGAACAACGCGCCATAGGCGAAAACCGTCAGGGCAAGGAATGCCGCCACCATGGCCACGTCCGCCATGCGGCCGAGCCTGGCGCGCCGACGCGGATCAAGCATTGAACCCTCTCCTCGAAATTCCCGCGGGCTGACGGCCGGGCGGGCGTTTGTCTGCCTTAAGCGCTATGTGGCCTGTCCGAGCCAGTGGAGTTGTGACAGGGATCACAGCGTCGACACGAATATCCGGCATGAGTTGCAGGGCTCATTTGCAGGTGTCATCATCATTGAGCAGGCTCGGGCGGCGGGGGCGCCGCCGATCATGGGAGGCGATCGCAGCGAGATGGTCGGCCGAATAGCGCCCGCGCGGCTTGATTTCTTGCGGCGCGAGATCGGGGCCGGCTTGGTGGCGGGACTGGTGGCGTTGCCGGTCTGTATCGCCTCGGGCGTGCTGGCCTATGCGCCTCTGGGGCTGCACGACATGGCCCGGGGCGTCAGCGCAGGCCTTACGGGCGGCGCCTTCTCGGCCATCTTCGCGGCGATCTTCGCCACCCCGTCCTTCGTCATCTCCTCGCCGCGCGCCAGCATCTCGATCATTCAGGCGAGCCTGGCGGCCTGGCTGTTGCAGAACCCCGCCTTCGCCGGCCACAGCGCCATGATCATCGATGCCATGTCGCTCTGCGGGCTCCTTGCGGGCGTCTGGCAGATGCTGTTCAGCATCTCCGGCGTCGAGCGCATCATCAAATCCACGCCTCACCCGGTGCTCGCGGGCTTCATCAACGGCGTGGCGTTTCTCGTTATCGCCCAGCAGATGGGAGAGCTGGTCGGCTCGCCGGGAGGATGGTCGCCGGCGAACGGGCTTGCGGGCCTGGCGGAGCCCGCCCTCGCCGTGGGCTTGGCGGTCTTTATCGTCTATCTCGGTTCCTGGTCGAAGCGCCTGCCGGCGATGCTGGTGGGGCTGCTGCTGGGGATCGTCGTCTATCACGTGGCGCATCTGCCATCCGGCACGATGCTGCTGGGGCCGACGATCGTCGGCGGCTCCGCCGCCAAGTCAAGCCTGCCCTACCTGTCGCTGCTGACGCCGGACGCGCAGCAGGCCTTTCTCGGCATCGTGCCGGCACTGCTGCTGAGCTCGCTGGTGCTGGCGCTGGTGGCGGCGCTCGAGTCGCTGCTTGCCTATCGCGTGGCGCAGAACCTGTCTCACGTCCGCACCGAGGCGGCGCGCGACGTCTTCGGCCAGGGCGTCGGCAACTTCGCCTCCGCGCTTGTCGGCGGCGTCGCCGCCGCCGCCTCCTCGGCGCAGCTCACCGCCAATTACGAAGCCGGCGGCCGCTCGCGCCTGTCGGTGCTCACCGCCGCCGCGCTGCTGCTGGTGGTGCAGGCGTCGCTGTCGCCGGTCTGGGGGGCCATCCCCGCCATCGCCATCTGGGCGGTGCTGCTGGCGATCGCCGTGCTCCTGTTCGACCAGTGGAGCCTGCGGCTGCTGCGCGACCTGCTGCTCTCGCCCTCGCGCTTCATCGCCGGCGGCAGTTGGCGCCCGCTGGCGGTCACCGCCGTGGTTACGGCGATCACCGCGAGCGGCGCCGTCATCGGTGGCGTGCTGGTCGGCATCGGCCTCGCCTGTCTTCTTTTCATCGCCGATATGAGCCGGTCGATCGTGCGCCGGCGCTACCGCGGCGACGAGGTGGTCTCCAAGCGCCTGCGCCCGGCCGGCGATGTCGCCCTGCTGCGCCAATCCGGGCGCCGCCGCGCCGTGCTGGAGCTCCAGGGCGTCATGTTCTTCGCCAATGCGGACGAACTGTCGCGCGAGATCAACGACCTGTTCCGCGAGGCGGACATGCTCACCCTCGACATGCGCGCCGTCACCGACATCGACGTCTCGGCCGCCGCCATCCTGCAGCACGAGGCGGCGCGCTCGCGCCGCAGCGGCAAGCGGCTGCTCTTCGCCAGCTTGCAGCCGGAGCTGGCCGATCTCCTCAAAAGCCGCGAGAACGGCATCCCGCTGTCGTCGGATGCGATCTTTGCCGATGCCGACGCCGCGCTGGAATGGATGGAAGAGAAGGCATTGTCGCATGAGGTGCGCGCGACCTCGGAAAGCGTGCCGCTGGAGCGCCACGACCTGATGCGAGGCCTCACCGCCGAGGAGCTTGCGACCGTCGCGGCGCTGCTCACGCCCGCCAGTTTCCCCGCGGGCGCGGTGGTCTGCCGGGAAGGCGAGGAAGCGCACGAAATGTGGATCCTGACGCGCGGCAGCGTCAGCGTGCGCCTGCTCTTCGCCGGCGCCACGCGCATGAAGCGCGTCGCCAGCCTGGGGGTCGGCACCATCGTCGGCGACATCGCCTTTATCGAGGGCTCGCGGCGCTCGGCGACCATCGTCGCCGACGAGGACGTGGAGTGCTACGTGCTCGACCGCGACACCTATTCCGTCCTCCTGCGCGAGCATCCGGAGATCGGCACCAAGCTGCTCGACAACATGCTGCGCGAGACGATGCGCCGGCTGCGCGCCACCTCGGACGAGCTGCGGACGATGAGCGCGTAGAAGCCTATTCGGCAATCGGCTCCCAGCGGTCGCCGAGCTTGTGGTAGCGCCGCTTGACCGCCGCCCAGGCGACACGATGGGCAATCTCCTCGCGCCGCGCCGGATCGCGCATTCCATAGCTCTCCCAGGCGTGATTGAAGGCGGCGCGAAAGATATCCTGCGCATGCGGCGGCAGATGGGCGCGGATCGAGTGCGGCAACATCTCGTTGCTGGCATAAGGCATCGGTCGAGTCCTTCCGGCGCAAGATATAGCGCCGCGGCGGCGGCGGCATATTGAGCTGAATCAATTTCGCTCTATCGGAGGGGAGGGAGCGGCGCGGGGCTCGACGGCGGGCCTTCTGCGTCGCCGCGCAAAAGAAGATCGCTCTCGTCCTTGAGCGCGACGCCGGTCAAGGCGCGGCGGAACGCCTCTTTGAGCAGCCAGGCGAGCTTGAACGCGGCCTGCGCGTAGGCGAGACCCTCGGCGCGGATGTTCGAGATGCAGTTGCGCTCGGCGTCGCTGCGGCCGAGCCGCGGGGCGAAGGTGAGATAGATGCCGAGACTGTCGGGAGAGGAAAGGCCGGGCCGCTCGCCGATGAAGACGATGCTGGCGCGCGCCCGCAGCAGCGCGCCGATCTCGTCGCCAAGCGCCACCCGTCCTTCCGTCGCGACGGCCACGGGCGCCACGGTCCAACCGGCTTGCTTGCTGTGCGGCAGAAATGCCGCGAGCAAGGGGGCGGCATGAGCGTGGATGGCGGCGGCGGAGAGGCCGTCGGTAACCACCACCGCGAGATCGACGGCGGCGGGAGGGCGCTTTTCGAGCGACCGGCGCGAGGCCGGCGACAGCCGGCGGCCGAGATCCGGCCGGCGCAGATAGATCTCGCGCGAAGCGGCCGCGCTCGTCAGGCGGAGCGTGACGAAGCCGAGCGCCTCCAGGCTTGCCGCTACCGCCGCGACATCGAGCGGCAGGTGCACCGCGTCGCGCGCCCGGGCGTGAGCGAGGCCGAGCCGCAGCACTTCATGCGTCGGCAGGCTCGACCCCGTGCGTCCGAGCGCGATGCGCGCCGGCGTCAGGGCGCGCAGCGCCTGCCACGGGTCGGCGGGCGCGCCGGTCATGGCGCCGGCACGCGGAGATCGGCGAGCAGAGGTTGAGCGGCGCCGGGCGGCGCCAAGCGTCCGTCTTCGGCCACGATGCCCATCCGGCGCAGCCAGGCCTCGAATTCCGGCGCGCGCTTCAGCCCGAGCGTCTCGCGCACATAAAGCGCGTCGTGGAACGAGGTCGATTGGTAATTGAGCATGACGTCGTCGGCGCCGGGCACGCCCATGATGTAGGTTACGTTCGCCGCGGCGAGCAGCGTCAGCAGCGTGTCCATGTCGTCGAGGTCGGCTTCGGCGTGGTTGGTGAAGCAGACGTCGCAGCCGAGCGGCAGGCCCATCAGCTTGCCGCAGAAATGATCCTCGAGGCCGGCGCGGATGATCTGCTTGCCGTCATAAAGGTATTCGGGGCCGATGAATCCCACCACGGTGTTGACCAACAGCGGCTTGAAGTGCCGCGCCACGGCATAGGCGCGCGCTTCGAGCGTCTGCTGGTCGACGCCGTGATGGGCGCCGGCCGAGAGCGCGGAGCCCTGGCCGGTCTCGAAATACATGACATTGTCGCCGAGCGTGCCGCGCTTCAGCGCCAGCGCCGCCGCCCGCGCCTCCGCCAGCATGGCGAGATCGACGCCAAAAGCGCGGTTGGCGCCTTCGCTGCCGGCAATCGACTGAAAGACGAGATCGACCGGCAGGCCGCGCTCCATCAGCGCCAGCGAGCTCGTGACATGGCCGAGAACGCAGCCTTGCGTCGGGATGTCGTGGCGCCGCAGGATGTCGTCGACGAGGCGCAGCAGATCGCCCAGGACCGGCAAGCTGTCGGAGGCGGGGTTTATGCCGATCACGGCGTCGCCGCAGCCATAGAGCAGCCCATCCAGGATGGCGGCGGTGATGCCGGCGCGATCGTCGGTCGGATGGTTGGGCTGCAAACGAACCGCCATGGTCCCGGGGAGCCCGATGGTATTGCGGAACCGCGTCACGACCCGGCATTTCCGCGCCGCCAGAATGAGATCCTGGTTGCGCATGATCTTGGCGACGGCCGCCGCCATCTCCGGCGTGATCCCCGGCGCCAGCGCCGCGAGCCGCTCGCCCGTCGCTGCCTCCGACAGCAGATAATCGCGGAAGCCGCCGACCGTCAGATGCGAGACCGGCGCGAAGGCCGCCCGGTCATGAGCGTCGATGATGAGCCGCGTGACCTCGTCCGCCTCATAAGGGATCAAGGCTTCGGCGAGGAAGGCGGTCAGCGGCAGCTCGGCGAGGCACAGCTTGGCCGCGGCATTCTCCTCGGCCGAGGCCGCGGCGATGCCGGCGAGCAGGTCGCCCGAGCGGCGCGGCGTCGCCTTGGCCATGAGCTCGCGCAGATCAGCGAAGACCCAGCTCTGGCGGCCGAGCGTATGGCGATAGACCAAGCCTGCCCCCGCATGTCGTCTGGCGCCGAGGTTAGCCGGGTCTTGCGCCGGCCGCCATCTTTCCGCCGGGCTGGGCCAGCGCCTGCGGGGCTTTTCTTGCTCCCTGCGCTCGGCCACAATCGGCGCCGGCAAGGGGCGCTCCATGGCGACCATTCTGGTGATCGACGACGACGAGGCGATGCGCCGGCTCATTCTGCGCGTCTTGAAGCCTACGGGGCATACGCTGCTTGAGGCGCAGGATGGGGCGCATGGGCTTCAGGTGTTGGCGCGGCACGACGCCGATCTCGTCATCACCGACCTGCTCATGCCGCGCAAGGAAGGCATTGCCACGATGCGCGAGATCCAGGCGCTGAAACCCAAGGTCAAGTTCCTGGCGATCTCGGCCGGCGGCGAGCTGCGCAGCCCGAAATTCCTCGAAGTGGCGAAGGTCATGGGCGCGCACGAGACCTTGGCGAAGCCGTTCCGGCCGCAGGCGTTGCGCGAGGCGGTGGAGCGCCTGCTGCGGCCGGAGTGAGCGCGGCGGCGTCGACGCGCTGCCAATTCCGGGCATTGAGGATGCGCGAGGCTTCTTCACGGGGACCCTTCGCGGCGGCTGCGGCGGCGGCTCTACGCCCCCGGTGTACACCGGCGACAAAAATTTCGCCTTAGCCGATGACGTAGCGTCGTCCGCAGACCGGCTCGGCTCTCATGGTAAGGCTGCACCCCTTAGCCGCCAAGGCTCACGACAGGCTCACGATGGCCCGCCCGCCCATGGCGCCGACGGTATCGGCCCCGAGGCCGGCGGCCACGCGGCCGACCGTTCTTGCCAATCTCGTCCAAGATGACAGCCGACAGGCCGAGTTCAGCGATGTCGAGGTGATCCCCGGCCGACGTTTGCGACCCAGAGCGGTCCTTTGCAGCGACGGCCGAGCCGGGCCGACAGCGTTCGGTCCGGTTTTGAGCTGCCGCTGCAAATAACGGACATTAATTCGGGAGCAAGATGACGGAACCCATGGCGATAACCGTTAGATGATCGTTCTCGCCATCATGGCCTTGACCAACGCGCTTCGCTCGAGCGGCGCGCCGTCCAGGACGACCTGCCCGAAGGTATCATCAATGATGCGCGAGCTGCCGTCGTGCACGTGCACGTGGATGCCAAATTCCTGGGGACGGGCCGCGGTCCACACGATCGCCGGGGTCGACGCCCAGATCGTGTAGTAGCATCCCATGTATTGATCGAGGTTTAGGCTGCGATCGGGAATCTCATATCTGAGGGTGTTTGCGAACTTGTCATGGAGTGGCTTCAGTGGAGTCGAGACGATTGCCTCCTTGCTCCATGTGCTGTCGCGTCCACAGTTGCCGCAGAAGTGCTTTCGATGCGGCTTCTTGGCAAAATCGCCTAAATCGAGGTGCGGATAGCCACAGTGGGAGCAGTTGATGCAATCCATCGCCTTGCTAAGCTCCAAACCTGCCACAAAATCGAAAGCAGCAGGTGGGGTGATATTGACGCGGCTGATCTCATGGTTGCGGTACAGCCCCAGATCGCTTGAATAGAGCGTGGAGATCGCATCGAAGTCACGGTCGATCTTCTTCTTGCCATCGACTATGTCGCGAACATGCACGTGGATTTTCGGCGGGCGTGGCTTGATCTCTGCGGTTGACAGCGCTGCCGGCATCGAACACCAGATCCCGACCTCGGCGTGATCGCCCACATTGATCGAAAGCGGCGACACGACGTAGTGCATTGGCTGCTGGTGATTGGCGCAGCGCATTTCGCACTGCTGCTCCAGCGCTTCAATGTCGGCCTTCGTACCCCAATGGGTCTGGTGCGTGCGGCACCAAAGGCGGTCGGCACCATGACGAAACTTACCTGCATGCGCGAAGTCGCATGGTAGCCGCGCATCGCTACCAGCCTTAGCCGGGAAGTGGCCAAGCAGCTCGGCAGAAACGACTGCGATGTTGCCAAGGGTGCGGCCATAGGCCCAGCAGATTGCCGCTGCGGTAGACATACCGCCGTCTGCATCGTGTCCAGCGGTCTGCTCGTCGCAGACCTTGTCGACATAGACCTTGCGCGCTGGGCTGCCGGGCGCGTTTTCCCATTGCGCGCGCCAGAGCTCCACGACGCCATTGGAAGGATTGATGCGGCGCTCAAGGAACATTGCTCAATACACCTTCGGGAATTACGGCGCGGGAATTACGGCGACAGTTTACTGAATTCGCCAGAAAGATCTGTTTAGTAAACCGTCACCGTAATTCCCGGCCATTGCTGGCCGGGGTTTTGTACGGCTCGGGCCGGATAGGAAGCGTCGTCCGTATGGTTCTCTCATCCCGTAGGACAGGGTAGCCACGCTATGCGCTGCCGCGATCTCACGGGGCCGAAGCCCTTACGCCTGTTCCGCCCCTATCTGGCGGCTTTGCCCGGAGGCCGTGTCACCCCGCGCTCTGGGGTGTTTCCGGGTCAGTCAAAAGCTTGGTCAATGTAACCTCCTTCTGGCTGACCGCCAGAAGGTGGCACTTGAGGCCAGAGGTTTCAACACCCAACCGAGGCGCGGATCGCTGCGCAAGAATCTTGATTCTGCACCAGACTGCTCACCCGCACGGCTCCCTTCTCACGGATCTCACGGATCGCAGCCACAAGCATTAGCGGTTGTAAGGTCTGCTTTGGGAGATGGAGCGCCCGCCCTTAACGGTGGAGATGGGCGCGGAGCAGACCGCGACGTGGCAAAGCATCTACGTCCGCGCCACATCCCGACTCCACCCATCTCAGCCATTTGCAGCAGCGATATCGATCGGGAATTGACCTAGGGCTCGCCGCCGGGCGGCGTCGATGGCGAGGGCGCCGCCGCGACCGGTGCGCCGCGACCGGTCAGCAGCCGGCGGCTCTCCAGGATCTGCCGGGCGATCAGCGCCGGCTTGCCGACAAAAAGCCTTCCTTGTAGAGGGAGCGAACCAGAGCGAGTGTCGCTCCTTCGCCCAAATACCGCGACAACTCTGAAGCGGAAAACTTTGGTCTTCTGCAGATCTCGTCCAATGCAGGTCGGACGTTTTTCTCCATTACGAGGGTCTTGCCGCCGAAATTGAGGACGATTTTTCCGCTCTCCTCCACAACAACGTAGCGGTCCCGCTCCAATGCCTTGAGCTCGGTCCGTGGACCGATCACCACGACATCGGCATGAAAATCGGCGCGCGCCCCAACACGGGCGGATCGAACCCGATGCGAAAAGCCGTCCAATAGCCCCTCATAATCGGTCATCCGTTGAAGCTCCGCGATGAGTCCAGGCAATTGGTTCCTGAGCGATTGCATGACACCCTTCTGTCCGGCAAATCCCGGCGGCAGGGCGCGGCGAAGGCTCAGCCAATTTTTGCTCGACTGAATCCAATCCGCGAGCAACTCCACCCAGGTATAGACCGTGATCCCGAGCGTGACATGGGCGGAGAAGCTGTCCGATGTCGCCGTCGCGTGCACGAATCCTCGCGGCAGATAGAGAAGATCGCCGGGCGCGAGATCGACTTCGAGCAGCGGGGCTGAGGATGACCAGTGCCGAGGATCAAAGGGCTGGCTACGATGCGGCAGGGGCACGGATGGCTCGTGGATCCGCCAGTGCTTATGGCCGGCAATCTGAAGTACGAAGACCTCATGCGTGTCGTAATGGGGACGAAAGCCGGCTGCGTTGCCAGGCGTGAGATAGACGTTGGTGTGCACGGGGTGGTCGAAATCGTCCTCAATGGCGGCAGCCAGCGCGCCGAGAGGCTGCCACGCGCGGTGGAATGCCGGCAGCGAAATGGTGGCGCCGGATTGATATTCGGTCCGAATGCGCTCGAGGTTCGGGACGCCGGTGAAGACGTCGTCGCCCGAGCGGATATTCTTGGTGAACGCCTCGGCGGGAAAGAATCCGCCGTCTTTCGCCAGTTGGATGGCCGGATACCTGAGCCCCCCCGATGCGATGGCCGCTTCGATGTCGCGATCGGTTAGAAGATTTTCGTAGAAACTGCCCTCCGAGCGCCGAATATGGAGCGGCTTGTTCTCCCAATGTTGCTCAAAGAAGGTCTCCAGCCGAACGGGGGCCAGCAGATCCGCGAAGGCTAGAATGCGTCCGTCCATGGATGTCTCGCTCCGAAGGCCGTAATGGCGCCCGCACGCCGGCCGCCGGCAACGCCCCTTCAAAGGCTTGGCCGCGCGCCGGCATTGCACGGTTCGGCACGCGCATGGACGCCGACCTGACCGGTCCGCTGCCATCGGCAACCGCCGCAAAGCGCGTGGCGCGGCGCCGGAGTGTCATCATTAGAACAGCTTCGAGATCGAAATTCTGGCCATGAGGGGCTCGAGCGGATGCTCGTGGATATCGGCGCGCCCGTCGGGAAAGGCGGCGATCTCGGATTGCAGCCGGTCGACGTACCAGAACTCGGCGGCCGGCGCGCGGGCGTTGAGCAGGTTGTAAATGCCGAGCGAGGCGGTCCAGCCGAGCGGAAAAGCGTAATGAAGGTCGAGATTGAGCTGCCCGTATCCCTTGCCATTGACCTGGCCCAGCGCCGTCGGGGCGTTGGCGCAGGACGTCGCGACGCCCGGGAAGTCGTGCACGGCAGCGGCGTCGTTGCAGGGGCCGGACGAGAGCGGGTAGTTCCCGAGATAACGATATTCCAACCCGCCGCTCCACGGGCCGAGATCGTGCAGATAGAAGGCGAGAGAGCCGGCATCGACGGGCGCGTCCGTGATGTATTCGCCAAGGTGACCGGTTCCGTCGTCGAAGGGCTTGGCGAAGCGCGCGTGATTGGCCGAGAAGCTGCCGTAAAACTCGAGCCATTGGTTGATCACGTATGTCGCGTTGATCTCGAAGCCGTAGCGGTCGCTGGGCGGTCCCGCAGAGTCCTGGCCGACATCGGGGTCGATGATCGTCTCCGATTGTTGCCACAGATTATAGACGGCGAAGGTGAAGGTGACGTTCGGCATCGGTTCGGCGCGCACGCCGACTTCTTCGCCGTATTGCTTCGCCAGCAGCGGCGTCGAGAGCAGGCCGAGATCGACGCTCCGGTCCTGGTTGACGCCGCGCAGATCAGCGCTGTGGAAGCCTTCGCCGGCCGATAGGTAGAATTCAAGGTCTTTCCTCGGCGTAAAGATCACGCTGGCCTTGGGCTGGGCGAGCTGCTGGCCTCTGGCGCCGCCATTGGTGTAGCCGGCGGTCGCATGCAGCGCCGCCAATAAATCGTCGTCGGTGCCATGCTGATAGTCGTCGCGAACGCCCAGCACGCTGCGCAACCATGACGTCCAGTAAGTCGTTGCTTGCAGATAAAGCGCCCCGGCGAACAAATTGACGTCGTCATGGTTGGAGAAGGACGCGGGATCGCCGGCGGTTTGCGCCGCGCTCAACGGCACCTGACCTTCGCTGGGGAGGCGGCCGACGTCCAAAATGTCGTACCGCGTCAATCCGCCCATCAGAAACTCATTGCGAAATCCGCCGAGCGTGACCGGCAATTTGTAAGCCACGGCGCTGCCGATCACGTTGCGGGTCTCGAACTGGTCTTCCTGATCGCCGTGCACGGGATCGACGAGAAAATGCGTGAAGTCATTGAACAAATTGAGCGAGTTGTAGATATAGAAGGCGCTGGCGGTGAATTGTCCCGTTCCGAGCTCGGCGTGGTAGTTCGCCGAAAGGCTGCCGCGCAGCGCGTGGCCGCCATCGGAGGGATCGAGCGACCCGAAGTAACCGACTTCGGCGCGGATCGGTATGTCCGTCGTGTTGGTCCAGACCTGATGGTAGAACATGCCGGTCAACGAGAAGCCGCTGTCCTGGCCGGCCTCGCTGTAGCGCAGGACCACATTCTCCTTGCGGGCGTCGTCGGGAACCACGAACGGGCCGTCGTAATGCTGCACTTCGACGGCCTCGAGCAGGTGCCCCGCGCCGAACGCCTGCGATTGCGCGCTGAAGAGGCGTTCGTAGCCCAAGGTGCCGACGGTCGCAGAGGCCTGATCCGCGATCGTGTCGCGATAGCCGACCTGCACCGAACCCACGGCGCCGAAATCGCCGACATTCGCGTAGTAGGGTCCCTTGGTGTAGGTGATTTCGTCGGCAAGTTCCGGAATCATGAAATTGAGATCGGTATAACCCTGCCCGTGCGCGTGGGTGGGCTGGTTGATCGGCATGCCGTCGACGTAAGTTTCGAGATCGGTGCCGTGGTCGAGGTTGTAGCCGCGCATAAGATACTGGTTGGCCTTGCCTTCGCCGCTGTGCAAGGTCACGGTCAGACCCGGCACGGTCTCCAGCACCTGTCCCGGGCGGTAGGCCGGCGTGAGCTGTATCTCCTGATCGTCGACCACCCCTTCGCTCGCCGTCGAAGCCGTTCCAAGGAGGTCGCGTCGCGTCGCCGTGACCGTGACTTCCTCCAGCGGCTGGCCGTCTTCGGCCTGCTGCGCCAGCGCCGGAACCGTGGGGGCGAGCAGGGACGAGCCGGCCAGAAGACAGGTCGCACCAACGCGGCGCATGCCGGAGCCGGCCAGACGGGAAGTTCCCGCGGCAGCGCAGGACATCTTGTGCCGAAGCTTTCGGATAGGCATGTTCCCCCCTGAGCGCACGACCCCCCTTGGTCGTCGGTCAATGCGAAGCAGGGATTGCGGCTTGATCGAACAAAATCTTGGACGGACGTCCGGCCGATTTCCCGATCGGCACACCCCGGCCGATACGCCCGCGCTTGACCACGGCGATGGCAGGTCTCCTGGCTCACGGCTCCTCGCCTTGCGCGGCCTTCCCGGCTTGCGCCGGTGGCATCGGGTGCGCTCGGCTCGCCGCTTACAGTTGCGGGGGCAGCCACGGCTTTGGGCTCGCGCCTTCACCGTGTTCCCATTCAATCCCCGAAGGGAACCATCGCCCCGATGCTATGGGAGGAATGATATGAAGTCTATAGAAATTTGTCATACTCTGCGATGACCCAAGGAAGCAGCCCCATGCACCGCGTGACCATCACCCTCGACGACGACATCATGGCGGAACTCGACCGCATGATCGAAGCGCGCGGCTACCAGAACCGGTCGGAAGCCGTCCGGGATCTCGTCCGCGCCGGCATAAGGCAGGCGAACGAGAAGGCGGACCCCGCGCAGGATTGCGTGGCGGCGCTTGTCTATGTCTACGACCATGAAGCGCGGGAGCTCGCCAAGCGCCTGACCCGCTCTTTCCATGATCATCATGATCTGTCGCTCGCCGCGATGCACGTTCACCTCGACCACGAGAGCTGCATGGAGGTGACGGTGTTGCAGGGAAAGACGCGGGACGTGCAGAGCCTCGCCGACCAGGTCATCGCCGAGCGCGGCGTGCGCCACGGTCGGGTCTTCCTGGTGCCGGTCGACATCGAACGGCAAAAGCACCCACATGGCGTCGGTTCAACCCACCGGCATCCGCATGTTCACGTGCGCAAGGCCGGTTAGGCTTTGCCGCGCCCAGCGCCTAGGTATCGGCGCCCTCGGCCTTGCCGCCGGCCGGCGTAAATGACGGCATCGCCGCCGGCCGTCCGAGACCGGTCAGCAACCGGCGGCTTTCCAGGACCTGCCAGGCGATCAAGGCGGGCACGCCGATGACGAGGTCGCGCGCGCGCTTCAGCAGCGAGAGCGCCAGCGCCGTCTCCGGCGTCAGGCCAAACGCGGCGCCGAGCATGATATAGGCGCCTTCCTGGACTCCGACCGCGTTCGGCACCGCGAAGGCGACGCTGCGGATGGCGTAGAGAAGGCTCTCGATCACGATCACCGCCCCGATGCCGAGCGGCGCGCCCATGAGATGGAGCGCGAGCCACGCCTCGACGCTGCTCGCGACCCAGGCCGCCCAATGCAGCAGCCCGCCGAGATAGAGCGCGCCCGGCCGGCGGTAGATCTCGTGGATCTCGAGGAAGAGCGGCTGCTGCTCCTCGGCGGCGCTCCTGCTCCAGCGCTGCGCGATGCGGCGGACGAGATTTTCCATGCGGCCGAGGGCGTGGCGCTGCACGGCGATGAAGCTCGCGACCGCCGCCAGCCCGGCGAGGATGCCGAGCGCGATCCAGCCGATGAGGGGATCGTCGGGCTTGAGCCGCGCCAGCAAGGCGAGGCCGAGCGCGGTGTATCCGAGCTGTCCCACCACTTCCAGCGTCACGTCGACGATGGTGGAGGCGGTAGCGGCGGCGCCGCCGATCCCAAGCAGCATCGCCGCCCGCGCGCCCATGACGAAGCCGCCGAGCTGCGACAGCGGCAGCAGCTCCGAGCCGGAATCGCGGATGAGCCGTCCCCAGACGAAGGCGCGCAGCGGCGCCGGCCGCGGCGACAGCACGTACCAGCACAGGCCGAGCAGCGCGATGCCGGCGAGGTGATAAAGGACGATCGCCAGGAAGCCGGTCCAGCGCACCGCCAACAGCGCATGCCAGACTTCGCCGAAGCCGAAATAGCCGACCAGCGCCGTGCCCAGCAGCAGCCCGACGATCGCCAGCAGGATGGTGACGGTCTTCATCGTCTCGCCGCAGGCCGCGCGGGGCGGCGGGTCATGGGGCGGGCGCGGCCGGACGCCTCCTGCCGGACCAGAGCCTGAGGCTCGCCAGCGCAATGTCGGCGAGCCGCGGCAGGAAGGCCGGGCGCAACAGCCCTTCGTCCATCACGCTCATGCGCCGCGCGTTCTCGGCGTAGCAATCCTCGAGGAAGCGACGGAAGGTGAAGCCGTCGAGAAAGACGCTCGCCTGGGTCGCCGAGAAATCCTTGCCGTCATTGGCCTTGGCGCCGCGCCGGGCGGTGCCGACCATGCGCTTGAAGGCCCGGAAGTAGAAGCGCAGCGAGGCGGCGGCACGGCGCCAGCGCGCGCCCTTGCCCTGCTGCACCTGGCGCCAAGCCATCCAGTTGACGAAGAAGACGATGTGCCGGGTCTCCTCATACATCAACGTCTCGAAAATCGCGAACATCTCTTCGGGCAGGAAGCCCGCCTCGCGGGCGATCTTGAAAACGCCGAAGCCGAGGAAGGAATCCATGCACTCGCCGAAACCGAAATCCTTGAAGGCGGTCTCGATATCGGCGGGAAGCGGGTCGAGCGGCTGCTCGCTGACTTCGATGCCGTAGCGGCGGATCATGACGCGGATCAGCTCGGCATGGCGGGTTTCCTCGAAGCCCTGCAGGTCGATCGCCTGCTTCACCACGGGATCGTCGATGGTGGCCGAGAACGCCTTGACGATGGCGCCGGCGCGCAGCTCCGTGTGCAGCACTTCCTGCCAGAACGGCACCGAGCGCAGCCGCTGCAAGGCGGCGGCGTCGAGCTCCGGCCAGGGCAGCTCTTCGGGCACGTAATGCTGGTAAGTCTCATTGAAGTGCCGGCAGAACAGCGCCTTGTGCGCTTCCGAGCCGATCGGCACGGCGGTGCCCGCCTTCGCCTTGCCCATGAAGCGGCGGGCGAGCCGCACCATCGCCGGCACGAAGCGCGGCCGCAGCAGGCGGGGATCGTAGCCGGCAAGCCGCCGGTCGTTCTCAGCAAGACAGATATCCATCAGCTCGGCCGGACTGGCGTCGACGCCGACCGATTTGCTGCCGGTGACGGTGAAGTTGTTGTCTTGCGGCGCGCCGCCGATATCGCGCGCGATGCCGGCGCGCTCCCAGATCAGAAAGGCCCAGACGGCGAGGATCTTGGCCTGGAACAGCGGCTTCTTCCACCACGGCAGGTTGCGCCGGTGCCAAGCCACCCAATTGACGAAGAAGGTGATGTGACGGCCTTCCTCCTGCATCACCGGCTCGAAAGTATCGACCAGCGCCGGCGGGAAATAGCCCGAGCGCTTCGCCAGCTCGAACAAGCCGAAGGCGAAGAAGCTGTCGATGCACTCGCTGTAGCCCGTCACCATGAAGGCCCATTCGGCGTCGCGCGGCGCGCGATAATCGGGTTCGGGCGCCAGCGCGATGCCATAGGCCTCGACCATGTTCGCCAGCACCGTCTTGTGCCGCGCCTCCTCGAAGCCATTGAGCTCGATCGCCTGGCGCAGCAGCGGATCGGCGATCAATTCGGCATAGCTCTTCACCCGCCGGCTGGCCTTGCCCTCGGTCTGGACGGCGATGTCCCAGATCGGCAGGCTCACCAGCCGCTCGCGTGCCGCAGCATCGAGCGCCGGCCAATCGATGACCGCCGGCTTGTAAGGATTGAAGGTGTCGAGCAGCATGCGGCTGAACAGCCGCTTGTGCCGCTCGCTGCCCAGCCGGATCGGACCGGGATCGTCGCCCCCCCATCGGCGTGCGGCCCGGTCGGCCGCCTCGACAGTCGTCGCTTTCATGGCGCCTTTCCTACATCTTCATTCCCGGCATGTCACCCATCTCCATGCTGCCGGCCTTTTCGATCGTGACGGTGGTCTCGACCGCACCGGCTTTGTTGAAGGTCAGCGTCAGCGGGAAGCTGTCCCCCGCCTTCAGCGGCTGCCTCAGGCCGAGCAGCATGATGTGCATGCCGCCGGGCTTGAACTCGGCGCTGCCGCCGGCCTGGATCGGCACCTCGGCGAGCGGCCGCATCTTCATCACGCCGTTGTCGTTGCGGGTCGCGTGCAGCTCTACCTTGGCCGCCGCCGGGGTCGAGGCGGCGGTCAAGCTATCGTCGCCGGCACCGTGATTGACGATCTTCAGATAGACCACGCCGGGGGAAGCGGTGCCGGCGGTGGCGCGCGCCCAGGGATGGGAGATCTCGATGCCGGAGTTGGATTGCGCCTGCGCCGAGGCAATGAGCGCCAGGCAGAGCGCGCACAGAAAAGCGGCAAGGCGCATGGCAATGCTCCGTCAGAACCGTGCAGGCAGCACTCAACCGCCGAACGGTAAACGCTCTGCCCGTTCGGCCGGCCGGCCGGCGCGATCGGAGGCAGTCCATAGCGTGCGCGGCGCGTGAAAGCCAGCCCGCGGCGTATCCTTCGGAAAAAAATGACCCGCCGCGCTGGCGGCGGGTCCAAGACGTGGGAGACGATCGGTCTCAAATGAGTTTCAATCGCGTCCGCGTCGCGTGGTCAAGACGGCCGGTGACCTTGAGCCCGTGCTGCTGCTGAAATTGCTTCAGCGCCGCCTCGGTCCTTGGGCCCCACTTGCCGTCGACCGCAAGCTTGGCGCCGGCGGTGTTGAGCGCCTGCTGCACGTTCGCGACCCGCTTGTGCGCCATCATGCCATGATGGCGGGGGAGCGGCATTACCGGGGCCTGCTGCGTCGCGGCAGGCTCGGCGGCGACCGCCGGCGCCTGGGTGGCGACCGCTCCGGCGATGCCGATGATGGCGACGAGACCCGCCGCCAGAATTCCTGTGCGCTTGCTCATGCGATCCTCTCTCTCGGGTGCCATGGCTGCGGCGGCCGTCGGGCACGACGATCGGTAAGGGCCGCCTGGATCAGCCGCCACTTAATCACGTCCGGCATCACAGGACGCTTTCGGCCGGATGAAATTGCTTTCACGGAACGGCACGATTCCGCCACAATCCGACCGCCGGCCGAGGCGCGTTAACGCGCGCGCCGGTCCGGCCGGAGGCCCGCAGCCGGGTGAGCCCGAATCGGACGATCCCCGGCCTTGGCGGATCACCTCGGAGACGGTAGAAATTCCATCGACACGCGGCTGTTCCCGGGATTACCTGCGCCGTGCTGAGTCAAAAAGTAGAACGCATCCTGCCTCATTGCCGGCCCGAGCCGCTGTTCGATCTGGCCGCGGATGTCGAGCGCTATCCCGAATTTCTGCGCTGGTGGGTAGCGGCGCGGATCCGCAAGCGCGAGGCGAACAGCTATTACGCCGAGCAAATCATCGGCTTCGGTCCCCTGCGCGTGAGGTTCGGCTCGACGGCGGTGCTCCATCGGCCGGAGCGGATCGACGTGACCACGGATGAGCCGCCGTTTCGGCGGTTCAGCCTGTCCTGGATCTTCGAGCCGCAGCCAAGCGACGGCTGCCGGGTGAGCTTCGTCACCGAACTGGAGCTGCGCTCCCGCGTGCTTCAGCGGCTGGTGGATCAAGTCCTGCCGGCGACCGTCGCCGACATCGTCGCGGCCTTCGAAGCGCGCGCCCGCGGGTTATGCGGTCTTGCGCCGCGAACCGGGCTGGAAAATCGCTGACTTTTGCGCCGCTCTTCAGCGGGTGACGACCACTTGCTGGTAAAGGCCGCCGAAGAACGACTTGTTGCGCCGTATCCGACTGCCGGCCGGGAGATCCGGCAGCCAGGCGGCGAGGTCGCTCCGCCACAGGTCAGGCGCGAAAGGCTCCAGCCGCGCCAGCACGGGAAGCCAGAGATAGCGCAGGGGATGCCAGCGGCTCGGCCGGGCGTAATCGACGACGAGGATCGTGCCGCCCGGCTTGACCACGCGGAACACCTCGGCGAGCGTGCGCCGGCGCACCTCCGCCGGCTGCTCGTGCAGCAGAAAAAAGACCATGGCCCGGTCGTAGCTGCTGTCCGGCAGGCCGAGCTCGGCCGAGTCCCTTGCCAGCAAGCGGACGGGAGCGCCGCTCGGCAGCTTCTGCCTGAGGTTCTCGAGTTGGATCGGCAGGATGTCGACGATATCGAGAGCCCCGCCGCCGGCAGCGACCCGTTGGCTGAGACGGCTTGTCAAATCGCCGTAGACGCAAGCCACCTGCAACGTCCGTCCGGGCAAGGCGCGGCCCAGTTCCGACAGCGCCGCGTCACGCAGGCGATGGTAGTTCCCCCACAGGATCAAATTGACCAGCCATTGGCGTTCGAACACGCGCACCGCCCGCGGATGGACATACGCCCACCAATAATGGGCCTTGAGATAAGTCGGGACGCCGTCGCCGGCACCGGCGACGGGGAGCGTCATTAAAGCTGCTGGGGGAGCGATGCCGGTCGGCGGGTTCATGCCCGGTTCCTCTTCTGCTCAGACGACCAAAAGGGCTGCGGCGGAAACAATGATCATCAGCCACGCCACGCCGTAGCAGATGAGTCGAACCGCGAGCCCGCCGCCGAGGCCGAGATCGTGGGCGGTCACGCGCAGACGGTGAGCGGCATGCCAAGTCGGCAGAGCCACCGCGCCGAACAGGATCAGCTTGCCGAGGGGATTATCGGCAAAGGCGAACATCCTCGCATAAGGCAGATGCATCAGTCCCAGCGGCACCAGCAGGCCGGTGATCAGGATCAGCACCGGAAGGAGGAACGCCGCCGCCAATCCGCCAGCGGCGAAGGGCAGCCAGAGCAGGGGCTTGTTCGACTTTGCCATGGCTCAGACCCCGACCACGATCAGGACAAGCAGCGACAACGCCGCCCAGAACGCATAATGGGCGGCCACGATGGCTCGCGGCGGCACGGCTTCGCCCTTGACCATGAGCGGCATCGCCTTGGGCGTGACGGCGAACCAGGTGACGCTGTGGAAGGTTGCGAATATCAGGCACAGCACCTGGAAGAGCACGCCGAGCGGGCTGGAGAAGGCGGCAACGAAGCCGTCCCAGGCCGCCGGTCCCTGGGCGAGCCGGACCAGGCCCACCACCAGCAGCACGCAATAAAGGGCGACAAACAGGCTGGTGAGCTCGCGGATCATGTAGAAGAGGTAGCGGCGCTGTCCCAGCCACCAGCTCCGCTTGACCTCGCGCAGATAGGGGCGGCGGCTCATTTCCGTCCGCCTGGCAGCAAGAATGCCTTGAACCAATCGAGCGACGCGGAAATCTTGGTCTGTTGAATCGCCGCCGCAGGGTCCACCGCCTTGGGGCAGACCTGGGAGCAGGCGCCGACGAAGCTGCATTCCCAGATGCCCTCATTGCTCGCCACCATTTCGGCGCGCCTGTCCTTGCCGGCATCGCGGGAATCGAGGTTGTAGCGATGCGCCAACGCCAAGGCCGCGGGTCCGACGAAGCCCTCGTTCAGCGCGTATTGCGGGCAGGCGGCATAGCACAGCATGCAATTGATGCACTGCGTGTATTGCTTGAAGCGCTGAAGCTCGGCCGGGGTCTGCAGGTACTCGCCTTCGCTCAGCGGCTTCGCCGCGTCGACGAGCAAATAGGGCTGCACGCTGGACAGCTTCGCCATGAAGTCGTCCATGACGATCACGAGATCGCGCTCGACGGGAAAATGGTCGAGCGGCTCGATCCTGACGACGCCGTTCCGGTAATCGCGCAGGAAGGCGTGGCAGCCCAATTTGGGCTCGCCGTTGATCATGACGCCGCAACTGCCGCATACGGCCATATGGCAGGACCAGCGGAAGGACAGCGTCGCGTCCAACTGGTCCTTGATGTGGGTCAGGGCATCCAGCACGACCCACTCGTCCCGATAGGGCACGGTGTAGCGCTGGAAGCGGGGCTCTTGGTCCGTCTCCGGATTGTAGCGCAGGACCTCGAGCGCAATGGTCTCGCTCATGCCGCCGCCCCCCCATAGACGCGCTTGCCCGGCTGCGAGCGGGTGATTACCACGTCGCGGTAGCTGATGGAAGGCGGGCCGGCGCCGCCATAGGTGGCGAGGCTGTGCTTGAGGAACTTCGCGTCATCGCGCGCGGGATGATCGAGGCGCTGATGCGAGCCGCGCGACTCGGTGCGTTGGAGCGCCGAATGGGCGATTGCCTCGGCGATGTCCAGCATGGAGCCCAGCTCCAGGAGCTGCAGCAGGTTGGTGTTGAAGACGTTGCTGCGGTCCTCGAGTTGAACCTGCCCGAAACGCACGCGCAATTCGGCGAGGACGCGGCAGGTCTCCGCCAAGGTGTCGGCGCTGCGGTAGATCCCCGCGCCGCTTTCCATGGTCTCGGTCATTGCCATGCGCAGACCCGAGACGGATTCGCGGCCGACGCTGCGCAGGAACAGCTCCCGCACGCGGAGCGCGGCTGCCTCGGCTCGCTCGCTCGCCGCGCTTGCCGCGCCGCGCGGATGCGCCTTGGCGAAAGCCGCGGCGGCGCGCCCGGCGCGGGCGCCGAACACCAGGATCTCGGCCAGCGAATTGGAGCCGAGGCGATTGGCCCCGTTAATGGAAACGCAGGCGCATTCGCCGGCGGCGAAGAGGCCGGCCAGCGGGGTGGCGGTGTCGATGTCGGTGTGGATGCCGCCCATGGTGTAATGCACCACCGGGCGCACCGGGATGGGCTCGTAAACCGGATCGACCCCCGCATAGCTCGACGCCAGCTCGCGCACCATGGGCAGGCGCTCGTTGATCTTCTTCTCGCCGAGCTGGCGGATGTCGAGATGAACCACATCGCCATGGGGTGTCTTGATGGTGCGGCCCTTGCGCTGCTCATGCCAGAAGGCCTGGCTCAGGCGATCGCGCGGTCCGAGCTCCATGGCCTTCTTGCGCGGCCAGGGATCGGGCGGGCCGAGATCGTAGTCCTGTAAATAGCGGTAGCCGTCCTTGTTGGTCAGGATGCCGCCCTCGCCGCGCGATCCCTCGGTGATCAGGATGCCGGTGCCGGGCAGCCCGGTGGGGTGGTATTGGACGAACTCCATGTCCTTGAGCGGCACGCCGGCGCGGTAGGCCATCGCCATACCGTCGCCGGTCTTGATGGCGCCGTTGGTGGTGAAGGGGAACACGCGTCCGGAACCGCCGGTGGCGATGATCACCGCCTTGGCGTGGAATGCAACCATGCGGCCCGAGCGCATCTCGATCGCCGCGGCGCCGATGCAGCGCCCGTCCTCGACCAGCAGCTCGGTGGAATAATACTCGTCGAAGCGCTTGATCGCCGGATATTTCAGCGATGTCTGAAACAGCGTGTGCAGCATGTGGAAGCCGGTTTTGTCCGCGGCAAACCAGGTGCGCTCGATCTTCATGCCGCCGAACGGCCGCACCGCGACCTTGCCGTCGGGCTCCCGGCTCCAGGGACAGCCCCAATGCTCCATCTGGAGCAGCTCCAGCGGGGCGGTATTGACGAACAGCTCGACCGCGTCCTGATCGCACAGCCAGTCGCCGCCGGTCACGGTGTCGTTGAAATGGTTGTCAAGGCTGTCATTGTCCTTGATCACGCCGGCAGCGCCCCCTTCGGCGGCAACCGTGTGGCTGCGCATGGGGTAGACCTTGGAGATCAGCGAAATATCGAGCGTAGGGTCGCTTTCGGCCGCGGCGATGGCGGCGCGCAGACCGGCTCCTCCGGCCCCGATGATGGCGACGTCGGTGACGATCACGTCCACAGGGACGACCCCTTTCGGTTCATCTTGGCTAAGCTCCCCACCAGATTTATCCGTGATAGACCGTCCTCCGCCGGCCGGCAAGTGCATCGTAATCGCATGGCAGGGTAGGGGAAAGCCGCGGACGAACATTGACCCAGATCAACGAGTGCCCTGGCATCTGAGCGCTCGCGCCGTCCATTCTCGACCCTGCCTGGCGAAGACGATCGATTGCGTCAACCGGGCGCGATGAGGGGATATGGTCCGTCGCCGTCGGACGCAGCGCCAGCGCCGCCGCTTGCGCGCGATGCAATGCGCAGTCCGCGCAATTCCGAGATTGCCAACGCGCCGCTCGGAGCGTCGAGCCATCGCCGGAGGAAGCGCCTTCGGACTGGCCACCGTGCTCACCGCCGGCGCCCCTTTCAATTTTGCCGCGGCCGACGACAACGCCAACGACATCACGGTGTCGGCCCAACCCTAGCACCGGCGATCGCGGATCCGTCGGTTGGCCCCGGCAGTCCGGCCGATCGCTCGCTGGCCGGCCCCGCTTGATCTCGATCGCGACGCGATCGAACGGATCGTTCGTCGCGACCTTCTCTACCCTGCGGGTCCAAGGGCGGGGACATCGACGGAACGCGGGCGACGCTCGGCGGGTGCTTCTGCTATGGGAACCTCGCGCTTCGCGCTAGGATGACGCTGCGAAGGGAGGCTCGCGATGCAGCGCAGAAGCATGATTGGCGCGATGCTCGCGGCGCTGGGAGGCGCTGTCACGCCGGCTCGCGGCGAAGCCGCGCGGCCGACGCCCCACCGTTTGGCGCTGCATGTGGATCAGAACGATCCCGCCGTGATGACCATGGCGCTCGGCAACGCGTCCAATGCCGCCTCCTACTACGCCCAGCGCGGACAGGAGATCGCCATCGAGCTCGTCGCCTATGGTCCGGGGCTGACCATGCTGCGCGCCGACACCTCGCCGGTGAAGGAGCGGATCGCGGAAATCCGCGAGAAGCTGCCGCGCATGGTGCTCAGCGGCTGCAACAACACGCTGCAGGCGATGCAGAAAGCCGAGGGCAGGGAGATCGCGCTGATCGACGGGGCGCGTCTCGTGCCGGCGGGGATCGTGCGCCTCATGGAGCTTCAAGAAGAGGGCTGGAGCTACGTCCGGCCCTAAGCGCGTAGCGGCGCCGAAGGTTGCCATAAATCGACCGCTTCATCGCTCCGCCCGGCCGGAGTCCGGCGAAGCGCGTTCCGCAAAGCGATGAAGCCGGGATCGGGGGAGCCCCGGGGCCGGTGCGCCGCCGGCCGCGGCGTTGACAATTCATCAATTCTTGTCAAAATTGTCCAATGAGCACGCGGGACCGCATCCTGGACGCGGCCATGGAGGTCTTCGCCCGGTTCGGCTTCCGGCGCGCCGCCATGGATCAGGTCGCCCGGGAAGCCGGGCTGACGCGGCAGGCGGTCTATCATCATTTCAAGAGCAAGGAGGCGCTGTTTCGGGCCACCGTCGAGGCGCTGCACGAAGGCGCTTTCGAGGCCGAGGTCGAAGCCGGCCGGGAGAGCGAAGCCGCGGGCCGGGACCTGGCGGACATTCTCGCCGCGCAGATCGACGCCCGCTTCCGCTACATCGTCGAGTGCCTCAAGGAGACCTCCCAGGCCGACGAGCTGCTTTCCGAGCGCCAGATCCAGACCAGGGACCTCAATCAGGCTTTCATCGAGAACAATATCGGCCTGCATGTCGAGACCATCGATCGGGTAAGCGCCGCGCAAGGATTGCGACTGCGCGATGGAATGACCGCGCTTGATCTCGCGCGCTCCGTTCATCTCGCGATTCGAAGCTTCAACGATCTTCGGCTCGACGCCGGCGCGCTGGACGATCTCGGCCGGATGGTCCGGCTGATCGTAAGGGGGGCCGTCGAACCGCCGGCGGGGCGCGCGCGCACCAGGGCCGCGGCTGCGACGAGATCCCGCAACGGCAAGAAGCGCGGCCGTAGATCTCCCGCGCGCCAATCCCGCTCTCGCAAGTGAAGGAGCACGCCGATGAGCCAGGCCACGATCAACGGCCATATCGAGAGTCTGCCCGATGATCCCGAAGCGATGCTCGTCGACGTGCTGCGCGGCAAGCCCGGGCTTACCGGCACCAAGCTCGCCTGCGGCGCCGGCGTTTGCGGCGCCTGCACCGTGCTGCTCGACGGCGTTCCCGTCGCGAGTTGCCTCCTGCCGGCAAAGGCCGCCGCGAAGAAGTCCCTCACGACGGTGGAAGGGATCGGCGCGCAACGCCTGCATCCCGTGCAGAAGGCGTTCATGGCGCTCGATGCCTTGCAATGCGGGTTCTGCACGCCGGGCTTCATCGTCGCCGCCGCGGCGTTTCACGACGCCTGGCGCGGGACGAACGGCGCGAGCTTGCCGCTGCGCCACGAGGTCGGCGCGGCCTTGTCGGGCCATCTCTGCCGGTGCGGCGCCTATCTCAATATCCTGCGCGCGGTCGCCGAGGCTTGCGCCGGGCGCTTCGACGGCGACGGCGCCGTCGCTCCGCGCGTCGAGGCGCAAGCGAAAGTGACGGGCGCCGCGCGATACACGGTCGATGTTCGTCTCGACGGTCAGCTCGAAGGGCTCATCCTGCGTTCACGCGCGGCTCATGCGCGTATCCTCGCGCTCGATCTCGCGCCGGCGCTCGCCATGCCCGGCGTCAAGGCGGCCGTCTCGCTGCTCGGCAAGGAAAGGATCGTGCGCTTCGTCGGCGAGCCGGTCGCCGCGGTCGCGGCAACCGATCGAAAGGCGGCTCTCGCCGCGCTCCGCGTCGTCAAAATCGTGAGCGACAGCCTGCCCTCGGTCGTCGGCCTCGACGCCGCGCGCCGCCCCGACGCCCCCCTCGTCTTTCCCGGCCGCCGGAAGAACGCCGGCGACGTGTCCGAGGGCACGGGCGGGCCGGCGCCCTGGAAGCGGAACATCCGCGGTCCCTCGGCGGCCTTTTCGCATAAAGCGAAAAAGGCGCGGAACTGGGTCGCGACGGCGCGCGACGCCCGGGACGCCTTGCTGATCGAAGGCACGTTCCGCACCGCCGCGCAGTCGCATAGCTGCCTGGAGCCGCATGCCGCCGTCGCCCGCTTCGACGGCGACCGGCTCACCGTGTACGTATCCACCCAGGGCGTGGCGCATCTCAAGGAGCTGATCGCGAAGAGATTCAAGCTCGGCCACGACAAGGTACGGGTGCTTGCCGAGCATGTGGGCGGCGGCTTCGGGTCGAAAGGGGCTCTGGGAAGCGAGACGATTGCGGCGATTGCGCTCGCCCGCGCGGCGAAGGCGCCCGTGCGTGTTGCCTTCGATCGGCAGGAGGAGCAATCCGTCACCGGCTACCGGCCCGCGGCCGAGATCAAGCTCTCGCTGCTGGCGACGCGCGAGGGGCGGCTCAAGGCGCTGACGCTCGACGCTTATGCCGATACGGGCGCGGCGGTGAACTCGATCATCGCCGGGCTCGCGCGCCTGATATATCCGGCGGAGGCGAAACATCTCGCGGATTTCGACGTCGTCAGCAACCTGCCGCCGGGCACGCCCTTCCGCGGTCCCGGCGGGCCGCCGATGGCCTTCGCGCTGGAGCAGGCGGTCGACGAGGCGGCGCTTCGCCTCGATCTCGATCCGATTGCCTTGCGCAAGCGATGGGATCCGAACCCGAACCGGCAACGGCTTTACGATTGGGCCGCGGGCCTCGACCTCTGGCGCAACAGGGCGGCGCCGTCGCCGGCGGGCCGTTTTCGCCGCGGCATCGGCGTTGCCGCGGGCTATTGGCTCTATCTCTGGCAACTCGGCTCGACGGTCGAGCTGGCAATTGAAAATCGCCGCGTCGTCGCCAGCGTTGCCGTGCAGGACATCGGGACCGGCAGCCGTACCGTGATTGCCAATACGGTGGCGCGCGACCTCGGGCTCGACCCCGACGAAATTGAGGTGCGTATCGGAGATTCGGCGTTGCCGGAGGGGCCGGGGTCCGGCGGCAGCCGCACCACGGCATCGATCGTGCCGCCGATGCTGGCGGCGCTTCAGAAGCTCAAGGCCGAGATCCGCCGTACCGCCAAAGACGCGCCGACGCCCGGCTCGAACGCTCCTTGGCGCGAGCTCGTCGCCGCCTCGCCCGACCTGCGCGTCACGGCGACACGCGCCGAGGACGATAAACGCACCGCCCCCGGAATCACCTCGCCGCTCCGGGATGCCGGCTTCATGGGCGCTGTCTTCGGCTGGATGATGCGGCGATTCTCGAGGGTTGCCGTCGGCGCGGGCGTGCCGAGCTGCGTGCAGGTGATCGAGGTCGAGGTCGATACCTGGCTCGGCCAGGTCCGGGTGCTCAACGTCCACACCGGCATTGCCGCCGGCAAGATCGCCGCTTACGAGCCCGCCCGCAGCCAGGCCGCCGGCTCCGTCATTCAGGGCATCGGTTACGCGCTCTATGAAGCGCGCGAGGTCGATCCTGAGAGCGGCCTTGTCCTCACCGGCGGCCTCGAGGATTATCGCATTCCCGGCATCGCCGATACGCCGATGATCGACGTGCATTTCGATGAAGGCGGCTTCGATCATGTCGCCGGCGGCAGCGTCGGCATCGGCGAAGTGTCGACGGTGCCGACCGCTGCGGCGATCGCCAACGCCGTTCGTCATGCGACCGGCATGCGGCCCCATGAGCTTCCGATACGGCCCGATCGCCTGCTCCACCTGTTGAACCGACGGGAGACACCATGAGCGCCGCGACCATGGCCGGCAGCAGCGCGGCCGAGCTGCGCGCCGGCGGCACCGACGTCTCGGAACGCCGCCGCAGCGGCGTCTCGGCGGGACCGCTGATCGATTTGATCCCCTCGGCCGGGATGACCGGCATCGCCTGGGGCGCCGATGGCGCGGCGCGCATCGGCGCCGCCACGACGATTGCCGCGATCGCGGGCGACAGGCAAATCATCGCCGCCTATCCCGGCTTTGCGGCGGCGGCCGGTGGATTGGCAACGCCCCAGCTGCGGCACCTCGCGACGCTGGGCGGCAATCTCGCGCAGCATTCGCGGTGCTGGTATTACCGCCATCCGCACGTCTCCTGCTTGAAGAAGGGCGGCTCCGACTGTCCCGCCCGCCGCGGCAATCACCTCCACGGCGTTGCCTTCGATCTGGGCCCCTGCGTGGCGCCCCATCCCTCGACCATGGCGGCGGCGCTGCTGGCTTATGACGGGGTTGTCAGGACAGATCGACGGCCGGCGCTCTCGATCCCCGAGCTGCTCGGCGACGGCTCTGCCGGCACCGCCGACAACGCCCTTCGCCCCGGCGAAATCATCGAGAGCATTGCGCTTTCGCCGCCGCTTGCGAACGAGCGGGCGCTCTATCAGCGGGCGATCGGCCGGACCCATGCCGAATGGCCGCTGGTCGAAATCGTCGCGCGGACGGTGATCTCGGGCGGATCGTTCCAGCTTCTCCGCCTTGCCGCGGGCGGCGTGGCGCCGGTGCCGCTTCGCTTGTCCGCCGCCGAGGCGATCGGTGAGGGCGCCGCCGCGAGCGCATCGACGATGGCGGCGATCGCCGAGCAGGCGACGGCAGGCGCCAGGCCGTTGCCGATGACCGGCTACAAGCTCGATCTGATGAAAGGGCTGGTCCGCCATCTGCTCGAACGGCTCGTCGGCTGAGCGGCGGGCGTGCCGCGTCCCGGGCCTGCCGCTGTTGCGGCATGCTCGGATCGTGGATTAGAAATCCATGGCGGCCCTTCGATTGCCCTTGAGAGCGGCACAAGGCGGATGAGGACGGCACAAGCGGTTATCGCGGCACTGCTTCTGCTCGCGGTGCGCCCGGCGGCGGGCGAGGACGAGGTCAAGATCGGCCAGACCATGCCTTATAGCGGTCCGGTCTCCGCCGCCGGCACCTTCGGCTTGGCCGAGCGCGCTTATTACGACATGCTCAACGCGCGCGGGGGCGTCCATGGGCGCAGGATCACGCTGATCTCGCACGATGACGGCTATAGCCCGCCCAAGACCATCGACGAGACGCGCCGGCTGGTGGAGGAGGAGCACGTGCTCGCCATCGTCGGGACGGTCGGCACGCCCACCAACTCGGCCGTGCAGAAGTACCTCAACCAGGCAAAAGTGCCGCAGCTCTTCATTTCATCCGGCGCCACCAAATGGGGCGATCCCCAGCATTTCCCCTGGACCATGGGATGGCAGCCGACTTACCAGTCCGAGGGACGCGCCTTCACCCGCTATACGCTGGAGCACGTACCGGATCCCAAGATCGCCATCCTCTACCAGAACGATGATTTCGGGCGCGACTACGTGAAAGGCTTCAAGGACGGGCTCGGCGCCGATGCCGCCCGGTACATCATCGCGGAAACGACCTATGAGACCAGCGACCCCACGGTCGATTCGCAGATCGTCAGCCTGCAAGCCTCGGATGCCACGGTGTTTCTCAACGTCACCACGCAGAAATTCGCGGCCCAGGCGATCCGCAAGGCTTATGACATCGGCTGGAAGCCGCTGCAGTTCGTAACCAGCATCGGCGCATCGATCGGCACGGTGCTCAAGCCCGCCGGCGTCGAGCGCGCCAAGGGCATCATTTCGGCGCGCTATCTCAAGGATACGACCGACCCTACCTGGGAGAACGACAAGGGCATGCAGGATTTCCTGGCCTTCATGAAAGACTATCTCCCGAACGTCGACGTCTCCGACGCCGGCGCCGCGGGCGGCTACAGCATCGCCATGACCTTCGCTGAGGTGCTGCGCCAATGCGGCGACGATGTCAGCCGCGAGAACATCATGCGCCAAGCCGCAAACCTCAGGCATCTCGAGCTGCCGATGCTGCTGCCCGGCATCGCGGTCGACACCGCGCCGGACAATTTCTTCCCCATCCGCCAGCTCCGGCTCTCGCGCTTTAACGGCGAGACCTGGGTGCTGTTCGGCGGCATCGACGGCCCCTGACGGCGGGTGGATCGGCCGCGGCGGAAGGATCAGAGCCGCATCGATAGAACGTCGTCGGGCCGGAGCGAAAACACGGCCGGCGCCATGTCGCGAGCCTTGCCGCTCAAACAGTAGCTCATCAGTTGGTCCCGGGCGGCGGTGCTTACCTCGACCATGAAGAGCATGTGTCGCGCCGCCGTGGCGAACCGGTCCGGCGATACGCTCGGCCATTGCCGGGCGAGGCGGCGAGCGAAAGAGGTGTGATCGCGCTCGATGTCGATTTGGGTGTGCGACTGCAACTCGGCCGCGGTAAATCCGCGCGCGGCGAGCGCGGCCGCAATTGGCTTGCGGGTGCCGGGCAGCCCCTCCGAAACGACGAGGGAAAAGCAGAATCCCAAGGGATCGATCTCCGCTATGCAGGACAGCAAATCGGTATAGACCGCGAAGAACGGCAACGGAACGAAACGCTCCATATCGTCGTCGGTCAAGCCGAGACGCAAGCAGGCGTCGCGCTCGTCTTGGCGTTCGCCCGGCTGTTGCTTGGGCGGCACGAAGACCCGGCCGTGACGCCGAAGCCGCCCTCGACCGTTTCGATGGTCTCGACATAAAGCCGGTTCGCCGGTTCAGGCGCCCGCTTCGCGACGCAGAGCATCACGTCGCTCAGCAATTCAATGGAATCCGCCGAATTCGCCCAAATCGCAGCGCGGAAGTATACGCGACCGCCGGTTGAGTCGATGCGGGTGAAATCGCAGCGCGATAATCCTGCCAGACCGGACGGTCCGCATAGTCGCATTGCTCGATCATGCGAAGGAGCGATCGGAGATGCAACCGCCGTTGCTCGGCCTGTCGCGCTCGAATCAGATCCACCTCGCGATCATCGCGCAACGCCGACGACAGCAGCCCCTCCGAGATTCCACACACGATGCCCTGCGACGAAAGAACATCGCGAGCGAGCGCAGCATCGCCCAAGCGCAAGCGGTGATTTCCCTCCGTCCACTGGACCGAGGCGATCTTTGCTCGGTTCGCAACCATGTCATCGAGCGAAGGCGACTCATCCAGGAATGTGCTCGCGAACTCCCGAAGGTAGCGAGCAACGTCCTTTTTGCCGCCGTCGACAATCGGACCGCGACCAACGACGCCCAGGGTGACATATGATTTGGAATAGGAACGATAGGCATATCCGTGCGGCAGAGAAACGACGGTGAAGAGGGGGGATTGGCAACTGCGTGGTCGGGGGGTCCAGAACGTCCGCGCCGCCCAGGGTTTCGGCGGTCTGATGATCCGGGTTGCCGTGACGGCCGCGCGCCCCGTGGCGTCTATCAAGCGCCGGCAAGGCAATCCGGCCGGTTCGAGCGCGTGTGATCTCTTCAATCGTCGCTCGTCGAATTGGACGGATTTGAAGCGTTGGAGGAGATCGAACAGCGCCAATTCGAGCTTCGGGCGCTCCACATAAGCCGTCGGCGGCGTCACGGAAATTTGCGGCGTTCTCGAGGTCCAGATGAGCCGGCGGCGCAGATGCACCGCATCCACGCCGACCGATTCCGGCGAGATCCCGAAGTCTCGCAGCAACATGATGAAGGCGGCCGGCACCGCATCGACGCGCCTCTGATCCCCGGCCCGAGGAAAGGCTTCGGCCGCGATCGTCACGCGCTCGCCGGCGCGAAGGAGCATCAGCGCCGCCACGAGGCCCACGGGGCCGGCGCCGAGAATTGTGACGGCCGAGGCCCGCGCGCTCACGCGGACCGGATCCCATGAAGAGCCGGCCGGCAGGGCGGTTTCTCCGGATTGATCGAGCAATCCATTCGTCAGCCCTGTCGCGCCGCGCGAATTACGCCGGATATTTGCTCAAAAATTCGGCTGCTGCTGTCGTCGTGGTCCTTCAGCCACGCCGCGTCGGTACCGCTCCCCGCTGCCTGAACGCGGGTCAATGCCTCGCGATGCATGCGCGCCAATTCAATCAGCCGGGTCGACGCGGCATCGTGCGACAACCGCTCGGCGTCGCGTCTTTCTATGGTGAACCGCGGCGGGACGCTTTGCGAGATCAGCTTGCGATTGATCTCGTCGAAGGCCCTCATCAGTTTCATGGCATGGTCGATGGTGGTATTCGCATGGCTCTCGCCGAGCGAGAAGCCGATCTGTACCGCGTCCAGCACGGAGCGGTAATAGAGATCGGAGAGCGCGCGATAGGCTCGTTGCAGCGCCGTCCGGGGCTTGCCGTAGGCGCGAAGATATCGATCCTCCCTCAGGCCCTTCAAGGTTTTGCGAGCCCCGACGAACCGATGATAATGGCCCATCCCTTCGTCGATGATCAGCTTCAGAACCGGCTCGATGCGCTCGATTTCGGGGAATAGCGACGGCTGGGCGGTAACGCTGCGCAACAGCTCCACATACATGCCGTCCAAGCCCTGGTTGATGGCTTGGCTCGGCTGTTCAACGTCGATGAACCATTGAAGCGTCCGGCGATCGAGCGGCCTCAGCGCGAAGCGCCTGTTGAGATATGTCTTCCCGTGATATTTCCTGCGTCCGCTGTGCCTGGCCGGCGGCTCGGCAATGGACGTGGCGCGCCCCGTGGCAGGCGGCGCTCCCAGTATCAGCAGGAGCTGGTTCACCCACAGGAAATGACGCATTTCGTCGACGGCGATTTCCCGTATCTGGCTGGCGACGGCATAGAGCCGCTTCGTCGTTTGATCCGCGCGGTCGTCGGGTTGTTCCTTGCCGATGTCGAGGGAATACATGCCATAGAGATATTCTATCAGGAGCGCGTGCTCGATGGTCGCGAGATAGGTCAGCTCCCGGATGGCTTCGGCGCGGTTGAGCAATGGCTTGATGTCG
Organism: Allostellaceae bacterium; assembly: GCA_035623985.1. Classification (GTDB taxonomy): domain Bacteria; phylum Pseudomonadota; class Alphaproteobacteria; order ATCC43930; family CGMCC-115725; genus DAHUYF01. Next base: position 49,874 of record DASPSJ010000069.1, on the reverse strand, counting down.
GGCTGCTCCCGGCCGTCGAGAACGACCGGAAGCGCGTTCCACGCGCCTTGCAGCAATTCCGGATGGTCGAGTTCCGTGTCCTCGCGGCCGAGATATTTTGTGACGTCGGGCTTGCCGGTCCCGCGGTCGCGCCGCAGGAAATTCAGATAAGGCCGGCGTTCGTCGGCGCTGCTGACGAGATCGGGCTTGTTGGACGCCCAATAGAAGCAGAAGCATTCCCGGAAGTCGTAGATCCAGGGAGCGCACATCGATTTCGTCAGCTCGCCGGCGCGATAGGCCGCGATGTCGATAATTCCGCTGTCCGGGTCGACATACGAAGCCCGGTCGCGCGACAGCACGGCGTATTGAACGGCGTCCGTCCCCGGCTTCCGCTTCACGACGCAGGGCTGCGGCGCATCGGCCTTGATCGCGGAACGAAGAAGGTCCTCGGCTTGCGACGCCGTGAGACAGCTCTTGACGCCCGGGCCGACGATGATCGCGACGTGGCCGGGCGAGAGATCCCTCACCTGCCGCCACGTCTTCATGCCTTTTTCCTGCTCCGGCTGATGCAAGCAGTCGAACAGAACCGGCGCAGGTCCGCCGAAGCAGCCGTAAATGTACCAGAGATAGAGCGGCTCCTGGCGGTGCAGATCCGCGGTCGAGAGGCCGTCCAGCAGCGGTGCCGCCTCGGCTTGCACCGCTACGAGAATGGCGCCTTCATCGCGCTGATATTCGAAGACGAGGCCCGGGAAGAAACACTGCTCCAAATTGCGCTGGTCGAATTCCAAGCCGGGATAGCAATTGTCGACGCCGCTCTCGGGCCGGCTGTTTGCCGGGTTGCCGCGGATCAGCCAATCCGCCTGAGCCGTAAGATTTCTTGGAAAAATTTTCGCCGCCGTGGCCGCCTCGCGCTCCGGTGCGGTCGCGGGAGCGGCGTAAGGCGTCGATTTTTCCCTCTCTCCCGTCATCGCGACGTCTCCGTCACCCGGCCGTCAAAGAGGCGAGACCGATTTCCGCCGGTCGCGCGCCGGAAGCGAAATAGTCCGGCCGGCGCGACAGCAGCTCGATATAACGACCGAGACAAAACTCCAGCCAACCGCGTATGTAGTCGCAGCCGATGCGGCCTCGTCGATCCACCTCGTGCTGGCATCCGCCGCCGCAGAGATAACGCGCCCAGCAGCCGCGGCACGGCTCGATGCCGTCGACATGCGTGCGTTGCAAATGCGCCGCGCGCCGGACGTCGTGAAGCCCGGCGAAAACGTCTCCCATCAGAAATCGAGCATCGTCGACGAGCCGGTGGCAGGCAAAGAGCCGGCCGTCGGCATTGGCGCTGAGATATGCCGCGCCCGCCCCGCAGGCATAGGGGCGATGGCTGCCGCGATGGATCTCGGCGAGGGCGGTCTCAAAATTGGCGAAAGGGTAGGACCGGCCCGCAGCGATCTCGTGATACGCCTTTGTTCCGCAAGCGATCATCTCGTCGAGGAAGTGGTCGAGCTCGGCTTCTGTGAAGGCATCCGCCGAGGAGGGCGAAGCCAGGACCGGCGCGAATCCGGCCTCGTCAAAGCCCAGCGAGATAAGGTGATCGAGCCGCGCCGGAAGGCCGCGGGTCTTCGGCGTAACGGTGGCGCGCGCGGCGAGCTGCATCGGGCGACCCGGGCCGTTCATCAGCTCGAGCGCTTTCATGACGTGATCATGGGCGCTGCGCCCGTTCTTCATGGGGCGCGCCTCGTCATTCTGAAACCGTTGTCCGTCGAGGCTTATCTGGACCGAGAACGGATGGTCATGGAACAGTCTGGCGTCTTCGGGCCGCAGCAAGGTCGCGTTGGTCGTGAGCGAGAAACGCATTTCGCGCCCGTGACGGTCGGCAGCGGCGGAGGCGTAGCGGGTGGCGTGGTGGAGGACGTCGCGATTGAGCAGCGGCTCGCCTCCCATGAAGCCGAGCGTCAGCCGCGCGCCCGGCTCGGACTCCAAGATAAGGCGGTCGATTGCCGCTTCCGCGGTGGCACGGTCCATCGCGCGCGCCGGCCCGCCGAACCGGCCCTCATCCGCATAGCAATAGGAGCAGGCCATGTTGCAGGACTGCGCGACGTTCAGCGATATCGAGCGAAGGGGCGGAAGAGAAGGCGGATCGGCGTCGATCGCCCAAGGGGAAGGTGCGCCCAGGCCGAGCGCGGCGCCAAGCTGCCGCTTCAGCTCCTCGCCGCCATTCCCGTCCGCTCCGCTCCGCTCGATGGCGCGGGCCATCTCGGCATCGACGTCATAGATGCGGCTGCCCTCGACCACAAAGAGATGCGCGCCGAATTCCGAGCGGAAGACGCGAAGCTCGGCGGAAATCGGCCGGAACGTCTGCGGCATCACGGCGTCTCCCGGATTTTGCGGGACCAGTTGAGCAAGAGCTGATATTGCCGCCGCGTAAGGTGCAGCGGACCTCCGGTCGAATTTCGCATCAAGGGCGGCATCTGATAGGTATAAAAGGGATTGGACGTCATCGGCTCCCGGATCCATTTCTCGATCAGATCCGGACGCTTGCGCACGAAATCGAAGAAAAGCTCGATCGAAATGTAACGGTGATGATGCTGCCGGCCCTGCGCGGTCAGCGGAAGCGGATCGCTCGCCGTCGCAATCGGCTCCTCGAACAGGCGGTTTTCGCCGTCGGGATATTTCAAATTTGCCTGATGCGCGAAGTAGTGGTTGAGATTCGTGTCGAACAGGTTGCAGAGCGCATCGAGATTCATCTGCCCCATGGTTTCAAAGGCGCGCTCCATCAGATCGCGGATCTCCAAAGCGACCTGCGCCATGTCGTCATAGTAGCGGGGTTGCGAAACGGAAGCGCGATCAACTCTGTCCTTGAGCCCGTCGGCCAAGGATATCGGCGGCCGGCGGTCCGGCGCGAAATCGGGCGGCGCGACGACGACGCGCGCATGGGCTTCAAGACCGTCCACGCCGCAGGTGATGATTCCGTCGCAGATGTCATCGACGAGCCCCAGGCTGACCTCTTTCTCGTCTTTTGCGAACTGTCCTTCCGGCGCGCGGCGCGGGTCATCCGTCTTCTTCCACCGGCACCATGCGGATTTCGGGTTCAAAAACAGGCGGTCCGCCGGGATGGTCAGACGCGGCGCGGTCGTATATCGCCGCCGCCAGCGTTCCGGCAAGTCGGAAGGGCCGTAAATAAAGCCTCCTCCCGGATGGAAACGCAGTCGATATCCCGGGAATGACGCGTCAGGCCGATTGAGGCGCACCCGCCCAAGCGGGACATGGCAATCGCGCGGGATCAGCGGGTTCGGACCGTCGGGCGGGCTCTCGCCTTTAAGCGGCTTCTCTTCCGTATCATCCCCCGCCAGCTCGATCAGCGCCCGGATCTCGGTGCCGCGATCAAGGGTCATGTTGTAGGGCTTGAGATTGGCGACTTCCACGCGCCAACGCAGGCGCGACGGCGGCACGATTTCCGGGGTTATCGGCCCGCGAACGGGCCCGCCTTCTCCCTCCCATTCGCCGTGCAGCTCGAAGAACGGGCAGACCGGGCGGAACCCGTCTTGATCCTTGAAGTAGACGGCCGACGGCGTCCGGGCGAAAAGCGTCCCATCGCCTCGGAAATAGAGCGTCGGCGCGGGACGTATGGTGGTTTTTCCGGTCCCTCCCGGCCTCTCGTCGTTCGGGCCCCAGAAGAAGGCGTCGAGCGGGACGGGGGAGCTGCCCAAGCGCGCAAAGGCGAGCGGCGGCAGCAGCCACAGCCGGCGCAATTTCGGGAAGGCGCCGGCACGGCTTTTTTCATCGCCGGACGCACCAGGAGAGGCGTCGTTCAAGGCGGTTCTGCGCTGTCGGAGGGGCCGAAGGGATGGATATACCGGGCTTCGAGCTCGGCGGCGCGCTCGACAAGCCGCGGGTTGCCGGCGCGCCGGGCGATCTCGTTCAGCCAGCCATAGACGGCCGCGCAATGCACCTCGCGGTCGTAGTGCAGGCTGGCCAGAAAATTCGCCAGCCGCGGAAAGGTCCGTTCGCTGGCAAGAGTGGCTAAGCCGTAAATGGCCGCCAGATCCTCATCGCCGAGCTTCCGCCGGTTTGCCAGCGGCCGCGGCGACCGGAAACATCGGCTGGCGGGATCGGCGACCAAATCTTCCGGAGACGTGTCCGGCGCGAAGTCCATGACCAGATGCAGCCGCATTCCCTGGGAGAAACAGCCGGCGCTGTGCACGCGGCCGGCGTCGAGGAACCAGATCTCGCCGACGCGCATTTGAAACAAGGCGTCGTCCTCTGAATTGAAGCACTCGTCATCGCTCTGCAAGGGAAGGTGCAGACGAACATGGAGCGGCCGCGATCGCGCCCAATCCCGGTGGGGAAGAAGGAAGCCGCCGTTCTCGGCGACGAAAAAATAGACGGTGTCGATGAGGCGGTCGTCGAAGCTTCGATGGATGATGCTCGTCAGGTACGGCAATGCCGGGCCGAGGTCCACTTTTGCCGAGGAGGTCTTCTGGTCGCTGCGTATCCAGGCGTTGAATTTCCGCCAATCCCCGGCCGAATAGCCCCGGCACGTCTCCATATCGAGACCGGCGATGGTCGCTATCTCCGCCGAGAGACGGGCCGGGTCGAGATCGATCCGGCCGAGGATCCGGCTCCCCGGCGCCTTTCCGCTCCCATGCTCGGCGCCGTGACCGGCAGCGCCTCCGAGGTCGATGCGGTTCGGCTTTGCGACGGGCGGACCGCGCCCGACCTCCCCGCCCTCCTGGTCGGGCGGGTGCGGCCCGACATAGGCCGCCTTGAACCGCGCCGCGGCTCGGATTGTCTCGGGGTCCCCGGTCAGGCGCGCGATGTCGATCAGCCAATCATAGACCTCGGCGCAACCGACTTGCTTGTCGAAATGCACCGCCGCCAGCAGATCCAGCATATGCGGCAGGTTCTTGCGCGTGGCGATCCTGGAAAGCCCATAAATTGCCGAGAGATCGTCGGGACCCTGCCTGTCGCGCTCGACGAGCATGGCAGGAGCGAAGGGCCGATACCGTTCCGGGTCTCGAAACAGCCGGTGCAGCGGCGGGTCGGGGTTGAAGTCGATGACGAGGTGCACGCGCCGCGTATCCGAGAAGCAGCCGCCGCTATGCGGGCGTCCTCCGTCGAGATACCAAATCTCCCCGACCTGCATCCTGTAGACGTCGCCGGCTTCGGAATTGAGACAATGCGCGTCCGACCGCAACGGGATGTGCAATCGCGTGAACAGCGGGGTAGTGCCGTGCCAATCGCGATGCGGCCGGACGTATCCCCCGGCAGTCGCTACGAACACGCGGACGAGATGGATATGCTCGGTCGCGAAGACGGCCGCGATGAGCGCGTCGAGATACGGAAAGGATGAGCGAAGGTCCTCATGCGCCGGGGGCGGCGACGACGCCCAAGGACCCGCCCACAAAATACGGTGCGACCAGCCTTCTATGCCGTCGCGAGAAGAATAAAGCTCGAGCGACTCCACCGCCGCAAGCTCTCGCTGCAAGCGGTCGCGATCGAACGCCATGACACCGATCGGACGCGCCTTCAACGGCTGCTCCAGCTTCCGCCTCTGGCCGCATTCCAACCGCCGGCCAGCGGCGGCAGAGATCACGCGACGTTAGGATCGCGGCGTTATCGGGCCGTCATTGACGTGCGGCTTTTTCGTGACGCCGGCGGAGTGAAAGCCGTTCGTCTCGGCCCGCTTGGTGACAGGGCCGGCCGTGAGCTTGGTCACCGGGCCGATGACGACCATCGACGGAGCTTGATAGGAGTGCCCCACTTCGCGATCGGATTTTTCAGTCATTGCAGAAGTCTCCTTCGGTTGAGTTGCGTCGTTTTCAGGCCGATTGTCTGCTCAAGCGCTCGATGGTATCGATGCGCGCTCCCCTTTCTGCCGCCCAACTCGCCACGCCAGCCTCTTTGCTCGTCATGGTGCGAACAAAGGCCTCCGGTGAGTTTGCTCACCGGTTCAATGACCGTAGGGAAGGAGTCCGCTGGACCTGTTCTGATTTGCGATCACACGTCGCATTCATGACAAGACGGTGTGAGCCCCCCTCCACCGTTGGTCAACTTTATCGATATGAACTCTATCCCAGTCCGCAAAACCGCGCAATACGAGCGTGCAGGCCGTTCGCTTTTTCAAGGCCGCCGGTCAGCGGCACGGAGGCGGGGAGAACAACCGAAATACGGGTTTGAAATGCCCTCGATCATCCGTCTTTCGGATTTCGCGCGGGCACATAGCGGAGGCCGTTTGTCCTCCTGAATGATTGCGCGAGGAAGCACGTCGCGGCCGCCCGCCAAATTCATTCCGGCCTTTGCTCCAGCCCTTGCAGCCACAGCTCCAAGATCGCCGATGCCAGGAATTGCGGAAAGCCATCGGTCTGGCCAACGCGCGCATGCTGAACCGCGATGCGCCATTCCTGAAGCCGGGCATAGGCGCGCTCGACGATCCGCGGCCGGGCCGTCAGCGCTTCATGCCAGGCGCGGCTGCGTTCGAGCTCTTCCCGCATTGCCTCTGCGCCGCCTCCCTTGTTGAACCGCCGCAAGTTCTCGCCGCAAGCGGTCGCGATCGAACGCCATGACACCGATCGGACGCGCCTTCAACAGCTGCTCCAGCTTCCGCCTCTGGCCGCATTCCAACCGCCGGCCAGCGGCGGCAGAGATCGCGCGGCGCTTAGGATCGCGGCGTTATCGGGCCGTCATTGATGCGCGGCTGCTTCGTGACGCTGGGGGCGCGATAGCCGTTCTGCTCGGGCCGACTGTCGACCGGGCCGGCCGTGAGCTTGGTCACCGCGCCGATGACGACCATCGACGGAGCTTGATAGGAGTGCCCCACTTCGCGATCGGATTTTTCAGTCATTGCAGAAGTCTCCTTCGGTTGAGTTGCGTCGTTTTCAGGTTGATTGTCTGCTCAAGCGCTCGATCGTATCGATGCGCACCCCCCTTTCTGACGCCCAACTCGCCACGCCGGCCCTTGTGCTCGTCATGGTGCAAGCAGCGGCTTCCGGTGAGTTTGCTCACCGGTTCAATGACCGTAGGGAAGGAGTCCGCTGGATCTATCCTGACTCGCGATCACACGTCGCATGCACGGCAAGACGGTGTGAGCCCCCTCCACCGCCGGTCAGCTTTATCGCAATGAACTCTATGCCAGCCTGCAAAACCGCGCAACAAAACCGCGCAAAACCGCGCGATATGTGCGTGCATAAGGCTTCGGCTTTTCAACGCGGCCGTCCAGCGGCAAGGTCGCCGCGGGACAAAAAACTGAAATACGGAGTTGAAATGCCCTCGATCAATCGTCTCTCGACCTCGCGAGGGCAGATATCAGAGAATCTCTTGGCGTCTCATCCCTGAATAATATCTCGGAGAACCGAGTCGCGATCGCTGACTGGGCGACGGCGTTGCCGCCTGCCAAATTCATCCCGGCCTTTGCTCCGGCGATGTCATGCCGGGCGATAGAGACCGCGAGTCCTTTCCCGCCGGCAACCGCTCGAGCCCTTGCAGCCACAGCTCCAGGATCGCCGAGGCCAGGAATTGCGGAAAGCCGTCGGTCTGGCCGACGCGCGCGTGCTGAACCGCATTGCGCCATTCCTGAAGCCGGGCATAGCCGCGCTCGACGATCCGCGGCCGGGCCGTCAACGCTTCGTGCCAGGCGCGGCTGCGTTCGAGCCCTTCCAGCATCGCCTGTGCGCCGCCTCCCTTGTTGAACCGCTGCAAGGTCTTCGCGGGAAGGATTCCCTTGAACGCGCGGCGTTGCAGCGCGCGATCGTGAGTCGGCGCGATCTTCGTCTCCCAGGGCACGGCGAGCATGAACTCGATCAGCGGGCGGTACAGGAGCGGATGACGAAACTCGAAGCCGCTCGAATGGTGGTGATAGCAAGTCCGGACGACATGGGCCGAGCGCATGATCCGCTGCACCATATAGGCGACACCGATGGTCGATGACCGCGGTACCCGCCGCGCTCTGCCGCGGTGTTTCAAATCCGCGCGCGCCGCAAAATCGTCGGCGGCCCAGCGGACGGTCGCGGGCTGGTATTCGAGATCCCATGATCGCAGGTGGCGGATTGCCGGCTCCAACGCGTATTTGACCAGGACATAGGCCATGGCGCGCCGTCCCCGGATGCCTTCCGCCCAGTCCGGCAAATGCCGCCACAGGCGTCCCCACCGGCCGCGGAGCATGAGATCCGCCAGAAAAAACGGGAATTGCTCATCGCCGCAAAGAACCGCATCGCCGCCTTCGCCGCTGAGGACGATGTCGACGCCATGCGCCGCCAGCAATTGAAAGTAGGTTCGCTTCATCGCCGCGGAGATGACCCAGCGGCTGGGCTCGGCATGGAACTCGGTCGGCAGCTCGGAAAACGGCCGAACCGCGTCCGCGTCGATCGGGTGCCAGGGCGCCGGATGCTCCTTGAGGACGGCCTCGATCCACTCCCGCTCGTCGACCGAATAGGATTGCGGATAGACGAACGACACCGCCTCGACCTCCCGATCGAGCACGCGGCGCGCGACGCTGAGAATGGTCGATGAATCCAATCCGCCGGAAAGCTCGCACCAGACCTTTCCGTGGGGTGGAAGCGCCGATTGGACGGCCTCCTTCACCAGATGACGCAGCCGCTCCTCGTAATCGCGAGGATCGCGGTAAAGAACGGGATCGGGCGCCGCCAGGGTCCAGGTTCCGAGCCGCCGCTGGCCGCCGCGCCAGACGAGGCTTTCGCCCGGCAGCAATCGGCGGATATGGGCATAGGGCGTGTGCTCGCCGAAATGTTCGCCCCGCGCCATGTAATCGGCGATGAATTCGTCGTCGAGCTGGCCGGTTCCCGTCTCGATCACCAAATCCTCGAGACTGGAGGCGAAGGCGAGTCGCCCCGAGGATTCCGAATAAAAAACCGGCGCCAATCCGAGCGCATCCTGGGCGAGCAGCAAACGGCCTTCGGCCGCGTCGAACAGCGCCAGAGAAAACTCGCCGACCACGTGGCGCGAAAGATCGGTCCCCCATCGCTCGTAAGCGATGGCGAAGAGTTCGGCGTCGGCGATCGGAACGTTGCCGGTTTGGCTGCGCCCGGCCTTTGCCAGCAGGTCCGCGCGGTTCGCGATAAATCCCCGGCAAAGGATCTGGTAGGGGCCAAAGAGAGCGGGCGCCGGCGTGCCGCCAAAGACGGGTTCGCTTCCTGCGGCGCAATATCCGATGAAGTGCCTCATGCGCTTACATTCGGGCGAGTTCGGCGTAGGATCGGACGTAATCCGGCGCGTCCAGCAGAACCTCGCCACGATATTCGACCCAGGCATGCGCCTCGAAGGGATAGCGCACGACGCCGATGCAGTGCTCGACGGGGACGCCGGAGGTCATAAGAAAGCGATAGAGGGCGAGAGATCGCGGCAGGCAGTCTCGCGGCGCCGCGGCGATGATGAAGAAATTTTCGGCGCCGGAAAAAGCCGCCAAAGCCCGGCGCAGCAAGTCGTCCGATCGCGAACCGGACGTGGTCGGTTTGGGCAACTGCGAACAGCGGCGATAAATCTGCGGGAATTGCTGCCTGGCGAGCCCGCGCGTCGTGACAAAGAGCGTCCACCAGGCGCGCAGGAGCAGGGAGCCTCGCGCGGCGACCTCCAGCTCGGCCGGCGGCGGAGGAGGAGGCGGGCGCTCGCGCCGCAGAAAGCCGCGCTCGACGCAACTCGCCGCAAACCCTTCGAGATCGGCCGCGAGGCGTTCGGCCGGCGCATCGAAATGATGCTGGAGGGTCGGGAGCCGCCGCTCGGGTTCGGTATCGAGCAGGACGCGCCACATCGTCGTTGCCGTGCGGTCGAGAATGACGTATTCGCCGGTTCGCAAATCGAGGATCACCGCCAGATCGTCCACGACGCGGTAGCGCAACTCGGCGGCCGGGTAATACGCCGTCATCGCGGTCGAACCGTCATTCTCGTCTTCCCCCCAAGACAGAATGGCAAAATCCGGCGATTTTTTCGAGGACGGAAAGGGCGGCGGTTCATCCGACCGGGGTGGCATGGAGCTTGCGGCGGCCACGGAAAACCGCCGCCGACGCGGCGAATGACCGGTGCGAGCGCTTGGCCTCAGGGGAGCTGAGGAGCGACGTTCCGCGCCGCCGGGCGCTTGGCGGCGTGCGACCGTCTTCTCGCCGCCGCCGATATCGAGACGCGGTCGGCTCAGAAGATCCGCCGGGCGTAGGGCAGGCGGAGGATCACCCAATGGGTGAAGGCGAAGGAGCCGATGATGGCGGCGAACACCGTCACGAAAAGGCGCAGCAATTTCGGCGCGGGCGCATCGATCAAGGCCCATTGCAGAAAGAGGACGATGGGCATGTGGAACACATAGACGGCGAAGACATTGGCGGCGAGGGCGCGCCATAAACGCCCGGCGCCAAGCGCCAGTTCGCGCGCGAGCACGGGGAGCCCGACGCAGAGGCCGACGCACAGGAACGATTCGGCGGTGCAGATCCGCCAGCCGGAAGTGCCGCCGCTGGCGGCCGCGCCGGTGGCCGCGCGCAGATAGGCGGTGAAAGCAAGCCCCGCCCCGACCGCCAGCCAAACGAGCCCGCGCCGCGTCGGCATGGTCTCGATCCAGCGGCGCGGACCGGCGAAGACACCGATCGCGAAGAGGCTCGCATATTGCGGGAGGTGCGCGGGTTCCATCTGGATGAAGCCGAGGAACGCGACCCAGCGATTCTGCGGGTAGTCTATCCGGACCGCGAAGGTCGCGGCCGAGAGCAGCACGGCATAGGCGAAGATCGCGCCATGGGAGGGCGGGCTGCGCCCCGCCGATCCGCGATCGCGGGGAAGAACCGCGCGCAGCGCCGCGTAGAGGAGCGCATAGACGAGAAGATGTTCGATGAACCAGAGATGGCCGAAATTGAGCTGAGGCCAGCGCTCGCCTGCCGGCCAGAAAGCCGGTCTCGCGCCATGGCCGAAAAAGTCCTGCGTCAGATAGGTCCAATAGCCGATCCGCGGCAGCGCCGGGTCGAGGGCGACATGAGCCCAGCCCGCCAGCGGCACGATGGCGACCGTGCCGAGCGCCAGGGGCACGCCCAAGCGCAGCCCGCGATCGGCGAGGAAGGCGGCTGCGCCCTTGCGGTCGAAGGCGGTCGAGGTGAAGTAGCCGGCGAGGAAGAAGAAAAGCCCCATGAAAAAAGCGGCATTCACCCAGAGGAAGACGCTGCCTTGGGCAAGCGGCGGGTCCGGGAGCGGGATCTCCGGCGGGTGCGCCGTGACATAGGCCTCGACGGAATGATGGGCGACGACGAGCATGATCAGAAGGACGCGCACGGCGTCGATGTAGTCGATCCGGCCGGCCGCGGCGATTGGCTTCCGCGCGGGCGCCGCCGCTTCGTCCTGTCGCGGCTGCGCTTGAGCGTGTTCCCGTGCCTCTGGCGCGATGCGATGCATTGGCTTTGCCCCGGAACAGACTGCGAACCCTCTTTCCTCGCAAATCGCCGCATCGACGGCAACCGCCGCCATCATCGCGAGCGGCCGACCCGACACATTGATCCACGTCAAGTGCCGGCCGATCTGCGGCCTTATCCTGGGCGGCCGGGAACAGCCTATCGGTTTCCGACATGCGGCGGCCATGGAATTCGACCATCTCTCCACCTTGATCACCATCGTCCTGGGCCTCGGGATCACCAACCTGCTGACCGGCACGGCGGTGCTGATCCGCACGCGCTCGGAAGCGACGATCTATTGGCCGGTGACAGTGTGGATGGGGACGCTGTTTCTGGCGCTGGTGCAAAACTGGTGGACGATGTTCGCGCTTCGCCAGGTGACGCACTGGAACTTCGTCGCATTCTTCATCGTGCTGATGCAGCCGGTGCTGTTGTTCCTGCCGACGGCTCTCATCATTCCCAACCCGTTCGGCGGCTTGCCGGTCGATCTGCGCGCGGACTTCTACCGGCACACGCGGTGGTTTTTTGCGTGCCTCGCGGCGGAAGCCTGCGCCAGCCTGGCGAAGGACGTGATGTTATATGGAAAGTTGCCGCGGGCGGGAAACCTGGCGGCGCATATCGGCTTCCTCACCTTCGCGGCGATCGGATGCTGGACCCGGAACGAGCGGGTGCACAAGACCGGCGCGCTGCTCGCGCTTTTCGGCTACATCTTCTATACCATCCGACTGTTCTTGCGCCTCGAAGGCATGTGAGTCGGCGGACCGCGGGGTGGCGGGGCGCCATCGCCGACTTTTGCCGATGACGCAGAGCGCCTGGGACAAGAAAGCGCGTCGATGACCCGCGCCATCCTACGCGGGATCTCTGAAGCGACGGCGCTCCCCAGCGAGGCACTGGGTGAGCAGGTCCTGCCCCTTTGCAATCATTGATTAAAAATCGCGGCGATGATGACAGAGGACTCGCGTGGCCAGCATCACGATCTAAAATAATGGCTGGGGGACTAGGATTCGAACCTAGACTGGCGGAGTCAGAGTCCGCTGTCCTACCGTTAGACGATCCCCCAGCAGGGATTAACCAAGGCTTCGCCGCTAGATAGCACACCCCGGACCCCCTGTGTAGGGGCCTGGGCGGGGCCGACGCCGCGCTTCGCAACCGCGTTGTCCTAGGCTAGCATGGCGCCCTGTCATGAATATGTCGTGAATCGAGCCTTTCCTTTGCCGCCCCCCGATAAGCCCGGACCTCTCAACCTTCCGCCCGCCGGCGCCTTTGCGCCGGGCCTCGCGGCGCGCGGCGAGGAAACCTATGCGGCGCTCGATCTCGGCACCAACAATTGCCGCCTGCTGGTGGCGCGCGGCCATGCTCGCGGCTTCCGCGTCATCGATGCCTTCTCGCGCATCGTGCGGCTGGGCGAGGGGCTGGCGGCGAGCGGCGTGCTGGCGGAGCCCGCCATGGCGCGCACCATCGAGGCGCTCAAGATCTGCGCCGGCAAGCTCGCCTATCGCCGCGTCACCCGGGCGCGCTACGTCGCCACCGAGGCCTGCCGCCGCGCCGCCAATTGCGCCGAGTTCATCGAGCGTGCGCGCGCCGCCACCGGCATCGCCATCGAGATCATCTCCAGCGACGAGGAGGCGCGGCTCGTCGTCGCCGGCTGCGCGCCGCTGCTCGACCGGCGGGTGCCTTACGCCGTCGTCTTCGACATCGGCGGCGGCTCGACCGAGCTGGTCTGGCTCAAGGTGCCGCGCGATCCCCGCCTCGCGCCCGGCGTCGAGGATTTCCTGTCGCTGCCCGACGGCGTCGTCACGCTCACCGACCGCTATGGCGGCCGCGACGTGTCGCGCGCCACCTACGGCGCCATGGTCGAAGAGATGCGCGCGGCGCTCCGCCCCTTCGAGGAGCGGCATCGAATCGCGGCGCGCATCGCGCGGCGCGAGGTGCAGATGCTGGGCTCCTCGGGCACGGTGACGACGCTTGCCGGCGTCCATCTCGACCTGCCGCGCTACAACCGCGCCAGGGTCGACGGCATCGTGCTCGACTTCGACAGCGCGCGCGCCGCCTGCGAGCGCCTGCTCGAGCTCTGCTACGAGGCGCGCGCCGCGCATCCCTGCATCGGCAGCGACCGCGCCGATCTCGTGCTGGCGGGCTGCGCCGTCCTCGAGGCGATCTGCCAGCTTTGGCCGGTGGGCCGGCTGCGCGTCGCCGACCGCGGCATCCGCGAAGGCATCCTGCTCGGCCTGCTCGGCGCCAGGGCGCCGTGAAGAAGCGCGGCGCTCGCCGGCGCGGCGGCGGCGCGCCGACCGCAACGCGCGCCCCGGCGGTGCGGGTCAAGACCGCCAAGCGCCGCACCGCGTCCTCGACGCAATGGCTCGAGCGCCAGCTCAACGATCCCTATGTCAGCGAGGCCCGGCGGCTCGGCTACCGCTCGCGCGCCGCCTTCAAGCTCATCGAGCTCGACGATCGCTTCCATTTCCTGAAGCCCGGCGCGCGCGTCGTCGATCTCGGCGCGGCGCCCGGCGGCTGGACGCAGGTGGCGGTGGAGCGCGTGCGGGCCGGGGCGGGCAGGGGCCGCGTCGTCGGCATCGACCTGCTTGCCGTCGATCCGATCCCTGGGGCGGTGCTGTTGCGCGGCGATTTCCTCGACGCGGCCGCGCCCACGGCGTTGCGCCAGGCGCTGGGCGGTCCCGCCGACGTTGTGCTGAGCGACATGGCGGCGCCGAGCACCGGCCATGCCGCCACCGATCACCTGCGCGTCGTGGCGCTCGCCGAGGCCGCCTTCGCTTTTGCCCGCGAGGTGCTCGCGCCGGGCGGCACCTTCATCGCCAAGGTCTTCCAGGGCGGCGCCGAGCGCGAGCTGCTGGCGGCGCTGAAGCGCGACTTCGCCAGCCTGCGCCACGCCAAGCCGCCCGCCAGTCGCAGCGAATCGGCCGAGATCTATGTCGTGGCGCAGGGGTTTCGCGGCCGGAACGATGCATAGCCGCCCTCGTCCCAGGGCGGATCGCGACGCTTCCCTTATACCTCCTATTGTGTATAGTGCGTCGCCAACCCAAGTTTCCCCCCCTATGGGAAGGGATGGCGGCATGGAAATCCGACAGGCGCTTACCTTTGACGACGTCCTGCTGGTTCCTGCGGCCTCGTCGATCCTCCCCACCGAGACGGACATCCGAACCCGGCTCACCCGCGAGGTGAGCCTCGGCATTCCGCTCATCTCGGCGGCGATGGACACGGTGACGGAGAGCGCGCTCGCCATCGCCATGGCGCAGGCGGGCGGGCTCGGCGTGATCCACCGCAATCTCGGCATTGCCGAGCAGGCGAACGAGGTGCGCAAGGTCAAGAAGTTCGAAGCCGGGATGGTGGTGAATCCCGTCACCATCGGTCCCGACGAGACGCTGGCCGACGCCCTGAAGCTGATGGCCGACAACCGCATCTCCGGCATCCCCGTGGTCGAGCGCGGCTCGCAGCGGCTCGTCGGCATCATCACCAACCGGGACGTGCGCTTTGCCAGCAACGCGCGCCAGCCGATCTCCGAGCTGATGACCCGCGACAAGCTCGTCACCGTGCGCGAGACGGTGAAGCGCGAGGAGGCGAAACGGCTGCTGCACCAGCATCGCATCGAGAAGCTGCTGGTGGTCGACGACGCCTATCGCTGCGTCGGCCTGATCACGGTGAAGGACATCGAGAAGGCGCAGAAATTCCCCCATGCCTGCAAGGACGACCACGGCCGCCTGCGCGTCGCCGCGGCGACCGGCACCGGCGATGACGGCGTGGAGCGCGGCGAGGCGCTGTTCGACGCCGGCGTCGACGTGCTCGTGGTCGATACCGCCCATGGCCATTCGCAGGGCGTGATCGAGGCGGTGAAGCGCATCCGGCGGCTCAGCAACTACACCCAGATCATCGCCGGCAACATCGCCACCGCCGAGGGCGCCGAGGCGCTCATCGCGGCGGGCGCGGACGCGATCAAGGTCGGCATCGGCCCGGGCTCGATCTGCACCACCCGCATGGTCGCCGGCGTCGGCGTGCCGCAGCTCACCGCGATCCTCGACGTCGTCGCCGTCGCCCGCCAGCGCGACGTGCCGGTGATCGCCGATGGCGGCATCAAATTCTCCGGCGACCTTGCCAAGGCGATCGCCGCCGGCGCCGATTGCGCCATGCTCGGTTCGCTCTTCGCCGGCACCGACGAGAGCCCGGGCGAGGTCTTCCTCTATCAGGGCCGCACCTACAAATCCTATCGCGGCATGGGCTCGGTGGGCGCCATGGCCCGTGGCTCGGCCGATCGGTACTTCCAGCAAGAGGTGAGCAGCGTCTTGAAGCTGGTGCCGGAAGGGGTCGAGGGCCGCGTGCCGCACAAGGGACCGGTGGGCGCCGTCATCCATCAACTCGTCGGCGGGTTGCGCGCCGCCATGGGCTATACCGGCAACCGCAGCATCGAGGAGATGCAGCGCAATTGCCGCTTCGTGCGCATCACCAGCGCCGGCCTGCGCGAGAGCCACGTCCATGACATCGCCATCACCCGCGAGGCGCCGAATTACCGGCAGGAGATATAGGCGAACGCGCGCAGCGCGTTCGTCCGCGGCGGCGACAGCGATTGCGCAGCAATCGCGAAAGCCGCACCGTGCGGGCTCTCGCGGTTGCAAGAGCAACCGCTGGCGCCCGCGCGCGACGACGCTGCGCGTCGCGCGGTGACCCCCGGCGCGCGCATCGAGGCGGCGATCGGCCTGCTCGACCAGATCGAGCAGACCCGCGGCGCGGCCGACGACGTCGTCGCGACCTATTTCCGCCGTCATCGCTTTGCCGGCGCCGGCGACCGCGGCGCGATCTCCGAGCACATCTATGCCGTGCTGCGCCGGCGCGCGGCGCTCGATTGGTGGATCGAGCGGCAGGGGCATGGCCTGCCGCGGGACGCGCGCCGGCGGATGCTGGCGGCGCTGGCGCTGGTCGAGGAGTGGAGCCCCGCCGCCATCGCCGGCGCCTGCGACGGCGACCGCTTCCGCCCGCAACCGCTGTCGCGCGAGGAGGCGCATCTCGTCGAGGCGCTGGCGCGCGAGAAGGGCGAGCCGCGCGACATGCCGCCCGATGCGCGCGGCAACTACCCCGCCTGGCTCGCGCCCTATCTGGAGGCGGCGCTGGGGCGCGCTCTTGCGCGCGAGATGGCGGCGCTCAACGAGGGTGCGGCGCTCGATCTGCGCGTCAACCTGCTCAAGGCGGCGGACCGCGAGCAGGCGCGCGCGGCGCTGGCGCGCGAGGGCGTCGAGGCGGCGCGGACCCGGCTGTCGCCGCTCGGCCTGCGCGTCTTCGAGCGCATTCCGCTGGGCGCGCTCGAGGCCTTCCGCCGCGGCCTCGTCGAGGTGCAGGATGAAGGCTCGCAGCTTGCTTCGCTGCTTGCCGACGCGCGGCCGGGCATGCGCGTCGTCGATTTCTGCGCCGGCGCCGGCGGCAAGACCTTGGCGCTGGCGGCGGCGATGGGCAATCGCGGCCATCTCGTCGCCTGCGACGTCGCGCCCGCGCGGCTGGAGCGCGCGACGCAACGCCTGCGCCGGGCCGGAGCCACGATCGTCCAGCGCGTGCCGCTGTCGGGCGAGCGCGACAAATGGGTGAAGCGTCACGCCCAAAGCTTCGACCGCGTCTTCGTCGACGCGCCGTGCACCGGCACCGGCACCTGGCGGCGCAATCCCGATGCCAAATGGCGGCTGCGACCGGAGGATCCGGCGGAGCTTGCGGCGCTTCAGGCCGGGATCCTCGACAGCGCCCAGCGGCTGGTAAAGCCCGGCGGCCGGCTGGTCTACGCCACCTGCTCGCTGCTGCGCGAGGAGAACGAGATGCAGGTCGAGCATTTTCTCGCCAGCCACGGCGATTTCGCGCTGCTGCCGATCGGCGATGTCTGGCGTGAGACCGTGGGCGGCGAGCCGCCCGAGCCGGGCGACATGCTGCGGCTCACGCCTGCGCGCCACGGCACCGACGGCTTCTTCATCGCCGTGATGGCGCGGAAGCCGAAAGCCAGGCCGGAAGCGGCGGAGGGGGAGAGCGATGGGTAAGGGGCTTCGTGCCTGCCTTTCGGCGGCCACATTTTTCCTCGCCGCGGCGGCGGCGCGCGCCGAGGCGCTGTCGGTGCCGATCGACTATGAGGGACGCGCCATCGCGCTTTCCGGCGTCCTCGACAAGCCCTCCGGCGCCGGGCCGTTTCCGGTGGCGATGCTGCTCCACGGCTGCGGCGGCAACAACGCCTATGCGCTGGGCCGATCCGAGGCTTGGGCCGGGCTGCTGCACGAGGCAGGCTATGCCACCTTCATCTTCGACAGCTTCACCGCGCGCGGCTATTCCAGCGTCTGCAACAACCCCTCCCTGGTCTCGGCCGAGGAGCGCGCGAAGGACATCTATGCCGCGGCCTTGGTGCTCGCCGGGCGTCCCGATATCCGCCCCGATGGGATCGCCGCCATCGGCTTCTCCCATGGCGGCTGGGCGGTGCTCGATGCCGCGGCGGCGGATCGCTCGTCGCTCGGCCCCTACCGCGAGAGGCTGGCGGCGCGTGGCCGGATCGCCGCCTTCATCGCCTTTTATCCGGGGTGCCGGCACGCCGAGCATGACGCTTTCCTCGCGCCGTTGCTGATCCTGGTGGGGGACCAGGACGGGCTTTCCTCCGCGACCATCTGCCAGCGCCTCGCCGCCATGCCGCGCCCGGGCGGTCCGGAACTGCGGCTCAAGGTCTATCCCGGCGCCGTGCATGATTTTGATTATGAGCACGCCCACGGCGAGCTGCGGGGCACGCGGCTTGCCTATGATCCCGCCGCGGCGGCCGATGCGCGCCTCCAGGTGGCTGCCTTCCTGCGGGAGTATCTGAAATGACCGAGCGCGTCCTGATCCTCGATTTCGGCAGCCAGGTGACCCAGCTCATCGCCCGCCGGCTGCGCGAGAGCGGCGTCTATTGCGAGATCCATCCCTTCAACCTGCCGGAAGAGCGGCTCGCGGCCTTCGCGCCCAAGGCGATCATCCTGTCGGGTGGCCCGGCCTCGGTGACCGAGGCGGCCTCGCCCCAGGCGCCCCAGCGCGTCTTCGCGATGGGCGTGCCGGTGCTCGGCATCTGCTACGGCATGCAGACCCTGTGCGCGCAGCTCGGCGGCCGGGTCGCCGGTTCCGACCATCGCGAGTTCGGCCGCGCCTTCATCGAAGTGATCGACGATTGCGCGCTTTTCGAAGGGCTCTGGCCCAAGGGCAGCCGCGAGCAGGTCTGGATGAGCCATGGCGACCGCGTCGAGGCGCTGCCGCCGGGCTTCCGCGCCGTCGCCGTCAGCGAAGGCGCGCCTTTTGCCGCCGTCGCCGACGACCGGCGCCGCTTCTACGGCACCATGTTCCACCCCGAGGTCGTCCACACGCCGCAAGGCGCGGCGCTGCTGCGCAACTTCACCCATCACGTCGCGGGTTGCCGCGGCGACTGGACCATGGCGGCTTTCCGCGCCCAGGCGATCGAGCGCATCAGGGCGCAGGTCGGGCGCGGCCGCGTCGTCTGCGGCCTTTCCGGCGGCGTCGACAGCTCGGTGGCGGCGGCGCTGCTGCACGAGGCGATCGGCGACCAGCTCGCCTGCATCTTCGTCGATCACGGGCTGCTGCGCGCCGGCGAGGCGCAGGAGGTGGTGAGCCTCTTCCGCGATCACTACAACATCCCGCTGATCCATCGCGACGCAAGCGAGCTCTTCCTCGCCAAGCTCGAAGGCGTCGGCGATCCCGAGCAAAAGCGCAGGATCATCGGGGCCACCTTCATCGACGTGTTCGACGCCGAGGCGCACAAGATCGGCGGCGCCGAGTTTTTGGCGCAGGGCACGCTCTATCCCGACGTCATCGAGAGCGTGAGCTTCACCGGCGGCCCCAGCGTCACCATCAAGTCGCACCACAATGTCGGGGGACTGCCGGAGCGCATGAGACTGAAGCTGGTCGAGCCGTTGCGCGAACTCTTCAAGGACGAGGTGCGGGCGCTCGGCCGCGAGCTGGGATTGCCCGAGCGGCTGGTGAAGCGCCATCCCTTTCCCGGGCCCGGGCTTGCCATCCGCATCCCCGGCGAGGTCACGCGCGAGAAGCTCGACATCCTGCGCAAGGCGGATGCGATTTATCTCGAGGAGATCCGCAATGCCGGGCTTTACGACGCCATCTGGCAGGCCTTTGCCGTGCTGCTGCCGGTGAAGACGGTGGGGGTGATGGGCGACGGGCGCACCTACGATCACGTCTGCGCGCTGCGCGCGGTGACCTCGACCGACGGCATGACGGCGGATTATTTCCCCTTCCCGCACGACTTCCTCGGCCGCGCCGCCACCCGCATCATCAACGAGGTGCGCGGCATCAACCGCGTGGTCTACGACATCACGTCGAAGCCGCCGGGGACGATCGAGTGGGAGTGACGGGGTGGGCTATAAAAATTTCTTTTATGATTCAATGACTTATGGAGCATAAAAATGGATGCCGCTGCATCGCCAGCTCAGGTGCTGCGCGTCATAACATATTGATTATGAAGAGATTTTAGAAAAGACAAACAGTCTGAGCTTCCAGTAGCCAGATAATTTGACGGCATTTCTGACGCTCTTTTTGGAAATACACACCCGTCGAAACGGGAAGACCGTCAAATAGCACACATAGCGCTGACGGTCTTTTCATGACTGCCTTTCACGGCGGAGAGGACGGTCGCGGGAGGGAGTTGAGCTAGGCTCGGCTCTTGAAGTGGCCGGGTATTGGCCGTACGTTAGGGCAGGAGAACTGTCATGGCAAAGGTAGCCTCGAAATCGGCTCGCGGCCGCGCCCGCGCGCAGCGTCTTGAGACACGAGTAACGGCGGAGCAGAAGACGCTTATCGAACATGCCGCCGCCCTCCAGGGGCGGACGGTCACAGATTTTGTGCTGACCAGCGTCCAGGACGCCGCGCGGCGGGCGATTGAGGAACACCAGCGGCTTGAACTGTCGGTGCGTGACAGCCAGGCGTTTGTCGACGCGCTGCTGAATCCAAAGCCCGTGAGCGACCGTCTGCGCGACACGGTGCGCCGCTATCGCGAAGCCACCGGCGTATAGCCGGTGGCGGATGCTCCAGAGAGGGCGCTTCGAGTCGAAGCGCTCGGCCCGCATCACGACCGCAACTCATTCGTCAGCGGCGTCGAACCACTTGATCGTTACTTCCGGAGCCAGGCTGGCCAGGATGCCCGCAAGAACATGGCGGCACCGTTCGTGCTGGTGCTGCCGGACGGCACCATCGGCGGCTACTACACACTATCCGCGACCAGCGTGAAACTCACCGAATTTCCGGGTGATATCACCCGCAAACTGCCGCGATATCCGCTGGTGCCAGCGACACTGCTGGGCCGGCTCGCTGTTGATCGCCGACACCAGGGAAAGGGCTATGGGCGGTTTCTGTTGGCCGACGCGCTCTACCGCGCCGCCCGGAGTGAGATCGCTTCGTTTGCGGTGATCGTCGATGCAAAGGATGACAGCGCCCGCCGCTTCTATGAGCGGGAAAGCTTCCTGCCGTTGCCAGACCAGCCCCTGAAGCTGTTCCGGCCGATGGCCGATATCCGGAGGCTGTTCGGTGAGCCCTAAGCCCGAAGAGATGGCTGAGTTCTTCCGGACTCGAAAGATCGGGTTCGGCCGATGTCTCGAACCCACGATGCGATGCGATCAGCCGGCGATCCAGGCGCATTCGATTCAGAACCGTCAGACCATCGCGCTGCTGGAGCAGGACAATCATGTGCTCGCTTGGCAGCCGCGGTTTTCTCAGGCCGGGCCCGATATCGCGCTCAGACGGATTGGTCGGAACGACGCATCGACATTCGCGGGGTTCTGCAATCAGCACGACACCGAGCTTTTCCGGCCGCTCGATACTAGACCGTTCGATGGTGCCGATCGCGAGCAGCTCTTCCTGCTGGCTTACAGGGGGATCACGTGCGAGCTGCACGCGATCATGACCGGGGTCGTGCAATTGCAAAGCCTCTACACGGCGAGGGTCGAGCGCGGAGCCGACTCTCCGGATTCCTCCAGTCCAGCGGGGCAGAAGGCCGTGGAGCAAATGCTCCTGTCCTGGGCGACATGGCGGTATCGCAACACGTATTACAATGAGCCGCTGGTACGTCGGTCCTTCGACGGCGTCGAGCACGATGTCATCGAGCTGAGCAACCAGGCGCCGTGTCTTGCGGCATCGTCGTTCATCACGGTCAGGGATGCGCCGCTCAATGAGGAATTGGTCGGCGTCGCGATCGACATCCTGCCGGTCAGTGAGACAAAAACCATTGCGGCGTTCTCCTATGCGAAGAAGGACCAAGGGAGTGTCCGCGCCGCGTTGGACCGCATCCTGGGCTCAACCGGGGATGTGCAGAAGTATGAGCTGTCGAAGCTTGTGTTGAGCCGGATATCCAACGTCCTTATCTCGCCTCGCCACTTCGGCCAGTGGGGCGAGGAAAGGAGGAAAAAGATCGCGGACGCGTTTGTGCGGACGGTTGAGAGCCAGCAGGACGTCGGAGAGGACGCCGACTACATGCTGTTCTGAAGGGAGGCAGCGCCGGGAGGCGAAAAGGACGATCCGCTCAAAGCGGACGCTTCTCGCTGTGGATCGGCAGCTCGCCCGACCGGGCTTGCAAGTTCCACAACGCGACTGAGAGGTGCGCGGTGAACATGACGCCTCTGCGTCCTGAAGTGGCAAGAGAAGGTAGAGGGTGGTATAGGAGCTGACGGTCTTTTCCTCGTGCCCTCTGAGGCGCTCGGCTAAGCGAGTGGGAAGAAATCGACCGATCGTTGTCGATAGACTCTGAAACGTCGCTGAATTCAAATCGCGCGAATTTTCCTTTGAAATCATAAGCGAAAAAATTTGACGGCTCGTTGTTCGGATTTCGAGCGTCGTCAGAAAAAATTTGCGCTTACAAATCAGCGCGTTACGATGCGTTGAGAGAATCGAGTGGGAATGAGGGGGTATGGGATGTTCTGGAGGGCTCTGGAGGGAAACAGCGTAGGCAAAATAGAGGGTTACGGGATAGCTCGTTGATCATTCGCCTTCCATCGTCTCTCCGATGCCGTTGTTTGCCCAAGTCATTGATTTGACGGGAGTCGACATTCGCGGCGGACGGACCAAGCCGACTCATTTGACGGTTTTTCCGACGGTTTGATCAGAAGTCGCAAGACACGACGGAGAAAAGACCGTCAGGAATTGCGGTCGATCTGACGGTATTTTTCTGAGGCCGGCTGCCCGAAGCGAGCAGCGCCGCCCTTCATGGAATCTTTGAGAAAGTGCGAGTTATCGTAGCTTGGCTACGATTCACGCACCAAATCCAAATTCGGCGCTGGCTCAGGAAAACGCGCAAGATAGCGCAGGCGGCTTTGACCAGACAAAGCCGTCGTTGAGTTGCTCGCGTAGCGTCATGCGGGTACTGCCCCAGACCGGACCTTTGCTGATACCGGTCGCGCGAGTGCGGGCCCTGCGCTAGGCCGGTGCAACTACGAAGCCGGCGCGTGGAAAATGCACACAGACCTCGCCGATGGCGGAATCGCTGCGTCGGATGACGATCTCATGGACGCCCGAGGCGACCAATTCGCCGATGACCGGGTCGCGTCCGGTATCATCCGGCGTGACGGTGACGGTCTGGCCAGGCTTCCGGCCGACGGGGTCTCGCGGATCGGGGGTTGCGCTGGCGATTGACGTGGCGGCGCGGGCGACATCGAGCGCCTGCTCAGAGGTCATTGGGCTCCGCCGGCCGTGGCCGATTGCGGCAACCCGCTCGGCCCAGCTCAGCAGCCTTGGAAAGCCATCGAGCGGCGCCGCCAGTGGTCCGAAATTTTGCTGCAAGAACCAAACCGGATGGTAGGCGGCAAGATCGGCAAGGCTAGCGGCCGAGCCCTGCAAGAATAAGCGCCCGTCGGTCAGCATCTGGTTCAGCCAATCGAAATGCGCGCGCAACTGATCGAGCAAGTTCGGTACTGCCGCCTTCATCGCGGCGGGATCGATATTTCGGCCAGAGAATTTGGCCCGGTCTTCGAGAAATCCCTCGGGCAACGCGTCGGGTCTCTTCGCGAACGCGATGCTCACAGCCGGGCTGAACGTGGTCTTCTCGGCCCACCAGGCAAGCGCGTCGGCCGCGCCGCGGCCGGCCGGATAAAAGCTCGGGCTGGGGTGCAGACGCTCGAGTTCGCGCATGATCAGCTGGCTATCGCAATAAATATCTGCGCCGATCTGCAACACCGGCGTTTTACGGTAGCCTCCGGTAAGCGCCGTCAGGCGGGGTTTTGGCATGATGACGGGGATCTCCACCGATCCCCATGCCAGACCCTTGAGACCAAGGCCGAGCCGAACTTTCTCAGAGTAGGGGGAGGTCTCGTAGTGATGCAGGATGATATCGGCCATCGAGACGGCCCTCGTTTTAGGGTGATTGCGTCCCCCTCGATATCACGTGCGGGCAGCGGACCGGCAAGCGATAGATTTGGCGGCTAGGTTTAGCTGCGCTAAACTCACATCATGATCAGACGCTTCGCGTTGCTGCAGACGTTCGTTGCCGTGGCGCGCGCCGGAAAGATGAAGCAAGCCGCGCATGAGCTCGCGCTCACGCCGGGCGCGGTCAGTCAACGCATTCGCCAGCTTGAGGAGGCGGCCGGTCGTCGGCTGTTTTTACGGAATCCCTCGGGCGTCGAGCTCAGCGCCGCAGGTGAAGCCATGTTTGCTGCGCTTGCCGAGCCCTTTCGGGCGATCGAAGCGGTCGATCGCGAACTCGGCGGCCCATCATCGGGCCGTGTGACGATAAGTACGACGCCATCACTCGCGGCGACTTGGCTGGTGCCACGGCTCGCCATGTTCGCCCAACGTTATCCGGATATTGAAATTGCCGTGGAGACCGGCACCCGCCCAGTCGATCTGAAGCGAGAGCCGATCGATTTGGCAATTCGGCATGGGTTGGGAAAGTACCCTGGCTTAGAAGCCATTTGGCTCGTTGCTCCCGAACTCATCGTCGTCGCAAGCCCCGATCTGCTAAAAAAGCGTGTCCCGCTCAAGGTGCCGGCCGATTGCATGGCATTTCCTTTGCTCCACGACTTCAATCGCCGGGACTGGCCGCTTTGGTTCGAAGCCCATGGCGTAGCTGCGCCCAACTGCAGAAAGGGTCCAGCGTTTTCGGATAACCACCTGATTGTGCGCGCGGCTGTTGCGGGACAAGGATTGGCGCTGGTGCGAGATATTTATGCCGAGGACGACCTTCGAGCGAAGAAGCTGGTAAAGCCGCTTACGGTGAATTGGCCCGTACAATTCGCTTATTATGTGGTCGCGACATCCGAGGCGCTGCAAAAGCCCGCGGTTCGGCGGTTTAGAGGTTGGTTGATCGGAGAGGCGCGACAGGAAATCTCGTCGCTCACCTGACGAAGTCGGGTTCTCCCACGGCCACTCGGATGGCCGCTATCGGCGCCGAGCTGACCGCGGGTTCGCTCGATCATGCCGGCGGCTCAGAACCAGATAGCGGTCATCGGCCAAGCGCCGATCGACTGACCCCGTGTCTGTTCGTGCCGAGCTCTCGTGACGCGTCGTGACGGTCTTTTTTGAGAAGCGCGATGCCGCTTGGTCGGTCGGCCGGCGGGAAAAATCGACCGATAGACGCCGATAGTTACTGAAACCGAGCGAACCGCAGATCGCCGAAAATTCCCGTTTGAAATCAAGAGCGCAGATTTTTGACGGATCGGCGAGACGGTTCTTTTGCATGTACGAAAAATATTTGCGCTGCAAGTTCAGCGCGTTACGATCACTTAGAACAATCGAGTGGGAGTGAGGGATGTGGGACACCCTGGAGGGCGTCGGAGGGGAATAGCGTGGGGACAGTAGAGGGCTAAGGAGTGGCTGGTTGACGGTCGGCGCCACATTGTCGATTGGACTGGACCATGGTGCCTTCGGAATCATGCGCTGTTCCTCGCGGATTTCTCCGTTGCAGGGGCCGGGGTTAAGATATAACCTGACACAGGTTATATCCTTTTCGGCCGATTTCGTGTGAACTTCAACCTCTATCTCGACGATCAAACCGCCAAGGAGTTGGATCGAACGGCCAAGAAGCTGGGCGAGACGCGCAGCGGGCTGATCCGCAAAGCGCTGCGCGAATGGCTGGACAAGAAGGCGCTCGGCAGCCCCGGCTGGCCATCGCCGATCCTGGAGTGGCGGGGCGTTCCGGACGTGCCGCCGTTCGAATCGTATCGCAGCGAATTGCCGCCGCCGCGTGAAGATGCCTTTTCGTGAAGTACCTTCTCGACACCAATGTGCTGAGCGACTTCGTGCGCGGCGAACGGGCCGTGATGGTGCGGCTTCGTCGGGAAGCGCCGCCGCAATTGGCGGTTTCGGTGATCACGGAGATGGAAGTCGAATACGGGCTGGCGCGCAATTCCAACTCGGCGTCGCGCGTGCGGGAAGCGATGCGGATGCTTCTAAATACGATTTCGGTCTTGCCGTTCGAGCGCGAAGACGCCCGTGTGGCGGCGCAATTGCGCGCGAGCCTCCACGGCAAGGGTACGCCCATGGGAGCCTATGATCTGCTGCTTGCGGCTTGTGCCTTGCGGCGCGGGCTCAAGATCGTGACGCATAACGCGCGGAAGTTCGTTCGCATCGGTGGGCTTGGGCTGGAGGATTGGCGCAGCCGGTAAACTCCGGGCCGCTGCGATATGTCTCGAAACGCCGTCTGAATATCCCTCGGGAAGCCTTCGCTGAACGGAATACACGCGATGAAATCCAAAAGCCGAAGCCTAAAACCCGCGGTCCCGAACAAGGAACCTAAGCTCTCGCGCACCCACGCGCCCGCGGATCTCTCGCCGGTGGACTGGCAACGCGGTTTGCGCCGCCAGTTCGGCCGGGAGCAGCCCTTCGGGCTCGAGAATCTGACCAGCGAACCGTTCTTCTCCGAATTTCGGGTGAGCAATCCCGCCTCGAAATCGAGCTACCGCGTGGCGATTCGGGGTTTGGGGCCCGGCGGCAACTTCTGCTCATGCCCCGATTACGCGACCAGCGAATTGGGAACCTGCAAGCACATCGAATTCACGCTCGCCAGGCTGGAGAAAAAGCGCGGCGCCAAGGCCGTGTTTGCGCGCGGCTATCAGCCCGCATTTTCCGAGCTGTATCTGCGCAATGACGGCAGGCGCCGCGTCTATTTTCACGCCGGAACGGACTGTCCGCAGGCCGTGAGGGAAGCCGCCGCGGCCCTGTTCGACATCGCGCATGGCGGCGTGTTGCCGGATGACCGCCAAGATGAACTCGACTCTTTCATGGCCGCGGCATCGAAGTCGGGCCACGAGTTTCGCGCCTATGACGATGCGCTCGATTTCATCGCAGGAAGGCGCGACGCGGAACGACGAGCCTCGAAGCTTGATGAGCGGTTTCCTCAAGGAGCCGCCGACCCCGAGCTTGGGAAGCTTCTGAAAGTGCCGCTCTACCCTTATCAGGCCGAAGGGGTGCTGTTCGCAGTGCGGACTGGCCGGGCGCTGATCGGCGACGATATGGGACTGGGCAAGACCGTGCAGGCCATCGCCGCAACGGAAATACTGGCGCGGCACTTCGGCGTCTCCAAGGTTCTGGTAGTTTGTCCGACCTCGCTCAAATACCAATGGCAAAGCGAGATCGCGCGGTTCTCGGGCCGGCCGGCGCGGGTCATCAATGGCGGCCGGGCACGGCGGCAGGCCGACTATGGCCTGGACGACTTCTGCAAGATCACGAATTACGAGAAGCTCAAGCCTGATCTCGACCTGATCGCCGCCTGGGCGCCCGAGCTCGTGATCGTCGACGAAGCGCAGCGGGTGAAGAACTGGAACACGATCGCGGCGCGGGCCTTGAAACGCATCGACAGTCCCTACGCGATCGTGCTGACCGGGACACCTTTGGAGAATAAGCTCGAAGAGCTGATCTCGATCGTGCAGTTCGTTGATCAGCATCGGCTGGGGCCGACCTGGAAGCTGCTGCACGAACATCAGATCAGGGATGAGGGCGGACGGGTCACCGGCTATTCCGGACTTGAGAAGATCGGCCAGACGCTGGCGCCGATCATGATTCGCCGGCGCAAATCCGAAGTGCTGCGGCAATTGCCGAACCGTCTCGACCAGAACCTTCTGGTGCCGATGACGGAGATGCAAATGCGCTATCACCAGGAGAACGCCGACATAGTGGCGAAAATCGTGCAGCGATGGCGGAAGACCCGGTTCCTGTCGGACAGGGACCAGCGGCGGCTGACGTGCGCCCTGCAGAACATGCGCATGTCGTGCAACAGCACCTATCTTCTGGATCAGGAGACCGACCACGGCGTGAAGGCCGACGAGTTGGCGGCGCTCTTCGTGGATATCTTCGCCGAGCCCGAGGCAAAGGCGGTGGTGTTCTCGCAATGGACGCGGACCCACCACATCATCATCCGGCGCCTGGATGCGCTTGGCTTGGGCTATGTCAGCTTTCACGGCGGGGTGGCGTCCGAAAAGCGGCCCGCACTGATCGACCGTTTTCGCAATGACCCCGCTTGTCGGGTGTTTCTGTCCACGGATGCCGGCAGTACCGGCCTCAATCTCCAGCACGCTTCGACCCTTGTGAACATGGACCTGCCGTGGAATCCGGCGATACTCGAGCAGCGCATCGCGCGCATCCATCGCATGGGCCAGACGAGGCCGGTGCGGGTCATCAATTTTGTCGCGAAGGGCACCATCGAGGAGGGCATGCTTTCGGTGCTGGCGTTCAAGCGCTCCCTGGCGGCTGGGATCCTCGACGGCGGCAGCAGTGAGATTGCGCTGGGCGGCTCGCGTCTCAACCGGTTCATGAAAGACGTGGAAAACGTCACCGGGCGCATCGGCGAGAGCGAGGCCGTGACTCCGGCGGAGGAAGTCGGGAACAGCATCGTCGCCGCGGCTGACGATGTCCCTCCCGCGGAAGACGTAGAGGCAAATGCGGATATCGGTGCCAGCGGCGTCGCGCGCTCGAACGGGCCTGCGGCGTCGTGGAACGATCCAGGGTCCAATCCATGGCAAGCCTTGGTGCAGGCGGGGACGCAGTTTGTCGCCGCGCTGGTGGCCGCCAACGATCCCAAGGCTCCGCCGCATCCATGGATCGAGCGCGATCCGAGAACCGGCGCGCGGAGTCTCAAGATGCCGCTGCCGCCGCCGGAAACCGCGCGACAACTCGCCGACGCGCTCTCGGCGCTCGCGGAGGGACTGCGAGGCAGGATTGCGTGACGATCTTTTCTTTGCCTGGCCGACGAGGCTGTCGTCGCCGAAGATTTCAAAAGAATCGGGCGATTGACCCCGGCAGTCCCTGAAAGCAAGGAATTCCCGAGCGGCCAAATTCCTCTTTAAAATCAAAAGCCGCGCACATCTGACGGTTCGATCGACGGAAGCTTTCGGAGCGAAGAAAATTTTCTGCGCTTGAATTTCAATGCGTTACCATAACTGAGAACAATCGAGTGGGAGTGAGTCTGATGGCGCGTATACGCTGTATCACCGAGATGGGCATGGGCGTGGACGTTCACGGCCGCGACGCCACCAAGGCGGCGAGGCGCGCAGTCTCGGATGCCATTCGCCACTCCAGCCTCGGTTTCTTCCGGATGCTCGGCAAGACCGCCAACGACATGGTCATCGATGTGACCATCGGCGTGCCGGATCCGGCGGCCGTCGACACCGCCGCGGTGGCAAGGGAGCTGCCTTACGGCACCGTGACGGTTGCCGCGGTCAGGGGCGGGCTGGAGGTTCCGGCGGAGCAGGGCGGGGATGCGATCATCATCGCCAATGCCGCGGTGATCGTCAGCCTTGAGAGCGGCGCGCCGGGTTAACGCGCGGCAGGACAGAATTCGGCGTCGCTGCCGGTCGCGGAGCCACGTCTGGGCCCGATGCGGATCGCGCGGGGTCGGGACGCCCGTCGAGCGCTTGTGGAAGCGGCGAAGGCGTCGGGCTCGGCCAAGGCGACGGCCGGGCCGGGCGCCGCACGCAGCCAGGACTTCCTCGATGGGGAGGATGGACTGCTTCGCCTATGAGTTGGCGAAGACGCAGCTATGTCGGTTGCCGCAGGGTGGCGGTGATTTCTCGAAGACCGATATCGAGAGCGTGCTTTGACAGGCGTGCGGCGCGGCGTCAACCGCGTCGTCGACGACATCGCGAGCAAGCCGCAAGGCACGATCGAATGGGAATAGCCCGGTGTTCATCAGGGCGTTTGATGTCTCGACATCAAAATCCATAGCATCTACGATATTCACCATGCGGATGCCGCTCACTCTCGACGACGATCTCGCGGATCTTTTGAAGCGGCGTGCACGGAACCTCGTAATTTCCTTCAAGGAAGCGGTCAATCGAACGAGTCGCGGGATTGGGCGAGGCGACCCTCCGCCGAGGCGCAGCGCCGGAGACGATTCTCCATTCATTTGGCTTCAAGCCTGGCGTCGATCTCGACAAGCTCGGCCGGCGCGCCGACGAGCACGAGGCGGAAACTTACGCGAGTCGAACACATGATCCTGCCCGATATCAACCTTCTCGTTCACGCGCATAATGCCGACTCGGCGGTCTATGAGCAGGCGCAGCGCCGGTGGAGCGAGCATCCTTCGGATTCTGAAGACGTGAAGTGCCCACGGGTATAAAAAGAGCAGGGGGGACGCAGATGGCAAAACCGGAGCGCAGATGGGTTCGGGTCAAAGCGCTCGCCGCCGAGGAGAAGGCCATCGTCGCGGCCGCGTGCGAGCGTCTTGTCGCCGAGACCTTGAAGCCTCGATTCCTGTCCGGGATCGCCCCGACTCTACTCGGCCATCCCGTCGATATCGTCGGCAAGTGGCGGGGAAGCAAATACAGCTTCATCGCGCGCTACCGGTCGGACTTTCCCGGCAATGCCGGCGAAGAATTCGAAGCCGCGTTCGCGCGTCTCGACCATGTGGAGGAATGCCTTGCAGAAACCCGATTCGACGTCATGTGGCCGAGGCATACGGGACAGTGGTGGCGTCTGCATTCTTCCGTCACGCTTGAAGAGGCGTTGCGCCTGATCGCGACCGAGCCGCTGCTGCGACCGCATCTATGAAAGCCGGGAAGCAGATGCGTTTTGACGTCGATACCCTGAAAGACCTGGCGGGCGACAAGGCGTTCGCGCGCGGCGAAGCTTATTACCGCGAGGGGCAGGTCGTCCTTCTCAGCGTCGAACCGGAGCGCGTGCTGGCGCAGGTTGCGGGCACCGAGGACTACCGTACCAAGCTTACGGGACACGGCGAGGAGATCGACGGCGAATGCTCCTGTCCGGCCTTCGGGGAGGGGGGATTCTGCAAGCACATGGTGGCGGTGGCGCTGGCCGCAAACGCCGCCGGCGCCGACGCGGCGGCGGACGGCGCCGGCGCGCTCGCGCGCATGCGCGATCATCTGAAGGCAAAGGGCGCCGGCGCCCTTGTCGAGATGATCATGGACCTGGCCGAACGGGATCCGGCCTTGTTCCGCAAGCTGGACGTCGCCGCAACGGCCGTGAATGCCGATGACAAGACGGTCGAGGCAAGGCTGCGCAAGGCGATCGACGAGGCGACGCGCACGAGGGGCTTCGTCGACTACCGCGAGGCGGCCGACTGGGCCGACGGCGTGGAGTCGGCGCTTGATGCCGTTGGCGATCTGGTGTCGGCCGGGCGCGCCGGCCTCGCGCTCAAGCTCGTGGGATGGGCGATCGGGCGGATCGAGCGGGCCATCGAGGAGGTCGACGATTCCGACGGGCATTGCGGCGCGCTGTTGGAACGCGCGCGCGACATCCACCTCGCCGCGGCCTGCGCCGCGCGGCCCGATCCGATGGCGCTCGCCCGCGACCTCTTCGCCCGAGAGATCGGGGACGGCTATGGAACGTTCGACGGAGCCGTGGCGCTTTACGCCGGCGCGCTCGGCGAGGAGGGTCTCGCCGAATATCGCCGCCTGGCCGCCGAAGCCTGGGCGAAGCTGCCGCCGCGCGCGGGCGGAGCCCATGGGCGCCGTGAGTACATTGCCGGCTATGAGCCGCTGAAGCGCATCCTCGACTTCTTCGCCGAGCGCGAGGGCGAGGTGGACATGCGCATCGCCCTCCGCGCCAAGGATCTGTCCTCGCCCTGGAGCTATCTCCAGCTCGCCGAGTTTTGCCGTGCGCAAGGCCGCGTCGAGGAAGCCCTGCGCCGCGCCGAGGAGGGCCTGTGGCTCTTCGAGGACGACCGGCCGGACGAACGGCTCGTGTTCTTCGCCGTCGACCTCCTCACGCAGGCCGGCCGCACGAGCGACGCGGAAGCGCGGTTGTGGGGGGCCTTCGAAAAGGCGCCAAGCCTTGAGCTTTATGCGCGCCTTCGCAAGCTCGGCGGCACGGCCGCGCGCTGGCGCGTGCTCGAGTTCCTGGAGACCCGGCTGGCCGAGGAGACGCGCGGGCAAGACCATCACCTTTCGGATCTCGTCGTGCGTATCCTGGCGCAGGAGAAGTCGTTCGATGAGGCCTGGGCGGCTGTGCGCAGGCATGGGGCATCCATGGGCGTGAAGGAAACCCTCGCGCGCGCCAGCGAGGCGACGCACCCGAGCGAGGCCGTCGACGTCTACGCCGCGCGCGTCGACGGGCTCGCCGATGTCGGCGGCAATTCGGCTTATGCGGAGGCCGCCAAGCTGATCGCCCGCATGGCCGCGTTGCGAAGCGCGGCCGAGCAGGCCGCCTATGTCGCGGCGCTCAAGACGCGCTTCGGCCGCAAGCGCAACTTGATGAAGCTGTTGCGGTGAGCCCTGCGGCGCGCCGAGACCGAAGGGCGGAACCGCCGCACGGTTACCGGCGAGGACAGCGGGCGTCATAGGCGACGGGCGCAGCTATGAGAGGTCTGTGCGCGGCGCGCGGTGAGCGTCGGCGACGGCATGACGGCGGATTATTTCCCCGTCCCGCACGAGGTTCTCGGCCGCGCCGCGACCCGCATCATCAACGAGGTGCGCGGCATCATAGTCCAACGACAGTCCGAACTACCTATATTGTTAATCCAAACTCAAATTTCGGTAAGTCATTGTTTGTGAAGGCGCCGAACTCGGCTGCCAGGGCGGCGGCATGATTGGGCGCGGCCAGATGAAGTCCGATCAAATGCCGTCACGCGAATCGACCTCGATGTCCCGTCACTCGTGCCAGAAGGACGCATCGATCGCTACGTGAACAGCTTGGCGATCTCGGCCATCGGGACGAACAATCTCCGGCCTCCTTCGACGAGCGGCAGGAAACGATAGCGGCGATAGAACTGGGCCGCCTTGTCGTCCTTGACATCGACCGCGAAGGCGTAAGACGCGATCTCGTTCCGCAGCGCTCGACCGAAGGCGTCGAGGAGCATGAACTCACCATGCCCTTGTCCTTGATGACGGGCATCGACCGCCAGGCGCCCCATCGGCGTCGCGGGTACGACCGGATAACGTGGGAGCCGCTTCACAAGCGCCTCGGGCAGTTCGGCGAGCGCGATGCCGGCGGCCGCGAGCGTGTAATAGCCGATCGGCGCGGGATCATCGCCGGCGACCAGCACGAAGCACGACGAGACCCGTCGTCTCGCATCCTGTCCCGCCCGCTGCCGCAGATATCGGTCCAGCGGCTCAACGCCGCTGGCAAAGCGCTCCCGATCGTGTCGGTCCGACAGGGATTCGACGCGAAGCGCCAGCGCGGCTGCCGTCACGCAGCCCCAACCAGCTTGAGATATCGCCGCGCAGCCGCTTTGAGCCGGGCATTCGGCTCGCGCGGATTGAGAAGGGCCTCGGCGAATGTTCGGCTGTCCTCGACGCTCAACGGGATCGTCTGTGTTTCCTCGAGGACGCGCACGGCCGCTTCATGTACGCTGGCGATCACGAAATCCGTAAGCGTCCGCCCTTGCAGCTCCGCCGCGCGCTGGAACAGCGCTTTCTGCTCGCGCGAGATCCGCGCTTCCAGCCGCTCGTCGCGCGCCTTAGCTGTAGATTTTCCCGACATCGCGCGCATCAGGCGCCGCGCCGCTCACGGCGCCGTGGGAAGGCAAGTGGCGGACTATCGCGTCTTCATCAGGAAGCGCGACGATGCAACGGCGAATCAGCCGGGAAAGTTGGCCCGGACTGGCGCCGATGGCTCAGCCTGTGTTTTGCGTCGATTGGACGAGCCGGTCCTATCCGCCGCCGGCTATGACATGGAGCGCGCCTCTGCCGCGGCGGACGGCCTTCGGCGAGAGGCGCCGATCGAAGGTCGCCAATTGTCCCTTGTTGGCGACGGCGAGGGCCAGGAGATAGGTGTCGGTGACTTGGCCCGGCGTCGCGATTCGGCCGGCATCGACAAGATCGGTTTCGATCAAGCTGAAATCGTCTTTCCAGAAGACATGGCCGGGGAGCGCGCGCAGCCGCGCGATGATCGGCGCAACCGCCGCAGGCGAACCCGCGGAATTGGGGTATTTCGGATGACCGACAACGCGGATGACGCCGTTCTCGCTGAGAGGACAGGTTGCCCATGATCCCGCCCCCGTCTTGCTGAACCAGGCGTGAGCGGCGTCATGTCCGACATGGGTCGGGTCGATGAGGGCGATCAGCACATTGACGTCAAGCAGGAACGTCACGGCAACTCGTCGCGGAGCGCGTTGACGATCTCAGGCGTGACGATGACGCCCGCCTTTCGCACCGGCAGAAGAGGCACGCCGTTTCGTTCGGTGCCGGCGGCCGGTGGCCGTAGAGACTTGCGCGCAAGTTCGGAGACGACCTCGCCAAGCGTCTGGTTCTTCTGCCGGGCGATGGCCTTGGCGGCCGTCAGAACATCGTCATCGATGGCGATGGTCGTGCGCATGGGAAGCTCCTGAGGATGCATCACGCATCATACATCATAATAGGTGTCCATGTCATCGCCCGATCTGACGGTGCGTCCCGAAAGTCGTTCTAGAAATACTATTGGATCAATAGGTTATGGGGGGGGGGAATTGATGATTGTGTGGCAGTATCATATCGCCCCGAAAAGGGGTGATCCGGTTTCAAGACAGTCAACCCCGCGCCGCTCGCAAGCGCAAGGAACCGAACGCCGCGCCCGCACTCTGATCGCCTGAGCCCTAACCCGACGCCAGCCTTGTCATCAGCGAGGTGCCGGGAAGCCTTCCCGTCACCGCGTCCGCGAGCTTTGCCTCGCGCAGATTGGCGCCGCGGAGGTCGGCACCGCGGAGATCGGCCTCGCTCAGATCGGCGCCGCGCAGATTGGCGGCGCGCAGGCGCGCGGCGGCGAGCATCGCGCCCTTGAGGCGCGCCTCGGCGAGGATCGAGCGGTCGAGCCGCGCCGCCGCCAGCAGCGCGCCGGAAAGATCGACGCCGGCGAGGTCGTAGCCGACAAGCTCGGCGCGCTTGCCGCGGCGCCCGCCGCTGCGCACCCAGAGCTCATGCGCCTCGAGCCGCTGCGCCAGCGCCTCGGGCGCGAGCTCCATCGAGGGGAGAGCGAAGCCCGCGTCGGCGAGCCGCCCGCGCATGTCGCCGCGCAGCGCCGCGCCGGTGAAATCGGCGCCCGCCAGCTTGGCGTCCTGAAGCTCGGCGTCGATGATTTCCGCCCCGCGAAAGCGCGCGCCCGTGAGATCGGCGCGGCGCAGCCGGGTGCGCTCCAGCAAGGCGCAGTCGAATTCGGCCTGTCGCAGCGTCGCCGCGCTGAGGTCGGTGTCCCTGAGCGCCGCCCGCGCCAGCCGCGTGACGCGGCGCGGCGCGGCGCCGCCGGGCATGGTGGACTCTTCTGCCGGCGAGAGATCGGCCTCGGCGAAGCTGCCGCCCGAAAGGTCGGCGTCCTCGAGCAAGGCGCCCCACAGCCGCGCGCGGCGAAAGACGGCGCCGCGCAGGTCGGCGTTGCGGAAGGAGCAGTCGAGAAACGTCGCGCCGGAGAAATTCATCCGGCGGAAATCGAGCCCGGCGAAATCCCAATTGACCACCGTCGTCTCGATCCGGCCGCGGCGTCCCGGCGCGTCGCCATTGTGCCATTCGCACAAGGAGGCGAGCAGCGCCTGGGTGGCGCGGACTTCGCTCGGTCCTTGCTGCGGCGGGCTGTCGAAGGTGCTCATGAGATGAGAACGGTCCCGCCGAAGGTTGATGAATCCTTTGGAACCTGTGATCTCGATCGCCGCGGGGCAAACCCTTTCGCCGTGCATTTGGCTCAATTCGCCGCCGTTACCCGCGCGAGGCAAAAACCGACAAAAGGACTTGGGCTTGCCACAAATCGGCCAAGGTTCGCCGTCACGGTCGGCACCGGATCCCGCGCGGGAGAGGTGGGAGAAAGAACGATGGGACTTTGGAACATGCTGCAATGCGAGCCCGGCCTCGACGAGCTGCTGGCCGACGAGATGATGAGCGCGGTGACCCGCAGCGCGGGAACCGACCGGGCGGGGCTGCGCGCCTTGCTGGGCGAGATGGCGCGGCGCCTGACGGCCGAGCGGCTGGACGGGATCAGGCCGCGTTGCGCGCCGCCGGCAACGCACTTCTGTCGGCCATCGGCAGCGTCAACACGGCCTTGAGGCCGGGATTGTTGTCCTCGAGCCAGGCCTCGCCGCCATGCAGCTTGGCGACCGCGCGCACCAGGCTGAGGCCGAGGCCGTTTCCGGGCGTGCTGCGGCTGCCTTCGAGCCGCACGAAACGATCGAACACGGCCTCGCGGCGGTCGGCGGGGATGCCGGGTCCGCTATCGGCAACCTCGACCCGCGCGCTGCCGGCGACGCGGTGGGCACGGAGCGCGACGGTGCCGGCGGGCGTGTATTTCAGCGCGTTGTCGAGGAGATTGGCGAGCGCCTGCGACAGCAGGTGACGATCGCCATGCACGGGAAGGCAGGCATCGCTGTCGATGGTGAGCGCCAGCCCCTTCTCGTCGGCGACGGGCTCGTAAAGCTCGCCGACGGAGCGCGCGATCTCGGCAAGGTCCACCACCGCCATGGTCTCGCGGCGTGAGCCCGCCTCCGCCTCGGCGATGCTGAGCAGCGCATTGAACGTGCCGAGCAGCCGGTCGGCTTCGGCGACCGTCTCGCGCAGCGCCTCGGCATAACGGCCGGCGTCCGGCCGCTCGAGCAGCGTCACCTCCAGGCGCGCGCGCAGCCGCGACAAAGGCGTGCGCAGGTCGTGCGCGATGTTGTCGGTGACCTGGCGCATGCCGAGCATCAGCCGCTCGATGCGGTCGAGCATCGCGTTGAGATTTCCGGCGAGCTGATCGAATTCGTCGCCGCTGCCGGTCAGAGGGACGCGCTGCGTCAGGTCGCCGCGGATGATGCGCTCGCTGGTGCGGTTCACCGCATCGACGCGGCGCAGCATGTTGCGCGTCATGAAGAGGCTGCCGACGACGCCGAGCGCCACCGTCAGCAGCGCCGACCAGCCGAGCGTGCGGGTGATGCGCGAGCGGAAGGCCGAGGCGTCGCGCAGGTCGCGCCCGACCAGCAGGCGGAAGCCGTCCGGCAGCACGAAGACCGAGGCGAGCGCGGTGCTCTGCACCAGGCCGTTGCGCGTGCGCACTTCCAGGGGAAAGCCGATCCAGCCGGCGCGGATCGGCTGCGCCTGCGGCCAGGCGGAAAGGTTGCCGGCAATCGGGTGGAGGGCCGCGTCGGTGACGAGGTAGAGCGTCGAGCTGTTGGCGTGCTGGGCGGTGCTGCGGGCATGGATGGTCTCCAGCAGCCCTGGCATCCCGCGGTCCTGATATTGCTCGCGCAAGCCGGTGATCTCGGCGTCGATGGTCGCCTCGGTCTGCTGCTCGATGAAATCGGCGGTCGAGAAATAGATGAAGGCCAGCAACGCCAGCACCGACGCGGCGAACAGCGCGAGATAGAGCGCGCCCAGGCGGAAGGCGTTGGTGCGCAGCAGGCGGACCATGCGCCGGCCCCTAATCCGCGCGCAGGCAATAGCCGGCGCCGCGGACGGTGTGCAGCAGCGGCTTGGCGAAGCCTTTGTCGATCTTCTGCCTGAGCCGGCTCACATGCACGTCGATGACGTTGGTCTGCGGGTCGAAATGATAATCCCAGACGTTCTCCAGCAGCATGGTGCGCGTGACCACCTGTCCGGCGTGGCGCATGAGGAATTCCAGCAGCCGGAACTCGCGCGGCAGCAGCTCGATCTCCCGGTCCCCGCGCGTCACCGCGCGCGCCAGCAGATCCATCTCGAGATCGCCCGCCTTGAGGCGCGTGGTGGCGGTGTTGCCGCTGCCGCGCCGCAGCAGCGCCTCGATCCGCGCCAGCAGCTCGCGGAAGGCGAAGGGCTTGACGAGATAGTCGTCGCCGCCGGCGCGCAGCCCCTTCACGCGGTCGTCGACCGCGCCGAGCGCGCTGAGAATGAGGACGGGGGTGCGCAGCTCGGTCGCGCGCAGCGCCGCGATGAGCGCAAGCCCGTCCATGCCCGGCAGCATGCGGTCGACGATCAGCGCGTCGTAGTGGCCGGAGCTCGCCATGAACAACCCGCTGCGTCCGTCGGCGGCGCAATCGACGACGTAGCCGCTCTCCGATAGTCCTTTGGCGATATAGGCCGCCGCCTCGCGGTCATCCTCGATGACGAGAAGCTTCATCCCGACTGCTCCGTCCGGAACCATAGCCGCAACGTCATTCCCGCGAAAGAAGCGCCTTCCCGTGGGGGAACCGCGCCCGTCACGAACGCGCGGCCAAGGGGAGAATTTCTCTTCCGGGGCACCCTGATCGGCGCCCCGACATCGCCAGCCGTCGGCGGCTCAAGCGCCGGCGATGTAAAGGTAATGTCCAGCGAGACGGGTTCAAGCGCCGGGCCCCGATCCCCGGTGCCGAGGCGAAACCCTCATCGCCGCGACCTCCAGAAGGTGTTCGCCGAGGCCGAAGTCACCATCGCCGGTGCCCGCAGCCGCCGTGCGATGCGCCAGCCGCTCGCAGCAGCAACCCGCCGCGCCGGTCGAGCCTGTTGTTCCGCGAAAAAAGCCTTCTTGCCCGTTGACAGGGAGATTAGAATTGTAATACAACAGAAACGAGAACCTTCCCGGCGAACGCCCTCGGCCTCCGCCCCACGAAATTTGTCAGGCATTTCCATCACTCGGCGGAGAAAAAATGAGCACCGCGGATTTCGGATCGTTGTTGCTGCTGTTGTTGGTGCTGGTGGGGCTGGCGCATTTGTTGGGGAACCTGGTGGCGCATTTCGGCCAGCCGCGGGTGATCGGCGAGATCCTGACCGGCGTTCTTCTCAGCTCGGCCGTGCTCGGCCATTTTTTTCCGACGATATCGTCCATGCTCTTTCCCGACGCGGCAACGGCGGCGGGCAGCCGGTCGGTCGTGCTGGGCCTGCTCTACAATTTGGGCCTGCTGATGCTGATGTTCTGCTCGGGAACCGAGACAAGGGGGCTGTTCAACGGCAAGGAGTGGCGGCCGGTGTTTTGGCTCGCCCTTGTCGGCACGGGACTGCCGTTCCTGCTGGCGGTGATGGCCGCCGGGAGCTTGCCGCTCGATCTGCTGATCGGAACCGCCGGCAAGATCATGCCGCTGATGCTCATCATCGCCATGGCGGTGGCGGTGACCTCGATCCCGGTCATCTCGAAAATCATGTATGACCTCAGGATCCTGCACACCCGCTTCGCCCGCCTGATCCTGGCGGTGGCGGTGCTCGAGGATATCGTGCTCTGGGCGATCCTTGCCGTCGCCGTGCCGCTGGCGGATACCGGCGTGATCTCGCAAAAAGACGTCGCGATGCATTTGCTCGCGGTGGGCGTCTATCTCGGCGTCGGCTTGCTGGTGATGCCGAGCCTGCTGCGCTGGTTGAGCGAGGCGCCGTGGAACGTCTTCGCGCGCACCTCGCCCGTCGCCTATGTCTTCAGCGTTCTCCTTGCCTATGCGGCGGTCGCGGCGGCGTTCGACGTGAGCCTGGTTTTCGCGGCGTTCCTTGCGGGCTTCGGCATCACCTCCAAAACCACCCGCTTCGAGGGCGCCTGCAACACGATCAGCGGCTTCTCCTTTGCCATCTTCATCCCGATCTATTTCGCGATCGTCGGCTACAAGCTCGATTTTACCCGCTCGTTTTCGTTGACGCTCCTGGTGGCGGCGCTGGTCGTCGCCTGCGCCGTCAAGCTGTGCTCGGCGGGACTGGGCGCGCGGTTCGCCGGCTTCAAATGGAAGGATTGCCTGAACCTCTCCATGGCGCTCAACGCGCGCGGCGGCCCCGGCATCGTCCTGGCCAGCGTCGCCTTCGATGCGAACATCATCAACGCATCCTTCTACACGACGCTGGTTCTGGTTGCGATCCTCACCTCGCAGATGGCGGGCGCCTGGCTGGAACGCGCCTTGCGCCGCGATGGCCGGCTCTTGTCGCAGGAGCCGCGGCAGGCCTGGCCGCCTCGAAGCGTCGATCTCCAAACCTCCCGCGCCGCCTGAGGTAAAGGGCCGGGCGCGCCTCTTTCATGCTCGCTTCGCGCCGGGGTTGCCGCTTATCCTGGGCCGATGATGACGGCGATGCCCCAGGATCGCTATTGGCCGGAGGCGGGGCCGGGCGGGAAGCTCCGGGTCGAGCGGCATTTCGACGGGCGGCATTTCCGCTGCTTCAGCGAGCGGCCGGCGCATCTCGATGCCCTCTTCCGCGAGAGCCTCCGGCGGCGTGCCGATAAAGAGGCGATCATCGACGGCGGCCGGCGCCTCACCTATGCGGCGCTCGACCGCCTCGTCGACCACATGGCCGGAAACCTCGCGCGCCGCGGCGTCGCCCAGGGCGAGCGCGTGGCGCTGCTGCTGGGCAATTGCCCGGAATTCCTCGTGGCCGTGTTGGCTTGCGCCCGGCTCGGCGCGATCGCGATGCCGATCGGCACGCGGCAGAAGGCGGCGGAGATCGAGTACCTCTTGAACGACAGCGGTGCCATGGCGTTGATCTTCGCCGGCGAGCTTGCCGCCGAGCTGCCGGCGCCGGAAGCGGCGCCGCGATTGCGGCTGCGGGTTGCCGTGGGCGAGAGCGTGGCCGGCGCCGAGCCGGTCGCCGCGCTGCTGGCGCCGGGCGCGCCGCCGCCGGCGGTCGCCGTCGCCGAGGAGGATACGGCAATCATCCTCTACACCTCCGGCACCACCGGCAAGCCGAAAGGCGCGCTGCTGAGCCATCTCAACATCATCCATTCCCTCATCCATTTTGCGCGTTGCCTGGCTCTCGGCGCCGAGGACCGCGCCTTGCTCGCGGTGCCGGCGACGCATGTCACGGGCACGGTGGCGATCCTGCTCACCATGGTCTATTGCGGCGGCGCCACGGTGCTGCTCGGCGCGTTCAAGGCGCGCTCCTTCCTCGAGCTCGCCGCGTCCGAGCGCGTCACCTACACCCTGATGGTGCCGGCGATGTACATCCTCTGCCTGATGGACGCCGAGCTCGAGCGCTTCGATCTTTCCGCCTGGCGCGTCGGCGGCTTCGGCGGCGCGCCGATGCCGGAGGCGACGGTCGCCGCGCTCGCCGAGCGCCTGCCCTGGCTGCGGCTCGTCAACACCTATGGCGCCACCGAGACGACCTCGCCCACGGCGATGATGCCGGCGGGCGAAGCCAACGCGCATGCCGCGAGCGTCGGCCAGGTCGTGCCCTGCGGCGAGGTGCGGATCGTCGACGAGCAGGGCAGGGAGGTGCCGCCGGGCACGCCCGGCGAGATCTGGATTCGCGGGCCGATGGTGGTGGCGGGATATTGGAACAAGCCCGAGGCCACCGCCGCCGGCTTTACCGACGGTTTCTGGCGCTCCGGCGATATCGGCGCGCTCGACGCCGAGGGCTTTCTCAGCGTCTTCGACCGGCTCAAGGACATGATCAACCGCGGCGGCTACAAGATCTTCAGCGCCGAGGTCGAGAACGCCCTCGCCTATCATCCGGGCGTGGTCGAATGCGCGGTGGTCGGCAGTCCCGACCCGGTGCTGGGCGAGCGCGTTTGCGCCTTCGTGCTGCCCCGCGATGAGACGGTCACGGCGGACGAGATCCGCCGCTTCTGCGCCGGGCGCATGGCCGATTACAAGGTGCCCGAGCGCATCGAGCTGGTGCGCGAGCCCTTGCCCCGCAACGCCAACGGCAAGGTGGTGAAGGCGCCGCTGCGGCAACGGATTGCCGGCGCCGCGGGAGAGCGGCCGGCCGGCTGACCGGCGGACCCCCGCATTCCCCCGTATGGCATCCGGCGTTCATCGATGATTCACCCGATCATGCCCATCATTCGGCAGGGGAGGTAAGCAGCCCGGGCTGGCCGGCCACGGGTCAATGGCAGCGAAAGACCGCACCGGTGTCGCAGCGCGTCCCCAGCAGCAGTGACAAGCCTATCCCCGTGCACGACCGCGACGGCGCGGACGAGACGGGCGAGCCGAGCGCCGCCATTCGCGCGCGCGTGCGCGCGCGGCAAGTCGAAATCCTGGACGGCGATTTTCTCAGCGGCGCCGCCAACATCCCTGCCGCGGCGATCACGGGATTCGTGTTCCGCAACAGCGTTCCGGCCGCGTGGATCTATCTCTGGGTTGCCGTCATGGCGGCCGTCATCGCGGCGCTGCTGGTCGCGATCCGTGGCCCGCATCCTTGGCGCGCCGACCCGCGCTGGCCGAAGGGAAGGTTGCCGACGCGACTTGCGGTCCACGTCTTCTTAACGACCGCCGTCGGCGCCGTTTGGGGCGGCGGCTGCCTCATCTTCGGCCCGAGCCTGCCGCCGGGCCAGATGATGTTCCTCATGGTGATCGTCCTGGGGTGCAACGCCGCCTGCGTCAGCGCCCTCGGCCCCTACCTGCCGGCGTTTTTCGGCTACGCCGTCGCCTCGCTTTTCCCTCTGGCCTATGCCTATCTCCTCCGACCGGATCCGGGGGCGAGGAACCTCGCCCTGCTGGTGATCCTGTTCATGGCCACCATCAGCCTCAATGTCCGCGCGTTCAACCGGCACGTTCTCGCCGCCTTCCGGCTGCGGGCCGAGAACGAGGGCCTGGCCGAGAACCTCGCTCGCGCGAACGCGGCGGCCGCGTCGGCGACCCGGTCCAAATGGAACACGCTTGCGCATATCGGCCGCGAGCTGCGAACGCCGATGAACGCCATTCTCGGCTTTTCGGAAATGATGCGCGAACAGCGGTTCGGTCCGCTGGACGAGCGCTATCTCGCCTATTCCGACAACATTCACGACAGCGGCCGCCACACCTTGGACCTGATCGATGCCATAGGGGAGGTGTCGCGCGCCGAGGCCGGCCGGCTTTTGCTGAATGAAACCGACGTCATGCCGCTGGTGCTGGTCGCGGAGTGCATGCGCCTGATGGAGCCTGCCGCCGCCAAAAAGGACATTGCCCTGGAGAGCCGCTTCGAACGCTCGATGCCCTCGATCCTGGTCGATCGGCAGAAGCTGCGCCAGGCGCTGCTCAACCTGCTGAGCAACGCGATCAATTACACGCCCGAAGGCGGACGGATCCTGGTTGTGGCGCGCAGGGTCAATGACGGGTTCGATATCGTCGTCGCCGATAATGGCGTAGGCATTGCCGCCGAGGACCTCGAGCGCTGCCTGGAGCCTTTCATCCGCCTTGCCAATCCGCTCACCGCGGAGATCGAGGGCGCCGGCCTCGGCCTGCCGCTGGCCAGGCATCTCGTCGAATTGCATGGCGGCAGGCTGGAGCTCAAAAGCGAGCCGGGGCGCGGCACGGAGGCAACCATCCATCTGCCGTCCGAGCGCTGGTTGACGGCGGCGTTGAGGAATGCCGGCTAGAAGCCGGTTTGTGTCATGGGAAGGATCTGCGTTGCGCGAGGGTCATGATCGACCCGGCTCCGTGCCATGCTCCACGGCGCTGCGCAGCTCGTCGCGCAACATGGCGATGTGCAGCCGCAGGCTGTAGAGCGGATTGCCATAGGCAACCGGCATTGTCAGGCGCCGGACTTTCTGCTCCAGCGCTTCGATCTCGGTGAGCCGGCGGCCCAGCTCCTCGCGGCTGGCGCTGATCTCGAGATTGTGCTCGATCGATTGCAGCTCCTTGTACCAGCGGTCGATGCGCGAGCGCATGCGCCAGTTATAGGTCGGCGGAATGACTCTCAAGAACGGATAGGCCAGCGCGATCAGCGGCAGCAGCATGATCTTCAGCCGATCGATGAAGTTCGCCGCCCAAAACGGCAGATAGCGCTGCAGCAGCGAGGGGCCGGAGTCGAAAAAGCGCTGCGCCGCATCGGCGATGGGATATTCGAGGTAGTTCCGCGACGGGAATTCGCCCGCCTCCTCGAAGATGCCGGGATAGCCGTGGATCTTGCGCGCTTCGTTCAGCAGCAGATCGGCGAGCGCCGGGTGAAAATCCTCGCGCACCACGAGGTTGGCCGCCGGCGCGAGCAGTACCGTGTCGACGACCGGCACGTCGGTCGCGAGATCGATCGCGCCTTCGGGAAGCGTCAGGAGCGACAGGAAGCGGTGCTGCAGGCGATAGGCTGGCGCGCGATCGATGGGGAGGAGGCGGATGTCGGGCGCAGCGAACAGGTCTCGCACCAGCGGCGCATTTGCGGAGTTGATGAAGAACGCCGCATCGAGCCCGCCATCGCGCAGCGCCGTGGCCGCGTCGGTGCCGCCGAGGGAGGAGATCTGGACGGTGGTGTCGTCGAGCCCGGTATCGGCCAGCAATTGCAGCGCGATGACGCGCGTGCCGCTGCCTTCGCCGGCGACCGCGACGCGGCGCCCCCGGAGATCGGCGAGCCGCGTGACCGGCAGGTCCTTGCGCACGAAAATCCAGATCGGCTCGAAATAGAGGCTCGCCAGCGAGCGCAGCGGGCTGTGACCGTCATCGCTGCGCGTGCCGCCTTGAACGAAGGCGACATCCGCATCGCCGCGATTGAGAAGATCGATATTGGCAATCGAGCCCGCCGTCTCGTCGAGCGTGACGGTAATGCCCTGCTGCGCCATGAGGTCGCGGTAGATGGCGCCGTAATAATAATAGACGCCGTCCTTGACGCCGGTCGCCATCACGATGTGGCGCGGCGGCGCCGGCTGGACGAAGTGATAGGCGACGGCGAAGGCGGCGATGGTCAGCAGAACGGCCGGCCCGAACGTGCCGATCCGCTCCATCCAGGTTCGGAGCTGGCCGTACTTCCTGGGCGTGTCCCCCGCCATTCTTGCCTTGCGCGTCCTTGCGATCGGGTCGAGTGTACCGGG
The DNA here is from genome assembly GCA_035623985.1 of Allostellaceae bacterium. Taxonomy (GTDB): domain Bacteria; phylum Pseudomonadota; class Alphaproteobacteria; order ATCC43930; family CGMCC-115725; genus DAHUYF01. Next base: position 5,574 of record DASPSJ010000069.1, on the reverse strand, counting down.
GAATACCGCCGGTTGTCAGCAAGGGCCGCTTCGGTTTCGAAAGCGGGTACTCGGCCCGGGGATGCTCTTGGCAGAGGCGATATGAAAGTTATGATGCTTTTCGCTTGCCGACAATGACTTTATAATAAGGAGCCCCAAGGTGAGCAAACATGCATAGTTCTGCAGTAATGAACTCGCGCTCGTTAGCAACGAACATATGGAAGCTGGTATCACGCCGCTCGTCGTGTGGCTTTGCACAACGGCCTACAAAATCGCTGATGCTTTGAGATCGAGTGATAATTAGGCTAGGCAAGAGCGGCTCAAAATTCCCGTATCCCTTGGCAAAAACGGCCGAGCAATGAGCGATTTTCGCGAGAAATAAGGCGAACTGTGTTGGGGCATAAGTAAATTCTTTTGAATGTATTTTTTCGATCGAGGCTCTCTGTTCAGGAGTTCTGGCACCGATAAAGGTCCAGAAAATTGGTGCGAGATGGGCAATATACTCGCCGCCAACGTTTCCTATGAGGATCGGCGGATCGGCCAATAATGGCAACCGCAACAAGAATGGGTTTTCGGATAGCGGTAAATCCTTGCGCAGGGGGCCATCTGGGGTCGTTAAAAATGCAGGGAATGTCGTCGGCCTCTCCTTTGGGCGTCGTGTTTTCATACCTAGGTGAGTTCTCGCTTCGAGCAACATGCCGCGAAGACATGCCTGTTCAATCGCGCCTGTCACTTTTGCGCAGTATTTGCAGCTTGCATCAACGAGAATATATTGGCCGTCTAACGCCAGCGGGACAACGTGTTCACAGGTTAGCTCGACTGTGGAGCTGTCCCTATCACAGTAGATGCAGCGTCCAATGGATGGTGATTTTATCTTGGGCATCATCGATCTCCGCGTAATGGCGCGTACAATCTTCTGCAGTGGTCCCACTCCCTCTTCGGTATCTTGGAGACAACTCTATGTGCCTCAGCAGTATATAATTTGGTATCTTAAATTATTGTCGACGGCGGTATCGGGGGCAGTCAGGAAATGCTTTCTGGCGATGAACTCTGAAGGGGCGGAATCCCTTGCGCTCTTTTTGGAAGCGATCAGAATAAGCGCGACTTGCTTCACCAGGCAAGAGCGTCGCACCGCGCCGTCGTCGGCGCCCGCAGCCGAGCCTCAAGCACCGCACGTTCCTCCGGCCTCTGCCGGACCTCTATGGCATCAGGTATCATCCCAATGTTGAACCATGAATCGTGCTCCCGCGAAAGCGGAATGCTCTTGGCGATCTGCTGCCGCCGAAGCGCCTCAGATCACGCCTTCCCGCTTCAGCCGCGCGATCTCCTCGGCGCCGAGGCCGAGCCAGCCGCCATAGACTTCGTCATTGTGCTGGCCGAGCCGCGGGCTGGGCGTGGTCTCGATCCGGCCGGCGCCGTGGAAGCGCAGCGGGCTGGTCGGCACCACGATGTCGCCGAGCTCGGGATGGCGGATGCGCTCGAGCATGCCGCGCTCGTGCATGTGAGGGTCGTTCATCACCTCGCGCAAATCGCGCACCGGCGCCGAAGGCACGCGGTGGCGCTTCGTGACGGCGAAGATCTCGTCGCGGCCGAGCGTCTCGGTCCAGCGCTGCACGACCGCGTCGGTCTCGGCGAGATGCTCCACCCGCCGGGCATTGTCGGCAAAGCGCGGGTCGTCCTTCAGATCCTCGCGGCCCATGGCGGCGAGCAGATTCTGCCAATGGCTCTCCACGACGCAGATGATGGCGACGTGGCCGTCGCGCGCGGGATAGACGTTGTAAGGCGCGATCGCGAGGCCGCCATGGCGATTGCCGGTACGCGGCGGCACCGCGCCGTCGCTGGTGTAGAGAAAGCCCAGATTGGAGGCGAGCGTGGGATAGACCGTCTCCTCCATTGCCACCTCGACGAGCCTGCCCTTGCCGGTGCGCGCGCGCTCGACCAGCGCCGTCATCACGCCGGCATAAAGGTGGATGCCGCTCAGGAAATCGACGAAGGCGGCACCGGCCTTGACCGGCGGGCCTTCGGGAAAGCCGGTGATGCTCATGACGCCCGAGACCGCCTGCACGGTGAGGTCCATGGCGAGGCTGTCGCGGTCGGGGCCGCTCAAGCCGAAGCCCGAGCCCGAGGCGTAGATGAGCCGCGGATTGACCGCGCTGAGCGCTTCCCAGCCGACGCCGAGCCGGTCGAGCACGCCGGGGGCGAAATTCTCCAAGAGCACGTCGGCGCGCTTTGCCATTTCCACCAGCAGCGCACGGCCTTGCTCCGCCTTGAGATTGAGCGTCACCGACCGCTTGTTGGAATTGAGCATGGCGAAGGGGAAGGAGGCACCGCGCCCGACGGCGACGCGGTGGCGCAGCGGCTCGCCGGCGAGCGGCTCGACCTTGATGATGTCGGCGCCGGCCTTGGCCATCAGCAAGGTGGCGTAAGGCCCCTGATAGACCTGGCCGAGATCGACCACGGTGATGCCGGCAAGCGGCAGGCTCGGCACGCTCAATGGAAGGATCCTCCGAGCAGGTCGCGCGCCATGATCAGGCGCTGCACCTCGCTCGGCCCCTCGCCGACGCGACGGATGCGCATCTCGCGATACCAGCGCTCGAGCGGCAGATCCTTGGTCATGCCGTAGCCGCCATGGATCTGCATGGCGCGGTCGACGACACGGCCGCCGGCCTCGCTCGCCACCAGCTTCGCCATCGCCGCCTCGGTGCGGAAGGGCTCGCCGCGCTCCGCCTTGTGCGCCGCCGCCAGCGTCAGCCAGAGGCTCGTGCGGATATCGATCTCGTTGTCGACGATCATCCATTGGATCGCCTGGCGGGTGGCGAGCTTGGCGCCGAAGGTGTCGCGCAGCTTCGCATAGTCGATCGCCATCTCCTGCGCCTTCACCGCGATGCCGATGCAAGCGGCGGCATAGGGGATGCGCTGGCGGCTCAAGCGGTCGTTGGCGATGGCGAAGCCGCGATTGACTTCGCCCAGCACGTTGGCCTCGGGCACGCGCAGGTCCTCGAATTGCAGCTCGGTCGCGTAATGGGTCGAGCGCAGCGTGTGGATGACGCGGCGCACGTGGAAGCCCGGCATGTCGGTGTCGACGATGAAGCAGGTGACGCCCTCGCGCCCTTTGGCGGCGTCGGTGCGGGCGAAGACCAGGCCGTACTGCGCCTTGTCGGCGCCGCTGATGAACACCTTGGCGCCGTTCAGCACCCAGTCGTTGCCGTCCCTGACCGCGCGGGTCTGGATCGCGCGCGCGGGGTCGCTGCCGCCCGAGGGCTCGGTGAGCCCGAAGAAGCCGCGCTTCTCGCCGCGTAACGTGGGATAGAGATAGCGCTCTTTCTGGTCCTCATTGGCGTCGTAGAGCTGGGCGAGGCCGGCGCCGCCGAAGACGCCGTAGCACGGCGCGTAGAGCCCGGCGCGGTGCTGCGCCATCTCTATGGCCATCAGCGTGCGCGTGACCAGGTCGATGCCGGGCCCGCCATACTCCGCGGGAATGTCGAGACCCCAGAAGCCCATCGCCTTCACTTTATCGGCAAGGCGGGCGAAGTCGTCCGCCGGCAGCTCGCTCGCATCGGGGTCGAGCGACGCCTCGAGCGGCACGATCTCCTCGCGCACGAAGCGCCGCACCTGGGCGACGATCAGCTTCTGCTCCTCGGAGAGATCGAGATCCATGTCATCCCCCACCCCGGCCCTCCCCCTCAAGGGGGGAGGGAAGAGCCATTTTGTGCATCGAACCTTTCCCTCCCCCCTTGAGGGGGAGGGTTAGGGTGGGGGGTAGCCAACGCACCATCAAAGCGGACTCAGCCGGCCAAGCACGGTCGGCTCGTCGCGGTTGCCCGGCGGCAATGCGCCGTGATCGGCGCGATGGAGCATCAGCAGCTCGCGATAGCGGCTCTGATACTGCATGGTGATCTCGACGCGGAAACGCCGTGCCTCGGGATGGCGCTCGCGCGCCTCCTCGACGGCCGAGCGCAAGCCGAACAGCGAGCGGCCGCCGGCATAGCCGATCTTCAGCACGCGGCCTTCCGCATCGGCAAGCTCGAAGACGCCAAGCTGGCCCGGCAGCGCGCGCACCGCCTCGGCGTCGAGCGCCGTCCAGGGCTTGGCGAGCCGGATGCCCATCAGCGGCCCTCAAACCGCGCCGGCCGCTTCTCCAGCCGCGCCGCCATGCCTTCCTTGGCATCGGCGCTCTGGCGCACCTCGGCCAGGAAGCGGTCGATATCCTCATGCGGGATGTTGTCGCGGAATTTCATCTCGCGCAGCAGGAGCTGCTTCATCGCCTTGAGCGACAGCGGCGCGTTGGCGACCAGCCGCGCCAGCACCTCTTCCGCCACCGCCTCGAGCCGGTCGGGCTCGGCCAGATGCGAGACGATGCCGAGCTCATAGAGCCGGCTCGCCGGCAAGGGATCGCCGAGGAAGAGGATCTTGCGGGTGACCATCGGCCCCGCGACCTCGAGCAGCTTCTTGGCGAGGAACCAGTTGGGCACCAGCCCGATCTGCGCCAGCGACATGCCGAAGCGCGCGGCGGTGCTGGCGACGACGAGGTCGCAATGAAGCGCCAGCTCGTTGCCGCCGGCGATCGCGTCGCCTTGGACCACGGCGACGACCGGCAGCGGATAGGTCTCGAGCGTGTGCAACATGCGCTCGATCGGATTGGCGCCCATCTCGACCCGTGCGCGCAGGTCGAGCCCGGCGCAGAAGACCGGACCCGCGGCGCGGATCGCCGCGGCGCGCTCGGTCTCGCGCGGCGGCTCCGCGAAAGCGGCAGTCAGCGCCTCCAGCATGCCGGCGTCGAGCGCGTTGCGCTTCTCCGGCCGGTTGAGCAGGATCTCCCGCACCGCGCCCTCGATCCGCCATTCCACTTCCGCCATGCCGCTTCCTCCGTGCCGGGTTCGCCCGGGAGCCCCGGATGCTACGGCACCCGCCGCGCCCGGAGCCATGAAAAATAAGACTTGCAGGACCTTGACGGTCGGGTATAACACACAATCTTTAATCCGTACCGGCACGGTCCCAATTAACTCTAAGCGCCTGAAGCGATTGGCGAAGCCGATGATCATCCTGAGCAAACTGGCGGATTATGGGGTCATTATCGCCACCCATCTGGCGGTGGAGGCGGAGCGGCAGATGACGGCCGCCGCGCTCGCCAAGGAGGCGAAGCTGCCGCGGGCCACCGTCGCCAAGGTGCTGAAGGCGCTGGCCCATGCCGGGATCGTCACCGGCGCGCGCGGCGCCGCCGGCGGCTACCGCCTGGCGCGGCCTGCGGCCTCCATTTCCATTGCCGAGCTGGTGGCGGCGATCGACGGCGCCATCGGCCTCACCCAGTGCACGAGCCACGTGCCGGGCTGCGAGCGCAGCGATTTCTGCCGGACCCGGCCGCATTGGTATCGCATCAATCAGGCGGTGGGAACCGCGCTCGCCGCCGTGACGCTGGCCGACATGCTGCCGCCCTTTGCCGCTTTCGGCTCCTATTCCTTCATCGCTCCGCAAGAGACCGCCGCGCCATGAGCAGCCCGGTTGCCGCCAAGGGTCTCGATGCCGTCCGCGAGGTCACGAGCGAAGGCTACAAATACGGCTTCGTCACCGAGATCGAGAGCGAGACCGCGCCGCCGG
>DASPSJ010000066.1:0-63956 GCA_035623985.1 Allostellaceae bacterium | reverse complement strand
CCCCATCGTCCTCGCCTCCGATATCCTCGACAAACCGGTCGCCGTCCCCTGGTGGAACGGACAATCTCTCCGCTTCGTCCAGCACCGGCATGCAGGCTCCGATGTTAGGCCAATTCCGGTCCGTGGAAATCCAGGCTAGCCGAAAAGGAGATGCACTATGAGAGTAACCGAGGTCGACGAGCACGACAGGGTCGAGGCGGCCAAGACCGTCGTCATCATCGTGAATGGCCGCGCTAAGACGGTGCCGAAGGATGAGGAGATTACTTTCGATCAGGTCGTTGCCCTCGCTTTTCCCAACCCGCCCAGCGGTGACGGTGTCCAGTTCACGGTTCAGTACACTCGCGGCCAGGGCAATAAGCCGGCCGGCACCCTAGTTGAAGGGCAGTCAATCAGGGTGAAGGACGGGATGGAATTCGATGTCACGCCGACCAATCGCTCTTAGCCCCGCCCTTCTGAGGCTGCAGAACGAAGGTTACGATCTCGACATTCGGCACGGCTTCCTGCTGGTCAGGGACGTCCCGTTTGTTGACTCGCAGCGCGTGGTGCGTCGGGGCATCCTCATCTCGAAGCTTAAGCTGTCCGGCGACATCGCCGAAAAGCCCGACGACCATGTCTGCTATTGGACCGGCGAGCATCCTTGCCACGCAGATGGCGCGAAGGTTACGTCAATCCAAAATCCTTCGGCACCCCAGGATCTAGCTCCCGGCGTGCGCGCGGACTTCACCTTTTCGGCGAAAGCGGACTACCGCGACTATCATCATAAGATGACGACCTACATCGGCCGCATTTCGGGCGAGGCGGCCAAGGTCGATCCCAATGTCACCGCCTGTACCTTCCCAGTCATCCCAGCGGACGACGAGGACAGCATCTTCAAATATGTCGACACGGCAACGAGCCGCGCCGGGATCGGAATGGTCAATGCCAAGCTGGCCAGGCTGCGGATCGGTATCGCTGGGGTCGGCGGCAGCGGGGCCTACATTCTCGATTTCGTGGCCAAAACATCGGTCGCCCAGATACACGTCTTCGATCGCGATGTGTTCTCCCAGCACAACGCCTTCCGCTCGCCGGGAGCGCCCTCGATCGAGGAATTGCGGGCTAAGCCGCAGAAGGTGGTTCGGTTCGCCGAGATTTACTCCAACATACGCCGGGGAATCATCGTACATGATGTCTTCCTCGAACCTAGCAATGTGGCTCTTCTCGACGGCCTCGATTTTGTGTTCGTTTGTATGGATGTGGGCTCGGCCAAGCGGGCGGTTATTGAGCGCCTGATCGACAACGGCACACCTTTCATCGATGTCGGGATGGGCGTCGTGCTCGAGGATGGGCAGTTATCCGGTATCGTTCGAACGACGACGAGCACAGCAGACACGCGCACCAGCGCGGCGCCACACATCTCCTTTGCAGAGGGCGATGTTGGCGCCAACGATTATTCCAGCAACATCCAGATCGCCGAGTTGAACGCCCTGAACGCCGCCATCGCGGTGATTCGCTGGAAGAAGCTCTTCGGGGTGTATCGAGATGCGCGCAAAGAGGTATATGCGGGTTACTCGATCGCTAGCGGTGAGATGGTTGTTGAAGGCGCCATATGAATCGCGTCTCACAGGTTCAGCCGAAGTTCGTCGAATTCATTCCGGGGCACCTCGATATAGGTGTTCTTTATATTTCGCGGCGATATTCAACGGCGTCACATCTGTGCTGCTGCGGCTGCGGCCTGGAAGTGGTCACGCCTCTTAATCCTGCGAAGTGGCGTCTTACCGAACACGCCGGTGCCGTGTCGCTAGCACCGTCGATCGGTAGCTGGAGCTTCCCTTGCAAGTCACACTACTGGATTACGGGCAACCGCGTTCTCTGGACAGGTGCGATGTCGCCTGAAATGATTGCGGACGTCAAGGCGCGAGACCGGTTTGATGCCGTCGAGCTTGGGAAACTTCGCGCCGGCCGAGTTCGCGCGATCGCTCAGCGGACAGTGGGGGTATGGAACAAGGCTACGGGCTTGATCAAAAGCTGGTTGCGCCGATGAAAACGTGCCTGCGGAAAATGTCACCCTCGTCAGCCGCCGGTGGGTTCGCTCGAGGCACATCGCGCTCGATTGCGTAGATCCCATCCAAATCGATCATCCACTAGCCGGGGCGGGTCTCCCAACAGAAACTCGAGTACTAGCTTCCGGCACCTATCGGCCTGATTTTCCGCTTCGAGCCGTCGGATGCGAGGCATACACCCTAACCGTAGCCATCTAACTCGCGCTCCGACGCAGTTTATCCCCACGATGGCAGCGATTAGGCCGCTGGAAAGGACGAGGGAACGCCGCTCATGCTCGACAAACCCCTGGAATACGCGATGCGCATCGTCCGGCGCGGCGCCTTTTTCGCTGCCAGCGAACGTCAAGCCGAAATCTGCATCCTCGGCGTCGGGATCGCTAGCATTTCGGCCACGGTCGAGGCGGCATAGCTTAGTCGCTAAGTTCTCACGCCCTCAACGCCGCCTTCACCCGCTCCGGCAGCATCGGCAGCTCGCGCAGGCTTTTGCCGGTGAGCGCGCGCACCGCGTTGGCGATGGCCGGCGCCGCCGGCGGCAGGCCGGATTCGCCGACGCCGGCGACGCGGGCGTTCTGATCCGGCAAGAGCTTCACCATCACCACCGGCGCCTCGTCCATGCGCAGCAGCGGATAGTCGTGGAAGTTCGACTGCTCTACCTCGCCATGGACGATGGTGATGCGCTCATGGAGCGCCGCGCTGGTGCCGAAGATCGCGCCGCCTTCGATCTGATAGGCGACGTTGGCCGGGCTGATCGTCGTGCCGGGATCGACCGCGGCCCAGATCTTGTGGACGCGGATGACCCCGCTGCTGCGGTCGACGGAGACCTCGGCGATCTGCGCCACATGGCAATACCAGACCTCGGGATAATAGGCATAGGCGAGGCCGAGCGCGGTGCCTTCGCTCTTGCGTCCCCAATGCGCCATGTCCGCCACCGCCTTCAGCACCTTGTGCGCGCGCGGGTCGCTGAGATGCTCGAGCCGGAACGCCAGCGGGTCCTTGCGCGCGGCGTGCGCCAGCTCGTCCATGAAGGTCTCGATCGCGAAGACCGTGTAGCCCGGCCCCACCGCGCGCCAGAAGCCGACCTCGATGCCGCGCTCGTCCTCGACATAGTCGTGATACTGGTTGGGGATGTCGTAATTGGTCTCGTGCCCGTCGCAGACCGCGGCGTCGACGCCGTTCGCCTTGGCGAGCGCGTCGGGCAGCGCGCGGCGGAAGATCGATTCGCCCACCAGCCGCCAGCGCCAGCCGCTGATCTTGCCCTGATGGTCGAGCGCGGCCTCGAGCCGCTGCGCCGTGGCCGGGCGGAACTTGTCGTTCTTCACGTCGTCCTCGCGGCTCCACAGCACCTTGATCGGCTTCTGCAGGATCTTGGACAGCAGCACCGCGTCGACGGTGATGTCCTGCTCGATGCGCCGGCCGAAGCCGCCGCCGAGGAAGGTGGTGTGCACCTGCACCTTGTCGGGCGTCGTGCCCGCCACCCCCGATGCGGCGAGCGTGACGAAGGTCGGCGACTGCGTCGGCGTCCAGACCTCGACCGTGCCGTCGCCCTTGACCCAGGCGGTGGTGTTGGTCGGCTCCATCGGCGCGTGATAGACGTGTTCCGAAAGGTAGTCCGCGGCGATCACCTTGGCCGCCGCCTTGAAGGCCTTGTCCACGTCGCCCTGTTGCAGCGCCACCGCGCTCTTGTGCTTCCAGTCCCGGGCAATGGCGGCGTAGTCCTCGAGCACCTTGGCGCTGTCATAGCTTTCCGCCTTGGCGCCTTTCTTCCACGTCACCTTGAGCGCGTTCTTGCCCTTGAGCCCGGTCCAGTAATCGGGCGCGACGACGGCGACGCCGAAGGGCAGGGTCACCACCTTGATCACGCCGGCGACTTTCATCGCCGCGCTGTCGTCGACCGCGTCGGGCGCGTCGCCCTGCACCGGCGCGCGCAGCACGGCGGCGTAGAGCATGTCCGGCAGGTAGACGTCGATGCCGTATTTCGCGCTGCCGTTGACCTTGGACGGGACGTCGAGCCGCGGCAGATCCTTGCCGATGAGGCGCCATTGGCTTTGCGGCTTGAGGTCGGCTTCGCCGACCTGCGGCATCTGCGCCGGCAGCTTGGCGAATTTCGCGACGTCGCCATAGCTGATCGAACGGCCGGTTTTCTCGTCCACCACCAGGTTGGGCTTGGTGGTGAGCTCGCCGACCGGCACGTTCCATTGCTCGGCGACGTTCATCAGCAGCACCCGGCGCGCCTGCGCGCCGACGAGGCGCAGCGGCGTGAAATAGCCCCGCGCGCCGCGGCTCGCGCCGGTGACCTGGGCGCCGCCGAAGAGCGGGTTGCCGTAATCCTTGCCGGCCGGCGCCTGCACGACGGTGATCTTGCTCCAATCGGCGTCCAGCTCCTCGGCGATCAGCATCGGCAGCGAGGTGAAGGCGCCCTGGCCCATCTCGGAGGCGGGCGCGATCAGGGTGATGGTGTCGTCGGTGCCGATCTCGATCCAGGCGTTGGGCTCGAACTTGCCCGCCTCGGCGAGCGCGTCGCAGAGCGTGACCGTCGCGCCGGCAAAGGCGATGCCGAAAGTGAGCCCGGTCGAGCCGATGAAGCGGCGGCGGGTGAGAGGCGGAGCGGTATTTTCGCGCGCGGTCATGGCTCAGCTCCCCCTCGAGGCGCGCTCGACCGCGGCGATGATGCGGTTATAGGTGCCGCAACGGCAAAGATTCGTCTTCATGTGCTCGACGATCTCCGCGCGCGTCGGTTGCGGCGTCTTCTTGAGCAGCGCCGCCGCGCGCATGAGCTGGCCCGACTGGCAATAGCCGCATTGCGGCACCTGCTCGGCGATCCAGGCTTTCTGCAACGGGTGGCTGTTGTCGGCCGACAGCCCTTCGACGGTGGTGACGTACTTGCCTTCGACTTCCGAGATTTCCGTCTGGCAGGCAAAGACGGCGTCGTCGCCGACGGTCACCGTGCAGGCGCCGCACAGCCCGGCGCCGCAGCCGAATTTCGTGCCGGTCATGCGGAGCTGGTCGCGGATCACCCAGAGCAGCGGCGTATCCGGCGGCACGTCCAGCTCGACCCAGCGCTTGTTGATCGCAAAGCGTGCCATCGCAGTCCCCTCGCCCGATCGCGCCGGCTTTGCCGCCGGCGGTTGCCGTCAACGATTGCACGGCGGCCGGGGGAGTTCAATCCGCTCCTAAAGGCCGAAGGCGCGGCGCAGGAAATCGCCGCCGCGCGTCAATCCGGCCTGGTCGATGCCGTGGCCGAGGCCGGGGCAGGTGACGGCCTCGACCGCCACGCCCGCCGCGGCAAGCGCCGCCTTCGCCGCCGGCAGCGCCTGCGGCGGCACCACCTCGTCGGCGTCGCCATGGACGAGCAGCACCGGCGGGCGGGCGCGGATTTCCTGCGCCAGCCTGTCGGCGCCGACGAGCGCGCCGGAATATCCCAGGATGCCGGCGCAGGGCTGGGCGCGGCGCAGCCCGACGTAAAGCGACATCATCGTGCCTTGCGAGAAGCCGACCAGCGCGAGCGCCCGATCGGCAAGCCCCAGCGCCGCCAGCGACTGGTCGATGAAGGCGTCGAGCATCGGCGCCGCGGCGCGCACGCCGGCGAGGATGGCGGCGGGGGAGAGGTCTTGCAGGCTGAACCATTGCCGGCCGAAGGGCGCCATGTCGCAAGGATAGGGCGCATGCGGCGAGAGGAAGGCGGCGTCGGGCAAAAGCGGCGCCCAGGCGGGCGCGAGGCCGATGAGGTCGTTGCCGTCGGCGCCGAGCCCGTGCAGCAGCACGACGAGCTGGCGCGGCTTGCCGCCCGAGGCCGGCGGGCGGCTCGGGCCGCTGAGATTGGGCAGCATGCAGGCTCCTGTCCCGTCGTCGCGCCGGCGAGCCATAGACGATGCCGCCGCCGCTGTCACTTGCTAAGGTCCGCCGGCGATGAATGCCGTCGTCACCCGCTTCGCGCCGAGCCCCACCGGCCTGCTCCATCTCGGCCATGCGCATTCGGCCCTCCTCGGCTGGCGCGCCGCGCGCGAGGCCGGCGGCCGCTTCCTGCTGCGGCTCGAGGATATCGACCGCACGCGCTGCCGGCCGGAATTCGCCGCCGCCATTCTCGAGGATCTCGCCTGGCTTGGCCTCGACTGGGACGGGCCGGTGCGGGTGCAGTCCGAGCATTTCGCCGATTACCGCTGGGCGCTCGACCGGCTCGACGCCTTGGGGCTGCTCTATCCCTGCTTCTGCACGCGCGCGGCGATCCGGGCCGAGGTGGCGCGCGCCGGCGTGGCGCCGCACGAGGCCGAAGGCGCGCTCTATCCCGGCACCTGCCGCGTCCTGGCGCCGGCGGAGCGCGCGGCGAGAAGGACGGCGGGCGCGGCCTGGGCGCTCCGGCTCGACGTCGCCAAGGCGCTGGCGCTGACCGGGGAGCTGTGGTGGCAGGACGAGCGCGCCGGCCGCGTCGCCGCCGATCCCGCGAGCCTCGGCGACGTCGTGCTGGCGCGCAAGGAGACGCCGGCGAGCTATCACCTTTGCGTTACCGTCGACGACGCGCTGCAAGGGGTGAGCCTGGTGACGCGCGGCGAGGATCTGTTCGCGGCGACGCATATCCATCGCCTGCTCCAGGCGCTGCTCGACCTGCCGGTGCCGCGCTACCGCCATCACCCGCTGCTGCTCGATGCCGGCGGGCGGCGCTATGCCAAGCGCGACCGGGCGCAGAGCCTCCGCGCGCTGCGCTCGGCCGGCCGCACGCCGCAAGAGGTGCGCGTCCTGGCCGGATTTCCGGAGTGATAAAAAGTATAGATTGACCAGTGAGACGGTGAGGCAGTGAGGAAGCTGTTTGGCGCGCTTCGCGCGCCGGTTTCTTTTTTCTCACTGTCTCGCCGTCTCACTGGTCAATCTTTCTTCTTCGCGCTTTGACGGGATTTCCGGAGTGACAAGACGAAGAGAAGATTCACCAGTGAGACAGTGAGGCAATGAGGAAGTTATTTGGCGCGCTTCGCGCGCCATTTGTTTTTTCTCACTGCCTCACCGTCTCACTGGTCAATCTTTCTTCTTGGTGTCGCTCAATCGAGCGGCCGGCGCAGGCCGGTGACGAGATCGAGATAGTCGGGATCGTCGGCGGCGACGAGGCCGTGGCGCAGCGCGAAGTCGATGATCACGAGATTGACGTTGAACTTGAAATCCTCGCCGTCGCGCACGCGCGCCACGACCTCGCGCGCCGGCATCAGGCGGAATTCGACGATCTCGCCGTCGCGGTTCTTCGGCGTGAAGCCCTCGGGCACCTCGAGGTCGTAGAGGAAGAGCACGTCGTCGCGCAGGCCGTACTCGACCTCCATGCGGTAGCTGAGCGCGCCCACCGCCACGGCGCGGGCGGCGAGATCCGGCGGCAGCGAGGCTTCCTCATCCGCCTCCTTGATCAGCGTCGCCTCCAGCCCGTGATCGTGGCCGATGCCGCCGGCGACGAGATTGTCGAGCTTGTCGGGCGCCACCTTCTTGTCGGGGGCGCGCCGGCCGATCCACAGCGCGAGCCCGTCGCCGGCGCGGCGCCAGCCGTTCACGTGCACGCCATAGGCGCGCGTGCCGAAGAAGGAGACGGCGCCGCGGTCGAGCTTGAAGAGGGGCGGCTCACCCCAGCGCTGCGCCACCGCGAAGAACTCGTTGCGCCATTTGGCGACGCGGCCCTCGGCGACGAGCCGCTCCACCACCGCGTCCACCGCGGCGCTGACCGCGTCGAAATCGCCCGGCGCGATCAGCCACACGCCGTCCGGCTCGACCGAGAAGACGTCGGCGAAGCGACGCAGCGCCTCGGCGTTGTCGCGCCGCATGAGGCCGATCTTCGCCTTCCCCCGCCACAGCGGGACGAAGCGCTCGGCGCGCCAGGCGTTGCAGCGTCTTATGTGGCGCAGCAGGCTCATTGCTTCTGCGATACCAGCACCACGTCGACCGCAACGATCTGCCTGAGGCAGCGGGCGATATGCTGCGTGGCCTCGAGGTCGAGCCCCGGCATCTGCACGTCGATGGTCATCTCCTGCCCGATCACCCGGCTGATCCAGCTCGACGGCACCAGGCCGCGCTTGGCGAAAAGCTCGACGACGCGCGGCATCAGGCCGGGCTCGGCGATGCCATGAACGGAAAAGCAGGCGGTGGGTCGGCTTTCAGGCCGGAAGGCGCTCGCGACGGGGGGCGACATGGCGGAAATCCTCGATTTCGGTCTCGGAACGAATGGCGGACACCCGACCCTCTTGGCGGAGGATCGGGAGCCTAATTCGCCGAAAATTCCGGCTATCGGGATGCGAAACGCCCATGGACGAACGCTACAGGCGGCCCTATCTAACGTCAAGAGCGGGGGTCGGGCGGGATCACTCGTGCTTCGGTAGCGTTCACGCCGATGGAGGTGACCGATGACGCGTTGGCTTGGTCTGCTGGCCTCGCTGGTTCTGCTTGCCGGATGCGGCGGCGGCGCCCGCGATATCGATTACACGCAGGAGCGTGGCATTTCCGCCGATATCGCCGCGACGCACGCCACCGGGCCGAGCTCGCTCAGCCGCGGCGAGACCGTGACCGGCGAGCCGGTCGGCGCCATACCCTGGACGGACGACCAGCGGCGCTGAGGCCCCGTCTCAGCTCGGCTCCAGCTCGGTGTCCCAGTAGAGGAAGTCGCGCCAGCTATGATGCAGGAAGTTGGGCGGGAAGCCGCGCCCGTTCTCCTGCAGCAGATGGGTCGAGGGCTGGCAGGGCAGGTGGCGCGGATACATGCCGCTTTCCCGCGGCAGCCGGTTGCCCTTGAGCAGGTTGCAGGTCGAGCAGGCGGTGACGACGTTCTCCCACACCGTGCGGCCGCCGCGCGAGCGCGGCACCACGTGATCGAAAGTGAGATCGTGCGAGGGAAAATCCTCGCCGCAATACTGGCAGGTGAAGCGGTCGCGCAGGAAGACGTTGAACCGGGTGAAGGCCGGGCGCCGCGCCGTCGGGATGAATTCTTTCAGTGATATGACAGAAGGCAGCTTCATCTCGAAAGAAGGGCTGCGCACGACGCGGTCGTAATGGGAGATGATGTTGACCCGGTCGAGGAACACCGCCTTGACGGTTTCCTGCCACGACCACAAGGACAAGGGGAAGTAGCTCAACGGCCGGAAATCGGCGTTGAGGACGAGTGCCGGACAGCTATCGAGGGCCAATGACAAACAACGACCTCATGGCACGCATCCCTGCTTGCGCGGGCGCATCCTGCCACGGAAGACGCCGCAACGCCAGCGCTAGGAAATGTAGCTGACGCGCGTTTGTCGTCAACGGGTGGGAACCGGTTTTTCCCCGCGGTAGTCGTAGAAGCCGCGCCCCGCCTTGCGGCCGAGCCATCCCGCCTCGACGTATTTCACCAGCAGCGGGCAGGGCCGGTATTTGGAATCGGCGAGGCCCTCATAGAGCACCTGCATCACCGACAGGCAGGTGTCGAGGCCGATGAAATCGGCGAGTTCCAGCGGTCCCATCGGGTGATTGGCGCCGAGCCGCATCGCCGTGTCGATCGCCTCCACCGTGCCGACGCCTTCATAGAGCGTGTAGACCGCCTCGTTGATCATCGGCAGCAGGATGCGGTTGACGATGAAGGCGGGGAAGTCCTCGGCGGCGACGGGCGTCTTGCCGAGCGCCACCGCCAGCTCGCGGATGGCCTTGAAGGTGCTTTCCTCGGTGGCGATGCCGCGGATCAGCTCGACCAGCGTCATCACCGGCACCGGGTTCATGAAATGCATGCCGATGAAGCGTCCCGGCCGGTCGGTGGCGGCGGCAAGCCGGGTGATCGAGATCGACGAGGTGTTGGAGGCGATGATCGCCGTCCCCTTGAGCTTCGGCACGAGCTGCTTGAAGATGTCGCGCTTCACCTCTTCCTTTTCGGTCGCGGCCTCGATGACGACGTCGCAATCGCCGAACATGTCGTATTGCGTGCCGGTCTTGATCCGCTTGATCGCGCCCGACTTGTCGGCCTCGCCGACGCGGCCGCGCGCGACCTGGCGGGCAAGGTTGCGGTCGATGGTCGACAGCGCGCTCTCGATCGCCTTGGCGTCGATGTCGCCGAGCCGCACGTCATAGCCGGCCAGCGCGCAGACATGGGCGATGCCGCTGCCCATCTGGCCGGCGCCGATGATGCCGATGGTTCGGATGCTGTCGGTTGACGTCATGGCCGGCTCCACCTCGATGATCGCGCCGTCACGTCATGCGCCTTGGCGTTTGGCAAGCTCCGCGTCGAGCTCCGGCACGAGCTTGAAGAGGTCGCCGACGATGCCGTAATCGGCGACCTGGAAGATCGGCGCTTCCTCGTCCTTGTTGATGGCGACGATCACCTTCGAGTCCTTCATTCCCGCCAGATGCTGGATCGCGCCGGAGATGCCGATGGCGATGTAGAGCTCGGGGGCGACGATCTTGCCGGTCTGGCCGACCTGGTAGTCGTTGGGCACGAAGCCGGCATCGACCGCGGCGCGCGAGGCGCCGACCGCGGCGCCGAGCTTGTCGGCGAGGCTTTCCAGCAGCTTGAAATTTTCGCCCGACTGCATGCCGCGCCCGCCCGAGACGATGACCCGGGCGCTGGTCAGCTCCGGCCGCTCGGATTTCGACAGCTCCGCGCCGATGTAGCGCGACAGCCCCGCCGAGCCGGCCGCCGCCGCCGTTTCGATGGGCGCATTGCCGCCCTTGGCCTCGACGGCGGGGAAGGCGGTGCCGCGCACGCTGACGACCTTGATCTTGTCCTTCGACTGCACGGTGGCGAGCGCGTTGCCGGCATAGATCGGCCGCACGAAGGTGTCGGGCGAGACCACGGCGGAGATGTCGGAGATCTGCGCCACGTCGAGCAGCGCCGCCACCCGCGGCAGGAAGTTCTTGCCGAAGGTGCTGGCCGGCGCCAGCACGTGGCTGTAGCCGGGCGCGAGCTTCACCACCAGCGCCGCGATGTCCTCGGCGAGCGGATGCTCCAGCGCCGCGTCCTCGGCGAGCAGCACCTTGGCGACGCCGGGGATCTTGGCCGCGGCCTCGGCCGCCGGCCGCGCATGGGCGCCGGCGACGAGGACGTGGATCTCGCCGCCGATCGCCTCGGCGGCGGCGACGGTGTTGAGCGTCGAGGATTTGAGCGATGTGTTGTCGTGCTCGGCGACGACGAGGAGGGCCATCAGATCACCCGTGCTTCGTTCTTGAGCTTGTCGACGAGTTCCTGCACCGAGGCGAGCTTCTTGCCGCCCTGGCGCTTGGCCGGCTCCTCGACCTTGAGCGTGACCAGACGCGGCGCCACGTCGACGCCGAGCGCCTCGGGCGTGAGCTGCTCGATCGGCTTCTTCTTGGCCTTCATGATGTTGGGCAGCGAGGCGTAGCGCGGCTCGTTGAGGCGGAGGTCGGTGGTCACCACCGTCGGCAGCGTCAGCTCGACCGTCTCGAGCCCGCCGTCGATCTCGCGCGTCACCAGCGCCTTGCCGCCCTCGAGCTTGATCTTCGAGATGAAGGCGCCTTGCGGCCAGCCCAGCAGCGCCGCCAGCATCTGTCCGGTCTGGTTGCTGTCGTCGTCGATCGCCTGCTTGCCGAGGATGACGAGCTGCGGCTGCTCCTTGCCGGCGATGGCCTTGAGCAGCTTCGCCACCGCCAGCGGCTGCAGCTCGGCCTCGCTCAGCACGTGGATGCCACGATCGGCGCCCATGGCAAGCGCGGTGCGGATGGTCTCCTGGCAGGCCTGCGGCCCCATCGAGACGGCGACGATCTCGCTCGCGACGCCCGCCTCCTTGAGCCGCACCGCCTCCTCGACCCCAATCTCGTCGAAGGGGTTCATCGACATCTTGACGTTGGCGGTCTCGACGCCGGTCTTGTCCGGCTTGACGCGGACCTTGACGTTGTAATCGATCACGCGCTTGACGGCGACGAGGACTTTCATGGCGGGCCTTGGTCTAAGCCGCATGGTGCGGCGCGGCGGGGAATTGTGCACGTGCACAAGGCGAAGGCAAGCATTTCTGTCACCGCGGCGTCATCGGTGGGCGCCCGGCTGCCACAGCACGTCGCCCGCGCCCTTGTCGTTGACGTGGCGGCTCAGCACGAAGAGGTGGTCGGACAGCCGGTTGAGGTATTTGAGCGCCTCCGGGTTGAGCGTCTCGCGCCGGGCCAACGCCGCCACCAGCCGCTCGGCCCGGCGCACCACCGTGCGCGCGAGATGGAGATAGGCCGCGCAGGCGGTGCCGCCCGGCAGCACGAAGCTGTCCAGCGGCTTCAGATCGGCGTTGAGCGCGTCGATCTCGCGCTCGAGCCGGTCGACCTGGCTCGCCAGGATGCGCAGAGCCCCCGCGCCGCGCGTGCCGCTTTCCGGGGTGCAAAGATCGGCGCCGAGATCGAACAGGTCGTTCTGGATGCGCGCCAGCGCCGCGTCGACCTCGCCCTCGGCGTGGAGCCGCGCCAGCCCGACCGCGGCATTGGCCTCGTCCACCGTGCCATAGGCGGCAACCCGCAGATCCCCTTTCCCGACGCGGCTGCCGTCGCCGAGCGAGGTCTCGCCGGCATCGCCGCCCCTGGTGTAGATGCGCGTCAGGCGGACCATGCGGCGTCTAGGAGTGCCGGAACAGCAGCATGAAGAGGGCGAAGAGCGCCAGCGCCAGCGCCTGCAGCATCACGCGCGACTGCATCAGCTTGTTGGAGCGGCGCGGGTTGTTGCCGCGCGCCATGTTGATGACGCCGAGCCCGAGCGCCCCCAGCGCGCCGAGCATGGCGAGAAGGACGAGGATGGGAAACACATAGCCCATCGATCCTATATAGCGCCGCGCGCCGGCGCCGCCCAGGGCGCCAAAGAGCGCCGTCGCAGCCTGCGCCTGTATGAAAAATCCAGGTCAGGCCGCTACGACCGCTGCAAGAATATTGACGGATCAACTCTAGCAATTGTACATAGCGGGAGGGGGCGGTTGCCCATGACGTCGCTGCGGCCCGGGGCCGCGGACGGGCCGGAGGGGGAGCAGCATGATGTCGAGCACGGTGGTGCCGCCGGATTGCGACGGCCGGATCAGCCGGATTCTCGAATATTGGCGCTCGATCCGCCCGGCCGAGGATCGCCTGCCCGGCCGCCAGCATGTCATGCCCGATGATCTGGCGGAGCTGCTGCCCTGGCTTTGGCTGGTCGATGTCCAGCGCGAGCCGCTCCGCTTTCGCTATCGCCTGATCGGCACCGGCCACCGCGAGGTGGTCGGGGCGGATCTCACCGGCAAATGGCTCGACGAGGCCTTCGCCAATTTCCCGCGCATGCAGGGATACGCCGACTTTCTCGCCGTCCTCCAGGGCGAGGCGCGCTATTGCCGCCGCGCGCCGGAATTTCCGGTGGATGAGAACTATGTGTCGATGGAGCGGGTGCTGCTGCCCTTGGCGCGCGACGGCGCCACGGTCGACATGATGCTGGGCCTCACGGTCTATGGCCGCGCCGACGGGAGGGTGGATTAGCGGCGGCGGCGCTCACGCCGCTGCCTCGCGCGCGACCCTGCGCACCTTGCGCGGCGCGGCGCGCCAGACGGCGAGCGCCGACAGCAGGCTGCACAGGATGGCGATCGAGAAGGCCGGGGCATAGCTGCCGGTGGCGTCGTGCAGCAGGCCCGCAAGCCACGGCCCCACGGCGCCGCCGAAGATCGCGATGAGCATCACCGTGCCGAAGATGGTGCCGTAGTGCTTGCCTTCGAAGATCTCGGCCGGGATGGCGCCCAGGACCGAAGTGAGGCCGTAGCCGAGCCCGCCCTGGGCCGCGACCATGGCGTAGAGCAGTAGCGGCGTCGGCCAATGGGGCAGCAGCAGCAGGCAGAGATAGCACAGCGCGAAGCCGGCGCTGCCCGCCGTCCACACCCATTCGCGTCCGATCCGGTCCGAGAGATGGCCGAGGGCGATCTGGCCGGGGATGCCGGCGAGGCTGACGAAGCCCAGCGCCCAGGCGGCCTCGCGCGCATCGAAGCCGATCTCGACCAGGTATTTCGTCTGGTGCACCTGCACCGCATACCATTCGAAAAGACCGCAGGAATATCCCAGCGCCAGCCACCAGAAGCGCCCTGTGCGCAGCGCGCGGCCGAGCGTCCAGTCGATGGCGGCCCAGGCGGGATCGACCACGATCAGTTTCCGCAGCGCCGCGCCGCCGATGACGGCGCCGTCCCCGTCCGGGGCGAGGCCCAGCTCTTGCGGCCGGCGGCGCAGCAGCAAATTGAGCGGCGCCAGCAGCACCAGCACCAAGAGGCTCATCGCCCAGCAGGCGCCGCGCCAGCCGCCGTGGGCGATGACGCCTTGCAGCCAGGGCAGCAGCAGGATCGAGCCGACGCCGACGCCGGCAAACGCGATGCTCATGGCGAGCCCGCGCCTTCGCACGAACCAGTTCGGCAGGAAGAGCGCCTGGCCGGTGAAGCCGAGGCAGACGCTGCCGCTGCCGACCAGCACGCCGAGCGTGGCGTAGAGCTGCCAGGGCTCCTGCACCAGCGTCGCCAGCATCAGCCCCGCGGCCATCAGGGCGACGCCGAGCTCCATCACCACGCGCGGCCCGCGCCGGTCCATCAGCCGTCCCAGCAGCGGGCTCAGCGCGCCGGAGACGATGAAGCCGAAGGAGAAGGCGCCGGCGGTGACGCCGCGCTCCCAATGGAACTCGTCGAGGATCGGCGGGAAGAGCAGCGAGAAGGCGGTGCGCGCGTTGACCCCCACCCCCATGGTGACGAAGACGACGCCGACCACGATCCAGCCGTAGAAGAAGGGCAGGCGGCGCGCGGCGGAGGTCAGGGACAACGGCATGGTCCGTCCGATGGCGGGAAGGGCCGGGCAGTCTCGCCGCCGCGCGTCGCTGCGGCAAGTCGCTGGTTGGCGAACAGAAGCTTCGTCGGGCAGGACGCAACAGGGCGGGTCATCGTCGGAACGACCGCCGACGCTTTCTTTTCGCTCGATGGGCTCGCCCGCTTCCTGCGTGACGCGCCTCTCGGCTTGACCATCGCCCTCAATCTCGACGGCGGACCCGTCGCGAGCCAGGGCATTTCCCTCAACGGATACGAGCGCAGGATCCACGGCCGGTGGGAGGCTCAAGTCAACGGCAATCGCGTCGACTTGCTCACTTGGCCATACGGCACCGTCGCCATGCCCGTCGTGATGGCGGTGTTCCCGAGATAGGAAGACGGCGATCAATAGGGAGCGCGGCTTGCCTCGACCGGCGCCACTTTTGTCGGTCGGATGATCGAGGGAATTAAGAGACCCGTCGCCCGATCGGCGTAAGGAAAGGGAAAGACGACACCCTATTGGCTAAAGGTCGGCATAACCCTTCCGATCGGCTTCCGATGCCCACTCCGTGAAACAGGCGAACGGGTCGTTTGCTGCGGCCGGGATGGGGATGATCTTCACCTCATGACCATGGATGACGAACGCGAGCGCGTCGCCCGGCTTGAGGCCCAAGGCATCTCGCACCGGTTTTGGCAGGACGATTTGAGCCTTGATCCCAAGACGTGTTCTAACGACGGTATCTGGCACCATCACACCTCATACTGTCATGCGCGAAGAGCGCGTGGCGTCATGGCGGAAGTCAAGCGACCTCCGTCGGTGGCCCCTTTCCATAGAGAGTGAACCGTCGCGCTCAGGGACCGTCCGTCGGAACTCACTTTCTACGCTCACTCCAGCGCCTTCGGCACGGCATCGCCCAGGCCGCGCGCAGGATAGGCCTCGCGGGGTGCCCGCCGCCGGCCGTCGGCATCGGCCGAGGCGGAAGCACGCAACGTGGCGGCAATCTTGAAAATCCCCGCGACAACTGTCATATTTATAGCGACAATTGACAAAAGAGGGCTCGCCGATGGCGGAACGGACGGACCAGGAACACGAGACGCCGCCGGTTGAAATCGCGGAGATCGAACGGGTGGCCGATTTGCTCGGCGGCCCCAAGGTGCTGCGGCGCCGGCTGCAGGATCCGCTGGACGTTCACGAGTTTCTGAGCCACGGGCTGCCAAGGGCGGCGCTCACCCACCTCTTCCAGAAAGTCGTGCTTGTTCACAGCCAGGATTTTTTCGAGCTGGCCCTCGGGATGAGCTTGCGCACCTTTCAGCGCTTCAAGCTTCAACCGCGCAAGCCGCTGAGCAAAGAGCAGAGCGGGCGGACGTGGAAATTCGCCGAGATCCTGGCAAAAGCCACCGAGGTGTTCGGCTCGCAGCAAGAAGCCGAACAGTGGCTGGAGCGGCCCGCCATCGGGCTCGAGCAGCGGCGGCCGATCGATCTGTTGGCGACCCCGGCGGGGGTGAAGCTCGTCGAAGAATTCCTCGATCGCGTCGAATACGGCGTCTATACGTGACGCCATTGCCGCCGCCGCTTGGTCCGGCGGAATTGGTCGCATGGCGGCTGGATGAGGCGAAGCACAGCCCGACCTGGGATAGCGGCGAGGGCGCCTACAAATCCGGAGGCCGGTGGAACAGCCGAGGGATCCGGGCGGTCTATTGCTCTCTGGATCCCGCGACCGCCATCCTCGAAGTCGCCGTGCACAAAGGGTTCAAGGCGCTCGACACGGTGCCGCACGCGCTCACCGCGCTCACGATTGCCGACCCATCCCGGGTGCACATCGTCGATCCCGCATCCGTGCCCAATCCCAACTGGCTCAGGCCCGGAATTCCCAGCGCCGGGCAGCAACAGTTCGGCGATGCCCTGCTTGCGGCACATGCTTTTGTCGTTATCCCGAGCGTCGTATCGACGAAGAGCTGGAACCTGTTTTTCGTCGCTGCGGCTGCGGCGGGCGTCTACGCGCTTCGGAGCCGGGAGCCCTTCGCGCTCGACCCCCGGCTCCATCCGCCGATCCCCTGAGCTTGCTCGGGCGGTCCGCCGAATCTCCTTTACCCCCGCTCCAGCGCCTTCAGCACCGCGTCGCCCATGCCGCGCGTGCCGACGAGCGTGCCGCCTTCATGCAGGATGTCGCGCGTGCGCACGCCGGTGGCAAGCGCCGCGGCCACCGCGCGCTCGAGCCGGTCGGCGGTGGCGGGCGCGCCGAGGCTGAGGCGCAGTGCCATGGCGACGCTCAGGATCGCGCCCAGCGGGTTGGCGATGCCCTTTCCGGCGATGTCGGGGGCGGCGCCGTGCACGGGCTCGTAGAGCGCGGGACGCCGGCCGTCGGCGCCGACGGGACCGAGCGAGGCGGACGGCAGCATGCCGAGCGAGCCCGTCGCCATCGCCGCCGCGTCCGACAGGATGTCGCCGAACATGTTGCAGGTCAGCAGCACGTCGAACTGGCTCGGCGCGCGCACGATCTGCATCGCGCAATTGTCGACCAGCATGTGCGTCAGCTCGACGTCGGCGAATTCCGCGTCGTGCAGCGCCTGCACCTCCTGGCGCCAGAGCTGGCCCGCCTCCATCACATTGGCCTTGTCGACCGAGCAGAGCCGGCGCCGTCGCGTGCGCGCCAGCTCGAAGCCAAAGCGCGCGATGCGGCGGATCTCGCCCGAGGTATAGACGTGGGTGTTGACGCCGCGCCGCTCGCCGTTGGGCAAGGTCTCGATGCCGCGCGGCTCGCCGAAATAGAGCCCGCCCGACAGCTCGCGCAGGACGATGAAATCGACGCCCTCGAGCACGCGGTTCTTGAGCGACGACGCCTCCGCCAGCGCCGGCAGGGCGACGATCGGCCGGAGATTGGCGAAGAGGTCGAGGCCCCTGCGGATGCGCAGCAGGTTGCCCTGGCGCCTCGCCTCGGCCGGAAGCGCGTCATAGGCCGGCCCGCCGGTGGCACCGAACAGGATGGCGTCGGCGGAGCGCAGCGCCGCCGCCGTCTCGTCGGGCACGATCTTGCCGGTCCGCCGCCACGCCTCGGCGCCGTAAAGCGCCTCGCGCGTCGCGATCGGCAGGCCCTCATCGGCCGCGAGCCGGTCCAGCACGCGCGCCGCCTCGGCCGTCACCTCGGGGCCGATGCCCTCGCCGGCGATGATCGCGACTTCCCTGGCGTTGCTCATGGCCGCGCTGCTTCCGCCCGTCCGCTCATTCGCCGCTCACCTCGCCGAACGGCACCCATTGCCGGCCTTCGAAGCGGACGAGCCGCATCTGCTTGATTGGCGAGAAGTCATGCGCGCTGGTATGGATGCGGATGCCCGGCAGCAGCAGCGGCAGGGTCATGTCGAGGCTCGCCGCCTGCTTCATGATGTTCTCGCGCGACAGGTCGTCGCCGCATTGCCGCAGGAGCTGCGCCAGCGTCTGCGCCTCCGCATAGCCGCTGACGTTGAAGCCGTCGGCAAGGCTGCCCTCGGGATAATACTTCGTCATGAAGGCGCGCCACTCCTTCATCGCGGGGTCGTCCCGCCATTGCGCGTCGTTGGGGTCCTTGAGGTATTGCGCGCTGATGATGCCTTGGCCTTTCTCGAGCCCCGCCGGCTCCATGACGGCGGAGACGGAAGCGGCGACGCTCATCAGGAAATGCCGCGGCTTCCAGCCGATGTCGTAGGTTTTGCGGATCGCCTGCGCGGCGAATTTCGGCGTCGAGTTGTTGAACAGCACGCTGGCGCCCGAGCCCTGCAGGCTGACGATCTGGGAATCGAGCGACGGATCGGTCACCTCGTAGGTGGCGGTCGCCACGATCATCTTCTGCGCCGCCGCTTCGCCGAGGCCCATGCGGAACCCCTTGACGTAGTCGCGCCCGGCGTCGTCGTTCTGGTAGATCACCGCGACGCGGGCCTCGGGGTCGTGCTGGAGCAGGTAACGGCCGTAGATCGCGCCTTCGGTCTGGTAGTTCGGCTGCCAGCCGATGGTCCAGGGGAAATGCTCGGGATCGGCCCAGAAGGTGGCGCCCGAGGCGTGGAAGAGCTGCGGCACCTGATGGTCGTTGAGATATTTGCGGACGACCACGCCGGTCGAGGTGCCGAGGCTCGAGAAGATGAAGGCGACGTTCTCCTGCTCGATCAGGCGGCGCGTCTGCTCGAAGGTCTTGGGCGGCGAGAAGCTGTCATCGAGGCTCACCAGCGTGATCTTGCGGCCGTTGATGCCGCCCGCCTCGTTGAGCATGGCGAAATAGGCGAGCTCCGCGCGGCCGATCGTGCCGTAGGCCGAGGCCGGGCCGCTATAGGGCATGGTCTGGCCGATCCTGATCTCGTCGTCGCTGACGCCGGGCGCGTAGCGCTTCTCGGCCTCTGCCGGCGCCGCCGCCAGCGCCGCAACCGCCAGCGCGAGCGCCCATCGCGCAAATCGCCGCATCGATCTCTCCCCCCTTGCCGACAGGCGGTGGCCCTCGCGCGCCGCGCGGCGCCGGGCGTCGCCTTTGCCTTGGGCGGCCATGGTGGGTCTTTTCCACGGCTCTGGCAATGCGCCGGAGAGGAGACGCTGGACGGGGCCGGGCCGCCGTGCCAGCCTTTGGCCAACGCCAGGGAGGACAGCATGACAACCGCCGCGCCCGCCCGCGCCGATGCGCCCGTCACCGCCGAGCTCGCCCGCCGCGCCGCGTCGCTGCGCTACGACGATGTTCCCGACGAAATGCGCCTCTTGGCGCGCCAGTGCGTCCTCGACTGGCTGGCGGTGACGCTGGCGGGATCGCGCGAGGACCTGACGCGCATTCTGTTGGCCGAGGCGGAAGAGCAGGGCGGCGCGCCGGCCGCGACGGCCATCGGCCATCGCCGCAAGCTGCCGACGCAGCAGGCGGCGCTGGTCAACGGCGCGGCCTCGCACGCGCTCGATTACGACGACGTCAACCTGACCATGGGCGGCCACCCGACCGTGCCGCTGGTGCCGGCGGTGCTGGCGCTGGCCGAGGCGCGCGGCGCCGGCGGCGCGCCGGTGATCGCCGCTTTCGTCGCCGGCTACGAGACGGAATGCCGCATCGGCGCGCTGGTCGCGCCCGGCCATTACGCCCGCGGCTTTCACAACACCGCCACCATCGGCAGCTTCGGCGCCGCCGCCGCCGCGGCCAATCTACTCGGTCTCGGCGCTTCGCGCACCGCTGTCGCGCTGGGCATCGCCGGCACTCAGGCGGCCGGGCTCAAATCCATGTTCGGCACCATGTGCAAGCCGCTCCACGCCGGCAAGGCGGCGCAGAACGGGCTCCTGGCGGCGAGCCTCGCCGCGCGCGGCTTCACCAGCCGCGACGACGTGCTCGACTGCGCGCAGGGTTTCGCGGATACCCAAAGCCCGGATTTCCGGCCGGAGCGCGCGCTGGCGCCGCCGCGCCGGGGCTGGCATCTCGCCGACAATCTCTTCAAATATCACGCCGCCTGCTACCTGACCCACGCGCCGATCGAATGCGCCCGCGCGCTGCGCCTCACGCCCGGTTTCGATCCCGGCGCGGTGCGCGAGGCGATGCTTGCGCTCGACGGCGGCGCCGCCAAGGTCTGCCACATCCCGGCGCCGCGCACCGGGCTCGAGGCCAAGTTCTCGCTGCGGCTCGCCACCGCCATGGCGCTGGCCGGCCTCGATACCGCCGCGCTCGAGACCTACAGCGAGAAGACCGCCGCCGATCCGCGGCTGGTCGCTCTCCGCGACAAGGTGACGGTCGATTTTCGCCCCGACTGGCCGCACACGGTGGCGGAGCTTGAGCTGAGGCTTGCCGATGGCCGCGTGCTGCGCGCGCGCCATGACAGCGGCGTGCCCGCGAGCGATCTCGCGGCGCAAGGCCGGCGGCTCGAGGCGAAGTTCATGAGCCTTGCCGCGCCGGTGCTGGGCGGCGCCCAGGCCGGGCGGCTCGCCGCGGCGGTGGCCGGGCTGGACCGTCTCGGCTCGATCGCCGAGCTGACCCGGCTCTGCGTGCCCGCTTGATCGGCGCGCAGCGTCGATCAAGCGGCAGGCGGCTTCAGCCGCGCGTCACCTCGATCTCGTCATAGCGCTTCCAGCGATAGACCAGCATCGAGACGAGCCAGCTTGCGATGAAGAGCCCGATGATGAGGAAGCCGATGCTGCCGAAATGGCTGTTGAGCGCGCTCACCGCGCGCCAGAAGCCGCCTTCGGCGTTGAGCTTGTCGGCAAGGAGGCCCAGCGCCTCGATGCCGCCGACGACCGCCGCGGCCATCACCGACACGAAGGTGATGGTGAGGTTGTAATAGAGCCGGCGCAGCGGCTTCATGAACGCCCAGCCATAGGCGCCGAGCATCAGCACGCCGTCGGTGGTGTCGACCAGCGACATGCCGGCGGTGAACAGCGCGGGAAAGACCAGGATCGACCAGATCGAAAGGCCGCGCGCCGCTTCGGCGGCGGAGATGCCGAGCAGCCCGATCTCGGTCGCGGTGTCGAAGCCGAGGGCGAAGAGGAAGCCCAGCGGAAACATCTGCCAACTCGCGCCGATGAAGCGGAAGAGCGGGCGGAAGAGGCGGGCGAGCAGGCCGCGCCCGGCGAGGAAGAGGTCGAGATCCGCCTCGACGTAGCGCCCGCCGCGCCGCACCCGCCGGAAGCTGCGCCAGAGCTGGACGAGGACGACGAGATTGACCAGCGCGATGAGGAACAGGAACGCCGCCGAGACGCCGGTGCCGATGAGCCCGCCGACCTCCCGGAACGCCGAGAAGCGGCCTTGCAGCGCCGCCGCGGCGAGCGCGATCGCGGCCGAGGCCAGCGCCACCACGCTGGAATGGCCGAGCGAGAAGAAGAAGCCGATGCCGACCGGGCGCTTGCCCTGCTGCATCAGCTTGCGCGTGACGTTGTCGATGGCGGCGATGTGGTCGGCGTCGACCGCATGGCGGGCGCCGAAGCTGTAGGCGAGCAGCGCGGTGCCGAGCAGCACGGGATAGTCGCGGAAGGCGGCCAGCGCCCAGAGCCAGGCGAGAAGATTGGCGGCGATGAGGATGGCATAGATCCCGCCGAGCTTGCGGGCCACGCTTCCCTCGCCGTCCTTCAGCGCCGACCACACCGCTCGAAGCATGGCGCCTTCACCCCCTCCACCAAGTTTGCCTATAGGAAGAACAACGCCCGCGCGTCAAGGCATCGGCGGGATGTCCGCTGCTTCTGCGCCGTGCGTCCTTCGAGACGCGGTCCTTTGGACCGCTCCTCAGGACGAGGAAGTGATGAAAATGGCATCGACCGGCGATGCCCGATTCAATCTCGCCTCATCCTGAGGAGCGCCCGCAGGGCGCGTCTCGAAGGACGCACGGCGCCGATGCAGCTCAGAGCGCCGTGCGCAGATCCCACAGCTCCGGGAAAAGGCGAATCTCGAGCAGCCCGCGCAGATAGGCGACGCCTTGCGTGCCGCCGGTGCCGGGCTTGCCGCCGATGATGCGCTCCACCGTCGTGACGTGGCGGAAGCGCCATTGGCGGAAGAAATCCTCGAGATCGACCAGCTCCTCGCCGAGTTCGTAAAGGTCCCAATAGCGCTCGGTGTCGCGATAGACCGTCGTCCACGCCGCCTGGACCGACGGCTCCGGCCGGTAGGAAGCGCTCCAGTCGCGCGCGAGCGCCGTCCCGGCGATGGCGAGGCCGCGCCGGGCGAGCAGCCGGATCGCCTCGTCATAGATGCTCGGCGCCGCCAGCAGCGCGGCGAGCGCGTCATGGATCTCGGCGCGGTGCCGGAACGGCGCCAGCAGCTCCGCGCGCTTGTTGCCGAGCAGGAACTCGATGGCGCGGAACTGATGCGACTGGAAGCCCGAGGCGCGGCCGAGCCGCTCGCGAAAATCCATGTACTCGCTCGGCGTCAAGGTCGACAGCACGTCCCAGGCCTGGATGAGCTGCGCCATGATGCGCGAGACCCGCGCCAGCATCTTGAAGGCCGGCGCCAACTCGTCCCGCCGGAGTTGCTCGATCGCCGCCTTCAGCTCGTGGATGACCAGCTTCATCCACAGCTCGGTGGTCTGGTGCTGGATGATGAACAGCATCTCGTTGTGATTGTCCGAGAGCGGCTGCTGCGCCTCCAGCAGGCGATCGAGCCGGAGATAATCGCCATAGCTCATCTCGCCGCTGAAATCGGTATGCGCGCCGCTGGCGCCGTGGCTGCGTTTTTTCGGCATTTGTGTTACCTCTATGCAGCCCGCCTCCCAAGGCGGGTTTTGCATTTCTAGTGTACTGATTCGGACACGTGGTTCCCACGCGCGTCATGCCTGGCGCGCCCCGGGGTTTTCCGGTTGACATTTTCGGGTGCGACTTACGGTCGCCCAATCCTTACCGAACTGCTCAATCGTCATGCCCGGGCCGCCCGCAGGGCGAGACCCGGGCATCCACGTGGTGCAACGAGCGCGCTGTGCGACGTGTTGGGGTGGATGCGCGGGCCATGGCGGCAAAGGCGAGACGGGAAGCCACGACACTGCCCTTTATCACCCACTCGATCTTGCTCCGCGACGCGCCCGGTGGTAGGAACGAACCATGGACACAACCGCGCTGGCCGATCCGATCCTGATCCGCTTCCGCGCTGCTCTCGACGAGATGTACGGCGCGCGGTTGGATCGCGTGGTGCTGTTTGGGTCGCGGGCGCGCGGCGAGGGGCGGCCAGACTCCGACTATGATGTGGCGGTGTTTCTGACGGCGCTGCCGGATCGCTGGGCCGAGCTCGACCGGCTGGCCGATCTGCGCGTGCGGTTCCTCGATGAGACCGGCGCGTTCTTTGACGCCAAACCCTACCCGGCGGCCGCCTATCGCGATCTCACCCCGCTGATGCACGAAATCCACCAGGACGGGCTCGAGCTTTGACCCCGCAAGCGTCCCGGTATTTCGACAAGGCGCGCAAGCTTCTGATCGAGGCCGAGACCATGCTCGCCGTCGCGCTCAACGAAGCGGCGGGGCGCACGGCCTATCTCGCCGGCTTCCATGCCGCCCAGGCGTTCCTTTTCGAGCGCGACGGGAAGATCTTGAAATCCCACCGTGGCGTGCAGGCCGCGTTCCTGCGGCTGACCAAAGATGACGCCCGTGTTGCCGGGGAGCTGCGGGCCTTCTTGTCGCGTAGCTACAATCTCAAGGCCATTGCCGATTACGAGACCGGGCCTGGTTCGGAGATTTCGCATGAGCGCGCCGCGGCGGCGATCGAGGCGGGGAAGCGGTTTGTGGCGTTGCTGGCCGAGATGATCGCGGCATCGCCCCCGAAGCCGCCGCGCGAGGAATGAATGAGATGCTGCCGGTTCCGACCGCGGCTTCGACCGTGCCCCTCCCGTCGCTCGTCACCGCCGCCGGCGAGCGCGCCGGCGTCTGTTTTCTCGAATTCTTTGCGGCCAACATCCGCAATCCGCACACGCACCGGGCCTACGCCCACGCCGCGAGCTACTTCCTCGCGCGGCGCGAGGCGGCCGGCATAGAGAGCAAGATCGGAAATCACACGTTCCGCGCCACGGGCATCACCGCCTATCTCAAGAACGGCGGCATGTTTGAGAAAGCCGCCACGATGGCGAACCATGCCAGTCCTATCAAACTTGTGCTCGCGCGCGTCCAGCTTCATCTCTTGCGCTGCTTTGCCAATTAGAAAATCTCCTCTTCGAGCTGTCTCTTGAGGTCTTCATCATCGAGTTTCTCTCTGTAAGTGCTCGGCCTTTGGGTCTTCTCGAAGCCATTCAGGCGAGGGTATATCCAGCACAGGTAATTCCAAACGGGCGGCTCTCTTTTTCTATAGGCCATAATGTGTTGCTCCGCCGCTTGGAAATATAGGCGAACCCAGTGGTAGAACGCATGCCACGTCATCTCCGTATCTAATGCGCCCTTCTTCACTAAAAAGGCGGCGTCGTCAAAAAAATCGAGTACATCTTCCACGGCGGCTCCCGGGTCTTTGGTTTTAAGATTGGATATACACGCCATAGCAGCGATCTTCCGTGTCTCTCGAAAGGAATCCAAATCAAACCGGTCGAGCAATTTGAGCATGGTCTCGACTTGCAGAGCCTATTTGAGCCGTTGCACCTGTTGCCAAGCGGCCCACGCAGCGACCCACGCGGCAACAGCAGCAGCGGCGGCTGCTAGGAAGGCCCCCATGATCTCTCTCCCCGTCCTTCTGATCTAGATATTGTAATCTGCGCGCCGGTGCGCGGCCCTATCGAAGCCGCATAAACCCCACTACGTGAAATCGCGCTGTTGCGAAAATCTTGATTTATGCACGCCGTCTCCCTGGGACCTGCCGGCGCCCCAGCGCTTGCGTCCGAAGTCGCGATTGAGCCGCGAACCGTATCGCGTCCACTCCCGCCCAAGCAGATTCCCTCGAGCCCCTCACGTCACCAGCGCCCGGCGGTGGAACTCCGGCCGGTCCCAGGCGCCGGTCTTGAGAATCTCGGCGAGCGCCGCCGCGGCGTCCCAGGCGTCGACGAAGCGCGTATAGAGCGGCGCGAAGCCGAAGCGCAGGATGTCGGGAGCGCGGAAATCGCCGATGACGCCGCGGGCGATCAGCGCCTGCATGACCGGCCAGCCTTGCGCGTGGCGGAAGCTCGCCTGGCTGCCGCGCCGCCCGCCGTCGCGCGGCGAGAGGAGCGCCAGGCCGAGCCCCGCCGCTTCCTGCTCGACCGCGGCGATGAAGGTCTCGGTGAGCCGCAGCGATTTCTCCCGCAGCGCCGCCGGCGCCACGCCGAGCAGCAGGTCGACGCCCGCCTCCAGCGCCGCCAGCGACAGCACCGGCGGCGTGCCGCAGACATAGCGGCCGATGCCCGGCGCCGGGCGGTAGTCGGGCGCAAAGGCGAAAGGCTCGGCATGACCGAGCCAGCCCGAGAGCGGCTGTTGGAAGCGCTCCTGGTGGCGCGGGGCGACCCAGACGAAGGCCGGCGCGCCCGGCCCGCCGTTGAGGAATTTGTAGCCGCAGCCGACGGCGAAATCGGCGCCGGCGGCGGTGAGATCGACCGGCACGGCGCCGGCGCTGTGCGCGAGGTCCCACAGCATGAGCGCGCCTTGCGCCTGCGCCGCCGCGGTGACCGCCGCCAGATCGTGCATCGCGCCGCTGCGGTAATTGACGTGGGTGAGCATCACCACCGCCGTCTCGGCGTCGATCGCCTCGGCGATCGCCTCGCCTTCCGCCAGGCGCAGAACGTGGCGCTCGCCGAGAAGCCCGATCAGCCCCTGCGCCATGTAGAGGTCGGTGGGAAAGTTCTCGCGCTCCGACAGGATGACCTTGCGCCCGGGATTGAGGCGCAGCGCCGCCGCCAGCACCTTGAAAAGGTTGACCGAGATCGAATCCGCCACCACCACCTCGCCGGGGCCGGCGCCGATGAGGCGCGCGATCTTGTCGCCGATGCGGCGCGGCAGCTCGATCCAGCCATGCTTGTTCCAGCTCGTGATGAGATCCTCGCCCCATTCGCGCTCGACGAGCTCGGCGAGCCGCGCCGGCGTTGCCTTGGGGAGCGCGCCGAGCGAGTTGCCGTCGAGATAGACCACCCCTTCCGGCAGCGCGAATTCCTCGCGCAAGGCGGCGAGCGGGTCTTCGGCGTCGAGCGCGGCGCAGCGCGCGCGGTCGAGCCGGCTCATGCCGTGCCGTGCGCGGCAAGCCTGCGCGCCAGGTGCAGGATGCGCCGTCCCGCCTCTTCGAGGCGCTCGTCGGGGAGGCTCAGCGCAAGCCGGAGATGGCCGATGGCGCTCGGCCCGAAGCCGTCGCAGGGCAGCGCTGCCACCCCTTCCTCGTCGAGCAGCGTCCGCGCGAATTCCTCGGCGCCAAGCCCCGTGCCGCGGACGTCGAGCATCACGAACATGCCGCCTTCGGGCGGGATCGCACGGCAGCGCGGCGCATCGGCGAGAATGCCGGCGAGCAGCGCGGCGCGGCGGCGGTAATCCACCGCGATCCCTGCCGCTTCCGGCAACTCGCTCCCCAGCGCCTTGAGCGCGCCGCGCTGGATGAAGGGCGGACTGCCATAGAGCATGCACAGCACGAGGTCGAAGACATGCGCGATGAAGTCGCCGGGACCGACGACCCAGCCCAGGCGGAAGCCTTGCATGGCGTGCGATTTGGAAAGGCTCGAGGCGACCACCGTGCGTTCGGCCATACCCGGCAGGCTGCGCGGGCTCACATGCGGGCGGGCATAGGCGAGGTCCTCATAGACCTCGTCGGAGAGCAGCCAGAGATCGTGCCGGCGAGCGAGCGCGGCGATGGTCTCGATCTCCGCGCGGGTGAAGACGGCGCCGGTCGGGTTGTTCGGGCTGTTGACCCACAGCACGCGGGTGCGCGGGCTCACCGCTTCCGCCAGCGCCGCGAGATCGGGGTGAAAGCCGGTCTCGGGGCGGAGCGGCACGGTGACGAGGCGCGCGCCGGTGGCGCCGGCGACGGCCTCATAGGTGGCGTAGGTCGGCTCGAACGCCACCACCTCGTCGCCGGGTCCGGCGATGCAGTGAAGCGCGGCAAAGAGCCCCGCCTGCGTCCCCGGCACCACCGCGACGTGCTCGGCGCCGGTTGGCGTGCCGGTGCGGCGCTCGACGCGGGCGGCGACGGCGGCGCGCAGCGCCGGCAGGCCGATGATCGGCGAATACCCCGTTTCGCGGTTCTGGAGCGCTGCCACGGTCGCGGCGATCACCGCCTCGGGCGGTCCCTGGTCGGGATCGCCCACGGTCAGCAGCAGCACGTCGCGGCCTTCGGCGCGCTGGCGCATCGCGTCGAAATGCACGCTCCAGGCCCGGGCGCCTCTGCCGGCGATACGGCTGACCAGCGGCGAGAACTGCATGGCGGCTCTCCTCGTCCGGCATGAGAGAAAGAATTTAGCCTGGTGCCGACAATCGCAATTCCGTGACTTCCCCACCTCACCCCAACCCTCTCCGCCCCCAAGGGGCGGAGAGGGAGGGACCCGCGCAGCGGGAGGGTGAGGTGGGGTCGACGATCTCGCGCGTCGTCTCAGGCATTTCTGATTCCGGATACTAGTCTCTGGCGGGCCGCTGGAAAAGCGATCCTCCCTGCCTCTAGACTGGACCGGTCCCAAGGAGCAACAGCGAGGGAAGGTCGAGATGGAGACCCGCTACGACCGCGCCGCCGAGGATCTCGGCAACATCGTCGCGCTGGAGCACGTCAACGTGCGCATCCCCGACCAGAAGCTCGCCACCATCTTCTACGTCAGCGGCATGGGGCTGACGCGCGATCCCTATCTCATGACCGGGATCGACAATATGTGGATCAATGTCGGCCGCAGCCAGTTCCACATGCCGGAGGGCGCCCCGCAGGTGCTGCGCGGCCATGTCGGGCTGGTGCTGCCCGACCGCGAGGCGCTGCTGCGGCGCCTTGCCGGCGTGCGCCGCGATCTCGAGGGCACGCGCTTTGGCTTTGCCGAGCACAACGCCTATGTCGAGGCGACGTCGCCCTGGGGCAATCGGCTGCGCTGCTACGCCCCCGATGCGCGCTTCGGCCGCATCACCCTCGGCATGCCCTATGTGGAATTCGACGTGCCGCCGGGCACGGCGGCGGGCATCGCCCGCTTCTATCGCGAGATCCTCGAGGCGCCGGCGAGCGAGGGCGAGGACGGGCAGGGGCGCTTTGCCCGCTGCGCGGTGGGTCCCAGCCAGTCCTTCATCTATCGCGAGACCGACCGTCCGCTGCCGCCTTACGACGGCCACCACGTCCAGGTCTATCTCGCCGATTTCTCGGGGCCCCACCGCAAGCTTTGCGAGCGCGGCCTGGTCTTCGAGGAAAGCGACCAGTGGCAGTATCGCTTCAAGGACATCGTCGATCTCGACGGCGGCGCGCTGCTCTTCACCGTCGAGCACGAGATCCGCAGCATGACCCATCCGCTCTTCGCGCGGCCGCTGGTCAACCGCAACCCGGCGCAGAGCAACCGCAAATTCGCGCCGGGGCATGAGGAGTGGCGCTGGACAATGTCCTATGACAATGTCCTATAGCCGGCCATGAGCGCGCGCGAGCCTGCCGCCGAGGCGGCGGATCATCTTGCCCGCGCGCGGGCGCTGGCGCCGCTTCTGGCCGCGGCCTCGCCGGAGATCGAGCGCGAGCGGCGGCTGACGCCGCCGGTGGTCGACGCGCTGCACGAGGCGGGGCTCTTCCGCATGCTGCTGCCGCGCGCCTATGGCGGCGGCGAGACCGATCCCATGAGCTTCGCCCAGATGCTGGAGGAGATCGCACGCCACGACGCCAGCACCGCCTGGTGCCTCGGCCAGACCGGCGTCTGCGCCATGGCGGCGGCCTATCTGCCGCCGGAGAGCGCACGCGCGATCTGGGGCGACCGGCGCGGCGTGCTGGCCTGGGGCGCCGCGGCGCCGCCGGTGAAGGCGCTCGCCGCCGAGGGCGGCTGGCGCGTGACCGGCTCCTGGTCCTTTGCCAGCGGCGGCCATCACGCCACCTGGCTCGGCGGCCATTGCATCGAATGCGAGGCCGACGGCACGCCGCGCAAGCGCGCCGGCAGGCCAGTGGCCCGCACGCTGCTCTTTCCCGCGGCGGCGGTGGCGTGGACCGACATCTGGGACGTGATCGGCCTCAACGGCACCGGCAGCGACAAGTATTCCGTGAGCGACCTCTTCGTGCCGCACGCCTTCACGTTCGACCGCGACGAGCCGGCCGAGCGGCGGATGACGGGGCCGCTTTATCTCTTCCGCACGGACCAGATGTATGCGAGCGGCTTCTGCTGCGTCGCGCTGGGCCTGGCGCGCGGCATGCTCGACGCGCTGGCGGCGCTCGCCACCGAGAAGACGCCGCGCGGCTACAAGACGACCATGCGCATGAGCGCGGTGGTCCAGACCGAGATCGCCGAGCTCGAGGCGCGGCTGCGCGCGGCGCGGTTCTACATCCTGGGCACGCTGGAGGCCGCCTGGCGCGCGGCCGAGCGCGGCGACATGCCGATGGAGCATCGCATGGCGATTCGGCTCGCCGCGACCCATTGCATCCGCGAGGCGCGCCGCATCGCCGGCGACGCCTACAACGCCGCCGGCACCACCTCGGTCTTCGCCGACAATCCTTTCGAGCGGCGCCTGCGCGACATCAATTCCGTGGCGCAGCAGCTCCAGGGCCGCCGCTCGCATTTCGAGACGGTGGGGAAATACCTGCTGGGCCTCGAGGCGGAACCGCTGTTTCTTTAAGCGCGTTTCGGCGCCCGCCTTTGACCCCTTTCCGGAGTGGGTCTCTCGGGGTGGACAGCTATCCGGCGCCCGGGCGCCAAGCCCGCGCACTGCCTCATTTCTTCCTTTCTTCCATTCTTTCTAGGTTGATTTTATGTACCTTTTTTGGTACATTTGACGCCGCGAAAGCGATGAAGCGGCTACCGGCAGCATTTTACAGAACCTCCGCGGGGACGGAGCCCGTGCGCGACTGGTTGCGCGAGATGGACAAGGAGGACTCCAAAGCGATCGGCGACGACATCCGCAAGGTCGAGTTCGGCTGGCCGGTGGGAATGCCGGTCTGCCGCCCGATGGGCGGCGGCCTCTTCGAGGTGCGCACCGACCTCGCTCGCGGCCGGATCGCCCGCGTGCTCTTCGCGATCGTCGATGGCCAGGCCGTGATGCTGCACGGCTTCATAAAGAAGAGCCAAGCGACGCCACAGCGGGAATTGAATTTAGCATATGCCCGTTTTGCTGATCTCAAGGAGAGGATGAGGCGATGAGCGCGGCCAAGAAGCACCACCCTGTCAGCCCTATCGGCTCCAGCTTTGAGGCGTTCCTCCAGGAGCAGGGGATCCTGGAGGAGACCACCGAGCACGCCATCAAAGCCGTGCTCGCGTGGCAACTGGCGCAGGAGATGAAGAGGCGGAAGATGACCAAAACGGTCATGGCAAAGCGGCTCGCGACCAGCCGCTCGCAGCTCGACCGTCTTCTGGATCCGAACAGCGAAGCCGTGACGCTGGCGACCCTCAAGAAGGCCGCCGCGCTCATCGGCAAGAAGGTCAGGCTGGAACTCGTCGACATCGCCTGACATGAAGCCCCAGCCTAGGGTTGCACCGTGCTATGGTCGCGGAAATCAGCCGTGCCAAAAGAGGGGATGCCCATGGTTATCGCGCTGAAGCTTTCCTCGCTCTCGGCTTCCGAGGGTCCGAGCGGTTGGGTGAGGACGCCGCCGCCGGCACGACCTTGGTCTTCGCCGCCAATCCCTTCGAGCGCCGGCTTCGCGACATCAATTCCGTGGCGCAGCAGCTCCAGGGCCGCCGCTCGCATTTCGAGACGGTGGGGAAGTACCTGCTGGGCCTCGAGGCGGAGCCGCTGTTTCTGTGAGGTAGCCTAAGGCTGCCACGGCCCGAGCTGCTTCAGCGCCGCCTCGACGAAGGAAGCGTCGACGAGATCCTCCACCGCGACCGGGCCTGAGATCAGGTTCTGCGCGCGGTAGAAGGCGAGGTCGGTGCGGAGGCTCGCTTCGTTGACATGGCCATCGGGATTGACGCCGTTGGCGACGAGCCGCCCCAGCAGCGCCTTGTCCTTGATCTCGCCTTCGGCGGCGAGAATGTCGATCACCGCGCCAGCCTTTGGGCCCCTGAGATAGCCGCCTGAGATCGCTTGCGCGTAAAAGCGCAGGCCCTCGATATAGGCCACCATGAAGCGCTCGCCGGCGTCGCGATGCTTCGCGATGAAGTCGCCGCCATAGAGCAGCACCGCCACCTCCTGGTCGGGATAGGCCGAGCCGTCGGAAAAGCGCACGGCATAGCCGGCCTCGATCGCCTCGGTGGCCGAGGGCTCGGTGGTGATGCTGGCGTCGATGGCGCGGTTGGCGAGCGCCGTCACATGCTGGGGATAGGCGAGATTGGGCACGTGCTCGACGTCGTCATAAGCGAGCCCGCCTTGCCTCAGGATCGCGTTCAGCGTCGAGCCCGGCGAGCCGCCGCGCCCGGCCTCGGCGACCCTGAGCCCCTTCAGATCGGCGAAGCTCTTCACCCGGCCGCTCTCGACGAGGTCCTTGCGCACCAGCAGCGGCATGTAGCTCGGGCCCGGCGGCGTCGACGCCTTGTCGGCGACGATCTTGACCGCGATGCCGCGCAAGGCGGCGTTGAAGAGCCCGGCGGAAGACGCCCCGGCGGCGACGTCAAGCTCGCCGGTGCCGAGCGGCGCCACCATCGCGGGTCCGGCGGGGAAGGGGATGAAGGCGACCTCGATGCGCTGGGCGCGGAAATATCCCTCGTGCTGCGCTATGAAGAGCGGCGCATCCGAAATCAGGCCGATGACGCCGACGCGCACGCGGTCGAGCTCTTCCGCCCCCGCCGGCGCCGCCGCCAGCGACAGGACCAATCCGATCGCCGCAAGACGAGCGCTACGCCTCATGGTTCCTCCAGCCTGGGTCCTCGACTCTAACCGGGGCACGATCCGCGGCAAGCCTCGGCGGCTCTTGGCATCGCGGCCAAGCTGCTATGATGGCGGTGAAAGCCGCGGCCAAAGCGGAGCAACGGGAGGATGGGATGAGCGATGCGGCGCGGGGCGTCGAGGCGGCCGGGAACGCGCCGGCGCCGAGCCTGCGCGACTGGCTCGACCATCTGGCGGCGCGCGATCTCTTGGCGGTGGCGCGGCCCGGCGTGGCGCTGCGCTTCGAGTTGGCGGCGATTGCGAAGCGCCTCGACGGCGTCAAGGCGACGCTCTTTCCGGCACCCGGCGGCCATAGGATGCCGGTGGTCTCCGGCCTCGTCTCGCATCGCGACTGGATCGCCGAGGCGATGGGCGTGGCGCCGCGCGCGGTGCTGGGGCGCTTCCTTCAGGCGGCGCTCAACCCGCTGCCCTGGCAGGAGGTCGCGGCGGCGCCGGTGCAGGAGCGCATCCACCGCGACGTCGATCTCGGCGCGCTATTGCCGCTGCCGACGCATAACGAGCACGACAGCGGCCCCTATATCACCGCGGGCCTGCTCATCGCCCGCAATCCCAAGACCGGCGTGCAGAACGTCGCCATCCACCGCCTTCAGCTCAACGGCAAGCGGCGGCTCGGCGCGCTGCTGCTGCCGCGCCACACCAGCCTTTATTTCGAGGCCGCCGAGGCTGCGGGCGAAGCGCTGCCCGTGGCGATCGTCATCGGCGTCGATCCCTTGACGCTGCTCGCCTCGCAGGCGGTGGTGCCGGTCGACCAGGACGAGCTGGAGATCGCCGGCGCGTTGCAGGGCCGGCCGCTCGCGGTGGTGAAATGCCTCACCAGCGAGTTGCGCGTGCCGGCGGCGGCGGAGATCGTGATCGAGGGCCGGCTGCTGCCCAAGACCCGCGAGCCCGAAGGGCCTTTCGGTGAGTTCCCGCAATATTACGGCGAGCGCGCCGACCGGCACGTCATCGAGGTCGATGCCGTGACCATGCGCGACGATGCGATCTTCCATACCATCCTCGGCGGCGGGCTCGAGCATCTGCTGCTCGGCGCCATCCCGCGCGAGGCGAGCCTGCTGGCGCATCTTCAGCGCAGCTTCCCCGGCGTGCGCGACGTGCATCTTTCGCAGGGCGGCGTCTGCCGCTACCACCTTCACGTCCAGCTCAAGAAGCGCAACGAGGGCGAGGCGAAGAACGTCATCCTCGGCGCCTTTGCCGGGCATTACGACGTGAAGCAGGTGATCGTCGTCGACGAGGACGTCGACATCCATAATCCCACAGAGGTCGAATGGGCGGTGGCGACGCGCGCGCAGCCCGACCGCGATCTCGTCATCATCGCCAACGCCCAGGTCTCCGGGCTCGATCCCTCGGCCGAGAACGGCGTCGGCGCCAAGCTCGGCATCGATGCCACCATTCCGCTTGACGCGCCCAAGATGCGCTTCACCCGCATCCGCGTGCCCGGCGAGGCGGAGGTGGCGCTCGACCGGGTGATCGACGCCGCCGGCGGCGGCGACTGGCGCAAGGCGCTGGGACGCTGAGCATGGACAGCGGGCGGCAGAGCGAGGGCGCGCTGATCGGCAAAGCGATCGAGCGGCTCGAGGATGCGGCGCTGCTCACCGGCGCCGGCCGCTATATGGACGATCTGCCGGTGGCGCCGGGCACGCTGCACGCCGCCATCCTGCGCTCGCCGCATGCCCATGCCGAGCTTCTCGCCATCGATAGGGCGGCGGCGCTGGCCATGCCGGGCGTTGCCGCGGTGGTGACGCGCGAGGAGGTCCGGCGCTGGACGCGGCCCTTCACCGTCGGCGTCAAGCAGCCGATGGAGCATTGGTGCCTCGCCGTCGACCGCGTGCGTTATGTCGGCGAGCCCGTCGCCGTGGTGCTCGCCGAGGACCGCTATCGTGCCGAGGATGCGCTGGAGAAGATCGCGGTCGAGTACCGACCCTTGCCCGCGGTGGTCGATTCGCGCGCGGCCGCCGCCGCAGCGGCGCCGGTGCTGCACCCGGCGGTCGGCGGCAACATCGTCAGCGACCGGCGCTTCCGCTACGGCGATCCCGACGCCGCCTTTGCCGCGGCGTCCCATCGCATCGCTCTCACCGTCGACTATCCCCGCAACGCCGTGACGCCGATCGAATGCTTGGGCGTCCTCGCTCAGTATTTCCCCGCCGACGACGTCTATGAGGCGACGTCGAGCTTCATGGGGCCTTTCGCGCTCCATCCGGTCATGGCGCTGGCGCTCAAGGTGCCGGCCAATCGCCTGCGCCTCAAGACGCCGCCCGAGTCCGGCGGCAGCTTCGGCGTCCGGCAATCGGTGTTTCCTTATGTCGTGCTGATGAGCGTCGCCGCGCGCGCCGCGGGCCGGCCGGTGAAATGGATCGAGGACCGGCTCGAGCATCTCGTGGGTGCGACCTCGGCGACCAACCGCGTCACGACGCTCGAAGCGGCGGTGAGCGAAGACGGCGAGATCGCGGCGCTGCGCTGGGACCAGCTCGAGGATTGCGGCGCCTATCTGCGTGCGCCGGAGCCGGCGACGATCTACCGCATGCACGGCAATATGAGCGGCGCCTACAGGCTCCGCCATCTCGACATCCGCAACCGCGTGGTGCTCACCAACAAGACGCCGTCGGGCCTCGTGCGCGGCTTCGGCGGCCCGCAGGTCTATTTCCCGCTCGAGCGGCTGATGCAGCGCATCGCCAGGACGCTCGGCCTCGATCCGCTCGAGGTGATCCGCCGCAATCTCGTGCCGGCGGGCGCCTTTCCCTATCGCTGTCCCGCGGGCGCGCTGCTCGATTCCGGCGATTTCGCGCGCGCCATCGACATCGCCGTCGCTCAAGGCGGGCTTGCGGAGCTGAAGCGGCGGCAACAAGCGGCGCGCGCCGAAGGCCGGCTCTACGGCATCGGCTACGCCGCGGTGGTCGAGCCCTCGATCTCCAATATGGGCTACATCACCACCGTGCTGACGCCCGAGGAGCGGCGTAAGGCCGGTCCCAAAAGCGGCGCGCAGGCGACCGCCACCGTTTCGCTCGATCCCCTGGGCGGCGTCAGCGTCCACGTCGCCTCGGTGCCGCAAGGCCAGGGCCATCGCACCGTGCTGGCGCAAGTGGTGGGCGAGGTGTTGGGCTTGGCGCCGTCGGAGATCCGCGTCATCGGCGAGCTCGACACCGGCAAGGATGCGTGGTCGATCGCGTCCGGCAATTACTCCAGCCGCTTCGCCGGCGCCGTCGCGGGAGCGGCGCATCTCGCCGCCACCCGGCTGCGCGACAAGCTCGTCCGCATCGCAGCGCCGCTGCTCAACGTCGCGACGGACGAGATCGCTTTCGCCAAGGGCCGGATCTTCGCCGCCGGCAATCCCGACAACGCGCTGTCCTTCTCGCGCGTCGCCGGCGCGAGCCATTGGGCGCCGCAGACGCTGGGGGACGGCGTGGCGCCCGCCTTGCGCGAGACCGCCTTCTGGACGCCGCCGGTGCTGGAAGCTCCGAACGAGGCCGAGGAGATCAACAGCTCCGCTGCTTACGGCTTCATCTTCGATTGCTGCGGCGTCGAGGTCGAGCGCGAGACCGGCCGCGTGCGCATCGATAAATACGTCACTATGCACGATGCCGGAAGGCTGCTGAATCCGGCGCTCGCCGACGGCCAGGTGCTCGGCGGCTTCGCCAATGCGGTGGGCGCGGCGCTCACCGAGCATTTCGCCTATGGCGAGGACGGCAGTTTCCTCTCCGGCACCTTCGCCGACTATCTCGTGCCCACCGCCTGCGAAGTGCCGGAGCCCTTGATCTTGCATCTGGAGACGCCCTCGCCGGTGACGCCGCTCGGCGCCAAGGGCGTCGGCGAGGGCAATTGCATGAGCACGCCGGTCTGCCTCGCCAATGCGGTGGCCGATGCGCTCGGCGTTGACGACATCGCCTTGCCGATGACGCCGGCGCGGCTCATGGCGCTGATCGAGCCCGAGGAGCCGGCGCCCGCCGCGCCTCCGCTGGCGCCTCCAGCCGCCGGCAAGGGACTCTCCGGCAGCGGCGTCCTGTCGGTGCCGGCGCCGCCCGAGGAGATCTGGTCGATGCTGCTCGATCCCAAGGCGCTCGCGGCGCTGCTGCCGGGCTGCGAGGCGCTCGAGCGCACGGGCGAAAACGCCTATCACGCGCGGCTGCGCATCGGCATCGGGCCGGTGCGCGGGCGCTACGAGGCGAAGGTGCGGCTCTTCGATCTCGAGCCGCCACGCGCGCTCAGGCTCCGCGGCGAGGGCATCGGCGCGCTCGGCTCCGCCAGCGGCGAGGGCGCCATCGCGCTCGCGCCCGAGGGCACGGGCACCCGCGTCAGCTATCGCTATTCGGCGGCGATTGCCGGCAAGGTGGCGGCGGTCGGCGGACGCATGCTCGATGGCGCAGCGCGGCTGCTCATCGACCAGTTCTTCGAGCGGCTGATCGCGCGCAGCGGCGGCGCCGCGCCGGTCCCGCTCTGGCGCCGGTTGCTGCGCCTTTTGCGGCTGGCGCGATGAAGCCCGCCGCTTTCGATTATCTCCGTCCAGAAAGCCCGGAGGAGGCGCTGGCGGCGCTGGCGGAGGCGGGCGAAGAGGCGCGGCTGCTCGCCGGCGGCCAGTCGCTGATGGCGATGCTCAACATGCGCCTGGTGCAGCCGGCGCTGCTCATCGACATCGGCGCGCTCGCGGCGCTCGATTTCATCCGCCTCGAAAAGGACGCGCTCGTCATCGGCGCGGCGGCGACACAAGGCGCGCTGGAGCGCCGCGCGAGCCTTGCCGGGGAGGTGTCGCTCTTGGCGGAACTGCTGCCCTTCCTCGGCCATTACCAGACGCGCAACCGCGGCACGGTCTGCGGCTCGATCGCCCATGCCGATCCCAGCGCCGAGCTGCCGCTGGCGCTGGTGGCGCTGGAAGGCATGGTGATGCTGCGCTCGGCGCGGCGGCGCCGTACCCTCGCCGCCGCGGATTTTTTCACCGGCCTGCTGAGCACCGCGCGCCGAAGCGACGAGATGATCGAGGCGGTGCGCTTTCCTCGCCGCCGCCCGGGCACCGGCTATGCCTTCCGCGAGATGGCGCTCCGCCACGGCGATTTCGCGCTCTGCGCGGTCGCCGTCATTGCCGATGGCAAGGGCTTCCGGCTCGCCGTCGGCGGCGTCGCCGACCGCCCGGTGGCGCGCGATTTTCCGCTGCTCGAAGGCGGCGCTCTCGACGACGCGCTCAACGATTTCGCCTGGGCGCTCCGCGGCAGCGACGACGCGCATGCGAGCGCGCGCTACCGCCGCTCGCTGGTGCGGAAGCTCGGCCGCGCCGCGCTGGAGGAAGCCAAATGCCGGCGCGGCTGAAAGCGGCGGAGCACCATCGCGTGTGCTTCACGCTCAATGGGCGCGATGTGGCGGGCGAGGCCGAGCCACGGCTGCTGCTCAGCGACTTCCTGCGCCACGTGCTCGGCGCCACCGGCACGCATGTCGGCTGCGAGCACGGCGTCTGCGGCGCCTGCACCGTGCAGGTCGACGGGCTTGCCGTGCGCT
Organism: Allostellaceae bacterium; assembly: GCA_035623985.1. Lineage (GTDB taxonomy): Bacteria > Pseudomonadota > Alphaproteobacteria > ATCC43930 > CGMCC-115725 > DAHUYF01. Next base: position 26,442 of record DASPSJ010000066.1, on the reverse strand, counting down.
CCTGCCTGATGCTCGCGGTGCAGGCCGAGGGGCGGCGCGTCGACACGGTGGAGAGCCTTGCCGGCGCCGACGGCGCGCTCTCCGCATTGCAGCGCGCCTTCCGCCGCCATCACGCGCTGCAATGCGGCTTCTGCACGCCGGGCATCCTGATGTCGCTGAGCGACTGGCTCGCGCGCACGCCGAGCCCGAGCGAACAGGCGCTGCGCGAAATGCTGAGCGGCCATCTCTGCCGCTGCACCGGCTATGCCGGCATCGTGCGCGCGGCGCTGGAGGCGGCGGCGGAGATGGCGGCCGATCGCGACAAGGCGGCGCGCGATGTTTGATCTCGGCCGCACCTTCCTCGCCAGCCTCGAGCGCAGCCCCGACGCCACCGCCATCGTCGACGGCGCGCTCCGGCTGAGCTACGCCCAATGGCACCGCGAGATCCGCCGCGTGCTCGCCGGCTTCGACGCGCTCGGCCTCAAGCCGGGCGACCATCTGCTGGCGGCGCTGCAGAACCGCGTCGAGATGGCGAGCCTCCACTGGGCCTGCCAATTCTCCGGCGTGATCATGACGCCGCTCAACTGGCGCGCCAAGGCGGACGAGCTGGATTATTGCCTGCGCGACGCCGGGGCGCGCGCCGCCGCCTTTCAGGACGTGACCGCCGAGGCGGTCGCGGGCTCCTCTGCGGCGCAGTCCTTGCCGCGCATCGCCATCGGCGGCGCGGCGGGCGGCACGGTGGCGTTCGAGGCGCTGGGCGATGGCGGCCTTGCCGCGGGCGAGCCCAGGGCCGGCGCCGAGGATGTCTCGCTGATGCTTTACACCTCGGGCACCACCGGGCGGCCCAAGGGCGTGCCGCGCCGCCATCGCCAGGAGCGCGCCGCGGCGTTGGCGCATGTGGCGCAGAATCTTTACGGCCGCGGCGAGTGCACGCTCGGCGTCATGCCGCTCTATCACACCATGGGCGTGCGCTCGCTCATCGCCATGGCGCTGGTCGATGGCTGCTTCGTCTGCCTGCCGCGCTTCGACGCCGCCGCGGCGCTCGCCCTCATCGAGCGCGAGCGCGTGACCAACCTCTACCTCGTGCCGACGCTCTATCACGACCTCGTCAGCCATGAGCGCTTCGCCGCGACTGATACCAGCTTCGTGCGCAAGCTCGGCTTTGCCGGCGCGGCGATGCCCGACGGGCTGCTGAAGCGCGTCGCGACGGCATTCAAGCCGGCACTCTTCGTCAACCATTACGGCTCCTCGGAGATCTATACCTTCACCATCGAGCCCGAGGCGGCGCGGAAGCCGGGCTCGGCCGGCAAGGCCGGCCTCAACCAGCGCATCCGCGTGGTGCGCCTTGGCGCCAACGATCCCGATGCGATCGCCGCGCCCGGCGAGGAAGGCGAGATCATCGCCGATGCCGCGAGCGACGAGGCCTTCGAAGGCTATTGGCGACGCCCCGATGCCGATGCCAAGGCGCTGCGGCGCGGCTGGTATTTCACCGGCGATACCGGCTATCGCGATGCCGAGGGCGATCTCTTCGTCACCGGCCGCGTCGACGACATGATCATCACCGGCGGCGAGAACGTCTCGCCGGGCGAGATCGAAAGCGTGCTGTCGCTCCATCCCGCGGTCTCCGAAGTGGCGGTGGCGGGGCTGCCCGACGAGCGCTGGGGCAAGCGCGTCGCCGCCTTCGTCAAGCGCGCGGCGCCGGTCGAGGCGCCGGAGCTCGATGATTGGTGCCGCCGCTCCGCCTTGGCCGATTTCAAGCGCCCACGGCACTATGTTTTCGTGCGCGAGGTGCCGAAATCGCCGGTCGGCAAGATTCTGCGCCGCAAGCTGGTCGCCGGCGAGTACGAGACGGAGTGATTTTCAGGGAAGGAAACACGCATGAGCGAGAGCTTTGCCATCGTGCCGGAGATTCCAAAAAATCCCGACGGCTTCCGCGTCGAGATCGATGCGGCGCGCGAGCGTGCCGACATCATCCTCGACCGGCCGCCGCTCAACATCATCGTCATGCCCGAGCGCGACCAGCTCCGCGCCAGTTTCGAGGCGCTCGACGCCGATCCGCGCGTGCGCGTCATCGTCCTGCGTGCGGTGGGCGAGCATTTTTCGAGCGGCGGCGACATCAAGGGCTTTCTCGAAGCCTCGCCCGAGCATGTCTCGAAACTCGCCTGGAACATCGCCGCGCCCGCGCGCTGCGCCAAGCCGGTGATCGCCGCCAATCGCGGCTATTGCTTCGGCGTGGGATTCGAGCTGTCGCTCGCCTGCGATTTCCGCCTGGCTTCGGAGACCTGTCTCTATGCGCTGCCGGAGCAGCGCCTCGGCCAGATCCCCGGCTCCGGCGGCTCGGCGCGCCTCCAGAAGATGGTCGGCATCACCCGCACCAAGGACATCGTCATGCGCTCGCGCCGCATCTCCGGCCGCCAGGCCCATGACTGGGGCGTCGCCACCGATTGCGTCGCCGACGACACGCTCGAAGCCGCCACCGACGCGCTGGTGGACGAGCTGCGCTCCTTTGCGCCGCTGGCGCAGCGCACCGCCAAGAAGCTGCTGAACGACACCGAGGACGCGATGCTCTCCACCGCCATCGAGCTTGAAGGCCATTGCTACAGCCGGCTGCGCATGTCGGAGGATTTCCGCGAAGGCGTCGAGGCCTTCCACGCCAAGCGCAAGCCGGCCTTCAAGGGACGGTAGGGGAGGACGAGACTGCAATGCCGCCCCTGCGTCCTTCGAGACGCGCCCTGCGGGCGCTCCTCAGAGGATGAGGAAGCAGTGAGAATGGCATCGACCGATGATGCCCGATTCATTCTTGCCTTATCCTGAGGAGCGGCGCGAAGCGCCGCGTCTCGAAGGACGCACCATGGAATTGCAGCCTGCGACGAACAAGTACCAGGCGCGTCGTCACTATGCTAGGTTTTGGCGAAGGCTCGGCACCGCTTCATGATCCTCCGAAATCCTGCACCATGGCACGACCCGGCATCGGCCTGAGTCTGGCGCTGGCGGCCGCTCTGCTCGCTAACGCTGCCGCGGCGGCGACGCGGACGGCGGAGGAAGTTGCCCGGACGGCGGCGGAAGCGATTCGCGGCCTCGACTTGCAGCTCGACCTGCCGCGGGAGCCGGAGCCGGTGAGCTGGCACATTCCCCTGCCGCCCGAGCTGGTCGTGGGCACGGTCATCCTCGGCGCGCTGCTGCTGCTCTATTTCTTCGTCAAGGAGGTAATCCCCGGCCTTATGCTCTCATCGGCGGGTGCCGATTGGGAGGAGGGCGGCGGCGAAGGCGGACCCTCGGCGCCGGAGGAAGCCGTCATCGCCGCCGAGGATCTGGCGCGCCAAGGCCGCTTCGTCGAAGCCATGCACGCCCTGCTGCTGCAGGCGCTGGCGGAGATCCGACGCCGGCGCGACCAGGCCTTCGCGGAATCGCTCACCAGCCGCGAGATCCTGCGCCGCGTCCGCCTCTCCGAAGAAGGCGAGGCGTCGTTGCGCGACATCGTCGCCCGCGTCGAGTGGAGCTATTTCGGCGCGCATCCCGCCGGGCCCGATGACTACCGCCAGTGCCGCGGCAGCTTCGACCGGCTCGCCGCGGCGCTTCGCGACGCCGGCGCATGACGGACTTTGCCCTTTTCTCGCGGCGGCTGCTGATCGCCTGGATCGGCGCGGCGCTGCTGACCTTTGCCGCCGCGCTTTATTTCATGGGCGGCGGCGGCCAGAAGACCGGCGGCGACGCGGTCGGCCCCAGCAGCTTCTCGCGCTCCGCCATCGGCTATGCGGGGATTGCCGAGATCTTGCGCCGGCTCGGCATTCCCGTGGTCAAGAGCCGGTATGATGCGCTGGCAAAGCTGACGCCGGGCGGCGTCCTCGTCATCGCCGAGCCGCCGCCGACGCTGTTCTCGACGGAGACGAAGGAGGCGTTGGCGAAGGCGCGCGCGGCGCTGCTGATCCTGCCGAAATGGCTGGGCGAGGAGAGCGCGACGCATCCCGGATGGCTCGCCGACGCCCGGCTCGCGCCGGTGGAAGCGGCAACCTCTGTCCTCCGCCTCGCCGCGCCGGGCGCCGAAGTCCTGCGCAAGGACGCGGTCGCGGACTGGCCTGTCGACCGGCTGGGCGCCACCCCCAGCCTCGACGGGCCGGTTCAGCTCGTCCGCTCGCAGAAGCTGCGGCCGGTGGTCGGCAATGACGACGGCATGCTGGTGGGCGAGATCAGCGAGACGGGCCGGCGCCTCTTCGTGCTGGCCGATCCCGACGCCCTGGCCAATCACGGGATTGCCCGCGGCGACAATGCGGTTTTCGCGCTGGCGCTGATCGAGGCGCTGCGCGCCGGCGGGAACGGGACCGGCAACGTCGTCTTCGACGAGACCGTGCACGGCTATGTCGCGCGCCCGGCGAGCCCGGCGAAGCTGCTCTTCCAGTTCCCTTTCGTCGTCGCCACGGCGCAGGCGGCGTTGGCGATCCTGCTGCTGCTCTGGGCGACGCTGGGACGTTTCGGTGCGCCCGAGCCGGCGCCGCCGCCGCTCGATCCCGGCAAGGCGGGGCTGATCCACAACGCCGCGGCACTGATCGACTATGCCGGGCATCGGCCGGTCATGGTGCGGCGCTATGTGGAGGGGGCGCTGCGCGAGGCCGCCCTCCAGCTCCATGCGCCGCGCGAGATCGAGGACGGAGCGCTCATCGAGTGGCTGCGGCAGGTCGGCAAGGCGCGCGGCGTGAGCGTTGATTGCGCCGAGATCGCCGCCGAGAGCGCGCGGCGCAGCGACGATGACGGGCTTGCCGCCTGTGCCCGCGCCATCCATCAATGGAGAGGGGAAATCATCGATGGACCTTCAGGAGATCCGCATGCTCGCCGACGCGCTTCGGCGCGAGGTGAGGAAGGCCGTCGTCGGGCAGGATGAGGTCATCGACCTCCTGCTCGCCAGCCTGCTGGTCGGCGGCCACGTCCTGCTCGAAGGCGTGCCCGGCACCGCCAAGACGCTTATCGTCCAGGCGGTCGCCCACGGCCTGTCGCTGCAGTTCGGCCGCATCCAGTTCACGCCGGACCTGATGCCGGGCGACGTCCTCGGCACCAACCTCTTCAACTTCCAGACCAACAGCTTCATTCTCACCAAGGGACCGATCTTCACTCAGCTTTTGCTCGCCGACGAGATCAACCGCGCCCCGCCCAAGACGCAATCGGCGCTGCTTCAGGCGATGAACGAGCGCGCGGTGACCATCGACGGCCGCGACTACCCGCTGGGCGACGCCTTCATGGTGGTGGCGACGCAGAACCCGATCGAGCAGCAGGGGACATATCCGCTGCCCGAGGCGCAGCTCGACCGCTTCCTTTTCAAGATCATCGTCGCGCATCCCTCGCGCGAGGAGGAGCGCGAGATCGTGCGCCGCCACGGCCATCGCTCCGCCATGCCGCGGCTCGAGGATTTCGGCTTGCAGCCGGTGATGAGCGGCGAGGCGCTCGCGCAGGTGCGCCAGGAGGTCGAGCGGATCAAGCTGTCGGACGCGCTCGTCGACTACATCGTCGACGTCGTCCGCGCCACCCGCCAGCACGCCTCGCTCGCGGTCGGCGCCTCGACGCGCGCCGCCAACATGCTGGCCGCCGCGGCGCGCGCTTATGCGGCGCTGCAAGGGCGGGATTTCGTCATTCCCGACGACGTCAAGGCGCTGGCGCTGCCGGTGATGCGCCACCGCGTCATGCTCTCCCCCGGCGCCGAGATCGAGGGCGTCGGCACCGACCGCGTGCTCAGCGAGATCCTCGACCGGACGGCGGCGCCCCGATGAAGCCGACACGCCGCGCCGTGCTGATCTTCGCGCTGGGCGTGCCGCTGGCGCTCGTGCTGGTCGCCGCCGACGCGGCGCTCTGGGCGCTTGCCGTCGATTACGGCGCGCTGGTGCTGATCGCCATGGCCGCCGACGCCGCGCTCGCCTTGCCGCGCCGCCGGCTCGAGGTAAGCGTGACGCCGCCGGAGCGGCTTTACATCGGCGAGCCGGGCGCCCTCGCGGTCACGCTGGCGGCGCGCCGCCGCCATCCGCGCGCGGTGCGCTTCGAGCTGGTGGCGGAGCAGAGCGGCGAGATCGAGCCGCCGGAGATCGCCGCCGCGGAGCTTGCCCCCGGCGGCGAGGCGCGCGTCGCGCTCAAGCTGGCGCCGCGCTGGCGCGGGCGGGTGCGGCTCGACCGCCTCTGGCTGCGCTGGCGTGCGCCGCTCGGCCTCGTCGAGCTTACGCGCATCGTCGCCATCGACCGCGAGATCGATGTCCTGCCCAACATCCGCGGCGTCGAGAATGCCGCGTTGCAGTTCTACGCCCATGAGGCGATCTTCGGCGTCAAGGTGCAGCAGCAGCGCGGCGAGGGCACCGAGTTCGAGGCGCTGCGCGACTATGCGCCGGGTCTCGACGTGCGCGGCATCGACTGGAAGCATTCGGCGCGCCACCGCAAGCTCCTCAGCAAGGAATTCCGCGCCGAGCGCAACCATCAGGTGATCCTCGGCTTCGATACCGGCTATCTCATGCGCGAGCCGATCGAGGGCATGCCGCGGCTCGACCATGCCATCAATGCCGGGCTGCTGCTGGCCTGGATCTCGCTGCGCGGCGGCGACCTCGTCGGCGCTTTCGGCTTCGATGCCGCGCCGCGGCAGTACCTGGCGCCGCTCCGCGGCATCGGCGCCTTCTCCCGCCTGCAACAGGCCGTGGCCGAGCTCCAATACCGCGCCGAGGAGACCAATTTCACCCTCGGCCTCGCCGAGCTTGCCGTCCGGCTGAAGCGGCGCGCGCTGGTCATCCTCTTCACCGAATTCGTCGACACCGTCACCGCCGAGCTGCTGATCGAGAGCATGCAGCGCATGGCGAGCCGCCATGTCGTGGTCTTCGTCACCTTGCGCGATTCGCTGCTGCAACGCGCCGTCGACGCCGCGCCGGAACACTTCGAGACGGTCGCCGCCTCGGTCATCGCGCAGGACATGCTCCGCGACCGCCGCATCGTCTTCGAGCGTCTCCAGCGTCTCGGCGTCCATTGCCTGGACGTTCCGAGCCGCGGCCTTTCCGTCGCGCTCATCAACCGCTATCTCTTGATCAAGCAGCGAGGGCTGATATGACCGTCCCGCTCGCCGCCGGCCAGCCGCCTGAACTCCTGCCGCCAGCGGCGATCGCGCTCAAGAGCAGCGAGTTCCGCAGGGGCCGCGAGGCGAGCTGGCGCGATCTCGAAGGGCTCATCGCCCGCGCCGAGAAGCGCGGCATTGCGACGCTGTCGGCCGCCGAGCTGGAGCGCCTGCCGCTGCTCTACCGTGCCGCTCTCTCCTCGCTCTCGGTGGCGCGCAGCATCGCGCTCGATCGCAACCTGCTGCTCTATCTCGAGAGCCTCGCCTTCCGCGCCTTTCTCGTGGTCTATGGGCCGCGCATCGGCTTTCTCGAGGGCGCGGCGGATTTCTTGCGGCGCGGCTTTCCGGCGGCGGTGCGCGCGGCGCGCTGGCATCTGCTCCTGGCGCTGCTGGCCACGCTGGCCGGCCTTGCCGCGGGCTACATGCTGGTCGATGCCGACGAATCCTGGTTCTCCGCCGTCATCCCGGCGGAGCTTGCCGGCGGGCGCGGCCCCGCCAGCACGCGCCAGCAGCTTCTCGACACCGAAATCTTCCAGCCCTGGCCGGGGCCGGCGCAATCCTTCGCGCTGATGGCCAATTTTCTCTTCTCGCACAATACGCTGGTCGGCCTCATCGCCTTCGCGCTCGGCTTCGCCGCGGGCGTTCCGACCCTGCTGCTGCTGATCTATCAGGGGCTGTCGCTCGGCGCCTTCCTCGCGCTCCACGCCCATCGCGGCTTGACGGTGGAGGTGCTCGGCTGGCTCTCGATCCACGGCGTCAGCGAGCTCACGGCGGTGATGCTGTGCGGCGCCGCCGGGCTGGTGCTGGCCGACAAGGTGCTGTTCCCGGGCCGCTATTCCCGCCTCGAGAGCCTGGCGCTCTACGGCCGGCAGGCGGCGCAGATCGCCATCGGCGCGATGATCCTGTTTTTCGTCGCCGGCATCCTCGAGGGCGGCTTCCGCCAGCTCGTTGCGAGCACGCCCTGGCGCTTCGCCATCGGCGGCGCCACCGGGGCGTTCTGGCTCGCCTATTTCCTGTCCGGCGGCAGGGAGCGGCGATCGTGACCGCGGTGCAGGATCGCGTCGCGGAATTCCTCGAAGGCGGCCGCCGCAACCGGCGCGACATCGCCACCCCGGAAGGGGTGATGCTGCCGGTGGAGATCGCGTCGGTCGGCGAGCGCGTCGTCGCCTTCGTCCTCGACCTCGTCTTCTGGTTCGGCGCAAGCCTGATCATCTTCCTGCTGCTTTTCCTGATGCTCGGCCCTCTGCTTCGACTGTCGGGCGGCGGCGGCACGCTGGTGCTCGGCGTGCTGCTGTTCATCGGCTTCCTCCTGCGCAACTTCTATTTCATCCATTTCGAGCTGGTCTGGCGCGGTGCCACCCCCGGCAAGCGCCTTCTCGGCTTGCGCGTCATCGACCGCAAGGGCGGCCCGCTGCTGCCGAGCGCGGTGGTCGCCCGCAATCTGACGCGCGAGATCGAGATGTTCCTGCCGCTGGGCCTGCTGATGTCGCTGAAGGACGCACCGGGCGCGGCGGCCTGGGAGTCGTTGTCGCTCGGCGCGTGGCTGCTGCTCTTCACGGCACTGCCCGCCTTCAACCGCGATCGCATGCGCGCCGGCGACTTCATCGCCGGCACCATCGTCATTGCCGTGCCGCGCCGCGTGCTGCTCGCCGATCTCGTCGACGCCACGGTGCATTACGCCTTCACCGAGCGGCAGCTCCGCGCCTATGGCGCCTTCGAGCTGCAGATCCTGGAAGAGCTGCTGCGGCGCCCCGAGGGCGAGGACACGCGGCGCGTCAAGCGCGACGTCTGCGACCGGATCTGCCGCAGGATCGAATGGCCCTCGCCGGTCCCGGACCCGGAGGTCACGCTCTTCCTGCGCGATTTTTATACCGCCGAACGCGCCTGGCTCGAGCGCGAGCAACTCTTCGGCAAGCCGCGCGCCGACAAGCACGAGCGGGAAAAAGCAGGCACGGCGCGCTGACGCGCCGCCTCAATCGAAGACGGCGGCGATGCGGTCGATGTCGATGCCCTCGCGCGCGACGCGGAGGTCGTGATAGACGACCGCGACGACGATCGCGTTGAAAGCCTGGAAAATCGTCATCCACAGCAAGATGGCGATGGTCGAGACGATCGAGCCGATGATCGCCGGCAGCCCATACTTGATCACGTTTTGCACGATGGCATTGGCGATATAAACCGCCGCGATAATGCCGAAGACCCGCCAACGGTTGCCTTTGGTGAGATCATTGCTGCGGCCCAGGCTCGCGGCCGGGCCCAGCCGCTCGATGACGCAGGCCGGCAGCGCCACGTACCACGTGGTGAGAAACATGAGGCCCGGGATCACGAAGAATATGCTGGCGAAGACGATACCCAGCGTTTGCAGCAAGACCATGCCGAGAATGGGAAAGAAGCGTGCCCAGCCGCGCGCCAGCGATTCGCCGACGGAAAAATCCTGGCTGCGCATCTTCTGGACAGCGCCGTAAAGCGCGGCGGCTTGACCAAGAACCGACAGAACCATCCACAGGACGAAGAGCAGGATGCCGACCCCACCGAACCCTGCAAGCATGCCGACGCTGGCGCTCCCCGCCGTGGTCACGTGCGCCGCCGCAAGTCCGAGCAGCGCCAACAGTATGAGGGGCGACAATGCGATTGCCGCCAGCGCCAGGAACTTGACGAGATCGCCGGAAAGCAGCGCAAAGGCGCGGTTGAGCACCTCGCCAACGCGCAGGCTCGGCGGCGGCGCCGCCATCGTCGTGTCGGTCATCGCAGATCCCCCTTGGGCGGCCGGCTCCTCCACCGGAGACGCCCCCAACATTCATGGTATCCGTGCACGCCCGCGCATGGCAAGGTCGGATGCATCGATTGTCGGGACTACGCGGCCGGCTGCTCATTCCCTCCCGAAGAGCCGCCGCAACTCGTGCTTGGCCTGATCGAGGACGCGCTTGCGCGCGGCCGGCAGATTGTGTCCGGCGCGATTGATGTAGAAGGTCAGCATCGACATGGCGGATTGGTAGGGCGCCGCCTTGCGCCGCCGGCTCTGCTCGGCCGAGCGCTTCAGCGACCGCGCGATGCGCTTGGGATCGCGCCAGGTGAAGACGCCCTGGTCCAGGTCGAGCGCGTTGCTCCCGCGCGTCACCTCATTCGACCAGTAGCGGCGCCGGCGCGGCGAGGGTTTCTTCGCGGCAGCCGTGCCCTTCATCGCGACCGAGGCATCCCGCCGCCGCTCATTGCCAGGAGACCGCCGCGAGATCGTTGGCGAAGATCGGCGAGTTCCGCCACAGGCCGGTGATGCCTTTCTTCGCCACCGTCGCCTGCGGCAGGACATAGAGGAAGACGTTCACCGCGTCCTCGGCGAGGCGGCGCTGGGCGGCTTCGAGCCAATGGCCGCGCCCGGTCGCATCGGCGGTGGTGTTCACCTTTTCCATGATGTCGCGGAAATCCTGCGAATCGTATTGGAAGTAGTAGTCGGGATTGGCGTAGATGGCGAGGTCGCGCGGCTCGACGTGGCTGATGATGGTGAGGTCGTAATTCTTGTTCTTGTAGACGCCGTCGAGCCATTGCGCCCATTCGACCATCTCGATGCGGGCGTCGATGCCGATTTCGGCCAGCTCGGCGGCGACAATCTGGCCGCCCTGGCGGGCATAGGGCGGCGGCGGCAGCGTCAGCGTCGCTTTGAGCGGCAGGCTTACGCCGGCCTCCTTGAGCAGCGCCTTCGCCTTGGCGGGATCGTAGGGCGAGAGGCCCGTGAGATCGATATAGAACGGGTCGTTGGGGGTGTAGTGGCTGCCGATGGGCACGCCCAGGCCGTTGGACGCGCCGTCGATGACCGCCTTGCGGTCGATGGCGGCGGCGATCGCGCGGCGCACGCGCACGTCGTCGAAAGGCTTGCGCTTGTTGTTGATGGAGACGATGGTCTTGCCTTCGGTCGAGCCGATGGTGACGGTGAAGCGCGCGTCGCCTTGGAACTGCCTCAGGCTGTCCACCGCGCCGAAACGCGGGAAGGCGTCGATGTCGCCGGCGAGCAGCCCCGCCACCTGGGCGGCGGGATCGTTGACGATGCGGAAGGTCGCGCGCTCGATCTTGATCGCCGCGGCGTCGCGATAGCCCGGCCATTTCGCCAGCGTGATCGACGCGCCTTTCACCCAGTTGTCGAACAGGAAGGGGCCGGTGCCGACGGGATAGGTCGCGTCGGTTGCGGCGCTTTTGGGATCGAGAATGACGCCGGTGTTTTCACCGAGATTGAACAGGAGGTTGGCGTTGACCTGCTTCAGCTTCAGCACGACGGTCAGCGGATCCGGCGTCTCGATCGCGGCGATATTCGCGTAGACCGCTTTCTCCTTGTTGGTGCTGCCTTCGGCGGCATCGCGCTCGAAGGTGAATTTCACGGCGGCGGCGGTGAAGGGCTCGCCGTTCTGGAAGCGGACGCCGGGGCGGAGCTTGAAGGCATAGGTCTTCTGATCCGGCGAGACCGTCCAGCTTTCCGCCAGCAGCGGCGCCACCGTTCCGTCGGCGGCGATCTTGGCGAGGCCCTCATAGATGTTGTAATGCGTCACCTCGCCGATCGCCGCCGCGGCGCCGGTGGTGGGATCGAGGCCCGGCGGCTCCAGCACCATGCCGAGGACGAGCGTGTCCTTCCTCTCCTCGCCCTGACCCGCGGCCGGCAGCAGCGCGATCGCAAAGAGGGCGGCGATCGCATAAGAGGTTCTCGGCATGTCGTTTTCTCCCTGAGGGCGGCGGCACTTAATCCTAGCGTCTCGCCGGTGCCGCCGCCATCGCGCGCCGCGTGCCGCGCGGGTCGAGCAAATCGCGCAGTCCGTCGCCCAGCAGGTTGAGGCCGAGCACCGCCAGCAGGATGGCGAAGCCCGGAAAGAGCGCGAGCCAGGGCGCCTGGAAGAGCTGCGCCTGCGCGTCGTTCAGCATGCGCCCCCAGGAAGGCTGCGGCGGCTGGGTGCCGAGCCCGAGATAGGAGAGCGCCGCTTCCCACAGGATGGCGTTGGCGAACTGGATGGTCACCTGCACGACGAGCACGGAGAAGATGTTGGGCAGGATGTGAACGAGGGTGATGCCGAGCCGGGTACGGCCGGCGGCGCGCGCCGCCATGACGAAGTCGCGCTGCCATATCGCCTTCGCCGAGCCGCGGGCGACGCGCGCGAAGATCGGCACGTTGAAGATGCCGATGGCGATGATCGAATTGACGATGCCGGGGCCGAGCACGGCGGTGAACATGATCGCCAGCAGGATCGCCGGAAAGGCGAAGGTGAAATCGGCGAGCCGCATCACCGCTTCCTCGGCCCAACCGCGCCACGCCGCCGCCAGCGCGCCCAGCGCCGTGCCGAGGAGCAGCCCGACCGAGACGGCGATGACGCCGACCAGGATCGAGTTCTGCGCGCCCACCATCAGCATGGAGAAGACGTCGCGGCCCAGCGAATCCGTGCCGAACCAGTGCCGCGCCGAGGGAAGCTGCAGCTTTTGCGGCACGTCGATGACGTAGGGCGAGAGCGGCGTCCAGGCGAGCGACAGCGCCGCCGTCGCCAGCAGCGCCAGCGTCAGCACGCCGCCGACGGCGAAGCTGGGATTGCCGGCCGCCCGCGCGGAAAGGGCCGTTGCGGCGGTCACGGCTGGGAGCCTGTCTGGGTCATGGGACGGGCCTGCGACGATGTCCCGGAGGGTTGCACGAGGCCGGGGCGCTGCCGCCCTCATCCCGAGCCGCGGCGAAGCCGCGAGCCGAGGGACGCGCGGCCTTGCCGATGCGCACGGCATCGCCTGCGGCCGCGCTCCTAACATCACCCCATTCTCGTGCAACGCAGACCCATCCCATGACCCAGACAGGCTCCTAACGCAGGCTCAGGCGGGGATCGATCGCGACGTAGAGCAGATCGACGACGAAGTTCACCGCCACCACCATCGCCGCCAGCAGCATTACCGCGTCGCGCACCACGACGATGTCGCGGTTGGCAATGGCGTTGAGCACGAGATGGCCGAGGCCGGGCAGCGAGAAGACGTTCTCGACGACGATGGTGAGCACCAGCAGGCTGGAGAATTGCAGCCCGAACACGGTGACGATCGGGATCATGGCGTTGCGCAGCACGTGGCGGCGCAGCGCGGCGCCGGGGCTCAGCCCCTTGGCAAGCGCGGTGCGCACGAAATCCTCGCGCATCACGTCGAGCACGGCCGCGCGCGTCACCCGCGCCAGGATCGCGCCTTGCACCAAAGCGAGCGCCACCGCCGGCAGGATCAGCGCGCGCAGCGCCGGCCAGAACCCGGCGCTCCAGCCGGGAAAGCCGCCGGCGGGAAGCCAGCCCAGCGCCACCGCGAACAGCAGGATCAGCAGGATGCCGACCCAGAAAGTCGGCAGCGCGATGCCGATCTGGCTGAGGCTCATGACGACGACGTCGCCGAGCCGGTTGTGGCGCGAAGCGGCATAGAGGCCGAGCGCCAGGCCAAGCGCGGTGTTGAGCGCCATCGCCAGCGCCGCCAGCGGCAGGGTAAGCGCCAGCGACGGCGCGACCAGTTCGCCCACCGGCGTGTCATAGGCATAGCTGGTGCCGAGATCGCCCGTCGCCATGCCTTCGACCCAGCCGAGATAGCGCTGAAGCGGCGGCCGGTCGAGGCCGAGCTTCGCCGAGAGCGCGCGCACCGCCTCCGCCGGCGCCTCGGGACCCAGCATGACTTGCGCCGCGTTTCCCGGCAGCACTTCCAGCACCAGGAAGATGACCACCGACGCGGCCACCAGCGTCGCCGCGAAGCCGGCCAGGCGGTTGAGCAGAAAGCGGCCCATCTCCTTCGATCCGTTGCCGGCGCAGCTTGTCCGCCGCCGCCGCGCCCGTCAACGGCGCCCGCTCTCGCGCGCACCCGATCCGCGCGCTATCGTCCGGCGTCGCGGCGGAATCGAGGACGGGCCATGGGCGAGAACAAGCTCAAGGAGCGGTGGCGGCAGGGCAAGGCCGCGGTGAATGGCTGGCTGGCGATTCCGTCGGGCTTCTCCGCCGAAGTGATGGCGCAATGCGGCTGGAACAGCGTCACCGTCGATCTCCAGCACGGCGTCCAGGACTATCTCTCGATGATCGCCTGCTTCCAGGCGATGCAGGCGCATCCCGTGACGCCGCTCGTCCGCGTGCCGTGGAACGAGCCCGGCATCATCGGCAAGGCGCTCGACGGCGGCGCCTATGGCGTCATCTGCCCGATGGTCAACACCAGGGCGCAGGCCGAGGCCCTCGTCTCCGCCTGCAAATACCCGCCTTTGGGCATGCGCTCCAACGGCCCGATCCGCGCCGGGATGTACGGCGCCGGTCCCGCCTATCAGCAGACGGCGAATGACGAGATCCTGGTGCTGGCGATGATCGAGACGCGGGAGGCGCTCGACAACCTCGAGGCGATCCTCGACGTTTCCGGCATCGACGCCATCTATGTCGGGCCTTCCGATCTCGGCTTTTCGCTGGGGCTCGCGCCGAAGCTCGACCGCGAGGAGCCGGAGGTGCTGACGATCTATGAGCGCCTGCTGCGCGAGACCGGCAAGCGCGGCATAAGGGCCGGCATCCATTGCGGCGCGCCGGACTATGCGGTGCGCATGCTCAAACTCGGCTTCCGCCTGGTCACCATCGCCAATGACAGCGGCCTCCTGGCCAAGGCCGCGCGCCAAGCCGTCGCCGAGGTCTGGAAAGGCGCCGAGGAGCTGCGATAGCCGGCGCGGCGAGGGTTTGCGCCGGAAAGCGGGGACGGCCTCATCGCCGCGTCAACTTGAGATCCGGACGCGCCGCCGCCGAGCAGCTCTCGGCGCCACGGCAGCTCTTGACCGCCTCGAGAGCTGCGTGCAGCGCTTCTTGCTGCTTTCCCGTCAGCGATGAGAAGCTGTTGCGCAGCTCGTCCGGGTCGGCGGCGAGGTCGTGGTACTCCTTGTCGCCGTTGGCGTACTCGACGTAAAGCGAAGTGAGCCCTCGCAACGCTTCGTAAGTGGTCGGATTCCCGCTGCGGATGCCGGGCAAATCCGGATCGGTCAGGTTCCTGACCGGCCCGCGGTGCTCGACGAGCGCCACGGTCGGCCAATCCGCGACCTTCTGCCCATGCAGCAGCGGCACCAGGCTGCGCCCGTCGATGGTCGGTGCGGTCGCCATGCCGCCGAGCTCGGTGAAGGTCGGGCACAGGTCGATGTTCTCGACGATCTCCTCGACCGTCGCTCCGGCCGGAACCCCTGGTCCCGTGACGACGAGCGGAACCCGGATGTCCATGTCGAACGCGGTCATTTTGCCGGGCATGAGGCGGTGCTCGCCCATGTGATAGTCGTTGTCGGAGCTGAACACGAAATATGTGTTGTTCTGCTCGCCGATGGCGGCCACGGCCGCTTGCAGCGCGCCGATCATCGCGTCGACGGCGAGCACGGATTGCGCGCGCTTGCGGAAATCCCTGTCGATTTCGGCCATGTCGGCTTCGGACAGCGGTCGAAACGGTTTCAGCCATTGCGGCGCGTTTGCGCCGGGTGCGGCGTTGAAGGCCGGACTGCGCGGCGCGCGCAGTCCCGGCATGGCATCGGCATCGCGCGGCGCCGGCGTGTAGGGCGCGTGCGGCGCGAAGGTCGCGACCTCGATCGCGAACGGCTTACCGGCCGACTCCTTGACGAAGCGCACGGCCAAGCCGGACAGGACGTCCGTGAGATAGTCGGCGGGGGTCGCGCCGTAGCGAAAGATTTTGCCGTCCTGGTTGAGGTCATAGTTGAAGCCGGGATAGCCGTTTCCGGCCACGGCCCAGAATGCCCAGCCTGGAGCGGGCGGGTGAAGCTTGGGCAAATAGCCGTTCAGGTATTTCCCCAGCATCGCCATGCGATAGCCGGCAGCCTGGAGCGCACTTGCAAAAGTCGCCTGCTCGTGGCCGCGATCATGAAAGGCGATGTAGCCGCCGTCCTCGCCGACGTTGCGGAAAATGCCGGTATTATGCGGATAGCGCCCGGTGAAGATCGATGAGCGCGAGGGGCAGCACAGCGAGTCCGTGACGAAGTAATTGGCGAAGGTCACGCCCTCCTTCTGCATCTTGAGGACGTGCGGCATATAGGGCACCAGATTCCATGAGAGATCGTCGGTGAGGACGAAAACGATGTTGGGGCGCTTGCTTCCGGCCGGTGCCGATTGAGGGGAGGTGCTTCGCACGGAAGCGACGGGCGGCGGCGCGCTCTCAAGCGACGGCTGCTCCTGCCCCTGTGTCGCCGTTGCCCGTCCAAAATTCGGATTGGCCGCCTTGCAAGCCGCCACAATTCGCGGATCCACTTGCGGCAGAGACTTGCTGGCCCGGCTTGGCTGCGCCGTCCCTTCCAGGATCGGCCGGACACAATCAATCTGCAGGCCCGCCCCTTGCTTCGCGGCGCCTTGCTCGAAGCCCGCCTGCTGACATGCCTCCCGGATTTGCGCGCAGGGCCGCTGGGCAAAGGCCGCCTGGGACATAGCCGCCGTTCCCAAGGCAACGGCATAGAGGGTTGCGGCTCGCAGTCGTTCTCGAGGACGCATCGTCATCGCTCCTGACGCATCGGCTGCAAGCGTCCAAACCCGCAAAGGCCGAGCGCGTCGGGTTCGGCGGGCGGAACCTGCTCTTCCAGCCCGATCATCGAACCCCTCGGGTCGGGTGCTCGCGGTCAACTATAGGCTTCCCGTGTTTCGCGTGACAGCCCTCGGAGCCGACCCCTTCCAGCCGCCGCGCCGCAGTGACGCCATCGCGGGGGATCTCGTCGCTTTCAGGTGCCAAGCGGATCTCGATCAAGCCGCCCAAAGCTTCCGCAGCAGCAATTCGTGACCTTCGCGCAGACGGTGGGATATCCGCGCCGGTAAGCGCCGATGATCGGCCGCTCCGGCCGCCCATGATGGTGACATCGCGGCCGGCGATGATGCGCCGGGGGCGTCGTCCCCTTCGGCCAAGCCCGGCCAGAGGGGCATAGCCATGCGCTCGTGGGACCGCGAGCGATCAAGGCGCGGCGCCGCGCCTCTCCATGCGAGGGTCTCGTTAACCAGCGTGAACGCTATGCCGCTGCACGGCCTTGCATTTCCATGGCTTTTTTCAGGGCGCGCCTGCATCCGTATGCGCGCGTCATCGTCCTTGCGCTCAGTCGACGCTGTCGTGACGCCGGGAAGCGCGCTAACATCGACAGGGTAGAGGCAGATGCGGCGGTCGGAGCAAAATGCTTAACGCCGCGATCTGTCCGCCGATGCCTCGAGCGGCCCGCGAGGGGCGGGGTGGATGGACAGACAACATAGAAGGAGGTTGGGGAAGAACGGAGAAGCACCGATGATGACATCCGCGAACCTTAATCGCGAAATCTATGAGCTCGCCGAAATGCTGATCGCGCGCCATGGCGAGCGCGCCGCGAGCTATGCGACGCATCAGTCCTTGAAAGCGCGTCATCGCGGCGAGCACGGCATGATGGAGGCTTGGCGCAGCATCGCCACCACCGCCGAGCACGTGTGGAAGATCGAGCCGATTCTTCCGCCCCGCGACAAGTAGCCGCAGGCCGACGCTCCGTCGCGTTTCATCGCGGCGGCTGCAACCGCCGGCAGCCGCGAGACGATGGACGCGCTCGGCGACGGCGCTTGTGAAGAGGCGGCCGGGCGCCGCAGTCCCAACGGCTATGAGTGCGGTCGGGCCTCCGGGCGAGAAGGAATTTTCACGATCGCTTCGCCTTCAAGGACGACGGAGCCGCCGACGGTGCAAGTGCAGGATAGCTTCGCGCGGCGGCCCTGCTTCGTCAGCTCGATCACCTGGACGGTCGTTTCGACCGTGTCTCCGATCCTTACCGGCGCCTTGAAGTTCAATGTCTGAGAGATGTAGACCGCGCCCGGCCCCGGCAAGCGTGTGCCGATGACGGCCGAGACCAGGCCGGCGGTGTAAAGGCCGTGGGCGATGCGGCCTTTGAACGGCGTCTTTGCGGCAAAGTGCTCCGACAGGTGGATCGGATTGCGGTCTCCCGTCAGCTCGGCGAAGCCGACGACATCCGACGATTTGACCGTCTTCGCGTAGGTCTCGGTCATTCCCACGCTCAAATCTTCAAAATAGAGGGTCTGGAAGGGTGGTAGCGTCATCGGCGGCGGCGCCCCGTCATATCCTGGCATGCGGCCGTCACCCTAGCGTAAATGCCGCCGTCGCGCCCACGGCTCCTTGCCGCGGGCCGGCTTTCGGCCGCCATGGCGGGAGTGGTCTCCGGCCTCGCTTTGGCCTATGATGCGATCTCCGCCAGTCGAGGTCTTGTCGCAGCTTGTGGCACACGTCCTGCCACGCGCGACCGCGCATGTGATCGCACCTTTTTCGTGACGACACCAATCCGTTTCACGGAAGGGAGAAACTTCACCATGGCACTGAGAACGGCAAAGGCGACACCGAAGGCGGAGCGCAGCGCTGACGCTCCGGAGAGCTGGCTTCCCGATTATGGCCCGGTCGCGGAGATGATGGCGCGGCCCTTCGAAATTTGGCTGCGCTGGCAAGCCGACATGGCCAAAGCCGCTGAGCCGATCGCGGCGGGATGGCTCGAGCGGCGGCGCGAGGCCGCGACGGCGGCGCTGGAAGCTATGGAACAGCTTGCGGCTTGCCGCCCCATGGATTTCGGCCGCGCGGCCGCCATCCAGCGCGATTGGCTCGATGGCGCGATGAAGCGGTGGGCCTTGGACATGGAGGCGCTGACGGCGCATGCCGCGGCGCTCTCGCAAGAGGCCGGCCGCTATGCGACCCGCCCGTCATCGCCGCAGCCGGCGCCGCCTCCTGCTCCTCGGGCGGCCGAAAGCCAATCGCAGATCGAGGTTCGTGCCGTCGCTTCTTGACGGTCTGATCGGAGCGGCTCGTTTCCGCGGGGCGTCGCGACCGGACGGGCCTGGCGGGGGAAGGCGCCGGGACGATGGTCCAAATCCCCCTCCATCGGCCAAGCCCGGTTTAGCGGCTGTGCCGATGGAGCCAGGCTTTCGCGTGCTCCGCGCCGTTCTCCTCGCGGTCATAGGCGCGCCCGGTAATCAGCGCCAGCGTTTGCAGCGCGTGGCTCCTGCGGTCTTGCGAGAGAGCCGCGTCATGGATGGCCGCTCCCAGGTGAGCGACGGCCTGGCGCTTGCGGTGCATGAGGAAATGCGCGACGTCGTCGCGCGGCCTCGCATCGGCATGGTGCGCCAGCCGGTCGGGCTCCGCGATCGAGATTCGGGTCGCCGGCGGATCGCCATAGATCCGATCGAGAAGACGGTTGCAGGCGTCTTTTATCCCTTCCAGGCGCCGTGCCATCCATGAATAGGCGCGCGGCGCGTCGGTGACGATCTGGTCCTTGAGATAGGCGGCCAGGATCCGCAAGGCGGTTTGATGCGCGCTCGGCTGGTCGAACGCCTTTTCCGCCGCTTCCGGATCGGGCGGGCGCAACTGGTCGTCCGTCAGTCTGATCCGGGCGATCGTATCCGTGCGCGCGGCGCCGCGCAGGAGCGCCACGCCGATGCTCTTCGCGGCCTCCGTCCTGCGGCCCAGGGAACCGAGATGCCATTTGTCGATCAAATAGCGCAGGACGCTCGTGTGATCGAAGAGCGTGTGCTCGACGCGCTTGTCGACCCAGGGCGACACCAGCACCGCCGGCACGCGAACGCCCAGCCGGTCAAACGAGTATTCCTCATGGTGGTCGTCCGGCGGCGCGGCGGGCGGCGGCTCGACGTGATCGTAGAAGCCGCCGTGCTCGTCATAGAAGACGACGAGCAGGGTCGATTGCCAGAGCGCGTCGTTCGCGCGGATGGCGTTGTAGACGTCGGCGATGAGCTTCTCGGCGCGCATGACGTCGTGCGGGGGATGATCGTCGTTCTCGCGCCATCCGATATAACTCGGCTCGATCAGGCTGAATTGCGGAAACGCCGCTTCGAGCCCGCGGGCGTCGTCGAAGAATTCGTCGATATAGAAATAGCGCGCGGCGTTGTGCGGCTCGCGTTGATGGGTGAAGACCGTGGTTTGCGGCACGTCGTGGAAATAGACCTTCCAGTGGATGTTGCGCTCCGTCAGGCGGTCGAAGATCGTGTCCTGCGTCTGCTGGAAGTAGCCGGCGAGGTCGGTCTTGTGCGTGCCGTCATCGGGCATGTTCACCCGCCCCAGGGACGTGCCGCTCAGCGCGAAGAAGCGGTTGGGCCAAGTCGGCCCGGGAAGGGCGGCGTGCCAGCGGTCGCAGATCGTGAAATCGCTCGCGAGCGCATGCAAGGCCGGCAGGAATCCCCGCGGGTAATAGCCCATGATGAAGGCGCGTCCTTCCGGCGGGCAGTCCGGATAGCTCCGCGCGAAATCCAGCACGAAGCCGCCGTTGTGGTCCGTCAGTTGGGTTGCGACATGCGGGACCTCGTGATGGGGATCGAGGATCACCTGGCGCTCGGTGGTCGGCGCCTGGGCGTATGAGCGGCCTTTGTCATCCAGATTGATGCGCGGATTTCCGGGATCGATGCCGTCGAGATCGGCATAAACTTCCCTGAAGCAGCCGAGCATCTTGTCGAAGGAGTGGTTCTCGAGAATGAGGAGCACCACGTGACGAACGGGATCGTCCTTGTCCGAAGCGGCCATGTCCCCCCTCGCGCGTTCTCTCTTCGGCGCATGACATCATCAAGGCCGAGCCGACACCATGCCGTTCTCCCGGAAACGGTGCAAGGAGGGGAAAGGTCCGCGGCACGGGATCGATCGGCGCGACGAGCGGCGGCGCCTCGACGCCGTCGGCCCTCTTCCGCCGGCGCAAGCGCGCTCCTATGCTCGGCGCGACGGCCGCGCCGTCGCGGCAAACTCGGCCCAGTCGAGCGAAAAAGGCGAGCCGATCGATGACCAAGCGCAGCGTGAAAGAGGACGATCCGCTCGAGGATTTCGCGCATCGCGAGATCACTCTCGACGGCATTGCGAAGAGAGTGCACGTGGCGGGCGCGGGCCCGGCCGTGATCGTCATGGCCGAGATGCCGGGCATCAGCCCCTATGTCGCGCGTTTTGCCCGTTGGGTCCGGGAGGCGGGCTTCACGGTCTACATGCCGTCGCTCTTTGGCCGCGACGGCGCCGTGCCGACCGCCGAGGAGGGCCTGGCGGTTTTCGAGCGCGCCTGCGTCAGCGCCGAGTTCAATGCCTTGGCCGCCAATGCGTCCAGTCCGGTGACGCACTGGCTCCGCGCCCTGGCGAGGCTCGCCCATCGGGAATGCGGCGGCCCGGGCGTCGGCGCCATAGGCATGTGCTTCACGGGAAATTTCGCCCTCTCGATGATGCTCGAGCCCGCGATGCTGGCGCCGGTTCTGTCCCAGCCGTCGCTGCCGCTCAACGACCGAGGCGGCATCGAGATCGCTCCCGACGAGGTGGAGGCCGTGCGCCGGCGCCTCGAGCGGGAGGATCTGACGGTGCTGGCCTATCGCTTCGAAGGCGACCGGATTTGCCGCGCCCAACGGTTTGCCGCCTATGCCGCCGCGCTCGGCGACCGCTTCATCGGGCGCGTGCTGCCCGACGGCGCGGCCAACACGGACGTAGCACCCTTCTTCGCGCGCTACGTGCCGTTTCCCCACAGCGTCGTGACCGCGCATCTCATCGACGAAGCGGGCCAGCCGACATCGGCGGCGCGCGACGAAATCCTCGCATTCTTCGCCCATCGCCTCTTGAAGACGCCGGGGCCTTCGTCTCCTGAGGGAGCGGTTTCGCTTTGAACTCTGCCGTCGCGCATGAATGGCCGGTGTCGCTGGTGCCCCTGGAGGGACATGTCCCTCTCATGCGTACACGGTCTCATCGGATCGACGCAGCTCCACCTTTGTCCGCAGGTGAACATTCAGGGCTTCGATGATCTTCGCAGCCCGTTCCAGCGTGATGCCAAAATACTCATTGCGCTCATCACGGGATACCTGAGATTCGTGCACGTCCAATCGTTTCGCGAGCTCACGCTGCGAAATTCCTCGGGCAATCCTCAACGCGATCAAAAGCTGCCCAAAGCCGCGGAAGTTGTCGATCTCGTCGAATTCCCCTCGTTTGAGCCGTTCGTAGCTCTCGACTTCTTCCTTGAGTTGAAGGTGAAACGACTCGATGGGATCAATAACTCGCTTGATCTCCTCATCCGAAAGGCCAGTCTCTTTGAGGCGAGCGCGATGGGTTTCGAGGCGCCTACACTCCTCGTCAAGACGCGTCACGGCTTCTTTGTATTCTGTGTCGTTCCGGATCATGATCGGCCTCCATGGCGAATCTTGACGATGCCCCTCGGCGCACCCGTGTGTCTCGACTGGCGAAATGCCGAAGGGAATTCCAGTTCGTTCCCGTGCTTGTCGCGGATACCGCATCCCCATCCCATACCTGGAACATGCGGATACAGTTCGACGCGGTAGGCATGCCACATCGGCAGTTGCTTCTTTGGATACCCGCGGTATGGCCTCCGGGATACAGGATCCCATGTCCATATCTTATGGGGATCCAACAAGTTCAATTGCCGTGCTAGCTGGCCGCTTCTCAGAAGCGAGAGATCGCATTCAAAGTACCCGTCGATGTCGTTCGGGTGATCTTTGTCTTCGGCAAAGGAACCGTCGGCAAAAATTTCTCTGATACCGACTTGCCATAGCTGCTGCGTGAGCAGCTCGAAGTTATCTACCAGCTTAGCCCGCCAGGCGGCATCCCAAGTGGGCGACGCGCTTGAGCCGCCGGGTCCAGCTACAAGCACCGACCGGCGAAGCTCTGCGAATGACACCTCATAGTCGCCCGGCGGCAGGAGCCCATCAGTCTGAAAGGGCGGAATGAACGAAATGCCTTCCTCCCTCAGTTCAGAGGTCCCAATACTTGACAAGATAAGCGTACTTGACTTATTTATCAAGCAAGACTTTAAAGTTAATTTATGATGGCCTTGTTAATCAATATTTAGTATATTGTGGGAAACGGGCTGCTATATGCAGCAATCTAAGTCCGATATGGCCTGCCTCAGGAGGAGTTTCGTAGAACCGCCCCTCCCTACTCCCTACTCAGCCCCACGGTTGCTGGCAACCGCGCCACGCACCGTAAGTCGGAGCAACGGGGTATTCATGATATCCGGACCTTGCCGGACTCGAGCTTTGATGGAGTGTGGGAGTCCATCATCCTTCCTCCGGGGATGTAAACCGGCGTGGTGTTTGACCTCCCAATCGGTGTCGAGGAGTGACCTACCCTCAGGCCAGCCAACCCGCTCTGCCGCCGCCCGGATTTGAACCACGGCCGGGGTCAAATTCGGGTGCTGGAACACAGATATACACGACGCGGAGGCCGCAATTTGACAAGTATAGTAATTTAAACTATAGGTCGTGGACCTATAGAAACGCATGCGCATCTTCGAGACCAAGTGGCTCGTGCGCTATGCGCGGCGGGAGCGGATTGCCGACCACAGCCTCAAGGAGGCAATCGAGCGCGTCGGTCGCGGCTTGGTCGATGCCGATCTTGGCGGCGGCATAATCAAGCAGCGGGTCGCGCGCGGCTGGCAGGGCCGCTCCGGCGGCTACCGGATGCTCGTCGCCTATAGGGCCGGAGCCCGCGCCGTGTTCCTCTATGCGTTCGCCAAGAACGAGCGCGACAATATCGGCCCGGACGAGCTGCTGACGTTCCGGGAGATCGGCGCGGCGTGGTTGGAGGCGGATGCGCGGCGGATCGCGCGGGCTCTCGAAGGTGGAATTTCGCAGGAGGTCAGCAATGGCGAAGAAAACGAAACCCAGCCGCAGGGAAGAGGCGCTGCTGGAAATGGCTGGCGACGCGCGCCGCGCCGGGGTCATGGACGCCGCGACGCACGCCAAGATCACGATGCGCCATCTCGGCGACAAGGCGGACATGGCGTTGGAGCCGATTTCCGGCGACGACATCCGCAAGCTGCGCGAGGACGCGCATATGAGCCAGGCGGTCTTTGCCCGCTGTCTCAACCTCACGACGGGCTATGTGTCGCAGTTGGAGCGCGGCGCGAAGCGGCCGACCGGGCCGGCGCTCGCCTTGCTCAACGTGATCAGGCGCAAGGGCATTGGGGCGATCTTGTAGGCGGGCCACTTATCGATAGGAGCCGTGTCGCGCTGCCTTTTGCGAATTTTCGGGCATTTTGCGTTCGCGCCGGCCCTCGGCGTGCGGTCGTTTGGCCGCTCTTTTGGGGCGGCGGGTGTAGCCGTTCCATATCCGCCCCTTTGTATCGCTCTCGGGATCGCCGACCCCAAGGAGCCGATCGCGGTTCACCGCTTCTCGCCGTATAGGGCTGCCTCGAGGTTCGCGACCAGCTTGGCCCGTGCGGCAGCCGAAAGCTTGTCGAGATTCTGCTGCCGCCACCGGACGGCCGGCAGGTTTGCCGCCCCCGCCACGCCGAGAAGCGGCCAGGCCGGCTCGCCGCGCTCGAAGGCGAGAAGGAAGCGCCGGTGCGGTTCGGGCATAATGCCGACGATGTCGGCGATGAGCGCTTCGCGCGCAACGAGGAGCTGGTCGAGCGTGACCGGCTCCGCCGTCATCCCCTCGAAGCCGCGACGGAACTCGCCGTCGATCGTCTTGCGCGCCGCCGCGAGCACTTCAGCCATCGGCCGGTTGTGGCTCAGGAGATAGACGATGAAGGCGCGCCTGAGGGCATCGTCGATGCCTTCCTGAGCCATCAGGTCGCGCGCATCGAAGAAGTCCCGGGGATGCTGGCGATCGAGCGCCGCCACGATCTTGCCGGCATAGAGGTCGGCGAAGGACACGATGCGCATTTCGGCAAAGCCGAAGGCATCCTCGACGGCCGCCGAGACCGTGCGCGTCTCGGGTTCGTAGACGCAACCGCGCAGCACGGGCGTCACCTCGACCTTGACCTGCACGCCGCCCGCGCGGATGACCAATTTGGTGACGGTCCGTTCGGGTTCGACCGCGCCGCGCGTGATCCTGGCGTCCGCCATCGCCCTTTGAACGCGCGCGGCGATGCGCTTCATCGCGGCGTCGATGGCGCCGAGGGATTCGGCGCGCGGTTGGATCGGAAGGTAGGTCAGGTCGATATCGACCGAGAGACGCGGCATGTCGCGAACGAACAGGTTGATCGCGGTGCCGCCCTTGAGCGCCAACGTGTCCTCTTCGGCGACCAGCGGCAAGAGGCGGACGAGCAAGGCGACCTGACGCCGGTAGATGTCACGGAACGCCATCCATATCCTCCGGCACGGTGATCCCATGGGCGGCGTCTAGCTTGCCGCCCTTCACCAGCATGCGCTTGCCCGTGCCGAGCGCGATCGCCTCGCGCTTGATCTGCTTCAACCAGGCATGCTGGTGGCGATCCGCGAAATAGAAGAACAGCCGCTTCGCCTTGACGCTGCGACAATCGGCGAGCAGCGCTTGCAGGCGACGCGGACTGAGATTGGCCGCGCCTTCGAAGAGCTTGTCGACCTGGTGGAAGCTCTCGCGCTTCGGCAGCTCGTCGAGAAGCTCGAGCATCGCCTTCTCGGGCGTCGACAGCAGGAGCGGCCAATCCCACTGGCCCCAAGTCAGAACGGTGAATGCGGCATGCGGAAGGCCGGACGCGGCAGAAGATTTGGCCGCCAGTTTCGCGGTCAGGTCGCTCGGGTTTTCGGCGAGGATCGCCTTCGTGAACAGCCTTCGATCACTGTGATAGACGAAGCGCGCATGGACGCGCAGGCCCTGCAGCCAGCGCGGCGGGGCCTTTGGTCCGTAGAGATGCACCTCGCTTGTCGCTTGCGAGAGATAGTGGGCGTAGCCGTGCAGATCGAGCGCCGTTCGGCCGCCGACCGCGAGCGGGCAATCGAGCATGGTCTGAAGCGATATGACGACCTGCTGCCAGCGCAAGGAGCCCCTGGGCCGGCGATAGACGCGCCGCGCCGGCTGCTCCAGCCACCCCGCCGCGACATACTGGCTGCGAAGCGCGGTCGAATAGCCGTGCCGGCTCAGCCAGGCGGAATCGACGAGCAGACCTTCGGGCAGGTTCCGCGCCAGCAAGTTTATTTTTCTCTCCGTTTGCGTAGCCACGCTTAGCAAACTAGCATATTCTCAAACTAAAGTCCAGGTTTGAAAATATTGCGATTTGCTAAGCTAAACTTAGCCAACCAGGCAATTCCTAAACCTCGTTGCGTCACGGGCCTGGCGGGACCTGGTCGAAGAATTGGTCCGGCGTCCGGCGTCCGGCCGACGGTCAAGCTATGTTAGCTCAAGCTATCGCAAACAGACTTTATGTTGCCTCAAGGCCACATTAAGACGCGAAAAACTGGCGGAAAGTCGAATTTTTGAGAAATGGGGTTATGAGTTGATTTCCCACAGGTTCACCTCCCAGTCCATGGGATCATTCTCCTCGTTGGTCCTCCCGGGACCGGCTCAATAGAAGAAATGGGAAGAAATGGGGATCGCGGTAGGGACGCTCATTGCTGCGCGCCCCCCGCACAGAACCGTACGAGCGGCACTCCCGCATACGGCTCCCACCTTGGGTGTTTGACGGCGAAGCGTTGGCTCGGCCATTGATGAAGGATGCGGTTTCTCGG
>DASPSJ010000038.1:0-16162 GCA_035623985.1 Allostellaceae bacterium | reverse complement strand
CATACCGTTAACTTATAGAGTTCTATTTTTATCTTGGCCCGCCGGCGCCGGTGTCGTGGCTCCAACGGATGCTTCCTATCGTGCTCTCCCCGTCATGGCCACGGCTGTCCGGTTGAGGTTTTCGGATGCGGCGTGTGGCCGTCCCATCATTGCCAAACCCTTCAGCCGTCATGCCCGGGCTTGACCCGGGCATCCATGTGGTGCACTGAGCGCGTTGCGCGACGTAGATGCGCGGGTCACCCCCGGATCACAGTCCGGGGGCGCGCATGACGACCGAGAGGTATCCGCGACCTGCGCTTTTGCAACGGCTTTCGCTCAACCGGACAGCCGCGGGTCAAGCCCGGGCATGACGTGCATGGGGAACCAATTGCCGGAATCAGTATACCAGCCTGGGACCATGGCGATGCCGGAGGAGACCCAAGGCCGGCCGGCGCCGGCGCCGATGCTGTCGGCGCTGGTGGTGGCGCGCAACGAGGAGCGGCAGCTCGCCCAATGCCTCGCGACGCTGGGCTTTGCCGACGAGATCGTCGTGGCGCTCGACCGCACCACCGACCGCTCGGCCGAGATCGCGCGCGGATTCGGCGCGCGCGTCGTCGAAGGCGCCTGGCCCTTCGAAGGCGAGCGTCGCACCCAGGCGGTCAGGGCCTGCCGCGGCGCGTGGGTGATCGAGGTCGACGCCGACGAGCGGGTGACGCCGGGACTTGCCGAGGAAGTGCGGCGGGCGATCGCCGAGACGCCGGGCGACGCCTATTTCCTCATTCCGATCGCCAACCATGTGGGCGGCAGGCTGGTGCGCTTCGGCTGGGGCGCCTATAACGGCGCCGCGATGCGCGCGGCGCTCTATCGGCCCGGCGGCAAGATCTGGGGGAAGGGCCGCGTCCATCCGCCGGTGCGCTATACCGGCGAGCGCCGCGCGCTCGCCCATCCCATCGACCATTTCGTCGACCGCGATCTCTCCGACATGTTCCGCCGGCTCAACAGCTACACCGACGCGGCGGCGGCCGACGCCATCGACAAGGGCGAGATCCCGAAATTCCGCTCCGCCTTCCGCCGCCTGTTCAGCCGCGCCTGGAAATCCTATGTCGCGCGCAGGGGCTATCGCGAAGGCGCCTATGGCGTGGCGCTGGCGCTCTTCTCGGCGCTCTATCCGATGCTGATCTATTTGAAGGTGGTGACGCGGATGGAAGCGGAGGGGGGCGGGGGCGGCGGGCAGTCGTGAGCGGGAGAGATCAACTCGGCGCCGAGGCGCCGCTCTGTCTTGCCGAGTGCCGGCGGGAGGGCAGGCTCGCCGAGCTGCCGTTGCATCTCCTGGCCGGGCGCGCCGAGGCCGAGGCGTTCCAAAGGGCGGCGCTGGCGGCGCTGGGCGGCGAGACCTGCGGCTACAAGATCGGCGCGACCGGCGCCGAGGCGCAGCGGCTGCTGGGCTGCAACGGCCCCCTCCAGGCGCCGATCCTGCGCCAGCATGTGCTGGCGAGCGGCGCGAGCCTCCGCCTGCCGCCCGGCTGTCTCGGCATCGAATGCGAGGTCGGGTTCGTCCTGGCGCGGGATTATCCGGCCGAAGGCGAGCGGCCGGATGCCGCGGGATTGCGCGCGTCGATCGCCGAATGCTTCATCGGACTCGAGGTCATCGGCCGGCGGGTGACGGCGGCGGTGCCGCTCACCGAGATCACCGGCATCGCCGATTACGGGTTCAATGTCGCCGTCGTTCGCGGCGGATCGGTGGCGGATTGGCAGCGGCGCGACCTCGCGGCGATGCCCGTCCAGGCGGCGGTCGACGACGCAATCGCGGCGCGCGGCTCGGGGGCGGAGGTGCTCGGCCATCCGCTCAATGCGCTGCTGTGGCTGGCCGAGGATCTCCGCGCGCAGGGCAGGGGGCTGCGCCGCGGCGAGATGGTTTTCACCGGCACCTGCACCGGCATCACCAAGGTCGCTCCGGGGCAGAGCTTCGAAGGCCGCTTCGCCGACCTGCCGCCGGTCCGGCTTCGCCTGGAGGCGGAAGGGCGCGGCGGCGGGCGGTAAGCGCGGGGCTGTTGCATTCGCGCTTCTCAATCATCTGCTTTGGATGGAGGATCTTTATCCGCGCAAAAATCTTCTCCTCTCCGCCCCTGGGGGCGGAGAGGCCGGGTGAGGTGGGGGTGCTTCGAGCGCGCAACGGATGGCTTCCAGAACGCCATCGAGGTTATCAAGCACGTCATTGTTCCAAAACCGGATGACGCGGTAGCCGTGACGCGCAAGCTCGGCGGTGCGCCGATCATCGGCCTCGATGCGCTCGCCGTGTTGGCCGCCGTCGAGCTCGATGACCAGCTTGCATGCGGGACAAGCGAAGTCGGCGATGCGTTGTCCGATGGGATGCCGCCGGCGAAATTTCCAAAGCGGGATACGTTCGCGCAGGGCTCGCCAGAGCATCTTTTCGACATCCGTGGCGTCTCTTCGCAGGCGCCGCGCGGTCGCTGTTCTCGCTTTCAAGGGCATCAGAAGCCCCACCTCACCCCGCCTCTCCGCCCCAATGGGGCGGAGAGGGGTGGATCATGGCATGTCCTCGATGACGGTGCATCCTCGTCGAGAAGCCAGCGCGTCAGCGCGTGCTGCGCATGCGGGCGACGGCGTCGCGCCAGCCGGCGTAGGCTTCCTCGCGCCAGGCGACGTCGCGCCGGGGCTCGAACAAGGCGTCGCGGCGCCAGCGGCCGGCCAAGGCGTCGAGCGAGGGATAGAAACCGATGCCGAGACCGGCCAGCGCGGCGGCGCCGAGCACGGTGGTCTCGGTGAAGCGCGGCCGCTCCACCGGCAGGCCCAGCGTGTCGGCAAGGCATTGCGCGAACCAGTCGTTGACCACCATGCCGCCATCGACGCGCAAGCTCGCCGGCGCGGCGCCGTCGGCGCGCATGGCCTCGATGAGATCGCGCGTCTGGTAGCAGGCGGCCTCCAAGGTCGCGCGCACCAGCTCGGCGCGGCCGACGTCGCGGGTGAGGCCGAAAATGGCGCCGCGCGCCTCGGCATCCCAATAAGGCGCGCCGAGGCCGGTGAAGGCGGGCACGACATAGACGCGGCGGGCGGGATCGGCGGCGCGCGCCAGCGCCTCGGTCTCCTCGGCGCGCGCGATGAGGCCGAGCCCGTCGCGCAGCCATTGCACCGCGGCGCCGGCGACGAAGATCGAGCCTTCGAGCGCATAAGTCGGCCGGCCGCCGAGGCGATAGGCCAAAGTGGTGAGCAGGCGGTGGCGCGAGGCGAGCGCCGCGCCGCCGGTGTTGAGCACGGCAAAGCAGCCGGTGCCGTAAGTCGATTTGATCATGCCCGGCGCGAAGCAGGCCTGGCCGATGGTTGCCGCCTGCTGGTCGCCGGCCATGCCGGCAATCGCGATGGGCGCGCCGAAATGCGCGGCCTCGCTGCCGCCAAAATCGGCGGCGGTGTCGCGCACCTCGGGCAGCAGCGCGCGCGGCACGCGGAACAGCGCCAGCAGCTCGTCGTCCCAGTGCTGGCGGTGGAGGTCGAAGAGCAGGGTGCGCGACGCATTGGTGGCGTCGGTGGCGTGGACGGCGCCGCCGGTGAGCCGCCACAGCAGGAAACTGTCGATGGTGCCGAAGGCGAGCTCGCCGCGCTCGGCGGCGTCGCGCGCGCCGGCGATATTGTCGAGCAGCCAGGCGATCTTGGTGGCGGAGAAATAGGGATCGATGACGAGGCCGGTGCGCGCACGCACCCGCTCGCCGTGGCGCGCCGCCACGAGATCGGCGCAGCGCTGCGCCGTGCGCCGGTCCTGCCAGACGATGGCGCGCGCGATGGGGCGGCCGGTGCGGCGCTCCCACACCACCGTGGTCTCGCGCTGGTTGGCGATGCCGATGGCGGCCACGTCGCGCGCGCCGAGCGATCGCTGCGCCAGCACGGCGCGGCCGACCGCGAGCGCCGCCCGCCAGATCTCCTCCCCGTCGTGCTCGACCCAGCCGGGCTGGGGATAGTGCTGCGCCAGCTCCTGCTGCGCCTGGGCGCAGGGCAGGCCCTCGGCGTCGACCAGCACGGCGCGCGTGGACGTGGTGCCCTGGTCGATCGCCAGGATATAGCCGGGGCGGGACGCGGCCATCGCCTCGGCCTCAGCCGGCGAAGCGGCCGAGCCGCACCGCCGTCTGGCCGCGCAGCAGCCGGCGCGAGGGCATGATCAGCACGCATTCGTCATAAGGCGTGCGAATCTCCCGGCCGTCGTCGCTGGCGATCACCGTGCCGGCGCGGGCGATGACCTCGAGGCCGCGATAATCCGCGGCGAAGGCGAAGCGGTCGCTTTCGATGGTCACCGCCTCGGTGACGGCGACGACGCGCTGGGGCGGCGCGGGCGCGGCGAGGATGCGCGCGGCCGCCGCCGGCGAAAGAACGCCGCAGGCGGCGAGAAAGCGCAAGGTCGTCTCGATCGCGACCGCGGCGGCGGCTTTCTCCCAATGCTGCCCGCATTCGACCAGCAGTGCCGCCTTGGGCGAGGCGGGGTCGTCGAAGGCGGCGTAATCACGCATGCGCCGGCCGGCGGCGTGGCCGGCGTCGCGCACGATCACCGCCGGCACGCCGACCCGCCGCGCCAGCGCCAGCGACTTGTCGGTGAGGCCGGCGAGCATCAGCGGCGCGGCGGCGTGCTGCATCGAATGGAGATCGAGCAGAAGGTCGGCCGACGCCACGAGCGGGCGAAGCGCGCGGGCGCGCTCGAGCTCGGCGCTCCGGCGCGGGCCGTCGAGGGTGGCGGCGTCCCAGAGACGGTTGAAATCCTCGTCGACGAAGCGCGAGGCGGTGGGGCTGGCGGGATCGAAGCGGCGATATGCCGCGACGTTGGCGAAGCTCAGCGTCAGCCTGCCGGCCACCGGCCTGACGCCGTCGCGGAACAGCCGGTCGAGCGCGATGGCGCCGCAGATCTCGTTGCCGTGGGTGAGCGCATTCACCAGCACGTGCGGGCCTGGCCGGCCGCTGTCGAAGGTGGTGACGTAGGGAACGCCGGTGTTGCCGGCGGCATAGGCCGCGAGATCCGGCGCGGCAAGCTCGATGAGGTAGCCGTCGTCGGTCATCGGGCCAAGCCCATCGCCCCACCTCACCCCAACCCTCTCCGCCCCTCAGGGGCGGAGAGGGAGGGACCCGCGCAGCGGGAGGGTGAGGTGGGGCGGTGATCTTGCGCTGCTTCAGGCATTTTGCGCGAGATGATCCGCCAGGCGGCGCAGGAAGGTCTCGCAGCGGCGCACCTGGTCGAGGTCGATGTACTCGTTGGGC
Source organism: Allostellaceae bacterium (assembly GCA_035623985.1). Taxonomy (GTDB): domain Bacteria; phylum Pseudomonadota; class Alphaproteobacteria; order ATCC43930; family CGMCC-115725; genus DAHUYF01. The sequence continues at coordinate 10,930 of DASPSJ010000038.1, read as the reverse complement.
TTGTGCGCCACCTCGATCGAGCCGGGACCGCACAGCACCGTCGGGATCTCCGCGTCGTGGTGATAGAGCCCGGCCTCGGAGCAGAAGCTCGCCTTGTCGACGGCGTTGGCGCCGGTGAGCGAGCGGACGAGCTGCACCAGCGGGTGGTCGGGCGGCGTGTCGAGCCCGTCGACGCCGCCGATCTTCTCGAAGGCGACGCCGGCGGCGGCGCTCACCTTTTGCATCTCCGGCACCACCGCGGCCGCGGCAAAGCGCTTCACCTCGTCGATCAGCAAGGCGGCGTCGTCGGCCGGGATGTTGCGGACCTCGAAATCGAAGCTGCACTCGCGCGGCACGATGTTGAGCGCGGTGCCGCCGCGGATCACGCCGGTGTGGACGGTGGTGTAGGGCGGCGCGAAGGCGGGATCGAAGGGACCCCGGTCGCGCTTGCGGCGCGCCATGGATTTCAGATAGGCGACGATCTCGGCGGCGGCCTCGACGGCGTTCACGCCCTCATGCGCCAGCGCCGAATGAGTCTCGAGCCCGCGCACGCGGCAGCGCTGGCTGTGCTTGCCCTTGTGCGCGATCACCGGCCGCATCGAGGTCGGCTCGCCGACGATGCAGGCGCCGGGGCGGACGGGCCGCTCTTTGAGCGCGGCGATCAGCTCGCGCACGCCGGCGCAGCCCGCCTCCTCGTCGTAAGTGAAGGCGAAATGGACCGGCGTCTTGAGCGGGCGCGCGAGGAATTCCGGCACCAGCGCCAGGGCCACGGCGATGAAGCTCTTCATGTCCGCGGTGCCGCGGCCGTAGAGGCGGCCGTCCTTCTCGGCGACAGCGAAGGGATCGCCGTCCCAAACCTGGCCGTCCACCGGCACCACGTCGGTGTGGCCGGAGAGCAGGATGCCGCTCTTCTCCGCCGGCCCGATGGTGGCGTAGAGATTGGCCTTGCGGCGCTCGCGGTCGTAGACGAGCTCGGAGCCGACGCCCCAGCCCGCGAGATAGCCGCGCACGAAATCGATGAGCGCGAGGTTCGATTCGCGGCTCGTCGTGTCGAAAGCGACGAGACGGCCGATCATGTCGCGGGTGGAAAGAACGGCTCCCGGCACGGCGCTTCCCTCAGGCTACGCGCCTACTATGCCGGACGGGACCGGCCGGCGCCAGTGCGGGGTCAGGAGAGGAACTGCTCCTTCAAGACGCGCTCCTCGAGATTGTGCTCGGGGTCGAAGAGCATGGTGAGGGCGACGTCGAGATTCTCGCGCACCGTCACCGACAGCACGTCGCGCACCTCGGTGTAGTCGGCGACCGCGCTCACCGGGCGCTTCTCCGCCTCGAGGACGTCAAAGCGCACCTCGGCGGCGTGCGGCAGCAGCGCGCCGCGCCAGCGCCGCGGCCGGAAGGCGCTGATCGGCGTCAGCGCCAGCACGCCGGCGCCCAACGGAATGATCGGGCCGTGGGCGGAGAAATTATAGGCGGTGCTGCCGACCGGCGTCGCGACCAGGATGCCGTCGGCGCTCAGCTCCTCGACGCGCACGATCCGGTCGATCGTGACCTTGAGCTTGGCGGTCTGGCGCGTTTCGCGCAGCAGCGACACCTCGTTGAAGGCGAGCGCCTCGTGCTCGCGCCCCTGCACGTCGGCGGCGCGCATCTGCAAAGGATGGATGCGCACCGGCGAGGCGCGCGCGATGCGCTCCAAGAGGCCGTCGGGGCCGTAGCCGTTCATGAGAAAGCCGACGCTGCCGCGATGCATGCCGAAGATCGGCACGCCGCGCTGGAGATAGCGGTGCAAGGTCTCCAGCATGAAGCCGTCGCCGCCCAGCGCGACGATGACCTCGGCGGCGTCCGGCGGCGCCTCGGCGTAGCGCTGGCGCAACTGCGCCAGCGCCTCCTGCGCCTGGGGCGCGTCGCTCGCCACGAAGGCGATGCTCGGGAAGCCGCTCACCGCGGCCCGTCGGCGGGAAGAGCGGCGATGCTCACCCGCCGGTGACGCTCATGGGCCGGGCCACGGCCGGCCGGTTGTGGCGGCGGTCGATCACGAAATCGTGACCCTTGGGCTTGCGGCCGATCGCCTCGCGGATCGCCTGCTCGAGCGGCTCGTCGCTCTCCGAGAGGCGGAGCGGGGCGCGCAGATCGGCCGCGTCCTCCTGGCCGAGGCACATGAAGAGCGTGCCGGTGCAGGTCACGCGCACGCGGTTGCAGCTCTCGCAGAAATTATGGGTGAGCGGCGTGATCATGCCGAGCCGCCGCCCGGTCTCGCGCACGACGTAATAGCGCGCCGGCCCGCCGCTGCGGTAATCCGTCTCGTCGAGCGTCCATTTGCGCTGGAGGGCGGCGCGCACCATGGAAAGCGGCAGGTACTGATCGAGCCTGGCGTCGGCGCCGACCTCGCCCATCGGCATGACCTCGATGAAGACGAGGTCGAAGCCCTGCTCGCCGCACCAGCGCAGGAGTGCGTCGAACTCGTCGTCGTTGACGCCGCGCAGCGCCACCGCGTTGATCCTGACCGCAAGCCCGGCGCGCCTGGCCGCAGCGAGACCTTCGAGCACCGCGCCGAGCTTGCCCCAGCGCGTGATTGCGGTGAATTTCGCGGCGTCGAGCGTGTCGAGCGAGACGTTGACGCGCCGCACGCCGGCGGCCTTGAGCTCGCCGGCATAGCGCGCGAGCTGGCTGCCGTTGGTGGTGAGCGTGAGCTCGTCGAGCGCACCGGTCGCGAGATGCCGGCCGAGCGCGCGCACCAGCGACAGGATGTTGCGGCGGACCAGCGGCTCGCCGCCGGTGAGGCGCAGCTTGCGCACGCCGAGGCGAATGAAGGCGCCGCACAGCCGGTCGAGCTCCTCGAGCGTCAGCACTTCCGATTTCGGCAGGAAGGTCATGTCTTCCGCCATGCAATAGACGCAGCGGAAGTCGCAGCGGTCGGTGACCGAGACGCGGAGATAGCGGATATGCCGGCCGAAGGGGTCGATCATCGTCTGGTTATGGGGATCCGTTGACGGATCCTCAAGCGTCCTCCCGCTTCCCTATAGCACATTCTCCCGCCGGCGACAGGCGCGCCGAGGCCGGAAGAGCGCAAGGCGCCGCGGCGGCGCCCGTCGGGGCGATTGCCATAAGAGATCAGCGATCTCTTATAAGCCATTTCAATTCAAGGATCATTTGCCATCCGATGGGCCGGGACCGGCGGCTTGCGCGCGGCCCCGGCTAACCCCATCATGACGGAATGAAGGCGCTCCTGCTCCGCCCCGGCCCCCAGGGCCATCGCCCGTGCCGTCGCAGGGCCGGCGGGAAAGATCCACCACGGAGACACGAAGGACACGGAGAAGTAAAGAATGGCGCGCCCGCCTTCGCCGAAGCGAAGCTTCAGCTTCGCGCAGGCAGGCGAAGCGCGCCCAAATATTCTTCTCCGTGCCCTCCGTGTCTCCGTGGTGAAACCTGCGGGCAGTTGCTCCGCCTCAACCCCGCGACGGTCGCGGAGGATGCGGCGTGATCGTCGCGGGCATCGTGCTGGCGGGGGGACAGGCGCGCCGCATGGGCGGCGGCGATAAAGGCCTGCGTCTGCTGCAGGGCCGGCCGCTTCTCGCGCATGTCATCGAGCGCGCCCGGCCGCAAGTGGCGGCGCTGGCGCTCAACGCCAACGGCGATCCCCGGCGCTTTGCCGGCTTCGGCCTGCCGGTGGTCGCCGACAGCATCGGCGATTTCGCGGGTCCCTTGGCCGGCGTGCTCGCCGGGCTCGACTGGGCGCAAGCGCTGCGGCCCGAAGCGACGCATGTCGCGAGCTTTGCCGGCGACACGCCCTTCCTGCCGCGCGATCTCGTCGCCCGGCTCGGCGCCGCGCTGGCGTCGGGCCACGACATCGCCTGCGCCGCCTCGGCGGGCCGCGTCCAGCCGGTCTTCGGATTGTGGCCGGCGGCGTTGCGCGAGACGCTGCGCCGCGCGCTCGCGGCGGAGGGCCTGCGCAAGGTCGATCAGTGGACCCGGCGCTTCCGGCTGGCTACGGTCGCGTTCGCGGCGGCGCCGATCGACCCGTTCTTCAACGTCAACCGCCTCGAGGATCTCGTCGAGGCCGAGCGGCTCGCGGCGCTGGCGCCGTGAGCGCCCGGGACGCGACAGGCGGCGGTTGCGTTGCCGCCGGCACGCTCAATCATATGCTAACCCGCCCGTCCTATGCTAAGAGGCGGCAACGGGACGGGGGCAGCGCGATGAGCGACACGATCGAGTTTCGAATCCTTGAGCTGATAAACGCGCGGCTCTGCCACGAGCTGGTGAGCCCGGTCGGCGCCATCAGCAACGGCGTCGAGCTGCTCGACGACGACGATCCCGGCTTCGTGCGCGACGCCATCCGGCTGATCGGCCAGAGCGCGCGCAAGGCGGCGCAGCGGCTGCAATTCTACCGCTTCGCCTACGGCACCGCCGCCACCGCCAGCGGCACCGCCGCCGGCAGCGGCCGCGACCTCGCCGCCGGGCTGCTCGAAGGCGGCAAGGTGCGCTGCGACTGGTCGGACGAGACGGCAGACTGGCCGGTCGACTGGCAGCGGCTCGCCTGCAACATGCTGGTGCTGGCCGCCGAGGCGCTGCCGCGCGGCGGCACCGTCCTCATCCGGCCGCTGCCGGCCGGCGGCTCGGGCGTGGAAGTGGCGGCGGAAGGCGAGAGCGTCAATTTCGGCCCGGAGATGCGCTCGGCGCTCGATCCGGCGGCGACGGCGGCGCAGCTTACCTCGCGCACCGTCCACGCCTATTTCACCGCGCGCCTGGCCTTGCAGCTCGGCACGCGCCTGGCGCTCGACGCGGCCGAGGCGCAGCGCGCGCTGTTCAGCGCCGCGGCGCGTTAACGCCGCGAAAACGCACGCGCAACGGTTGATTAACCGTCGCCAACGATAACCGGATCTTAAAGAATATCGGCCATCTTTCCGGCCATTTTCCCGCCCGTTCGGACCGGCGGGACAAGGCGCGGGCGCGCGCGGCGAGGATGGCACATGGACGATCTTCTCAGCGAATTTCTCACTGAAACCAACGAAAGCCTGGCGGTGCTCGATCTCGAGCTGGTCAAGCTCGAGCAGAACCCGAACGATCCGGGGCTGCTCGGCAACATCTTCCGCATCGTCCACACCATCAAGGGCACCTGCGGCTTCCTCGGCCTGCCGCGCCTCGAGGCGCTGGCGCACGCCTCGGAGAACGTGCTCGGCAAATTCCGCGACGGCGAGCAACAGGTGACGGCGCAGGCGGTGAGCCTGATCCTGGCCTCGCTCGACCAGATCAAGTCGCTGCTGGCGCAGCTCGAGGCGAACGAGGCCGAGCCCGCCGGCGACGACAACGAGCTCATCGCCCGGCTGAACGCGCTCGCCGCCGGCGAGGCGAGCGCCGCTCCGGCGCCCGCGCCGGCGAAGCCCGCGGCCCCGGCGCCCGCGCCGGCGGCGAAAGCGGCGCCGGTGCTGGCCAAGCCGATCGTCGAGCCCGCGCCCGCGCCGGCCAAGCGCCCGGCCGAGGCGGCGCCCGCCGCCCAGGCCGGCGAGCCCGCGGCGGCCAAGGCGAAGGAGCCCAAGGAGGCCGGCGAGCCCAGAGGCGAGGCGGCGGAGACCAAGGAATCGGCGGTCGCGGCGCAGAGCATCCGCGTCAACGTCGACCTCCTCGAGAATTTGATGACGATGGTGAGCGAGCTGGTGCTGACGCGCAACCAGCTCATGCAGATCCTGCGCGGCCAGAAGGATAGCGAGTTCGGCGCGCCGCTCCAGCGCCTGTCGCACGTCACCACCGAGCTGCAAGAGGGCGTCATGAAGACGCGCATGCAGCCGATCGGCAACGCCTGGGCGAAGCTGCCGCGCATCGTGCGCGACCTCTCGCACGAGCTGCGCAAGAAGATCGACCTGCAGATGCACGGCGCCGACACCGAGCTCGACCGCCAGGTCCTCGAGATGATCAAGGACCCGCTCACCCACATGGTGCGCAACTCGGCCGATCACGGCATCGAGATGCCGGCCGAGCGCGCCGCCGCCGGCAAGAGCGAGACCGGCACGATCACGCTCAACGCCTATCACGAGGGCGGCCACATCATCATCGAGATCGCCGACGACGGCAAAGGCCTCGACATCGACCGGATCAAGCAGAAGGCCATCGCCACCGGGCTCGCCAGCGAGAGCGACCTCGCGGCGATGTCCGAGCAGCAGATCCAGCAGTTCATCTTCAAGGCCGGCTTCTCCACCGCCGCCAAGGTGACCAGCGTCTCCGGCCGCGGCGTCGGCATGGACGTGGTGCGCACCAACATCGAGAAGATCGGCGGCACCGTCGAGATGAAGAGCCAGGCCGGCAAGGGCTCGACCTTCGTCATCAAGATCCCGCTGACCTTGGCCATCGTCTCGGCGCTGATCGTCGAATGCGCGGGCGAGCGCTTTGCCATCCCGCAGATCAGCGTCGTCGAGCTGGTGCGCGCCGCGGCCAACTCGGAGAACACCATCGAGTGGCTCAACAACGCGCCGGTGCTGCGCCTGCGCGACCGGCTGCTGCCGCTGGTGTCGCTGCAGGAGCTGCTGAAGCTCGGCAAGCGCGCCGACCGGCAGGGCGAGACCTTCATCGTCGTGACGCAGGTCGGCGCCTATACCTTCGGCATCATCGTCGACCGCGTCTTCGACACCGAGGAGATCGTGGTGAAGCCGGTGGCGCCCATCCTGCGCGACATCACCATGTTCTCGGGCAACACCATCCTCGGCGACGGCAGCGTGATCATGATCCTCGACCCCAACGGCATCGCCGCCGGCACGGGCGAGATCACGGTCAGCGAGAGCGGCAAAGTGGCGGCGGAGGCGGCGGCGAAGGCGGGCAAGAGCGGCGACCTCACCAGCCTGCTGCTGTTCCGCGCGGGCGCCGGCGCGCCCAAGGCGGTGCCGCTGGCGCTCATCGCGCGGCTCGAGGAGATCGACCTGGCGCAGGTCGAGTACTCGCACGACAAGCCGGTGGTGCAATATCGCGGCAAGCTCATGCCGCTGGTCACCATCGATCCCGACTACCACATGGGCAAGGAAGGGCGCCAGCCGATCCTGGTCTTCGCCGACAAGGAGCACACCATGGGCCTCGTCGTCGACGAGATCGTCGACATCGTCGAGGACCAGCTCAAGATCGAGGTCGCGGTCGACCGGCCGGGCCTCATCGGCAGCGCCATCATCGCCGGCAAGGCGACCGACCTCATCGACGCCGGCTTCTATCTCACCAGGGCCTACAACGACTGGTTCGGCTCGCACGCCGCCGGCGATTTCGCCGGCGAGAAGGGCAAGCGCGTGCTGCTGGTCGACGACAGCCCGTTCTTCCGCAACCTGCTGACGCCGCTGCTGTCGGTGGCCGGCTACGAGGTGACGACGGTGGAATCGGCCGACCGGGCGCTGGTGCTGTGCGAGGCGGGCGAGGATTTCGACGTCATCATCAGCGACATCGAGATGCCCGGCATGGACGGCTTCCAGTTCGCGAGCGCGGTGAAGAGCGCCGGCCGCTGGCAGAACACGCCGCTGGTCGCGCTCTCCTCGCACGCCACGCCCAAGGATCTCGACCGCGGGCGCGCGGCGGGGTTCAGCGACTACGTCGCGAAATTCGACCGCGACGCCCTTCTCCACACGCTGTCGGAAGCGCTTAGCGCCGAAAGAGGTGCCGCATGAGCAAGGACATGAGCGATACGCGCGGCAAGATCGCCGGCGCCGGCGACCACAGCGAGTTCGTCTCCATCACCATCGCCGGCCAGCTCTTCGGCATCCCGGTGCTGCAGGTGCAGGACGTGCTCGGCCCGCAGCGCATCACCCGCATCCCGCTGGCGCCCGCCGAGGTCGCCGGCTCGCTCAACCTGCGCGGCCGCATCGTCACCGCCATCGACCTGCGCACCCGGCTCCGGCTGCCGCCGCTGCCCGAGGGCCAGGCCGGCATGAGCGTCGTCGTCGATTACGGCGGCGAGCTCTACAGCGTCATGGTCGATTCGGTGGGCGAGGTGCTGAGCCTCAGCGCCGAGACCGCCGAGCGCAACCCGGCGACGCTCGATCCGACCTGGCGCGAGGTGTCGGGCGGCATCCACCGCCTCGACAAGACGCTGCTCATCGTCCTCGACGTCGCCCGCGCGCTCGACTTCTCCGCCCGCGCCGAAGCCGCCTGAGGCGGGCGCGGGGGGATCGGGGAGTAACCGGACATGAAGTCCTGCCTCATCGTCGACGACTCGCGGGTGGTGCGCAAGGTCGCGCGCCGCATCCTCGAGGACATGCACTTCGTCATCGAAGAGGCGGCCGACGGCAAGCTCGCGCTCGACGCCTGCCTCAAGAAGATGCCCGACGTCGTGCTGCTCGACTGGAACATGCCGGTGATGAACGGCATCGACTTCCTGCGCCAGCTCCGGCGCGCCCCCGGCGGCGACGGCCCGGTGGTGGTGTTCTGCACCACCGAGAACGACATCAAGCACATCCAGGAGGCGATCGGCGCGGGGGCGAACGAGTACATCATGAAGCCCTTCGACAGCGACATCCTCCACGCCAAGTTCTCGCAAGTGGGGCTGTTGTGAGGAATGCCGAGGCGACGACCGCCGCCCGCGCCAACGGGCCGCAGCGCGGCCGCGCCGCGCAGCCCTACCGGCTGATGGTGGTCGACGACAGCGCCGTCATCCGCGGCCTGCTCACCCGTTCGCTCGAGGCCGATCCCGAGATCGAGGTGCTGGCCTCGGCCAGCAACGGCGAGATGGCGCTCAACGCGCTCGCCCGCCACGACGTCGAGATCGTCATCCTCGACATCGAGATGCCGGTGATGGACGGGCTCACCGCGCTGCCCAAGATGCTCGCGGCCAAGCCCGGCCTCAAGGTGATCATCGCCTCGACGCTCACCCGGCGCGGCGCCGACATCAGCATGAAGGCGCTGGCCGCCGGCGCCGCCGACTATCTCACCAAGCCCGGCGCCTCGGCGCTGACCAGCGCCGAGGAGTTCAAGCGCGAGCTGCTCGCCAAGGTGAAGGCGCTGGGCCAGGCGCGCCGGCACGCCGTCGGCCTCGCCGCGCCGCAGGCGATCCAGCGCGCCCCCGGCGCCGCCGAGGAGCCGCCGGAGCCGCAGCGCCGCGTCCTGGCGCTGCGCACGGCGGCGCGCGAGCCGCCCGAGGCGATCGCCATCGGCTCCTCGACCGGCGGGCCGCAGGCGCTCTTCAGCGTCATGGGCGCGCTCCGCGGCGCGCTGCGGCAGCCGATCTTCATCACCCAGCACATGCCGGCGACCTTCACCACCATCCTCGCCGAGCACATCGCCCGCGCCAGCGGCTACGCCTCCGCCGAGGGCGTCGACGGCGAGCCGGTGCGCGGCGGCCGCATCTACGTCGCGCCGGGCGATTTCCACATGACGGTCGACGGCGCGCGCGGCGAGAAGGTGGTGCGGCTGCTCAAGACGCCGCCGGAGAATTTCTGCCGGCCCTCGGTCGACCCCATGCTGCGCAGCCTCGCCGCCGCCTATGGCGGCCGCGTGCTGACGCTCATTCTCACCGGCATGGGGCATGACGGGCTCGGCGGCGGCCGGGCGGTGGTCGAGGCCGGCGGCACGCTGATCGCCCAGGACGAGGCCACCAGCGTCGTCTGGGGCATGCCCGGCGCGGTCGCCACGGCCGGGCTGTGCAGCGCGGTGCTGCCGCTCGGCGAGATCGGCCCCTTCATCGGCAAGCTAGCGGCACGGGCGGGACGATGACCGGCGACGATTTCGACATCCTCTGCCGCCTGCTCAAGGACCGCTCGGGCCTGGTGCTGACGCGCGACAAGGCCTATCTGCTGGAAAGCCGGCTGCTGCCGGTGGCGCGCAAGCGCAACATGAAATCGCTCGACGAGCTCATCGCCGCGCTGCGCGGCCGTCCCGAGGGCGAGCTGGTGCGCGACGTGGTCGAGGCGATGACCACCAACGAATCCTTCTTCTTCCGCGACATCAAGCCGTTCGACCAGTTCAAGGGCTTCGTGCTGCCGCAGCTCCTCAGGACGCGCGCGACGCGCAAGTCGATCCGCATCTGGAGCGCCGCCTGCTCGAGCGGGCAGGAGCCCTATTCGCTCGCCATGATCCTCGCCGAGGAGAAGGCGAAGCTGCCGGGCTGGACGGTCGAGATCGTCGCCACCGACCTCTCGACCGAGATTCTCGAAAAGGCCCAGGCCGGCGTCTATTCGCAGTTCGAGGTGCAGCGCGGGCTGCCCATCCAGCTCCTGGTCAAGTACTTCAAGCAGCAGGGCGAGCGCTGGCAGATCGACCCGGCGATCCGCGGCATGGTCAAGTACCGCTGTCTCAACCTGCTCGACGATTTCATGCCGATGGGCACCTTCGACGTCATCTTCTGCCGCAACGTGCTGATCTATTTCGACCAGCCGACCAAGACGACGGTGCTCGAGCGGGTCTCGCGCATCCTGGCGCCCGACGGGTTCCTCTATCTCGGTGGCGCCGAGACGGTGATCGGCATCACCGACAAGTTCCAGTCGCTCGCCGAGCAGCGCGGCATCTACATGCCGGTGATCTCGCCCTCCGCCATGGCGCAGAAGCTCGCGGCGGTCTAGGACAACGCGAAGCGTTGTCCCCGGCGGGCGCCAGCGGTTGCTCCTGAGCTTGTCGAAGGATGCAACCGCGAAAGCCCGCGCGGTGCCGGTTCGCCGGAAGTGCGGCAGGAAATACGGCTAATTCGCGAGTGTCTGGAATCAAAAATGTCTGAGGCAGCGCGCTAGATCGTCGCCCCCCACCTCACCCCAGCCCTCTCCGCCCCCGAGGGGCGGAGAGGGAGGGACCCGCGTAGCGGGAGGGTGAGGTGGGGTGAGTCACGGATTTGCGATAGCTGGTACTAGCCCGCACCGTGCGGCTCTCGCGGTTGCTGCGCAACCGCTGTCGCCGCCCCCGACGAGCGCGCGGAGCGCGCTCGCGAGGATTATTGCGCCTTGGCGAGCTTGCGGGCGGCGGTCTCGGCCGGCGGGTCGCGCAGCACGTAGCCGCGGCCCCACAC
>DASPSJ010000032.1:0-56658 GCA_035623985.1 Allostellaceae bacterium | reverse complement strand
ACCTCGACCAACACCAATGCGCCGACGATCATGATCGCGGAAAAAGGTGCGGCGATGGTGATGGAGGATGCGGGTCGGTAGTTGTCAGTCGTCAGTCGTCAGTTACCAGTTTCAGGTACGGCTGACCGACAACTGACAACTGACGACCTTCCTACTCCCCCGCCTTCAGCAGCTTGTGCGCCGCCCGCTCGAGCGCCTCGCGGAACTGCGGCGCGGCGATGGCGATCATGCGGCGGGCGCGCTGGGACAGCGACAGGCCGTGCAGCTCGGCGATGCCGTATTCGGTGACGACGGCGTCCATGTCGGCGCGCAGGGAGGTGACGACGGCGTCGGCGAGCGAGGCCACGATGCGGCTCGCGCTGCCGCCCTTGGCGGTGGCCGGCAGCGCGATGATCGAGCGGCCGCGAGGCGCGGCGCGCGCGCCGCGCAGGAAATCAACCTGGCCGCCGACGGCGCCGAGATAAGCGCCGCCCAGGCTCTCGCCGTTCGCCTGGCCGGTGAGATCGGCCTCGATGGCGGAGTTGATGGCGATGAAATCCGGCAATTGCCGCAGCACCTTATGGCCGTGGGTGTAGTCGGGCGGCATCAGGCGCAGCGCCCTATTGCGATGGGCGAAATCGAAGAGGCGCCTGGTGCCGAAAAGCAGCCCGCCGATGCTGACGCCGCGGTCGATCGGCTTGCGCGCGTTGGTGAGCGCGCCCGCCTCGGCGAGCGCCACGACGCCGTCGCCGAGCATGCCGGAATGAACGCCGAGATCGCGATGGCCGGTGAGCGTCGCGAGGATGGCGTCGGGCAGCGCGCCGATGCCGAGCTCGATGGTGGCGCCGTCCGGCACCAGCGCCGCGACGTGGCGCGCGATCGCCGCCTCGGTGGCGCCCAAGGCGGCGGGCGGTAGCGTCGCCGGCGGGCGCGCCGTGCGCAGCAGCGCGTCGATGCGGATATCGGCGGGCAGCTCGCTGCCCGGCGTCTCCGGCACCAGGGAGTTGACCTCGACGACGACCGAGCGCGCCCGGCGTGCGGCGTCGATCTGATAATCGTTCGCCATGCCGAGGAAAAGGCGGCCGTCTTCGGCTTCGACGGCTTGCAGCAGCACCACTTCGGCCGGCGGCCGCGGCGCGCGGAAGAGCGCCGGCAGCTCGGAGTAATGGCAAGGCACGATGTCGAGCAGGCCGGCGCGGGCGAGCGCCTGGTTGCTGCCGCTCGCGGCAAAGCCGGCAAAGGCGAGATGGTCGGCATGCTCCGGCCGGAAGTTGCCGGCGAAGGCCGGGCCGAGAAAGAGGCGCACGCGGCCCAAACCGGCGCGTTGGCGCACCAAGGCTTCGCTCAAGGTGAGCGCCTCGGCGCAGCCCTGGCCGATGACGACGGTGTCGCCGGGGCGGATGTAGCGCGCGAGATCGAGGGCGTCCGCGGCGATCTCTTCGGTCATTCCCCGCCTCGCCGCCGCAAGCCGTGCACCGAGGGAACGCAGGTGCGGGTCTCGTGATCGGGAAGCTCCACCACCTGCACCTCGACGCCGTAGAGCCGCTTCAGCGAGGCGGCGGTGATGGTCGCCTCGGGGGTGCCGATCTCCTCCATCCGCCCGTCATGCAGCAGCGCCACCCGGTCGCCGCAGAGAAAGACGTGGTCGGGATCGTGCGTCGAGAACACCACGGCGATGCCGGAGCGGGCGAGCGCGGCGATCCGGCTCAGCACGCGGAGCTGGTTGCCGAAATCGAGGCTGGCGGTGGGCTCGTCCATGATCAGGATGCGCGGCTCCTGCGCCAGCGCGCGGGCGATGAGCACGAGCTGGCGCTCGCCGCCGCTGATCTCGGTATAGATGCGCGCCTTGAGATGGCCGATGCCGAGAAGCGCCAGGGCGCGGTCGGCGACCGCATGGTCGGCGGCCGACGGCGCGGCGAAGAGCGAGATGTGCGCGCTTCGCCCCATCAGCACGATCTCGTTGACGGTGAAGGGAAAGAAGGCGGCGTGCGCCTGCGGCACATAGCCGATGATGCGCGCGAGATTCCGGCGCGAGAAGCGGGCGACGTCCTTGCCGTCGAGCAGCACCTTGCCGTGGAGCGCCGGCAGCAGGCCCAAGAGCGTCTTCATCAAGGTGGTCTTGCCGCCGCCATTGGGGCCGAGCAGGCACAGCACCTCGCCCGAACGGATGTCGAGGCTGACGCCGGTGCCGACGCTGCGCCCGCGATAGCCGAAATCGAGCCCCTCGGCGCGGAGCGTCATTGCCAGCCGCGCCGCACGGTGGCCAAGAGCCAGAGAAAAAACGGCGCGCCGATGAAGGCGGTGAGAATGCCGATCGGCACCTCGATCTCGGCCATGGTGCGCGCCAGCGTGTCGACCGCCAGCAGATAGCCCGCCCCCAGCAGCATCGCCACCGGCAGCAGGCGCGAGAATTCCGGCCCGGCGAGGAGGCGGGCGGCATGCGGGATGATGAGGCCGATCCAGCCGATGATGCCGCTGATCGACACCGCGGCCGAGGTCATCAGCGTCGCCGCGGCGACGAAGAGCGCGCGCAGCAGCCGCGTCTCGACGCCGAGCGCGCGCGCCTCCTCGTCGCCGAGCGTCATCAGGTTCATCCGCCAGCGCAGCAGGTAGAGCGGCACCAGCCCGATCAGGATCGCCGGCAGCGCCGCGCGCAGATCCGAGAGCGTGATGGCGGTGAGGCTGCCGAGCAGCCAGAAGGTGATGGCGGGGAGCTGGTTGTAGGGATCGGCCAGCACCTTCACCAGCGAGATCGCCGCCCCCAAGAGCGTGCCCATGGCGACGCCCGCCAGCACCAGCACCAGGATCGGATCGCGCCCGCGCAGCACCGCGCCGGTGAGATAGACCACCGCCACCGCGCCGAGCCCGCCGAGAAAGGCAAGAGCCTGCACCACCACCACCGGCAGCGACAGGAAGATGCCGAGCACCGCGCCCAGCCCAGCGCCGGCGGCGACGCCGAGAATGTCGGGCGAGACCAGCGGGTTGCGGAAAAGCCCCTGATATGTGGAGCCGGCGGCGGCAAGGGCGGCGCCGATCAGCAGCGCCGCGGCGATGCGCGGCAGGCGGATCTGCCACACCACGGTCTCCACCGCCGGCGGAACGCCGCTGGCGCCGCCGGTGAGCTTGCCCCACAGCACCGCCAGGAGATCGTGCGGCGAGACCGGAAACTTGCCGAGCGCGAAGCTCAGGACGAAAAGCGCCACCAGCGCCAGCAGCGGCAGCGCCAGCCACCCGCCGCGCCGCCTCATGGCGCCGGATGCAGCAACCGGTCGAGCTGCGCCTCGCTCAGATCGAGATGATAGAAACGGCGATAGAAATCGGCGGTGGCCTCGCGCAATCCGCCGGCGAAGACGTCGGGATAAAGCGCGGCGGCGAGATAGCGCACGCCGATCAGCCGGTTCACCGCCGGCGGCGAATCGAACCAGCCGAAAGGCAGGCGCGGCAGGAGATAGACGCGCCTGTCGCGCACCGCGCGCACGCCCTGCCAGACCGGGCTTTTCCAGACCGCGCGGTAGAAGCCTTCGTCCATGGTGATGACCACGTCGGGATCCCAGGCGAGGATCTGCTCGGGCGAGGCGGTGGCGGTGTTGTGGCGATCGGGCGAGCGCGCGACGTTGGCGGCGCCGACATAGGCCAGCATCTCGGTGTTGATGGAGCCGTCGAGCGCGGTCTCGAGCCCGTCGAGGCCGCGGGCGTAATAGATCCGCGGCCGGCGCGCGGGCGGCACGCGCGCCACGCCCTCGGCGAGATCGGCGAGCGTGCGCCGCGCATAGGCGGCGATCTCCCGCGCCTGCTTCTCCGCGCCCAGCAGCGCGCCGAGTTGCTCGAACAGCTCCGGCGTCTTGGCGAAGGCGCCGTCGAAGATGAGATAGGGAACGCCGATCTGCTCCTGGGTGCGCTCGGCGAGCGCCACATGGGTGGGATCGACATCGCCCAAATCCAGAATGACGTCGGGGTGTGCCGCCAGCACGGTCTCGACATTGGCGGTGTTGGCGCGGCCGGTGAGCCGGCCGAGCACGGGAAGCTCGGCATAGCGCCGCGGCAGGAACGCGGCCTCGTCCTCGCGCAGCGGCGCGGTCCAGCCCAGGAGATCGTCGGGCGCCAGCACATAGAGCGTGATGGCGGCGGGCGAGCCCGCGGCGAAGACGCGGGCGATGTGCTCGGGGACATGCACCGCGCGCCCGGCGCCGTCGGTGAAGACGCGGTCGCCCGCGGCCGCGGGCCAGGCGAAGAAGCAGAGCAGCAGGGCGAAAGCGCTATTCCGGCCGAACATAGCGAGTACTCTAGCCTGGGGGGTTCTTGCCTGCCAGCGGCGGAGCATGTGTGCCTGCCCGTGAGGCGTCGTCGCCTTCGCACAATTTCGACGGGATGCTCGGTCATTACTGCCGTGCTGCGATCACCCCTCTCCGCCCTTGGGGGCGGAGAGGTTGGGGTGAGGTGGGGGCGCACGGTCAATGATAAAGCCCCCCACACCCACCTCATCCTAAATCCTTCTCCGCCCTCAAGGGCGGAGAAGGACTTGTTGCCTCGGCATCGGCAACTGTTCACGTAAGATCGTGCGTGACCATCGTGGTCAGGAAGAAACCGGCGCGCTGCGCTAAAATACCACCATGGCGTCCGAGCACGACAGCGACTGGCAGGAATATTACGAGCGCACCGCCGGACGGCCGCCGCGGCGGACGCTGCTGCTGGCGCTGGAGCGGTTCGGCGCCGGCAGCGGACGCAGCGCCGTCGATCTCGGCTGCGGCGACGGGCGCGACACGGTGGAGCTGTTGCGCCGGGGCTGGCGAGTGCTCGCCATCGACGCCGAGCTGGCGGCGCTGGAGCGGCTCCGGCATCGCGCCGACCTGCCGCCGGGAGCCGCGGTCGAGACGCGCTGCCAGCGCTTCGAGGATGCCGACTGGCCGGCGGCCGATCTCGTCAATGCCAGCTTCTCGCTGCCGCTGGTGCCGCCCGCGCGCTTTCCCGCGCTCTGGGCGAAGATCGCGGGCTCGCTGAAGCCGGGCGGGCGCTTCTCAGGCCAGCTTTTCGGCGAGCGCGACGGCTGGCGCGGCGAAAAGGCCATCACCTTCCTCGGCCGCGCCGAGCTCGAGCGCTTGCTCGCCGGCTTCGCCGTGGAGCTGCTGGAAGAAGAGGAGAGCGACGGGCCGACGCCTTACGGCAAGCCCAAGCATTGGCACCTCTTCCACATCGTCGCGCGCAAGGGCACGGCGCTCACTCCGTCTCCAGCGGATTGAGCGCGGCGCGGAACTCGTCGGCGCCGGGATGCAACCCGTCGCCCTCGAGATCGGGCAGCGGGATGACGTCCCGCTTGCGCGCATGCGCCGCCGCCTTCTCGCCGCGGCGCGGGTTGAGCGTCCTCGCCAGCCATTCCCTCCACATCGTCACCTTCCCGCCGGTCCGCGGCGGCGAGGCGGAACGAAAAAGCCGCCTCGCGGGTCCACGGGCGGCTTGGCATTCGGGTCTCTGATCTTCGATACGGTTCTGATCTATTCCTTCCGCTCGAAGCCGAATGCGTCCGCACGCCGGCACGCGATATGCCAACGTTTGAAGCACATAATGGTTACGAGCTTTTCCATAGGCGCCACTATGCGGGCGCAAGCGCGGCGATGCAAGCGGAATCAGCAGGGCGATCGCGCGAAGCCGACAAAATGCGCCGCGGAGTCACGCGACGCGCTGGGCCTCCAGCGCGGCCAGCGCGTCCTGATACTCGGCCTTGAGCCGCGCCACCACCTCGGCCACCGCCGAGACGTCCGAAATCGAGCCGACGCCCTGGCCCGCGCCCCAGATGTCGCGCCAGGCCTTGGTCTTCATCGAGCCGCCGGAGCCGAAATTCATCTTGCTCTTGTCGGCGACCGGCAGGTTCTCGGGGTCGAGCCCGGCGGCGGCGATGCTCGGCTTCAGGTAGTTGCCGTGCACGCCGGTGAAGAGGTTGGTGTAGACGATGTCGTTCGCCTGGGCGGCGACGATCATCGCCTTGTACTCGTCCTTGGCGTTGGCCTCGCGCGTGGCGATGAAGCGCGTGCCGATATAGGCGAGATCGGCGCCGAGCGCCTGCGCGGCGAGGATCGCCTTGCCGGTGGCGATGGCGCCCGACAGCGCGATGATGCCGGGGAAGAAGCGCCGCACTTCCGGCAGCAGCGCGAAGGGGCTCAGCGTGCCGGCATGGCCGCCGGCGCCGGCGCAGACCAGGATGAGCCCGTCGACCCCCTGCTCCGCCGCCTTCTCGGCATGCCGCAGGCTGATGACGTCGTGCAGCACGATGCCGCCATAGCCGTGCGCCGCCCGCACCACCTCGGCCGGCGGGCGCAGCGAGGTGATCATGATCGGCACCTTGTGCTTGACGCAGATCTCGACGTCATGCTCCAGCCGGTCGTTGGAGGCGTGGACGATCTGGTTGACGGCAAAGGGCGCCACTGGCTTTTCCGGATGCGCCCGCTGCGCGGCGGCAAGCTCTTCCTTGATGCGCAGGATCCAGTCCTCCAGCATCTCCTTGGGCCGGGCGTTGAGCGCGGGAAAGGCGCCGACGATGCCGGCCTTGCATTGCGCGATCACCAGCTCCGGCCCCGAGACGATGAACAGCGGCGCGCCGATGGCGGGAAGCGCGAGCGTGCCGCGCAAAAGGCTCGGAAGCGGCATGATCTCTCCTGTCGGGGATGAAAAGGGGAAAGGGCGGTCTCCGTGCACGCCGGCGGCGACGAGGCGCGGCGGCGCGCGAGGGATGCTGCCGAAATCCGGCTGTTGCGGCAACAGGTTTGTCGAGAGCCGGCCGAGGGGATCGGGCGGTCCCGCGGCGGCCGCGATGATGTAGGATCGGCGCCGGAGAGAAAGCGGGAGCCATGGAAGAGCTGCGCGCGCGCTGCTGCATCGTCGGCGGCGGACCGGCGGGGATGATGCTGGGGCTGCTGCTGGCGCGCGCCGGCATCGACGTGACGGTGCTGGAGAAGCACGCCGATTTCCTGCGCGATTTCCGCGGCGACACCATCCATCCCTCGACGCTCGAAGTGATGGCGGAGCTGGGCCTGATCGAGGAATTCCTGGCGCGGCCGCATGACGAGCTGCGCCAGGTCAGCGCGGAAATCGGCGGCGAAGCGGTGACGGTGGCGGATTTCTCGCACCTGCCGACGCGCTGCAAGTTCATCGCCTTGATGCCGCAATGGCACTTCCTCGACTTCCTCGCCGAGCACGCCGAGCGGCGCGCCAATTTCCGGCTAAGGCGCGAGACCGAGGCCGAGACGCTGATCCTCGAAGAAGGGCGCGTGGCGGGCGTCGTGGCGCGCGCCAAGGCGGGCGCGCTCGCGCTGCGCGCCGATCTCGTCATCGCCTGCGACGGGCGCCATTCGCGGATGCGGCGCGAGGCCGGGCTCGAAAGCCGCGATATCGGCGCGCCGATCGACGTGCTGTGGCTCCGGCTGCCGCAGCACGCGAGCGATCCACGTGGCAGCCTCGGCCGCTTCGACGGCGGGCGCATCCTGGTGATGCTCGACCGCGGCGATTACTGGCAATGCGCCTTCATCATTCCCAAAGGCGGCTTCGACGCGCTCAGGGCGCGCGGCATCGAGAGCTTCCGCGCCGAGCTGGCGGCGCGCGCGCCGGCGCTCGCCGACCGCGTCGGCGCGATCGCCTCCTGGGACGACGTGAAGCTGCTCACCGTCGCCGTCGACCGGCTGGAGCGCTGGCACCGCCCGGGCCTGCTCTGCATCGGCGATGCGGCGCATGCGATGTCGCCGATCGGCGGCATCGGCATCAATCTCGCCATCCAGGACGCGGTCGCCGCCGCCAACATCCTGGCGCCGTGGCTCGGCGCGCATGAGGGTCCCGTCGCTTCCGAGCCGCTCGCGCGCATCGAGCGCCGGCGGCGGCTGCCGACGCGGCTCACCCAGGGACTGCAAGTGCTGATCCAGAACCGCGTCATCAGCCGCGTGCTGGAAGCGCAAGGCACGCTTCGCCTGCCGCTGCCGTTGCGGCTGCTCAAGCGCTTTCCCGCGCTCCGCCGCGTCCCGGCGCGGCTCGTCGGCATGGGCTTCCGCCCCGAGCATGTCCGAGACGCCGCAAGCGGCGGTTGACAGCGCGCGCGGCCAGCGGATGCTAGCGCCGGACCGCTCTTGCGGGAGGAACGCCATGACCGATGCCCCGGAACCCGGCGCCGATGCATTGCGCCAGCTTGCCCAGGACCTGACGGAGCTGCTGCGCCTCAGGACGCTGCCGATCGGCATGAAGCTCTTCGAAGACGCGGCGGCGCTCGACGGCATTCCCGGCTTGCGCCGGCCCAAGCCGGGCGCGGCCTTCAGCACCTGCCAGCTCGTGACGCAGGCGCGAGTCGCCGGCTTCACCCTCGGCATCGTCCACGACAACCTCCGGCCCAACAGCAATTGCGGCGGCATCATCGGCCTCAACGCGCCCGGCGAGGACTTTCTCTCGGGCAAGCGCATGACCGGCGTCTGGTTCGAGAACCAGGCGGCGGCGCGCGCCCACCAGGAGCAGATGCCGCGCGTGCCGTCCGGACGCTACCACGCGCTGGTGGCCTCGCCGCTGCGCGCCGGCCGCCTCGACCCGCCGGACATCGTGCTGTTCTACGGCACGCCGGGACAGATGATCCTGTTCATCAACGGCCTGCAATGGAAGAGCTACAGGCGCTACGACTTCTCCATCACCGGCGAGAGCGCCTGCGCCGATAGCTGGGGCCACGCGCTGAAGACGCGCGAGGTCAGCCTCTCCATCCCGTGCTACGCCGAGCGCCGCTATGGCGGCGTCGCCGACGACGAGATGCTGATGGCGCTGGCGCCGCGGGATCTCGCGCGCGCGGTGGAAGGGCTGAAGGGCCTGGCGAAGGCCGGATTGCGCTATCCCATCCCGCCTTACGGCGCCTTCGCCGATCCGGCCGAGGGGATGGCGAAGAGCTATGGGTGAGGGCTAAGCTGCGCGGCGATCGTGCGTCCTTCGAGACGCGATGCCGCGCATCGCTCCTCGGGATGAGGCAAGGCTGAATCGGGCATCCTCCGTCGATGCCGTGTTCCTTGCTTCCTCGTCCTGAGGAGCGGTCCGAAAGACCGCGTCTCGAAGGACGCGCCGTGGTTCCGCAGTCCGAGTCAGCGGGGGGAAGAAGACGCATGAGAAAAAGCATTTTCTGCGCGGCGGCGCTCGTCGCCGCGGCGAGCGGGGCGGCGCTGGCGCAAAGCAAGCCCGATGCCGACCAGGTCAAGCTGGTCGGCTATAACGACCTGCAAGGGCGCAGCGCCTATCAGCCGACGATTCACCAGCAGAACGGGCGCTGGATCGCCTATATCGGCCATCACGGCGGCACCGAGGCGGTGCCGAAGCCGCTCAACCCGCTGACCGGCAAGCGCGAGGACAGCGGCACCTCGATCGTCGACGTCAGCGATCCGCGCCATCCCAAATACCTCTCCCACATCCCGGGCGAGCCGGGACTCTATGAGCAAGGCGGCGCGCAGATGGTGCGGGTCTGCGACGGCAGGACGCTGCCGCAGGCCGACGCCAAGAAGACCTACATGCTGCGCACCTTCGGCAATTCGGCGCATGAGATCTGGGACGTGACCAACCCGGCCAAGCCCGAGCTGCTGGCGCGCATCGAAGGGGTCGAGGGCACGCATAAGAACTGGTGGGAATGCGACACCGGCATCGCCTATCTCGTCTCCGGCGCGCCGGGCTGGCGGGTGCATCGCATGACCCAGGTCTATGACCTCGGCAATCCCGAGCATCCCGTCCTCATCCGCAATTTCGGCCTGCCCGGCCAGGAGCCCGGCAGCACCCTGACGCCGGTGCCGACCGAGCTGCACGGGCCGATCTCCACCGGATCCAAGGGCAACCGGGTCTATTTCGGCTACGGCACCAACAAGAACGGCATCCTCCAGATCGTCGACCGCGAGAAGCTGCTGAAGGGGCCGAAGGAGCCGACGCCGGCGAACCTGCTCTATCCGCAGGTCGGCCGGCTCGACCTCTCCGCCTTCAACGGCGCCCACACCGCCTTTCCGGTGCTGGGCGTGCCCATCGCCGAATTCGCCCACGACCAGCAGTCGACGCGCGACTTCGTCGTCGTCACCGACGAGGCGATCGCCAACGAGTGCCAGGAGCCGCGCCAGATGGTGTGGTTCGTCGACGTCACCGATGAGGCGCGGCCGATGGTAGTGTCGAGCTGGACGGTGCCGCAGGAGAGCGGCAATTTCTGCGCGCGCGGCGGCCGCTTCGGCACCCACTCCTCGAACGAGAGCATGACGCCGGTCTTCTACAAGCGCCTCATGTTCTTCGCGCATTTCAACGCCGGCCTGCGCGTCGTCGACATCCGCGATCCCTACCATCCCTATGAGGTGGCGCATTACATCCCGGCGGTGACCGCGCGCGGCGACCAGCGCTGCGCCGAGATCGACGGCAAGAAGCATTGCGCCAAGGTGATCCAGACCAACAACGTCGAGGTCGACGACCGCGGCTACATCTACATCGTCGACCGCGCCAATAACGGCATGCACATCCTCGAGCTGACCGGCGCCGCCAAGCGCATCGCCGACTGGTCGAAGGCGGAAAAGCCATGAGCGAGGAAGACGGAGGCGTCGTCGCCCGCGCCACGGTGAGGATGGGCGAGACGCGCTATGCCGCCGACATCCGCGCCGGCGCGCACGCGCTCGTCGCCGACGAGCCCAAGAGCGCCGGCGGCGGCGACGCCGGCCCTTCGCCTTTCGGCCTGCTGCTCTCCAGCCTCGGCGCCTGCACCGCCATCACCTTGCGCATGTACGCCGAGCGCAAGCAATGGCCGCTCGGCGCGATCGAGGTGCAGCTCAGCTATCGCTGGCGGGACGAGGCGGGCGCGGTCGAGCGCGTGCTGACGCTGGCGGGGCTCGACGCGAGCCAGCGCGCGCGCTGCGCCGAGATCGCCGAGAAGACGCCGGTGACGCGCGCGCTGAAGCGCGGCATGACGATCACCACGGTGGTGCAGTAGCGGCTCGTCCGACCGGTGCGGCTTTCGCGATTGCTGGCGCAATCGCTGGCGCCGCCGCGGACGAACTTTCTGCGGAAGTTCGCCTAGCGCGGTCCGAAAAGCCCGCCCGGAGGATAAGACGGGTTGGGGGGAGCGCCGGGCGGCTGCGCCATGCCGCCGGGGCCGTAGCCGGTGACCGGGCCGGGATTGGCGGGCGCGGCATAGAAAGGCTCCGTGGCGGCATCGGGCCGCGGCACCGACGCCGGGCCGCGCTGGACGTCCTCGGGATGGCTCGGCAGGAAGCTCTGCACCGCGGGATTGGAGCCGGGCCAGATCACCGGCCGCGGCGCAGAGGCCGAGCCCGCGGGAGCGGGCGCCGCCGCGGCGGGTTGCGGCGGCGGGCCGGGCGGAATGACGAAATAGGGCGGCGGCCGCGGCGGCATCGCGCAGGCCGCGAGCAGCAGCGCCGCGACCGCCGCCAAAACGCGCATCATCCTGCCTTCCACTCAGCGGAAATTGCGGTGCTCCCCGCCCTTGCCAAGCCCGCCGCCGCGCGGGATCATCGCCGCCCAATCGGCGCCGGCCGGCGCGATAGAATGTGGGGAGAGAAACCGCCCGATGGAAGCGCGCCACCCGACCGCCATCGTCACCGGCGCCGGCAGCGGCATCGGCGCCGCCACGGCCGCGGTGCTGGCGCGCGCCGGCTGGCGGATCGCCTGCCTCGACCGCGACGGCGACGGCGCCGAGCGCGTCGCGCGCGCCGCCGGCGCCCAGCATCTCGCCCGCGCCGTCGACGTCGCCGACGAAGCGGCGATGACCGCGGTCTTCGCCGAGCTCGCCGGCATCTGGGGCGGCATCGACGCGCTCGCCACCTGCGCCGGCATCCTCGACACCACGCCCTTCCTGGCGGTGCCGGTCGCGACCTTCCGCCGGCTTTACGAGGTGAACGTCATCGGGACATATCTCGCGATCCGCGAGGCGGCACGGCACATGCCGCGCGGCGGGCGCATCTGCACCGTGGCGAGCGTCGCGGGACTGCGCGGCGGCGGATTGGGCGGCACCGCCGCCTATGCCGCGAGCAAGGGCGCGGTGCTGGCGTTGACCAAGAACGCGGCGCGCTCGCTGGCGGAGAAGGGCATCGCGGTCAACGCCGTGGCGCCCGGCCCGATCGAGACGCCGATGCTCGAGGGCGTCTTCGCCCTTCCCGGCGTGCGCCAGCGCGTCGAGAGCATGATCCCCGCGGGCCGCGCCGGCAGGCCCGAGGAGGTGGCCGAGACCATCGCCTGGCTGCTGTCGCCCAAAGCGGCCTATGTCAACGGCGCCACCCTCACCGTCGATGGCGGACTGGTGATGCACTAAATCAAAGAGGAGCAGCATGACCGAGATCACGCGCAGAACCTTCGTCGGCACTGCCGCCACCGCCGCCGCCGCCAGCGCCCTGCTGCCGCGCCGCGCGCGCGCCGCCGAGTTCAGCTACAAATACGCCAACAATTCGCCGGTCGACCATCCGCTCAATGTCCGCGCCCGCGAGGCGGCGGAGAAGATCAAGCAGGACTCGAACGGCCGGCTCGCGATCGAGGTCTTTCCCAACAACCAGCTCGGCGGCGACACCGACATGCTGTCGCAGGTGCGGACCGGCGCGCTCGAGTTCTTCACGCTTTCGGGGCTGATCCTGGCGACGCTGGTGCCGGTGGCCTCGATCAACGGCATCGGCTTCGCCTTCAAAAGCTATGACCAGGTCTGGCCGGCCATGGACGGCGAGCTGGGCGCCTTCGTGCGCGCCGCCATCGGCAAGGCCGGGCTCTTCGCCTTCGACAAGATGTGGGACAACGGCTATCGCCAGATCACCAGCAGCACGCATCCCATCAACACCCCCGAGGATCTGAAAGGCTTCAAGATCCGCGTGCCGGTGAGCCCGCTCTGGACCTCGATGTTCAAGGCGTTCGGCGCCTCGCCCGCCAGCATCAACTTCAACGAGGTCTATTCGGCGCTGCAAACCAAGGTGGTCGAGGGCCAGGAGAACCCGCTGACCCTGATCAAGATCGCCAAGCTCTACGAGGTGCAGAAATACTGCTCGCTCACCGGCCACATGTGGGACGGGTTCTGGATGCTGGCGAACCAGGCCGCCTGGGACGCGCTGCCCAAGGACCTGCAAGAGATCGCCGCGCGCCACTGGAACGCCGCCGCGCTGGCGCAGCGCGACGACATCGCCAAGCTCAACACCAGCATGCAGAGCGAGCTCGAGAAGCTGGGCATGGTGTTCAACAAGCCCGACGCGCAGGCCTTCCGCGCGGTGCTGAAGCAGGCCGGCTTCTACACCGAGTGGCGCGAGAAATACGGCGCCGAAGCCTGGGCGCTGCTGGAGAAATATTCGGGCGGGCTCGCCTGAGATGGCGTTGGAGCGCGATCTCGCCGCCACCGTGTCGGCGCTCGAAGGCGCCGGCGCGGACAGCGGCGAGGCCGCTCCCGGCAGGCGCGCGGCGGGGCTCGACCGCGCGCTGGCGCTCGTCACCGAGGTGCCGGCGGCGGCGCTGGTGGCGCTGGAGATCGCCGTGCTCTTCGCCGGCGTGGTGTCGCGCTACGTCTTCCACGCGCCGCTCACCTGGAGCGACGAGCTCGCCTCGATCCTCTTCCTGTGGCTCGCCATGCTGGGCGCGGTGATCGCGCTCCGGCGCGGCGAGCACATGCGGCTCACGGCGATCGCGAGCCGCGTGCCCGCGCGCTGGCGCGGCTTGCTCGAGACGGTGGCGGCGCTGGTGGTGGTGGCCTTCGTCATGCTGGTGCTGCTGCCGGCGCATCGCTACGTGCTCGACGAATGGGCGATCCTGACGCCGGCCCTCGAAATCCACAACAGCTTCCGCGCCGCCGCCATCGAGGTGGGCGCGGCGCTGATGATGGTGATCGCGCTGGCGCGCCTCGTCGAGCGCGCGAGCCTCGCCCAGGCGGCGGCGGCGCTCGTCCTCGCCGCCGCGGCGGCGGCGGCGCTGCTCCTGGCGCGTCCGGCGCTGCTGGCGCTCGGCACCTACAACCTCGTCGTCTTCTTCGTGGTGCTGGTCGCCGCCTGCGTCGCCATCGGCGTGCCGATCGCCTTCGCCTTCGGCGTCGCCACCCTTTCCTATCTCGCGCTGGTGACGCATGTGCCGCTGATCGTGGTCATGGGCCGCATGGACGAGGGCATGTCGCACATCATCCTGCTGGCGGTGCCGCTGTTCGTCTTTCTCGGCGTGCTCATCGAGATGACCGGGCTTGCCCGCGCCATGGTCGACTTCCTCGCCTCGCTGCTGGGCCATGTGCGGGGCGGGCTGTCCTACGTGCTGCTCGGTGCCATGTATCTCGTCTCCGGCATCTCCGGCTCCAAGGCCGCCGACATGGCGGCGGTGGCGCCGGTGCTGTTCCCGGAGATGAAGCGGCGCGGCGCCGAGCCGGGCGAGCTGGTGGCGCTGCTCTCCGCCTCGGGCGCGATGTCGGAGACCATACCGCCGAGCCTGGTGCTGATCACCATCGGCTCGGTCACCGGCATCTCGATCGCCGCGCTCTTCAACGGCGGGCTGGTGCCGGCGGCGGTGCTGGCGCTGGCGCTGGTGGCGGTCGCGTGGTGGCGCTCGCGCGGCGAGGATCTCTCCGGCGTCGCCCGCGCCGGCCCGCGCCAGGTGGGCCGCGCCTTCCTGGTGGCGCTGCCGGCGCTGGTGTTGCCTTTCATCATCCGCGCCGCGGTGGTCGAAGGCATCGCCACCGCCACCGAGGTCTCGACCATCGGCATCGCCTATACGGCGCTGGCGGGGCTTTTCCTCTATCGCCAATTCGACTGGCGCCGGCTCTATCCGATGCTGGTCGACACCGCGTCGCTCTCCGGCGCCATCCTGCTGATCATCGGCACCGCCACCGCCATGGCCTGGGCGCTGACGCAATCGGGCTTCTCCGGCCGGCTCGCCGCTTTCATGGCCGCGGTGCCGGGCGGCCAGGCCGGGTTCATGGCGGTCTCGATCCTCGCCTTTGCCGTGCTCGGCTCGGTGCTCGAGGGGATTCCCGCCATCGTGCTCTTCGGTCCGCTGCTCTTCCCGGTGTCGCGCGCGCTCCATATCCACGACGTGCATTACGCCATGGTGGTGATCCTCGCCATGGGATTGGGCCTCTTCGCCCCGCCCTTCGGCGTCGGCTTCTACGCCGCCTGCGCCATCGGCCGCGTCTCGCCCGATCGGGCGATGGCGCGCATCTGGCCCTATCTCGGCGCGCTGCTGCTGGCGCTTCTCGTCGTCGCCGCGGCGCCGTGGCTGTCGATCGGGTTCTTGTAGGCGCGGGTTTTTCGGCTTGACGCAAGTCCCTCCCGGTTATTCAACCGGCCATAAGAGAGACGATCATGACCAAATCATCGCAGAGGCGCGCCATCGCCAACAATCGCCGTCGCCTCAGGGACCGCGGCATGAGCCGGTACGAGGTGCGGGGCCTCGACAGCGACAAGGAGCTGGTGCGCGCGCTCGCGCGGCGCCTCGCCTTGGGCGACGCCGCCGCGGCGCGCCTGCGGGCGGAGCTGACGCGACAGCTCGCCGGCACAGCAGCGCGCCGTGGCGGCGTGTTCGCCGCGCTGCGCCGATCGCCGCTGGTCGGAGCGGAATTGGATGTCGAACGCGCCATCACCGGCGGACGCGGCGTCGAGCCGTAACCGCGGCGTCCCACGGCTGCATCCTCGTCGCCATGAACGAGCGGCGCTTCAAGGATATCGTGCCGATGTTCAACCCGATCCACGGCAAAGCCTGACGCGCCGCGGACAAGCGCCCAAGGAGCGCGCGCCTACCGGTAATGGACGGCGAGCCAGACGGTCGGCTCGCCGGGGGCGGTCCATTCGACGCGGTGGCGCCGATGCGCCGGGATGTGCAGGTAATCCCCCGCCGCCAGCAGCCGCGCGCTCGCCTCGCCTTCGAGGCTGAGGCCGGCGGCGCCGCGCAGCAGGATCACCCATTCCTCATGGTCCTGATCGAGCCATTCGCCGGCGGGCGTCGCCTGGCCGGTGGAAACGATGCGCTCGAGCCGCAGGCCCGGCGCCTCGAGCAAGGCGATGATCTCCTCCGCCCCGGACGGCAGCGGCAGACCGGCATAGAGGTTTCCGCCCGCGACGGTCATGAGGCCCGCATCTTGGCCGCCGGCGCACCGCTTGCGATAGTCATGAGGATGCGTTCTCCTGTTTTTAGTGGCCGAGCTACCTACTATGCCGATATCAGCCAATAGTGCCGATGCCGGCACGCTCTTGCGATCGTCGAAGCGTGCTTAATTTTTTGACAAATGACAGCTTTGCTGTCTCTCCCGCCGGAATGCGTTATGAAGGCATTGTGATATCTGAGGAAGCGGAGGGATGCTCGCTCACGTCCGGGAATCGGCCAAAGCCAACTTGCTACGCCACGACGGCGGCATATCGTTCGCTGCTTGCATATCCGGCGAAACATCGATCCCGGCCAGCTTCAACTGACCTGAGGAATCCCCCCTGGCCTTGCGGCCAAGGGGTAATCCTTCGAGTGGAAAAACCACCTTACCGTGGCTTCCCAACCGACTCCCAACGTTAATATTGCGAGTCGCCTCATGCAGTGTCAATAATTCATTGTCCTGTGGATAACTGCGGAATATCAGATGGCAGGGGGTGCACCTTTTCGGAAGAACCTGATCCTCGGCCTCGATCTTGGAATCGGGTCGTGCGGATGGGCGGTCATCGACGAGGCGAAAGCGTCGGACCGCATCGCCGGCATGGGCGTACGCACTTTCGACGTGCCCGAGACGGACAAGAAGCGGACGCCAACCAATCAGCTCCGTCGGCAGCATCGCGGATTGAGAACGGTGATCCGCCGTCGGCGGCAGCGCATGAACGCTATTAGAGGCCTGTTCCAGGATGCCACGCTGATCCCTGATGACCGAAAAGGCGCGCTCAAAGTTCCTGGCCTTGATCCTTGGGCTTTGCGAGCGGAAGGATTGGACCGAAAGTTGACGGGGCCGGAGTTCGCCGTCGCGCTTGGACACATCGCGAAGCATCGCGGCTTCAAATCGAACAGCAAGCGTGATCGAGGCGCGAATGCGCCCAAGGACTCGTCCCAAATGCTGAGTGCGATCGAAGTGACGCACGAACGGATGAAGAGTTTTCGCACGATCGGCGAGATGTTCGCGAAGGAACCGGAATATTCAGCGCGCAAGCGCAATCGCGATGGCGATTACACTCGCTCAATTCTCCGTGACGATCAAGAGCAAGAGGTCCGTCTCCTGTTCGATCGCCAGCGCGCCGCCGGAAACCGGCTGGCGACGGAAGAGCTGGAACGAGTGTTCACCAGCCAAGCATTCTTCCAGCGTCCGCTTGCCGATAGCGAAGACAAGGTCGGCGAATGCCCCTTTGAGCCCGAAGAGAAACGCGCGGCGAAGCACTCCTATTCGTTCGAGTTGTTTCGTTTTCTTTCAAGGCTTACGGCACTGCGCGTTCAATCCTCCTCGGGAGAACGTCCGCTGACGCCGCTGGAAATCGATGCTGCGTGCAAGGACTTCGGCGCATTTCGCGGGATGACTTTCAAGCGACTGCGCAACCGCATCGAATTGAGCGGTGATCAGCGGTTTGCCGGCATCGCCATCGAAGAAGAGAGCAAACGCGATATTGTCGCTCGCGCGGGCGACTTGGCAGCGGGCGCCTATGCGTTGCGGAAGGTCCTCGGCGATATCTGGCGAGGACTGCTCGCGACTCCTGACAAACTTGACCACATCGCGTATGTGCTTTCTTTTCGCGAGGACATCAACTCGATCCGTGCCGGCTTCGACGAAATCGGTCTCGACCCGATTATCTGCGATGCGCTGATGAAAGGAGTACAGGACGGCGATTTCAGCGACTTCAGGCGGGCGGGCCATATCTCTGCGAAAGCGTGCCGGAAACTGATTCCGCATCTCAAGCGTGGATTGGTCTATTCGCAAGCGTGCGAAGCCGCCGGATATGATCATGCGAAGCCGCGCGAGACCGATCCTGACAAAATCGGCAATCCGGTCGCCCGAAAGGCGCTAACAGAAGCAATCAAGCAGGTGCGCGCTATCGTTCAGGAATACGGCCTGCCGGAGCGCATTCATATCGAGCTCGCCCGTGACGTTGGAAAGAGCAAGGAAGAACGCGACGAGATCACACACGGTATCGAGAGGCGCAACAAGGAAAAGGATCGTCTTCGTCAACAGTTTATTGAAGTTGTCGGGACAGAGGCCAAGACCAGCGAAGACCTCCTTCGCTTTGAACTCTGGCGCGAACAGAACGGCCGCTGCCTCTACACAGACAGAGAAATCCATCCGAATGCCATCGTGGCATCCGACAATTCAGTGCAGGTCGATCACATTCTGCCGTGGAGTCGGTCGGGCGATGATTCGTTCGTCAATAAGACGCTGTGTTTTGCTTGCGCGAATCAAGAAAAGAGAGGTCGAACTCCGTTTGAGTGGTTCGGGAAAGACGAGCAGCGATGGCCGCGCTTCGTCGAGGGAGTGGAGACTAACCGGAACATGAAGGGCCGCAAGAAGCGGAATTATCTACTCAAGGACGCGACGCTGCTCGAGGAAAAATTCCGGCCCCGCAATCTCAACGATACGCGCTACGCGACCAGATTGCTCGCGGACATGCTGGCACGGATGTATCCCGACAATGGGATTCGACACGTTTTTTCCCGGCCCGGCCCGTTGACGGACCGCCTGCGCCGGGGCTGGGGCGTGCAAGACCTCAAAAAGGATGCTGCGGGCAAGCGCGTGGCTGACGATCGCCATCATGCACTCGATGCGCTCGTCGTTGCCGCGACGACCGAAGGCGCATTACAAAAGTTGACAAGGGCGTTTCGGCAAGCGGAGGAGATCGGCGCACATCGCGACTTCGCACGGCTTGATCCCCCGTGGCCAGGCTTCGTCGCGGAAGCGCGAGAGAAGTTCGCCTTGATTTTCGTCTCCAGGGCTGAACGTCGCCGTGCGCGAGGTGAAGCGCATGGTGCGACGATACGTCAGATCGGCGAAGCTGGGGGAAGCCAGAGCATCTACGAGCGCAAGACCGTTGATGCCCTGAGCGAAAAGGATTTGGAAAGAATCAAAGACCCGGAAAGAAACCGCAAACTGATCGACGCGCTCCGAGAATGGGTATTGGCTGGCAAGCCAAAGGACCGGCGACCACTTTCCCCCAAAGGGGATCCCATAGCGAAGGTCCGCGTGCAGACCAATAAGAAGGCCGATGTCCTCATCCGCGACGGAGCTGCCGACCGCGGCGAGATGGTTCGTATCGATGTCTTCAGAAAACAGAACAAGAGGAATACGTGGGAGTATTTTCTTGTTCCGATTTATCCGCATCAGGTAGCGAACGAAGCCGGTTGGCCGACGCCACCAAACCGGGCGGTGCAGGCCAACACGCCAGAAGAGCTATGGCATGAAGTGGACGAAACTTATGAGTTTCTATGGAGTTTATATCCGCTGAACTTCGTCGAGTTGGTAAAACCTGATGGCGAAGTGATCGAGGGCTACCTG
Source organism: Allostellaceae bacterium (assembly GCA_035623985.1). Lineage (GTDB taxonomy): Bacteria > Pseudomonadota > Alphaproteobacteria > ATCC43930 > CGMCC-115725 > DAHUYF01. The sequence continues at coordinate 37,250 of DASPSJ010000032.1, read as the reverse complement.
CGCGGCCTCAGCCGCAACACGGGCGCATTCACGATCTCGCCGCATCATACTAAAGAGGAAATTCGAGACGGCATCGGCGGCAGAACGCTCAAGAGCATTCGGAAGTTTGCCGTTGATCGTCTCGGCCGTCGGTTTGAAATTCCGCGGGAAACTCGCACATGGCATGGCGCGGCCTGCACTTGACCAAACCGTCGCGCCTGGCGCTGGCCGACGGGCAGGTGGTGATCGCTCAAGAAGACGGCGACGTGCGCGTCGCGCTCGAGGACCTTGCCTGGATCGTCCTCGATACGCCGCAATCGACCTTGACGGGAAGCCTGCTATCCGCCTGCATGTCGCAGGGCGTCGCATTGATCGCGACCGACGAAACACATACGCCTTGCGGAGTCCTGCTGCCCTTTCATCGGCATTTCCGCCAGGGCGAGATCGCCCATCGACAGGTGGCGATGGGCGCGCCGCTGAAGAAGCGACTTTGGCAAAGAATCGTGCGTGCCAAAATTGAAAATCAGGCAGAAGCACTCCATGCGGCCGGCCGCGGCGGTGCCCAGACGCTGCGCGAGATGGCGCGTCTGGTCGGCTCCGGCGACCCAGACAACATTGAGGCGCGGGCGGCGAAGTATTACTGGACGCAGCTTTGGCCGGAGTTCCGCCGAGAGGACGAGGGTGACAAGCGCAATAAGATGTTGAACTACGGCTACGCCGTCGTGCGATCCGGCGTCGCACGTTCGCTCGTGGCAGCGGGCTTGCTGCCAGCCTTCGGGCTCAATCATGCCAGCGTGACGAATGCCTTCAATCTTGCGGACGACATCGTCGAGCCGTTTCGGCCCTTCGTCGATTCCTTGGCATGGAAAGCAGTAGATGATGGCCGGCCGTCGCGCGACGATCTCTCGATTGGTGACCGGCGCGCGATGGCCGGCGTTCTTCTTGCTGAAGCGACGATGGCTACTGAGACCATGACGTTGCTCGTGGCGGCTGAGAGGACGGCAGAGTCGCTGGTGCGCGCGATCGAGGGCTCGACAGCGGAAGTTCTCGTATTGCCGACTTTCGCCACTTGAGCGCTCCACATGAAAGTCGAAGAGGTTCGCATCTTGTGGATGTTTGTTTTCTTCGATTTGCCGGTCGGCACGAAGGGAGAGCGGCGCGCCGCCACGCGATTTCGCAACTTCTTGAAGGACGACGGTTATATGATGCTGCAATGGTCGGTATATGCGCGCGTGTGCCGTGGCGAGGAGGCGGTGGAGAAACATGTTCAGCGCGTCACCAAAAATCTGCCAAAGAAGGGCAGCGTGCGCGCGCTGCAGGTGACGGACAAGCAATATGGGCGGATGCGGTTATTGCTGGGCGAGGCAACAAAAAATGAGAAAGTCGCCCCTCTACAGATGGTTCTGCTCTGATTTCGACCCCGGTAAGAGGGCAGAAATCAGAGCATTTTCAATATCATCTGAAGGAGCGAGCCTACCCGATGGGAGTCGGTAGGGAAACCACGGCTGCATCATTGGCTGGTATGCTCTGGTCGGTAGCCTACCCGATGGGAGTCGGTAGGGAAACCACGGCCTTGATCGGGCGCCCCGTGCGGGGGTCGACAGCCTACCCGATGGGAGTCGGTAGGGAAACCACGGCAGCCCCGGAGCGAGTGACTGATGCCTAAGCAGCCTACCCGATGGGAGTCGGTAGGGAAACCACGGCCTGGAGAGCAGTGTCGAGCAATGACGGCCGAGCCTACCCGATGGGAGTCGGTAGGGAAACCACGGCTGTCGTGACGGCGCCCGCGCCCGCGGTGACAGCCTACCCGATGGGAGTCGGTAGGGAAACCACGGCACGCAATGCGCCTCGGCGACCATCGCCGGCAGCCTACCCGATGGGAGTCGGTAGGGAAACCACGGCCAAGAAGCGCAACCCGGCGCGGTGGGAGAGAGCCTACCCGATGGGAGTCGGTAGGGAAACCACGGCCAGCCAAGTCGCGCCCGCATTCTTCAACAGAGCCTACCCGATGGGAGTCGGTAGGGAAACCACGGCACCGTCCGACAGGGCTCGCGCAATCCGGACAGCCTACCCGATGGGAGTCGGTAGGGAAACCACGGCCGAAGCTTCAGTGACAGTCCTCAGAGGACTGTCACTGAAGCTGCGCACCGCGCCACCCTTCCAAAGCGATTCGACTCAGAACCGCTCGCGCTTCCCAGCCGCCGACTGCCCGTCAGCGCGCGCGGCGAGCCAGTCGAGGCTGGCGCGCAGCCGCACCGCCTCGCCCACCGCGACGATGGCGGGCGGCTCGATCGCCGCGGCGGCGACGTCGGCCGCGGCGCGGGCGAGCGTGGTCTCGATCACGCGCTGGGCGGGGGTGGTGGCCTTGCTCACCACCGCCACCGGCTCCTCGGGCGAGCGGCCGGCGGCGATCAGGCGCTCGGCGATGACGTCCAAATGCTTCAAGGCCATGTAGAGCACCAGCACCGGCGCGCCGCGGGCGAGCGCCGTCCAGTCGAGCCCGCCCGGCAAGGCGCCGTCGCTGGCATGGCCGGTGATGAAGGTCACCGCCGAATTGACGTCGCGATGGGTGGCGGGAATCCCGGCATAGGCGAGGCCGCCGATGGCGGCGGTGATGCCCGGCACGACGCGGAAGGGAATGCCCGCCGCCGCCAGCGCCAGCGCCTCCTCGCCGCCGCGGCCGAAGACGAAGGGGTCGCCGCCCTTGAGGCGCAGCACCCGCCGCCCCGCCCGCGCCAGGCGCACGAGATGCTCGGAGATGGCGGGCTGCTGCGGCGAAGGCTTGCCGCCGCGCTTGCCGGCATAGTCGAGCGCCGCGCCCGGCCGCGCCAGCGCCAGGATGCGGGGATCGACCAGCGCGTCATAGACGACGCTGTCGGCCCGTTGCAGCGCGTGCAGCGCCAGCAGCGACAACAGGCCGGGATCGCCCGGCCCGGCGCCCACCAGCCAGACCGATCCCGGCGCGAAGTCGGGCAGGGCGAGAGACGGCAGATCCATGCGCGAAGCCTACACCGCGCGCTGGCGCGCCGGTAGTCAGGCCGCCGGCGATTGCCTAGGATCATCGCATGTCCCGGCGACCGAGCGGGCCCTTGCGGCGCGGCTGGACCACCGGCGCCTGCGCCGCGGCGGCGGCGCGCGCGGCGCTCGAGGCGCTGCTCACCGGCCGGTTTCCCGATCCCGTCGCCATCCGGCTGCCCGGCGGCGAGCGGCCGAGCTTCGCGCTGGCGCTGAAGGAGATGCTGCCGGACGCGGCGCGCGCCGGCATCGTCAAGGACGCCGGCGACGACCCCGACGTGACCCATGGCGCGCTGGTGGTGGCCGAGATCGCGCGCGGACCCGCCGGCGGCGGCCTGCGCTTCCAGGCGGGGCCGGGAGTCGGCACGGTGACGCGGCCGGGCCTGCCGCTGGCGCCGGGCGAGCCCGCGATCACCGCCGGCCCGCGCGCGATGATCGCGCAAGCGCTGAAGGACGCGGCCGAGGCGGCCGAGGCCGAGCCGCCCCGCGACCTCTTGGTGACGCTGGCGATTCCCGGCGGCGAGGCGCTGGCGGCGCGAACGCACAACGCCCGGCTCGGCATCGTCGGCGGGCTCTCCATCCTCGGCACCACCGGCATCGTCACGCCCTATTCCTGCGCCGCCTGGATCCATTCGATCCATCGCGGCATCGACGTGGCGCGCGCCGCCGGACTGCGCCATCTCGCGGCCTCCACCGGCTCGACCTCGGAGAAGGCGGTGCAGCGCCTCTACAACCTGCCGGAGACGGCGCTCATCGACATGGGCGATTTCGCCGGCGGCACGCTCAAATATCTGCGCGGCCATCCGGTGCCGCGGCTCACGCTCGCCGGCGGCTTCGCCAAGCTGGCGAAGCTCGCGGCGGGGCATCTCGACCTCCATTCCGGGCAGAGCCGCATCGAAGCCGCCTGGCTCGCAGGGACGCTGCAAGCGATGGGCTGCAACGAGGACCTCGTCGGCCGGGCGCAGAAGGCGCAAAGCGCCGGCGAAGTGCTGGCGCTGGCGGGCGGGCGCGGCGGCGACCTCGCCCGGCGCGTGGCGCTGGGCGCGCGCGAGGTGGCGCTGGCGACGCTCGCCGGCGGTATCGCCGTCGACGTGGTGGTCTTCGACCGGCAAGGCGAGACGCTGGCGCATGTCGGACCCTGAGCGCCGCCCGCATCTGCTGATCCTCGGCGGCACCGGCGAGGCGCAAGCGCTGGCCGCGGCGGCGCTGGAGCGCTTCGGCGCGCGGCTTCAGGTCACCACCGCGCTCGCCGGGCTCACCGAGCACCGGGCGCCGATCGCCGGCGGCGTGCGCATCGGCGGCTTCGGCGGCAGCGACGGGCTCGCCCGCTATCTCGCCGCCGAGCGCATCGGCCTTCTCGTCGACGCCACCCACCCCTTCGCAGCGCGGATCTCGGCGCAGGCGCAGGCGGCCTGCGCCGAGGCCGGCGTGCCGCGCCTCCTGCTGCTGCGCCCCGAATGGCAGCACCATCCGCTCGACCGCTGGATCGAGGTCGAGGACATCGCCGGCGCCGCGCGCGCGCTGCGCCAGCTTGGCCGGCGCGTCTGGCTCACCGTCGGCCGGCGCGAGCTCGACGCCTTCGCCGGCTTGACGCAGCATCATTTCCTGGTGCGGCTGATCGAGCCGCCCGCGGCGCCGCTGCCGCTCGCTTCTTACGAGCTGCTGCTGGGACGCGGCCCTTTCCATCCGGCGGGCGAGCGGCATATCCTGGAGCGCCACGGGATCGAGGCGCTGGTCGCCAAGGCAAGCGGCGGCGACGCCACCGAGGCGAAGCTCGTCGCGGCGCGCGAGCGCGACCTTCCCGTGGTGATGGTGCGCCGGCCGCGGCCGGTGGCGGGCGAGCGCGTCGACAGCGTGGCGGCGGCGCTCGACTGGCTGGCGCTGCGGCTGGCCGGAGCGGCGGCGCGGGAAAGCGAGGAGGCAAAGTCATGAAGCCGGGCATCGGCCGCCGCGCTTTGCTGGCGTCGCTCGGCCTGGCGCTGGCGGCGGGGCCGGCGCGGGCGCAGACGCCGCAGAAGCTCTTCGACTGGTACAGCCTGGCGAACGCCGCCGCCGAGAACAAGACCGACGACGTCGCCATCTTCCTGCGCAAGGGCGAAAACCCCAACTTCCTCGATCCCAGCGGGCGCTCGCCGCTCGACTACGCCGCAAGCTTCGGCAACACGGCGATGATCAAGCTGCTGCTCAACGCCGGCGCGCGCGTCGACTACCGCGACAAGGACGGCGCGACGGCGCTGCATTGGGCGGCGGAGGCCGGCCAGGCGGAGGCGATCGCCGCGCTGGTCCAGGCCAACGCGCCGGTCGACGCGATCAACCGCCAGGGGATCACGCCGCTGATGCTGGCGGCGGGCGCCAACAAGGGCGAGGCGGTGAAGGCGCTGCTCAAGGCCGGCGCCGACCCCAAGAGGCAGGATTTCACCGGCCGCGACGCCCGGAGCTTCGCCGCCGGCCACGCCAACGCGCTGCGCGCGCTGGAAGCGGCGACGCCGGGATAGCGGCGTCCCGCGCGCACGCAGCGCGGGCATGACGACACGCCGCCGCGCGGGATTTTTTCGCGGCATTCGCTGAAAAGAGCGCGCCGGCATGCAGCCCCGCGGCAATTCCTTTACCTCCGCCGCCTATACTTCGCCGCCGCGAAAGGTCGAAGATGGCGACAATCCTGGTGATCGACGACGAGGCCGCGATACGCCGGCTCATCCTGCGCGTGCTCCGTCCGCGGGGGCACGCGCTGCTCGAGGCGGAGGACGGCGAGCAAGGCTTGATGCTGATGAAGGATCGGCCGCTCGACCTCATCATCACCGACATCTACATGCCGGGCAAAGAGGGCATCGAGACGATCCGCGAGGCGCTCGACCGCGCGCCCGGCACCAAGATCATCGCCATGTCCGGCGGCTGCGGCTCGCGAAACCTCATGTTCCTCGACATGGCCGAAACCTTCGGCGCGCAGGCTTCCCTGGCGAAACCGTTTCTGCCGCAAGAGCTGATCGAGACCGTCGACCGCGTTCTCGCCGGCCGGTGAGCGAAAGCGCGCGCCGGCCTATCGCCGGCGGCGCGGGCGCAGAACGTGATGATGGCCCGGGGCGTAAAGCCGGCTGTCGGCGGCGGCGGGCGACGCCAGCACGCGACCGACGAGGATGAGCGCGGTGCGGGTGAGGCGGGCCTCCTTCACTTGCGCGCGCAGGCTCTTGAGCGTGCCGCGCAGGATCACCTGGTCGGGCCAGCTCGCGCGCCACACCACCGCCGCCGGGCAATCCTCGCCGTAAAGCGGCGCGAGCGCGCGCGCCACCTTGGCGAGGTTGTTGATCGAAAGATGCAGCACCAGCGTGGCGCGGCTCGCGCCGAGCGTGGCGAGGTCCTCGCCCTTGGGCATCGGCGAGGCGCGCACCGCGGTGCGCGTCAGGATCACGGTCTGCGCCAGCTCCGGCAGGGTGAGCTCGAGGCCGAGCGCGGCGGCGGCGGCGGCGAAGGCCGGCACCCCCGGCGTCAAATCATAGGCGATGCCGAGCGCGTCGAGCCGGCGCATCTGCTCGGCGATGGCGCCGTAGAGCGAGATGTCGCCGGAATGGACGCGCGCCACTTCGAGCCCGGCGGCGTCGGCCGCCGCCATCTCGGCGATGATCTCGTCGAGCGTCAGCGGCGCGGTGTCGATCACCCGCGCGCCCTCGGGCGCCGCCCGCACCACCTCGGCCGGCACCAGCGAGCCGGCATAGAGGCAGACCGGACAGCGCTCGATGAGGCGCAGGCCGCGCAACGTGATGAGATCGGGAGCGCCGGGCCCGGCGCCGATGAAATGCACGCTCACGGCGCGCGCTTTGCCGCATAGCCGCGCGGCGTGTAGAGGCGCGGCGCCGCGCCGGGGATGAGGCGGGTGGCGCTGCTGCCGACGAGCACCAGGGTCAGCATGTCCACGTCCTCGCCGGCGAGCGCGCCCAGCGTCGTGAGGCGGATGCTTTCGCCGGGCCGGCCGAGATTGCGCGCCAGCGCCACCGGCGTCCCGGCGGCGCGATGGCCCAGCAGGATCTCGCGCGCGCGGTCGAGTTGGGCGCGGCGGCGCTCGGAGCGCGGATTGTAGAGCGCCACGACGAAATCGCCGGCGGCGGCGGCGGCCAGGCGGCGCTCGATCACCTCCCACGGCGTCAACAGGTCGGAGAGCGACACGGCGCAGAAATCATGGCCGAGCGGCGCGCCGAGCCGGGCGGCGGCGGCTTGCAGCGCCGACAGGCCGGGCACGACGGCGAGATCGAGGCGCCGCCATTCCGGCCGCGCCTCGCGGTCGAGCAGCTCGAAGACCAGCGCGGCGAGGCCGTAGATCCCGGCATCGCCGGAAGAGACCAGCGCCACGGCGCGGCCTTCGGCGGCGAGATCGAGCGCCTGTCTCGCGCGCGCCGCCTCGGCGCCGAGCGTGCTTTCATGCCGCGCCTTGCCGGCAATCGCCGAACCGAGCAGGTCGAGATAGAGCCCGTAGCCGACGACGTCGCTCGCCGCCGCCAGCGCCGCCTCCGCCTCGCGCGTGCGCCAAAGGGGATCGCCGGGACCGATGCCGACGATCGCGAGGCTGCCGCGGGCGCGGCCGACGGCTTGCGCGTCGAGCGGCCGGGGGGCGCGCGCGACGGCGCAGGTGGCGCGCCCGGATTTGCGCTTGGCAAGAAGAAGCGCGCCCTCCGGCCCCACCGCCGCCAGCGCCGCGCCCTCGGCGACGCCATAGCAGCCGGTCTCGCGGAAGACCGCCTCGGACGGCGTTTCGAGCCGCTTCGTCTCGGCCAGGAGCTCCGCGGCGGAAAAGAAGCGCGCGGGAACGCCGAGGCGCTCGGCCAGGGCCGCTACCGCCGGCTCGTCGGATTTGAGGTCGATCGACACCACCGCCGCGACGGCCCCGGCGGCGAGGCCGCGCTCGGCCAGCGCCGCTGCGGCGAGATCGGCAAGCTCCGCGGCGCCGCAGCCGCGCTCGCAGCCGACCCCCAGCGCCAGCACCGGCGGATGCAGCACCAGCGCGCGCTCGTCGACGGCGGGGACGCGGTCGGTGACGCGGACAGCAAGCGGCGCATCGGCGGCGAAGGCGAAGCCGCTGGCGGCGAGCCAATCGGCACTGCCGGCCTCGAGGCGCAGCGCCACCGCCGCGCCGGCGAGCAAGGCGGCGGCGACCGGCTTGGCGCGCTCGGGATTGGCGACGCGCCAGCCCGGCGGCGGCTCGTCGAGCGCGAAGCCGAGGCGCAGATCGCCGGCGGTGGTGATCGCGGCGGCGCCGCCGGCAAGCGCGGCGATGGCGCGGGCGAGCGCGTTGGCGCCGCGATGGCCGCCGAGCAGCGGCACCGCCGCCGAACCGTCTTCCGCCACCGCCACCACCGGCGGCTCCCGGCGCTTGTCGGCGAGCAGCGGCGCCACGGCGCGGATGAGGATGCCGGCGGCGCAAAGGCCGACGATCGGCGTGCCGGCGGCGAAGAGCGCGGCGACGTGCTCGCTGGCGCGCGCGAAGCGCCGGTCGGCCTCGATCCCGCTTGCCTCCGGCGCGTGCAGCAGCGCCTGCGGCAAAGCCTCGCGCAGGCGGCGGCCCAGCGCCAGCGCGCCGGGCCCCAGCACGAGGATCGCGGCGCCCGGCGGCAGCGCCTCGCTCATCGCCAGGCCGCGCCGCGGCGATGCAGCAGGATCATCGAGAAATAGGGCACGGTCTCGGCGCCGACCGCGGCGAGCGGCAGCACGCGCTCCTCGCCCGCGATGCTGGCGCGCTCGACATAGCGCGCCTCGGCGGCGAGGCCGAGCCGCTCCAGCACCGCGCGCACCTTGGCGAAATGGCGGCCGAGCTTGATGATGGCGGCGGCGTCCACCTCGGCGAGACGGCAGAGCAGAAGCTGCTCGGAAAGCGAGGCCGGCAGCACCAGCAGCGTGTCCTCGCGCGCGGCGAGCGGCGCTCCCGAGGCCGCGGCGCAGGCGGTGAGCGAGGAGACGCCGGGCACCACCTCGACGGCATGGCGCTCGGCGAGCCGGCTGAAGAGATACATGAAGGAGCCGTAGAAGAAGGGATCTCCCTGGCAGAGCACGGCGACGTCGCGGCCGGCGGCAAGCTCGGCGGCGATCTCGCCGGCGGCGCGGTCATAGACGGCCTGCGCCGGGAAGCGGGCGCTCTCGATCGGCACGGCGATGACGATCTCGCGCTGCGCCGGCGAAAGCCAGCGCGCGACGATGCGGCGCGCGAAGCTGGCGCCGCCCTCGGGCGCGGGATAGGCCACCACCGGGCAAGCGCGCAGCAGGCGCAGCGCCTTCAGCGTGATCAGCTCGGGATCGCCGGGGCCGAGGCCGAGGCCGAAGACCTTGCCGAGCCGATGCTTCGTTGCTTGCGATGTCATGGACGGACGCGGTGATCGAAGGAGATGGCAAAGGCGTAGGTCGTCCACGTCCTCCTGTCGTCATGCGCGGGCTTGACCCGCGCATCCACGTCGCCCAGCGCGCGCGATGCAAGACGTGGATGCCCGGGTCTCGGCCTGCGGCCGGCCCGGGCATGACGATCGAAACGCGGATCTAACGGCGAGGCAAGCCGACTTTTCATCCCGGCACTCCCGTGTAGAGCGTCAGCATCAGCGCCTTGCCGTTGGAATAATCGAGCCCGGCGGTGCGCTCGACCGGCCGCGCCTGCCAGCCGCGCCGCGCGAGCGCCTGGCGAAAGGCGGTGTCGTCGCCGCTGCTCACCAGCGCCGCGGCGCCGCGCGCCGAGGTCACATATTGGGCGGCGTCTTCGGGCGAGAGCGAGCGCGTCGCGGTGCCGAGCAGAAAGACCAGGCTCGGCTCGGCATAGCCCACCGCCACCACCGGCGCGGCCGGCGGCGGATGATAGCGCGCGACCATGCGCGCCGCCTCGCGGCTGAGCCAGAGCCCGTCGAGCCCCGGCGCCACCAGCGCGAAGCCGGCCGGCAGCACCAGCAGCGCCAGCAGCGCCGCGCGCACGGCGAGGCCGGGGCCGGCCCGGCGCAAGGACGCGAGCGCCAGCCGCGTGCCGAAGAACAGAATGATCGCGGCGGCGGCGATGCCGGCGAGGTCGAGGCCATGGCCGAAACGCTCCGGCACCAGCACCAGCGCCGCCGCCAGCAGCAGCGAGGCCAGGAGGAAGAGCACCACGCCGGCGCGCTCGAGCCAGCGCCGGCGCATGAGCCTTCCCTCAGCGAGCGCCAGGCTGGCGCGCGCCGCCAGCAGCGCCAGCGCGGGATAGGCCGGCAGCAGATAGTTCGGCAGCTTGGTCGGCACCAGCTCCAGCACCAGCCAGAACGGCACGGCCCAGGCGATGAGAAAGCGCTCGGGCGTCGCGGCGCGCTGCTCCCAGGCCCAGGATGCCGCCGGCGCCAGCAGCAGCGAGCCCGGCCAGAAGGCAAGGAAGAGCAGCAGCAGATAGCTGCCCGGCCAGGCGCCATGGGCTTCCTGCGCGCCGATGAGCTTGCCGAGGAAATCATGGCCGACGGCCTCGCCGAGAAAGGCGCCGCCGGTGGCGGCGGTGATGGCGACGAGCCAGGGCGCGGCGATGGCGAGCATCACCGGCACGCCCCAGAGCGGGTGAAGGCCGCGCAGCCAGCGCGCGTCGCGGTCGGCGAGCGCCAGGCTGCCGGCGGCGAGGAGGCTCAGCAGCGGCACCACCGGCCCCTTGATCAGGATGGCCATGCCTTGCGCCGCCCAGAACAGCAACGCCCAGCGCCGCGACGCGACGCCGCCGCGCCGGCCGTCGCGATAGATTGCGCCGAGCGCGGTTTGCGCGGCGACCGCGGCGGCGAGCAGCAGCGCGTCGGTCTTGGCGAGATGCGCCTCGGCGACGGTGCCGAGCGCGCTCGCCAGCAGCGCCGCGCCGAGCAGCGCCGCGGCGCCGCCGACCAGCGCGCGGCCCAGCGCGAAAGTGAGCAGCGCCGCCGCCAGCGCGCCCAGCAGCGACGGCAGCCGGTAAGGCCAGATGGCGGCGCTGTCGGCGGTGCTCAGCGCCGCCACCGCGGCGCTTTGCAGCCAATAGACGCCGACCGGCTTCTTGTTGCGCGCCTCGTCCTGGAAGCGGATGCGCAGGAAGTCGCCGCTCTCCAGCATCTGCCGGCTCGCCTGGGCGAAGCGCGCCTCGTCGCGGTCGATCACCGGCAGCGCCGCCAAGCCCGGCAGATAGAGCCCGAGACAGAGCAGCGCCAGCAGCGCGTAAGGCCGCCAGCCGACGCTCCAGCGCTCGATCATGGCGGGGCGGCGCGCGGCTTTGCCAGCGCGAGCTGCGTCACCGTCATCAGCGGACGCCAGGCGCTACGGCCGCCCACCGGCTCGGCGCGCGCAACGGCAAGCCGCACCAAAGCACCGCCCTGGCGCACCTGCCAGCGCAGGAGCTGCGTCTCGCCCGCCAAGGTCACCGCATTGGCGACGAGACGGCCGCCGGGCTTGAGCGCGGCCCACAGCGCCTCCCAGAGCGCCGCCTCGCCGACGCCGCCGCCCAGGAAGATCGCATCGGGCGCCGGCAGGCCGGCAAGCGCCGCGGGCGCCACGCCGTGGACGACGCGCAGCTCCGGCACGCCCAGCAGGGCGGCGTTGCGGGCAAGCGTGGCGCAGCGCATGGCGTCGCGCTCGACGGCGACGGCGGCGAGCGCGGATCCGGCGCGCAGCCATTCGATGGCGATCGAGCCGCAGCCGGCGCCGACGTCCCAGAGCAGCTCGCCCGGCAGCGGCGCCAGCGCCGCCAGCGTCGCGGCGCGGGTCTCGCGCTTGGTGATCTGGCCGTCATGCTCGAAGGCGTCGTCGGGAAGGCCCGCCAGGCGCGACAAGGGCCGCGCCGCGGGGCCGGGCCGGCACTCGATGGCGAGCGTGTTGAGCGCGGCGACGCGGCCCAAGGGCCAGGTCTCGGCGGTGGCGTCGATGCGCCGCTCGCGCGCGCCGCCCATATGGGCGAAGACGGTGAGCCGGCTCGGCCCCCAGCCGGCCTCGCTCAGCAGCCGGGCGAGCTGCACCGGCGTGTCGCCGTCGGTGGTGAGCGCGATGATGCGCGCGCCGGGAGCCAGATGGAGCCGCAGCGCCTCGACCGGGCGGCCATGCAGGCTGAGGGTGACGCAGCTTTCGAGCGGCCAAAGCAGGCGCGCCGCGGCAAGGCTGAAGGCGCTGGGCTGCGGCAGCACCGTCATTTCGGCGGCGGCGAAATGGCGCACCAGCGTGGTGGCGACGCCGTAGCACAAGGGGTCGCCGCTCGCCAGCACGACGACCGGCGTGCCGCGCCGCGCGGCGATCTCGGCGATGGTGTCGGCGAGCGGCTGGCGCCAGGCGAGCCGCTCGGCCTTGGCGTCGGGAACGAGCGCCAGATGGCGCTCGCCGCCCACCAGCAAGGAAGCGGCGTCGATCCGCGCGCGCGCGGCGGCGGAAAGTCCGTCCGGCCCGTCCTCGCCGATGCCGATCACCGACAGCCAGGCGGTCATGCGGTCTCTCCCGCGAGCGCGTTCACCGCGGCCGCCGCCAGCGCGCTGCCGCCGCGCCTTCCCGCCAGCGCGATGAAGGCGAGGCCGAGGCGGTTCTCCGCCAGCGCCGCCTTGGCCTCGGCGGCGCCGACGAAGCCCACCGGAAAGCCCAGCACCAGCGCCGGCCGCGGCGCGCCGGCGGCGATGAGCTCGAGCAGATGAAAGAGCGCGGTGGGGGCATTGCCGATGGCGACGATAGCGCCGGCCAGATGCGGGCGCCACAGCTCGACCGCGGCGGCCGAGCGGGTGGTGCCGAGGCGGCGGGCAAGCGCCGGCACGCGGCGGTCGCCGAGACGGCACAGCACGCGGTTCCGCTTGGGCAGGCGGTCGGCGATGATGCCGGCCTCGACCATCGCCGCGTCGACCAGGATCGGCGCGCCGGCGGCGAGCGCGGCGCGGCCGGCCGCCGCCGCGTCCTCCGACCAGACGAGATCGCGCGCGATCGCCGGCTCGCCCGCGGCATGGACGAGGCGCAGCGCCAGCGGCCGGAGGTCGTCCGGAAAGCGCGAGAGATCGACCTCGCGGCCGATGCGGGCAAAGGATTCCCGGTATATTTCGTCGGGATCGCGCAGATAGGCGTAGCGCGTCGCGGAAATGTCCGCCGCCGGCGGCGCTTCTTGCACGGGAACGCCCAGAATCCAGCCTTCCTCGGCCTCCACGCGCGCGCGGTCTTCGGCCGCCAGGCCGGGATCGCCGGCAAACAGGCGCGCAAGACGCCCGGCGTCGTCGAGCCTGGCGAAATGCCAGGCGATGGTGCGCACCTGCGCCTCGTCCTTGACCTCGCCGCCTTGCGGGACCGACCGAACGAGAGACGGATAGATTTCCGCGAAGACGACGCCCGCGCGATCCCTTTGGCGCGGAACCGAGAGTCCGGTTTCGAAAGGCCAGACGAGGGAGGCGCCGGCGAGGCTCGGATGGTTGCGCAGCCAATGCACGACCGGAATGCCGGTCAGCGCCTGGCTCCCCGCGGCGCCGGCGCCGGCGAGTTTCCAGACCGGCTGGGGGCCTTTCACGCGCGCATCGGCAAGCCGTTTCTCCGAGGGACCGAGCACCTGGTGCAGGCGATGATGCCTCGCCTGAAGGAACGGTCCGGCCGCCGCTTCAGGGCAGCCCCAAAATGGCGCCGGCCGGCCGCTGATCTGCCGGTTCAGCGCCGCCGCGACCTCGAAGCGGTTGTTGCCGTTGCCGGGCCTCTCTTCGACGCGGCCGGCAAGCAGCTCCCAAACGGCGCGCCAAGGCGGCCCGCCGAGCCGCAGTTGAGCGGCGAAGCCGGAGGGATAGCCGAAGGGAAAATCAAACCCGGCCAAGCTCGACAGGCCGGCGGCGAGGTTCGCGGCGAGCAGCTCCAGCAATCGAGCGCGCGCCTCGAGCCGCGTCGGAACGTTGATCGACGCCGCTTGCCGGAGCTCGCCCTCCACGCGGTGCAAGTCACAGATCCAAATGCTGTCCTTGCCCAGCCGCGGCACGGCGGCGGCGCTCCAATCGACCATGAGATAGGCATCGAACAGCGGCAGGTCGGACAAGGCTCAATCGCCATCGCGATGATGATGGTGGCCGTTGCCGTGATGATGATGACCGGCGCGATCGCCATCGGTGCCGATGCCGCGGACATGGTGATGATGCCCCGCCTGCGGCGCCAAATGATCGCGCTCATAGCCGATCACTTGCGCGCGGTACTTGCAGAGCCGGCAATTCATCGTGGGCTCGCCGTCCAGCGCTTCGGCGGCGCGGTCGGCGAAGCAGTCCAGCACCAGCGGATGATCGTTGAGATAAGGCGCCTTGATGATCTCGATCTCGGGATGCGCCGCCGCGACGCAATCGGCGGCGGCGTAGATGCGCTTCACCAGCACGCCGGTGAAGAGGAAATAGGGAAAGACGATGATGCGCCGAAAGCCCAGGCGCAGCGCCCGTTCCAGCGCCGGCTCGACCAGCGGTTGGGCGACGCCGCTGAACGCCGCCTCGGCCCAGCCGAAGCCCATCCCCTCCCACAGCATGCGCGCGAGCTTGGCGATGTTGGAATTGGCGTCGGGATCGTTGGTGCCGCGCCCGACCACGAGCAGCAGGCTGTCGCGGCGCGCGAGCGCGCCGGCGCCCCGGGGCTCGGCGGCGGCGATGCGCTCGGCGGCGGCGGCGAGCAGCTTGGGCTCGATCGCGAGATCGCGCCCGAAGCGCAGCTCGATGTCCGGGTTCGCCGCGGCAAAGCTGTTGATTTCCCAAGGGAGATCGTTCTTCACATGGCTTGCGGCGAAGAGCATGCCGGGGATCGCCAGGATGCGCCTGGCGCCGCGCGACTTGAGCGCCTCGAGCCCGTCGCGAATGGTCGGGCGGGCGAATTCGAGATAGCCCGTGGCGATATCGGCCGCCGGCAGCGCCCGGCGCAGCCCCGCCGCCACGCGCTCGAACTCGACCAGCGCCTCGTCGTCGCGGCTGCCATGGCCGCAGATCAGGATCGCTGTGTCCATTTTTGCTCCCGCGCCTGCCGGTGGTTGACCTCGCCGCCTCGGCCGGCGGATGCTCGCCGCCGATGCTGCTCTTCGCTCCCTCCGGGCTCGATCCCTTGCTGCTGCTGCTGGCGGCGCTCGCCCTCGACATGGTCGTCGGCGACCTGCCCGGCGCCTACCGCTTCGTGCCGCATCCGGTGGCGCTGGTCGGCGGCGCCGTGAGCTGGCTCGACCGCCGCCTCAACCGCGAGCGCCGCGACGCGCGCACGCGCCGGGTGCGCGGCGTGCTTGCCGTGGCGGCGCTGACGCTGGCCGCGGCGCTGGTCGGGCTCGCCCTGGCGCTGGCGCTGCGCCGGCTGCGCTTCGGCGCCGCGGGCGAAGTGCTGCTGGTGGCGATCCTGCTGGCGCAGCGCAGCCTCTTCGACCACGTCGCCGCGGTCGGCCGCGCGCTCAGCCAAGGCGGCCTCGTCGGCGGGCGCGAGGCGGTGCGGCACATCGTCGGCCGCGATCCGCAAAGCCTCGACGAGCACGGCGTGGCGCGCGCCGCGATCGAATCGCTGGTGGAGAATTTCAGCGACGGGGTGGTGGCGCCGGCGCTCAGCTACGCCCTCTTCGGGCTGCCGGGCATCTTCGTCTACAAGACGGTCAACACCCTCGACAGCATGATCGGCCACCGCACGCCGCGCTATCTGCAGTTCGGCTGGGCGGCGGCGCGGCTCGACGATCTCCTCAACCTGGTGCCGGCCCGCCTCAGCGGCATGCTGCTCGCCGCCGCGGCGCTGGCGGTGCCCGAGGCGCGCGTCGCGCCCGCGTTCCGCATCATGCTGCGCGACGCCGGCAAGCACCGCTCGCCCAATGCCGGCTGGCCCGAGGCGGCGGCGGCCGGCGCGCTCGGCCTGGCGCTTGCCGGGCCGCGGCGCTATCACGGCGAGGTCGTCAACGATCCCTGGCTCGGCGACGGCCGCGCCCGCGCCACCGTCGCCGACATCTCGCGCGCGCTCCGGCTTTACATCATCGCCTGCCTGCTGCTGGCGATGGCGGTGCTCGCCGCCTATCTCGCGCTCCGCGGCGCGGTGTTTTGATCGGGCGCGGCGCTGGTTCTTCAGGATCCGGCCGGCCGGCGTCTTCGCGATGAGTCCCGCATTCCCGCAAATCTTCTCCTCTCCGCCCCCTGGGGGCGGAGAGGCCGGGAGAGGTGGGGGCGCTTCGAACGCGCGACAGAGCTCGCGCAACGCTCGCCGATGCATCCTGTCGCAATCCTCGGCATCCCGGCGCAAGCGCCATGCGATCTGCGCTCCCGCTCTCAAGCGCATCGCCAGCCCCACCTCTCCCAACCTCTCCGCCCCAATGGGGCGGAGAGGGGAGGTTTTGTGAAGCCCATATCCGCTGCGCGCGGAGAGGGAAGTAGGAAGCTAGCGCGCATGGGCGATCTCCAGCAGGCGCGGCACGTCGAGATTGGCCTCGAGATGGGCGGCGAGCGCGTCGAGCGTCGCCTCGATGCGCGCCTCGTAATCGAGCATCGGATCGCCGGCGCCGCCGAGGCGCGCCAGGAAGGCGCGGCGGAAGGCGCCGCTCGCGAAGAGCCCGTGCAGATGGCAGCCGGCGATGCGCCCGTCGGCGGAGACCGCGCCGTCGGCGCGCAGGCCGAGGCGCAGCATCGGCCGCGCCGTGCCGGGCCCATCGGTGCGCCCGATATGCATCTCGTAGCCCGATACCGCGGCGCCGCTGGCAAGCTCGATGCCCGTCGCCTCGACCAGGATCTTCTCGGGCGCCAGCATGGTCTCGACCGCGAGCAGGCCGAGCCCCGGCGCCTCGCCGGCCGGGCCTTCGATGCCGGCGGGATCGGCGATGCGGCGGCCGAGCATCTGGTAGCCGGCGCAGATCCCGAGCACCGCGCCGCCGCGGCGCGCATGGGCGAGAATGTCGATATCCCAGCCTTCGCCGCGCAGCGCCGCGAGATCGGCGAGCGTCGCCTTGGAGCCCGGCAGCAGGATGAGATCGGCAAGCGGCAGCGCGCGGCCGGGCGCGACGAGATCGAGCGCCACGCCGGGCTCGGCGGCGAGCGGATCGAGATCGTCGAAATTGGCGATGCGCGGCAGGCGCGGCACGACGACGCGCAGCGCGCCGGCGCGCGCCGCGGGCCGCGTCCAGCCGTCGAGCGCCACGCCATCCTCGGCGGGAAGATCGCGCGCCGCGGCGAAGAACGGGACGACGCCGAGGCAGTCGAGGCCGGTGCGCTCCTTCAGCGGTCCGAGGGCGGTCTCGAACAGGCGGGGATCGCCGCGGAACTTGTTGACGATGTAGCCGCGGAGCCGGGCGCGCTCGGCGGGCGCCAGCAGCGCATGAGTGCCGGCAAGCGCGGCGATGACGCCGCCGCGGTCGATGTCGCCGACCAGCACCACCGGCAGATCGGCCGCCTCGGCAAAGCCCATATTGGCGATGTCGCCGGCGCGCAGATTGATCTCGGCGGGGCTGCCGGCGCCTTCCACCAGCACGACGTCGGCGGCCCGCGCCAGCCGCTCGAAGGCGGCGAGCGCGCGCGGCAGCAGGCGCGGCTTCAGCGCGTGATAGTCGCCGGCGCTTGCCGAGGCGAGCACGCGGCCCTCCACCACCACCTGCGCGCCTTGCTCGGATTGCGGCTTGAGCAGCACCGGGTTCATGTCGGCGCTGGGCTTCACGCCGCAGGCGCGCGCCTGCAGCGCCTGGGCGCGGCCGATCTCGCCGCCGTCTTCGGTGACCGCCGCGTTGTTCGACATGTTCTGCGGCTTGAACGGGCGCACGGCGAGGCCGCGCCGCGTCAGCGCGCGGCCAAGCCCCGCCACCAGCAGCGACTTGCCGACATCGGAGCCGGTGCCTTGCAGCATCAGCGCCGCGGTGCGGCGGGGATCAGAAGCGGGCAAGCGCGGACCTCAGCGCCTCGGCGCCGGGATTGGCGGCGGCATGGCGCAGCACGATCGCCTCGGCGGTGACGTCCCTGCCGTAATAGGCGTGGTTCCAGCCGGTGCTGGGCGCGATGATCGCGCCTTGGAGCGCGATGCCGCCGAAGAGGCCCTTGGACCGCGCCACCGCGTAGATGTCGGCGCCGGCATTGGCGGTGGTCGACGCCTCGGCGCCGCCGCCGAGCGTGACCACGGTGATGCCCGCCTCGGCGCCGATCTTGAACTCGTCGCGCATCACCGCGCGCAGCGCCGGCTCGGTCATGATGATGAGCACGATCCGCGACACCTCGCCGCCGATCTGCAAGCCGATGGAGCCGCCGCCCATGCCGCAGAAGGAGGGATAGCTCCAGTTCCCCGCCGCGTCGCGCGCCAGCAGCACGCCGTCGCCGCCCTCGCCGCCGAGGATGAAGCCGGCCTTGACGAGCTGCGGCACGATGAGCACGGCGCGCGCCTTGTGAAGGAGATCGCGGGCCGGCCCGCCCAGCGTCTTGTCGGCGGTGAGCTGCGCCAGCGTGCGCCGGGCGCCGTCGACGACCTTCTGCTGATCGGAGACTTGCGCCGCCGGCGCCACGCCCGGCGCGAGAAGCAGCAACAGCAGCAGCATCGGCATCAAACGTCGCATGAGGCCCTCCTCAAAATTCGATCCCCACCTGCGCCTTGACGCCGCCGCGGAAGGGATGCTTCACCAGCGTCATCTCGGTGACGAGATCGGCAATCTCGATCAGCTCCGGCTTGGCGTTGCGGCCGGTGACGACGACGTGGAGATCGCGCGGCTTGGACTTGAGCGTTTCCACCACCTCGGCGACGTCGAGATAATCATAGCGCAGCACGATGTTGAGCTCGTCGAGCAGCACCAGGCGATAGGCGGGGTCGGCGATCATCGCCTTGGCCGCGTCCCAGGCGGCGCGCGCGGCGGCGATGTCGCGGGCGCGGTCCTGCGTGTCCCAGGTGAAGCCCTCGCCCATGGCGCGGCAAGCGACGAGATCGGGAAAGCGCGCGAGCACGTGACGCTCGCCGGTATCCCAGGCGCCCTTGATGAATTGCACGATGCCGACGCGCATGCCGTGGCCGAGGCAGCGCATGACCATGCCGAAGGCGGCGGTCGATTTGCCCTTGCCGGTGCCGGTATGGACGATGATGAGGCCGCGCTCCTCGGTCTTGGTGGCGAGAATCTTGGCGCGCGCCGCCTTGCGCTTGGCCATCTTTTCGGCATGGCGGCGGTTCACTTCCGCTTCGCCGTCGGGAGCGTCGCTCATCGCCGCCCCGCCGCCAGCGCGTCGAGCGCTTCGCGCAGGCTGTTGCGCTTGGGCCGCCAGAGCCCGCGGTCGATCGCCTCGCCGAGGCGCTGGGCGATCTCGGCGAGCGCGTCGGGATTATGCGCCTCGAGAAAGCCGCGGCTCTCGGCATCGCCGAGATAGGCGTCGTAGACCGCGTCGAAATGATGGTCCTTCACCGCGCGCGCGGTGGCGGCGAAGGCGAAGAGGTAGTCGACCGTCGCCGCCATCTCGAAGCCGCCCTTGTAGCCGTGGCGCATCACGCCCTTGAGCCATTTCGGATTGACCGCGCGGCCGTGGACGACTCGGCCGACCTCCTCCTCCAGCGTGCGGATGCGCGGGCTCTCGGGGCGCGAATGGTCGTTGTGATAAACCATGGGCGCGGCGCCGGCGAGATGGCGCACGGCAACCGCGAGCCCGCCCTCGAACTGGTAGTAGTCGTCGCTGTCGAGGAGATCGTGCTCGCGATTGTCCTGGTTCTGCACCACCGCCTCGACGCCGGCGAGGCGGTCGCGGAAAAGCACCGGCTCGGCATCGCCCTCGGCGCCGGCGCCATAGGCATAGCCGCCCCAGGCGAGATAGGCTTCGGCGAGGTCGCGCGCGTCGCGCCAGCCGCGCTCGTCGATCAGCGCCTGCAACCCCGCGCCATAGGCGCCGGGCTTGGAGCCGAAGACGCGATAGCCGGCGCGCCGCGCGGCCTCCGCGGGAGCGATACCGCGCGCCTCCAGCGCGGCGCGATCGGCGGCGACGCGGGCGGCGAGCGGGTTGACCTCGGCGGGCTCGTCGAGTTGGGCCACGGCGCGCGCGGCGCTGTCGACGAGCGCGATGAGATTGGGGAAGGCGTCGCGAAAGAAGCCCGAGACGCGCAAGGTGACGTCGACGCGCGGCCGGTCGAGCAGCGAGGCCGGCAGGATCTCGAAGCCGGTGACGCGGCCGCTTCTCGGCTCCCATTGCGGGCGCACGCCCATCAGCGCCAGCGCCTGCGCGATGTCGTCGCCGCCGGTGCGCATGTTGGAGGTGCCCCAGGCGGAGAGCGCGAGGCGGCGGGGATAGCTCCCCTGCTCCTGCGCATGGCGCTCGACCAAGAGCTGGGCCGATTTCCAGCCGAGCTGCCAGGAAGCCGGCGTCGGCACGGCGCGGGTGTCGAGCGAATAGAAGTTGCGGCCGGTGGGCAGCACCTCGGGCCGGCCGCGGCTCGGCGCGCCCGCCGGGCCCGGCGCCACGAAGCGCCCGTCGAGGCCGCGCAGCAGCCCCGCGATCTCGGCGGCGCCGGAGGCCTCGACCGCGGGGCGAATCCCGGTCGCGATGGCGTCGAGCACGGCGCGCGCGCGCGTCCAGGTGGGCTCGGGCGCCGCCTCGCCGGCGACCAGGCGGCGCGCCAGCTTCTCGAGCCGCTCCACGGTGTCGCCCGTGCTGCGCCAAGGCGCGTCGCCGGCGAGCGCCGGCGGGCGCGACCCGGTCCAGGCCTCGCCGAGCGCGGCGGCGAGCGGGTCGAAGCGCAGGTCGAGATCCTCGGCAAGCGCTCGGATGAGCGAGGCTTGCTCCGGCCGGTTCCCGCGCGGCAGCCGCGCCAGCGCCACCAGCAGGTCGGTGAGCTGGTCGCCCTCGGGCGCGCGGCCGAAGACATGAAGGCCGTCGCGGATCTGCATCTCCTTCAGCTCGCAGAGATAGGCGTCGAGCTTGCCGAGCGCGTCGGTCTCGCTCGCGCCCTCGGCGATGCCGCAATCGCGGTCGAGCCCGGTGGCGCGCAGGAGATCGAGGATCGCGGCGGCGAGCGGCTTGAGCCGGCGCGGGTCGCTGCCGGCGGCGGCGTAATATTCGTCGACCAGGCGCTCCAGCTCGGCGAGCCGGCCATAGCTTTCGGCGCGGGTCAGCGGCGGCGTCAGGTGATCGACGATCACCGCCTGGGCGCGGCGCTTGGCCTGGGTGCCCTCGCCGGGATCGTTGACGATGAAGGGATAGAGATGCGGCAAGGCCCCGAGCGCCGCCTCGGGGAAGCATTCGGCCGAGAGCGCCAGCGCCTTGCCCGGCAGCCATTCGAGCGTGCCGTGCTTGCCCATATGCACCACCGCCTGCGCTCGCAAGCCGTCGGCAAGCCAGGCATAGAAAGCGAGATAGCCGTGCGGCGGCGCGAGATCGGGGGCGTGATAGGTCTTGACGGGATCGACGTCGTAGCCGCGCGAGGGCTGGATCGCCACCGCGACATTGCCAAAGCGCAAGGCGGCGATGGCGAGGCTGCCGCAATCGAGCCGGCTCTCGCGGAAGGACGGGTCGCGCTCGACCGCGCCCCAGCGCGCCTCGACCTTTTCCTGCGCCGCGCGCGGCAAGCTCGCGAAAAAGGCGGCGTAGTCGCCGCGGGCGAAGACTTCCCCGGCGGGGCGGCGGCGGCCGGCGGCGGAATTGGTCGGGCCCGCGCGCAAGGCGGCGATGAGCGCGTCGCCATCGGGCGGAAGCTCGCCGACGCGGTATCCCGCAGCCGCCAGCGCGCGCAGCACCTCGAGCGTGGCTTGCGGCGTGTCGAGGCCGACGCCGTTGCCGATGCGGCCGTCGCGCTGGGGATAGTTCGCCAGCACCAGGGCGATGCGGCGCTCCGCCGCCGGCGTGCGGCGCAGCCGCACCCAGTTGCGCGCGAGATCGGCGACGAAGCCGATGCGGTCGGCGACCGGCGCATAGGCGACGAGATCGGCTTCGGTCAAGGGATCGCGGCGCGTGCCCGCCTTGAAAGAGACGGCGCGGGTGATGATGCGGCCGTCGATCTCGGGCAGCGCCACGTTCATGGCGATGTCGCGGGCATCGAGCCCGCGCATGCCGCGCCGCCAGGCGTCCTCCTCGCCGCCGGCGAAGATCACTTGCAGCACCGGACAGTCGGCGGCCTCGAGCACGCTCGGCCGATGCACCTCGCCCGGCGCCGAGACGGCAAAGCCGGTGCCGTTGAGCACGATGTCGGGCGGCGCCTCGGCGAGCAGCGCCGAGAGGATCGCCGCGGCTTGCGCGTCCTTTAGGCTCGAAGCGAACAGCGGCAGCGGGTTGAGGCCGCGCGTCGCGAGCGCTTGGATCAGAGCGTCCACCGGCGCGGTGTTCGCCGCCTGCACCAGGGCGCGATAGAAGACGATCGCCGCCACCGGCGCGCCATCCCGCCATTCCCCGCGCAGCGCCTCCAGCGCAACGGGCTCGCGCCCCGGCCAGTAGAGCCCCGCGCGCAGCAGCGGCGCGGGCTCCCGCCACGGCGAGGGCCTGCCGATCAGGCTCGCGGCATAGCGCAGGAACTCGCCGGCATTGCCGGCGCCGCCTTCGGCGAGATAGCGCCAGAGGCGATGGGCGGCATCGGCCGGCACGGTCGAGGCTTCCGTCAGCTCGGCATCGGGCTGGTCGTCGCCGGGCAGCAGCGCCAGCGCGATGCCGCGGGCGCGCGCCAGAGCGGCGACGCGCTCGACGCCGTAGCGCCAATAGCCGCTGCCGCCGAGCAGGCGCACGACGATGAGTCGCGCCTTGGACAGCACGGTCTCGACATAGCGGTCGACGGAATAATTGTGGCCGAGCCGCAGCAGGCTCGCGAGGCGCAGGCTCGGCGCGGCGGGGTCGCCGTCCACCAGCCGGCGCTGCGCCGCGGCGAGGCAGGCGATCTCGCTGTCGGCCGCCGAGAGCACGACGATCTCGCCCGGGCTCTGGCCAAGCTCGACCGCGGCGCTGCCGTCGGCAATGGTCCCGGGTTGGACGGCTAGCAGGTGCATGGCCGCGTCGCATATCCCCTCCCCCCCTGAGGGGGAGGGTCAGGGTGGGGGGTAGCCACAGGTCTCGCGGTGTGGCGCCATCCCCCCTCCGGCCCGAGGCCTGCGGCCTCGGGCACCCTCCCTCTCAAGGGGGGAGGGGCTGCTAGACCGCGGGCGATGGACATTTTCATCACGCCAGCAGCGCCGCGGCGATCGCGGCGCGGTCGAGGCCCTTGCGGCCGATGACGACGAGATGCGTCCGGCGCTCTTCGCCGGGACGCCAGGGCCGGTCGAAATAATGCTGCAGCCGCTCGCCGACGCCCTGCACCACCTGACGGAACTCCTTGCCGGGGACGTCGAGGAAGCCCTTGAGGCGCAGCACGTCATGAGCGGCGATGACGGTGCCGAGCCGGGCGAGAAAGCGCTGGGGATCGGCGACGGGCCCGCGCGCCAGCACGAAGCTCTCGAAATCCTCGTGGTCATGCGCCTCTTCGAGATCGTGATGCGACGGCCGCGCCGCGAGATCGTCCTCGGCGGCGGCGGCGAGGCCCAGCAGGACGTCGGGCGCCACGGCGCCCTCGACCGCGCGCAGCAGCTTCACCGCCGGCCGCAACTTCGCGCGCGTCGCGCCCTCGACCGCGGCGAGCGCCTCGCCCGCGAGCAGGTCGGTCTTGTTGAGCACGACGAGATCGGCGCAGGCGAGCTGATCGCCGAACACTTCCTCGAGCGGATTGTCGTGAGCGAGGGCGGGATCGGCGGCGCGCTGGGCGGCGAGCGCCGCGGGATCGGCGGCAAAGCGCCCATCGGCCACCGCCGCCGCGTCGATCACGGCGACAACGCCATCGACGGTGACGCGCGCCTTGACCTCGGGCCAGGCGAAGGCCTGCACCAGCGGCTTGGGCAGCGCCAAGCCCGAGGTCTCGATGACGATGTGCTCGGGCGGCACGGCGCGCGCCAGCAGGCTCGACATGGTCGGCAGGAAATCCTCGGCCACGGTGCAGCAGATGCAGCCATTGGCGAGTTCGATCACGTTGTCTTCGCCGCAGCTCGGAACGCCGCAGCCGAGCAGGATCTCGCGGTCGATGCCGAGCTCGCCGAACTCGTTGATGACGAGCGCGATGCGGCGGCCGCCGGCATGGGCGAGCAAATGGCGGATGAGGCTGGTCTTGCCGGCGCCCAGGAAGCCGGTGACGATGGTGGCGGGAATCCGGCGCATCAGCCTTGCTCCTTCAGCACCAGCGGCAGGCCGGCGGCGATGAAGACGACGCGGCTGGCGCGCGCCGCCACCGCCTGATTGAGCCTTCCGGCATGGTCGCGGAAGGCGCGCGCCAGCGCGTTCTCCGGCACGATGCCGAGGCCGACCTCGTTGGCGACGAGGACCACCGGCCCGGCCAGCGCGCCCAGCACTTCGACCAGCGCGGCCGCTTCCTGCTCCACGGCGCGGCCGGCCGCCAGCAGATTGGCGAGCCACAAGGTCAGGCAATCGACCAGGATCGGACGGCCGGGGCGGGATTCGCGGGCAAGAGAGGCGGCAAGCTCGAGCGGCTCCTCCAGCGTCGTCCAGCGCCGGCCGCGGCGCGCGCGGTGGCGGCGGATGCGCTCCTCCATCTCGCCGTCGCCCGGCTCGGCGGTGGCGAGATAGAGCGCGGGACAGGCGGCGGCCTCGATCACGCCCTCGGCATAGCGGCTCTTGCCCGAGCGCGCGCCGCCCAGCACCAGCAGCACGCGCGGCAGCGCGGCGGCGGGCGCGGTCGGCGAAGGTGGGTGGTCTCTGTCCGGCAAGACGTTCCTCCGCCCGAGGATCATCGGTTGCAAGGGTGCAACGAGGAGGTCTCCTGGCTCGGGGTCGCCGACCGCGGCACCTTCCCGGTGGGCTCGCGCCCGCCAGTGGCTTTTCTTGCCGCGATCTCGCCGCTTACAGTTGCGGGGGCAGCGCCGGCATTACACCGGACTTCCCTGTCTCGTCGCAAGCCGCAGGCTAGCACGGCGCGCGGGAAGAGGCCAGGGAGGGGGTAATGCCTCGCCTCAAATCGTAACAAGCTCGCACCGGGTAGTGTCTGGGCCCGAAATCTAGCGCGGCCACCACGGACTGAACCGCGCCAGGGCGATCACATCGATTGCGAAAAGAAGCACGAAGATGGCCACCAGCAGCGCGTACCCAGAGACGAGCGGGCGAAGATCCTCCATTTTCCAAATGAACCACTTCCCAGGCGGTAGCTGAGCGTAAAACCGCAGTCGATGACCTTGTGAATTCACCCCGATGATTTTCTGAACCTCGTGGTCAGCATACTTTTCGATCAGCTTATCGGCCGCCTTCATGTTGGCGTCGCGACAAGCTTTAACCCGCTCGACATACAGATAGAGAATTGCCAGGAAAACCAAACCGGCGATGATGATGCAGACGGAAAGTCGAGAACCTTGGGTTGCGAACCCGCCAACCAATATCGCACCCTGCAAGGCTATCAACGTTTGAAGCTGGCCCCAGATCAGTCGGTCATGATGGAAATATTGATCGGAGTAAATTCTCAGCAAGACATCAGGTCCAATCATAGCCGACTCCCTGGATGATTTTGCGAGGGACTATCAGATGCCCTCTGCCGATGGAGGGCGCGGCCGCTCGCTGAATTTCGCGAACATAATACATAATAGAAGCGGCTCAAACGGCCACTCGAGCGCTGCAAGCCCGGCCCACAGCCGAAGGTTCGAGAAGACCGCTGAATTATGTATGATGTCCCCAAAATTCCGTACTCCGTCGTCAGTCGTCAGTTCGGACTGCTGACGGCTAAAACATTTCGCAAATCACCGGCGATTCCGCTCGGGTCCGGTTTTTGCCATGCCTAGATTCAACGGCAGACACTAGACTGCGCGATGGCTGCACCGATGACATGGAGGCAGCTCGTGTGTTCGGTCCTCGACAACCTGTTCCTGCAATGCGGCACGACGCCGACCCTCACCTATACGCTGGTCGCCGGCGGCGTCGCGGTGCTGATCGTCTTCCTGGTGCGGCCGTAACGCGCCGGCCGCGCCGCGCGCCGCCCGGGCTTGCCGGGCACCGCCGCGCGGGCGCAAAATGCGGCAGGCGGCGGGAGGAAAGCCATGGCACAGGCGATGGACGATCGGTCCGTGGCCCAGCGGGCGCTGGATCACATCGCGCACGGCACCACCGATCTCGGCGAGGAGATATGGCGGGAGCCGGTGGCGAATTACCGCTCGCCGGAGCGGCTTTCCGCCGAAATCGAGCGCGTGTTCCACCGCTTCGCGACGCCGTTCTGCCCGTCGGCGGCGCTGCCGGAAAAAGGCTCCTATGTCGCGCGCGACGCCGCCGGCACGCCGATCCTCGCCGTTCGCGGCGCCGACGGCCGGGTCCGCGCCTTCCGCAACGCCTGCCGCCACCGCGGCATGCAGCTCGCGGCGGAGACGGGATGCGCCCGGGCTTTCGCCTGCCGCTATCACGGCTGGACCTACGCGCTCGACGGCCGGCTCGACCATATCCCGCATGACCGGGGATTTCCCGGCCTCGACAAGAGCCGGCACGGCCTCGTCCCGGTCACGGCGACCGAGCGGCTCGGCCTGGTGTTCCTAACCCAGCAGGAGCCCGGCATTCCCGACGAGTCCCTCGCCGCGCTGGCGAAGCTGATCGCGCCGGAGCAGCCGCTTTTCGCCACGCAGGAAATCGAGGTCGAGGCCAATTGGAAGCTGGTGCTCGAAGGCTTCCTCGAGGGCTATCACATCCGCACGACGCATCCCAAGTCGTTCCTGCCCTATGGCTACGACAACCTGAACGTCATCGACCTCTTCGGCCGCAACAGCCGGGTGACCTATCCCTTCCAGCGGATAGCCAAGCTCGCCGAGGTGGCGCCGGCCGAGCGCCGGGTGGAGGGGCTGCTGACCTATGTCTATCACCTGTTCCCGAACGTCCTCGTCATCGTCCTGTCGCAGCACACCAAGCTGTTCGTCCTGGAGCCGCTGACGGTCGGCCGCACGCGGATGATCAGCTACGCGCTCGCCAGGAACGGCAGCGAGGAGGCGATGAGCGAGGCCAGGCGCGACGCGGAATTCTTCGACGGCGACGGCATGGCGGAGGACCGCGCCGTGGTCTGCGCCATCCAGCGCGGGCTCGCCGCCGGCGCCAACGAGGCCTTCACCTACGGCCGTTTCGAGAGCGCCATCGTCCACTTCCACCGCACGCTCCGCGCCGCGCTCGAAGGCTGAGCCCCCGCGGGAGCGAGTCGGACAATGTCCTATGCCGGGGGGTGATTGACCGCGGTCACGCGCCAGGGGTGGGCGGCGCCGGTGCCGGGGAAATACTCGATGCGGGTCAGCGACAGATTGTCGATGACGAGCGCCAGCGCGGCGTCCGGCGCAAGCCCCAGCGCCAGCGCCAGCGCCGCGCGAATGGTGCCGCCATGGGTCACGGCGATGATGTCGCGCCCGGCGTGCTGGCGCGACAGCCGCTCGATCGCCGGCTGCGCGCGCGCCAGGAGCTGAACGTAGCTCTCGCCGCCCGGCGGCGCCTCCTGCGCCGCGCCGAGCCAGAAGCGCGGCCAGAGATTGCCGTTGCGCTCCGCCAGCTCGGCATAGGTGAGGCCCTGCCAGTCGCCGAAATGCTGCTCGATGAGATCGCGCTCGACCAGCACGCCGGGACCGGGGATCGGGTCCGGGCCGGGCAGGCCGGCGCGGACGATGCCGGACGCCGTCATATGCGTGCGCCGCAGCGGGCTGGTGACCCACACCGCCTCGCGCGGCAGCTTCTGCGCCAGCCCGGCAAAGGCGGCGGCATCGCTGACATCGCAGGGCAGATCGGTCTGGCCGTAGCAGCGGCCGTCATTGGCCGTCACCGGCGCGTGCCGCACCCACCACCACCGCGTCACATCGCCCATGCCGCCGCCGCCAGCAGAACCACCGTCTCGCCGCTTTGCTCGACCGCCCCGAGCACGTCGCCGGTGTAGCCGCCGAGCTGGCGCTGCGCAAGGACGGCGCGCGCCGACATCGCCGCCGCCGCGGCGACCAGCGCGGTAAACCCGGGCAGGAAGTCGAGGGCGACGAGCGCGATCAGCGCGGCAAGCCCGGCGGCGGTCCAGGCGACGGCCGGCGCGGGCTTGCCGGCCTCGGCGCCGAGCCCGTCGCTGCGCGCCGGCTCCTGCGCGCGCAGCATCAGCGGCAGGAAGCCCCGCCCCACCGCGTGGGCGGCGATCAGCGCGGCGATGACGCCGCCGCCGGCGCCGATGGCGGCGATGGCGGCGGCGCGCAGGCCGACGCTGAAGATCAAGGCCAGCACGCCGAAGGCGCCGATGCGGCTGTCGCGCATGATGGCAAGCCGCGCCTCGGGCTCGTCGCCGCCGCCCAATCCATCGGCAGTATCGGCGAGCCCGTCCTCGTGCAACCCGCCGGTGAGCCACACGCCCACCCCCAGCGCGATCAGCGCCGCGGCGAGCGGCGGGACATGGAAGCGGGCGGCGAGCGCGTAGGCGAGCCCGCTCACGAGGCCGACGACGAGGCCGACGAGCGGAAAGGCCCAGCTCGCTTCCGCCAGCGGCGCCGCCGCCTGCTCCGGCGGCGGCGCCAGCGGCAGCCGCGTCAGGAAGGCGCAAGCGCGACAGAACTCGCCCCACCAGCGGGCGGCGTCGCTCCAATGCGGCGGCGGATCGGCCATGGCGCCACTCTTAGCGCAAGCCGCGCTCCGCCACCAAGGCGGTTTTCGCTTGGCGCGGCGGCGGCGATGGAGGAAAGTGCGCGCCGCGGAACGCAACCGGGGAGGACCGCCATGGCAGAGGAGAAGCCGCTGGCCACGCTCGACGAGATGCGCGCGCTGATGGCGCATCTGCCCGGTCCCGATCTCGAGGCGGGCAGCGCCGCGGCGACGCGGGAGGCGCAGCTCACCAAGCCCGCGGGCGCGCTCGGCCGGCTGGAGGAGCTGGCGCACTGGATGGCGACCTGGCAGGCCAAGCACCCGCCCTCGGCCGATCATCCCCGCACCGCCGTCTTTGCCGGCAATCACGGCGTGGCGTCGCGAGGCGTCTCGGCCTATCCCGCGGCGGTGACGGCGCAGATGGTGCAGAACTTCATCGCCGGCGGCGCCGCGGTGAACCAGCTCTGCAAGGCAGTCGACGCCGACCTGCGCGTCTATGAGATGGCGCTCGACGAGCCCACCGCCGATTTCACCGCCGCGCCGGCGATGAGCGACGAGGAATGCGCGCGCGCCCTCGCCTACGGCATGATGGCGGTCGAGCCCGGCATCGACGTGATGGCGCTGGGCGAGATGGGGATCGCCAACACCACCGCCGCCGCGGCGCTGTGCTGCGGCCTGTTCGGCGGCGGCGCGGCCGAGTGGGTGGGGCCCGGCACCGGCGTCGCCGGCGCGGCGCTGGAACGCAAGATCGCGGTGGTGGACGAGGCGGTGGCGCGCCACCGCGACGAGGCGCGGGACGCCTTCGACCTGTTGCGCCGGCTGGGCGGGCGCGAGCTTGCCGCCATCACCGGCGCGGTCATCGCCGCGCGCCGCGCGCGGGTGCCGGTGGTGCTCGACGGCTATGCCTCCACCGCCGCCGCCGCGGTGCTGTTCGCGCTCGACCGGCACGCGCTCGACCATTGCGTCGTCGCGCACCGCTCGGCCGAGCCCGGCCATGGGCGGCTCTTGGCGAGGCTCGGCAAGACGCCGCTGTTCGATCTCGGCATGCGGCTCGGCGAGGCTTCGGGCGCGACGCTGGCGCTCGCCGTCATCAAGGCCGCGCTTGCCTGCCACACCGGCATGGCGACCTTCGCGCAAGCCGGGGTGAGCGGCAAGACGTGAGCCGCCGCGCGGAAACCGCCGGCTGACGGAAGCCGGCCGGCGGCAGGCGCAGGGAAATCCCGATGGTCCCAACCGCTCTCGACACCCTTCCCCCGCCGCCCTGCGCGGAGCTCCTGGGCTGGAAGCTGCTCGACGCCCGGCCGGAACAGGGCTGGGTGCGCATTGGCTTCGCGGGCAGGCCGGAATTCTGCAACCCGGCCGGAGTGATCCAGGGCGGCCTGCTCTCGGCCATGCTCGACGACACGATGGGACCAGCGGTGTTCGTGAAGACCAACGGCCGGCTCTACAGCGCGACGATCACGCTCACGGTCAGCTTTCTCGCCCCGGCCAAGATCGGCCCGATCATCGCCGAGGCGAGCGTCGTGCAGCTCGGAAAGAGCGTCGCCTTCATGGAAGGCAAGCTGACGGACGATGCCGGCAAGCTGCTCGCGACGGCGACGGCAACGGCGCGGCTGGTGGAAACGGGCAAGGCGATCGGGACGGCCGCGCCGCCGGACCGGCCGGCGGGGATCTCTCATCCGTGATGCAGCAGCTTCCGTCGGCGGCTGCGCGCCTTCATCAGCCTGGCAATGCCGCCGCCCAGGAGGTAGACGATCACCAGCCCGAAGACGACGGCCGCGGTGAGGTCAAGCAACGCCAGTATCCAGCTTGCGTAACCCATGGCGATCTCCCTACGATCGCGTCGTGATTCCGCTTGTGCTTCGCACTTTCATCGCCGGGGGGGGAATCCAACGCACTTCGCACGCTGCACCCGCCGAGGGGAAGCGCATTGATCCAGATCAATGGCGCCGCCGGCGGCGCGAGCGCATCGGCGCGATCTACGCCCAATGGCGTATAGGGCGCGCGGGCGGCGCCCGATAGGCTTCTGCCGCGGGAAACCGCCATCGGCAGAAGGAGCAGACCTCATGTCATCGCCACGCAAGGAACCGGCCGCCGTTGCGGCCAAGGCCGAGCTCAAGAGCTTCGGGCGGCCGGACGAGCTGCGCGAATTTCCCAAGGGCAGGCTCGAACTCATCAAGATCGGCGGCGCCACGATCGGCCGCGCCGTGTTCGAGCCCGGCTGGCGCTGGGCGACGTCGATCAAGCCCATCGCAAACACCGGGAGCTGCGAGGCGCCGCATTTCCAATATCACGTGGCCGGCGTGTTCCGCATCAGGATGGACGACGGCACCGAATTCGACTGCAAGCCGGGCGACGTCTCGCTTCTGCCGTCGGGGCACGACGCCTGGGTGGTGGGCGACGAGCCGGTGGTGGTCGTCGACTTTCAGGGCATGGTGGATTACGCCACGGGCGCCGCGCCGGACCGGTGATCCCTTACGATCCGTCGCCGCCGCGCAGAGCGGCCGCCGCCGCGCGCAGGGCCGCCGCCGTGCGCGTCTCGACGCCGAGCTTCTCGTAGACGTGCTCGAGATGCTTCTGAACCGTGCGCGGGCTGATGGACAGCAGCGCGGCGATGTCCGCGTTGGTCTTGCCGGCGGCGAGGATCGCCAGAACCTCCCGCTCGCGGCGCGTGATCGGCAGGGAGCGCAGCTCGTCGGCCGCCGGCGCCCCGTGCTCCTGCAACATCAGCAGCTCACCGCGCTCGGGCATGAGCGGGTCGGCGATGAAATGGATCGTCAGCCTCGATCCGCCGCGCGCGACCACGTAAGGCTCGCCGGCGCCGGGCAGGAGCCGGTCGAGCCCCCAATTGACGCTGCGCCGGCGCAGCCAGGCCTGCAACGCGGCCGGCGGCTCGCCGTGCCCCCGCGCCGGCGCGGCGCCGAAGAAATGCCGCAGGACCTGCGCCGTGGCGGCGGAGACATCGGCCAACTGCCCCGCGGCCGTAACCCGGGCCCGGTGCCAGCCGGCGCGGGCGGCGATGCCCTCAAGCGAGGCCTGGCCGAGCCGCGCCTCCTCGCGCGCCAGGATGCCGCGGTGGAGCGTCGCCAGCGGCCGCCGGAGCACGTCGACCAGCGCCCGCTCCGCATCCGCGAAATTCGACCGGCTGCGATTGAACACGACGCTGACGACCGTCGCGTCGTCGATGCGCAGCGGCAGCGCCATGACGTGGCCGATGCCGAGCCCGCGATAATAGTCGGCGAAGACCGGCGACTGGCGGAAGGCGGAGAGGCTCACGCAATCGGTGATGCGCTGCGTCGGCCCCTGGGGATGCGTGCTGTGGTAGCGCACGAGCGGATGATCGCGGAAGTGCCGGTCGAAGGCCGCGCGGTCATTTGCCGAGAGCGCCTCTCCCCGCCGGCTCACGACGGTGCGGGTCTGCCGCTCGAGATCGCAGATGCTGAGCGTCGTCAGATCCGAGCCGACGAGCTCGGCGAGCCGGTCGAGCGCGTGGCGCACGAAGGCGCCGCTGTCGCGGTCCTCGGCGGCGATGGCGTGAAACGCCGCCAGCGCGCGTCGCGCCTCGCCTCCGCCCAGCGCCGCATGGATCGCGTCGGCCATCCTCCACCTCCCCGCCTGGGGCCAGCGGCCACGCCGCAAAGGATAGCAGTGAACGCCATCAAAGGGGTAGCGGCCAGGCAACGCCCGCCCGCGCGGCCGCGGTTGACGATCCCGTCCTTTGGCGTAGGCTTCCCGCCATGAGCGAAACCGAAGCCATGTTCGCGGTGCTGCGGCAGTCGGCGGACGCCGCGGCGGCGGACGCCATACAACAACTGATTGACCAAGGCTCCGACCGGGATCTCTGCCGGGTCAACGTCCTGGCCTTCGCGGCCAAGGCCGGGCTGAGCGAGGAGCGCGCCATCGCCGCCTTCCTGCACGCGGCGCGCATCGGCCTTTTCGAGCTGTCGTGGAACGTGCTCTGCCCCGGCTGCGGCGGGGTGCTCGACGCGAGCGCCACGCTGAAGAGCATCGATCGCGCGGAGTATGATTGCGGGCTCTGCGCCGCGGGCTACGAGCCCAATCTCGACGAAATGATCGAGGTCACCTTCACGGTGAACGCGCGCGTCCGCCGCATCGCCGCGCACGATCCGGCCACACTGCCCGCATCCGACTATCTCAGCCAGATCTTCTGGAGCTCGGGCGTCGACCTGCCGGAAGACTTCGAGCGCCAGATAGAGGAGGTCACGCTCGACTCCTTCGAGCTGCCGCCGGGCGAGAAGGCGCTGGTGTCGCTGAACCTGCCGCAGGAATTCGTGATCGTCTTCGATCCCGTGACGCACGCCGCCCAGTTCCTCGACGTGAAGGGCGAGCCGACGCGCGAGCGGCAGAGCCTGTCGGTCGTCCTCAACAAGGTCCGGGCGCCGACGGGGACGCTCGAGCTTCGCCCGGGGCCGCTGCGCCTCTCGGTCGAAAACCGCAGCGGCGTCCGCGCCCTGCCGGGCCTGTGGCGCGCGGGGGACAAGCTGCACGCGCTGCTCGGGCGGCGGCGGCCGTTCCTCACGGGCAAGCGGCTCCTCACCAACCAGGTTTTCCGCGACATCTACCGCACCGACACGCTCGACATCGACCAGCGCCTGAAGATCACCAGCCTCACTTTCCTGTTCACGGATCTGAAGGGGTCGACCGAGCTTTACGAGCGCGTCGGCGACCTCGTCGCCTTCGAGCTGGTGAGGGCGCATTTCCGCGTGCTGACGGAGATCGTCGCCGCCGAGGCGGGCGCGGTGGTGAAAACGATCGGCGACGCCGTCATGGCGACGTTTCCGACGCCGGACCGCGCGCTGGCGGCGGCGTTGCGCATGCGGGACGCGATGAAGAGCCTCAATGCCGACCGCCGCCACGAGGATCTGCTGCTCAAGATCGGCATTCACGAGGGGCCGTGCCTTGCCGTCGTGCTCAACGACCGCCAGGACTATTTCGGCCAGACCGTCAACATCGCGTCGCGGGTGCAGAATCTCGCGGTTTCGCGCTCGATCCTCGCCAGCGGCGCCGTGATCGGCGATCCCCACGCGGCGGCGCTGCTCGAGACCAGCGGCCTCACGCCGCGTCCCAAGCACGACCCGCTGCGCGGCATCACCGAGGAGGTCGCCGTCTACGAGATACCGTGACGGCCTCTCTTCCGCGCCGGCGCGGGCGATGTCGCAGGCGGCGTCATCGTCGAGCGCCGCAACGCCGCCGGTGAGCCCGTCCTCCGCGCGGCGGGGCGAGACCTCCGGCGGCCGCCGGCTCCGGTCCGCTCCTTCAGGCATCGCCGCATTCCAGCTATAACGGCACCATGGACGCCGCTTCCGAGCCGGATTTTCGCGCGCTGTTCGAGGCCGCGCCCGGGCTTTACCTGGTCCTCACCCCCGGCCTCGTCATCGTCGGGGCGAGCGACGCCTATCTGCGCGCGACCATGACGAAACGCGAGGCGGTGCTGGGGCGGGATCTGTTCGACGTCTTTCCCGACAACCCCGACGATCCCGGCGCCACCGGCGTCAGCAATCTGAGGGCGTCGCTGGAGCGGGTTCTGCGGCTGCGCCGGCCGGATGCCATGGCGGTGCAGAAATACGACGTGCGCCGGCCCGACGGCAGCTTCGAGGAGCGGCATTGGAGCCCGCTCAACGCGCCCGTGCTCGATGCCAAGGGCGCGGTGCGATGGATCATCCACCGCGTCGAGGACGTTACAGAGCTCGTCCGCCTCAAGCGCGAAGAGGCCGCGCGGGACAGTTTCGCCGGCGAGCAGCAGCTCGTCATCAGCCAGCTCAAAGCCGCCAATGAAGAGCTGGCGAAGAGCCGCCAGGCACTCGCGCAAGGGGAGGCGCATCTGCGGTCGATCCTGGCGACGGTCCCCGACGCCATGGTGGTCATCGATGAGCGGGGGCTTATCCAGTCCTTCAGCGCGGCGGCGGAGCGGCTGTTCGGCTTTGCCGCCGAGGAGATTCGCGGCCGCAACGTCAGCATGCTGATGCCCGCGCCCTATCGCC
Organism: Allostellaceae bacterium; assembly: GCA_035623985.1. Lineage (GTDB taxonomy): Bacteria > Pseudomonadota > Alphaproteobacteria > ATCC43930 > CGMCC-115725 > DAHUYF01. The sequence goes on along the minus strand of DASPSJ010000032.1, from coordinate 2,815 downwards.
AGGAGCATGACGGCTACCTCGCGCGCTACCTGCGCACCGGCGAGCGTCGCATCATCGGGACGGGGCGCGTGGTGATCGGCCAGCGCAAGGACGGCAGCACCTTCCCCATGGAGCTCTCGGTCGGCGAGATCGTGGCCAACGGCCAGCGGCAATTCACCGGCTTCGTGCGCGACTTGACCGAGCGCCGGGAGAACGAGCGGCGGCTGCACGAGGTCCAGTCGGAGCTGCTGCACGTGACCCGCCTGAGCGAGATGGGGCAGATGGGGTCGACGCTCGCCCATGAGCTCAACCAGCCGCTCACGGCCGTGGCCAATTATCTCTCGGCGCTGAGGCGGCTGGTCGCGGCGCCGCAATTCGACGCAAAGCACGCCGACGAGATCTTCGCGCGCGCCATGGCGCAAACCGGCCGCGCCGGCGAAATCATCCGGCGATTGCGCGAGTTCCTGAGCAAGGGCGATCCCGATCGGCGGATCGAGAACGTCAACCACGTCGTCGAGGAGGCCTGCGCGCTCGCGCTGGTGGGCGTCAAAAGCCAAGGAACGACGGTGCTCATGCGCCTCGACCCGGCGGCGCCTGTGGTGATCATCGACAAGATCCAGATCCAGCAGGTGGTTCTCAACCTCGTCAGGAACGCGGTCGAGGCCATGGCGACGGGGCCGCGGCGCGAGCTGAGCATCCTCACCGAACGGCGCGCCGACGACATGGTCGAGATCGCCATTGCCGATACTGGGCCCGGCATCGCCGAGAGCGTCCGCGCCAAGCTGTTTCAGCCCTTCGTGACCACCAAGGCCAGCGGCATGGGCGTGGGGCTATCCATCTGCCGCTCCATCGTCGAAGCCCATGGCGGCAGGCTTTGGGCGGATGACACTGCCGCCGGCGGCGCCGTCTTCCGGCTGACCATTCCCTGCGAGCCGTAAGAGCGGCCACGCCCGCGACATCGCGGCGCCCGCCGTCTTGACCCCGGAGCGGACATCGCGACGCGACCGCCCGCCGCGCGCGCGACCTTGCTCCGGCCTCATTGACCTAGATCAAAGCGCCGGACCGGCGTCCGAGTAAGCTTACAGGTTACTCAAATACCATGGACGCTTGTGGAGCAGCGGGATCTCGCCGCCCACGTCCTGCGCGCAATCCAGCGTTGCGCACCGATGCGAAACGGGAAAAACCGAACACGACCGGAGAGAACCATGGCAAGCGAAAGCAAGTGCCCGTTCACGGGCGGGAGCCACGCCCACACGAACCGCGACTGGTGGCCGAACCAGCTCGACCTCCGCGTTCTCCACCAGCACTCCAGCCGGTCCGATCCGATGGGCGAGGCGTTCGATTACGCCAAGGAATTCAAGAGCCTAGACCTCCATGCCGTGGTCAAGGACCTGCATGCCTTGATGACGGACTCGCAGGATTGGTGGCCGGCCGACTTCGGCCATTACGGGCCGCTGTTCATTCGCATGGCCTGGCACAGCGCCGGCACCTACCGCATCGGCGACGGCCGCGGCGGCGCCGGAGCCGGCCAGCAGCGCTTCGCGCCGCTCAATAGCTGGCCGGACAACGCGAACCTCGACAAGGCGCGCCGGCTGCTGTGGCCGATCAAGCAGAAATACGGCCGGAAGCTCTCCTGGGCCGACCTGATGATTCTCGCGGGCAACGTCGCCCTCGAATCGATGGGCTTCAAGACCTTCGGTTTCGGCGGCGGGCGCGAAGATAGCTGGGAGCCCGAAGAGGACATCTATTGGGGCCCCGAAGGCACGTGGCTGGCGGACGAGCGCTACAGCGGCGAGCGCAACCTTCAGAATCCCCTCGCCGCGGTGCAAATGGGCCTGATCTACGTCAATCCGGAAGGGCCGAACGGCAAGCCGGATCCCCTCGCCGCGGCCAAGGATATCCGCGAAACCTTCGGCCGCATGGCGATGAACGACGAAGAGACGGTCGCGCTGATCGCCGGCGGCCACACCTTCGGCAAAACCCACGGCGCCGGCGCTGCGTCCCTGGTGGGCCCGGAGCCGGAAGCCGCCGGCATCGAGGAGCAGGGCCTCGGCTGGAAGAGCAAATTTGGCACGGGCAAAGGCGATGACGCGATCACCAGCGGCCTGGAAGTCATCTGGACCACGACGCCGACGAAGTGGAGCAACAACTTCTTCTGGAACCTGTTCGGCTACGAATGGGAGCTGACCAAGAGCCCGGCCGGCGCGCATCAGTGGAAACCGAAGCATGGCGCCGGCGCCGGTACGGTGCCGGATGCGCACGACCCGTCGAAGCGCCACGCGCCGTCCATGCTGACCACCGACCGCGCCTTGCGGTTCGACCCAATTTACGAAAAGATTTCAAGGCGCTTCTTGGCGTATCCGGATCAGTTCGCGGACGCCTTTGCCCGGGCGTGGTTCAAGCTGACCCACCGCGACATGGGCCCGATCGTGCGCTACCTCGGCCCGGAAGTCCCGACCGAGACGCTGATCTGGCAGGACCCGGTTCCCGCCGTGACGCACCCGCTCATCGACGCCGGCGACATCGCGGCGCTCAAGAGCCAGGTCCTCGCGTCGGGCCTGTCGGTGCCTCAGCTGGTGTCGGTGGCGTGGGCGTCGGCCTCGTCGTTCCGCGGCAGCGACAAGCGCGGCGGCGCCAACGGCGGGCGCATCCGCCTTGAGCCGCAGAGCGGATGGGAGGTCAACGATCCCGACCAGCTCGCGACTGTGCTGCGTACCCTCGAGGGAATCCGGGCGGCCTTCAACGCCGCGCAGACGGGCGGCAAGCAGTTCTCGCTTGCCGACCTCATCGTGCTGGCCGGAACCGCGGCGGTCGAGCAGGCAGCCAGGAACGCCGG
>DASPSJ010000019.1:0-15765 GCA_035623985.1 Allostellaceae bacterium | reverse complement strand
CAAGCGCTGGAAGCGCCGCCCGCCGGGCTCGACCTGGGGCGATTTCGGCGCCGACGATCAGCTCGGCCGCCTGAACCTGATCACGCCGGCAAAGGTGCTGGAGGGCATCGCCGAGGTGAAGGAGGGCAGGAGCTTCTGCCTGTCGCTGCCCTTGGACTATCCCGGCGGCAACAAGCTCAACCCGCGCCGCCATCCGCCGGAGCTGCGGCCGACCGTGCGCGGCGGCAAGCCCAATTTCAATTATCCAGTCTCGCGCGAGGATGCCCGCTTCACCGATGTCGTCTGCGACGACGTGGTGCTGCTGACGCTGCAATATTCGACGCAATGGGACACGCTCGCCCATGTCGGGCAGATGTTCGACGCCGATGGCGACGGCGTGCCCGAGATGGTGTTCTACAACGGCTACCGCGCCGGCGAGCATATCCTCGGCCCGTTGGACTGGGCGACCGGCCGGGAGGCGGCGACGCATGCCGGCGCCCGCGCCCTCGGCGTCGAGAACATGGCGGCGAAGGCGATCCAGGGCCGCGCCGTGATGATCGATATCGAGGCGCATCACGGCCGCGAGCGCAAGCTCGTGGGCTATGACGAGTTGATGCGCGTCCTCGATGCGGACAAGGTCGAGGTCGAGGCGGGCGACATGGTGTGCCTGCGCACCGGTTTCGACCGGATGCTGCTGGAGATGAAGCGCGATCCCGACGAGAAGAAGCTGCACAACGCCTGCGCCGCGCTCGACGGCCGCGACGAGCGGCTGCTCAATTGGATCACCAAGAGCGGGCTGGCATCGCTGATCTCGGACAATTACGCGGTCGAAGCTTTCCCGTCGCGGCCTTGCGCCGAGGATCACTGCGCGGCGCTGCCGCTGCATGCCCATTGCCTCTTCAAGCTCGGGGTCAATCTCGGCGAGCTCTGGTATCTCTCCGAACTTGCCGATCATCTGCGCGCGCGCAGACGCAGCCGCTTTCTGCTGACAGCGCCGCCTCTGCGCCTGCCCGGCGCCGTGGGCTCGCCGGCGACGCCCGTGGGGACGGTTTAGGGCGAGAACTCAATCAGCAAGCGCTGGCGCGAATGGCTGAGATGGGTCGGGCCAGTCATATCGCTGCCCCTGGCACGAACCGGCGGTTCGACGAGCGTGGGGACGCTTCCGCAGTTGAAGAGCGGCCATGCCGCCGACATTGGCACATCGCTGCCATCGGCGCGCAATACCGACGCCGATCGGTGCGGCGGTTGACGAGCGCCGTTAAGGCTCCGATGCTCGGTTGGCATGGACGCGGTATGTCGCAAAAAGCGCCTGATGAATGAACCGTCGGGCAGGGGACTGTGGCAGGCACCGGCGAGCCGGTGAATGGCGAGCAATCGGGCGGCGGCTCAAAGAATGGGGGGCTTAATGGGCGCACGATACTTCTGCAATATCGGAGGGATGAGTCGATACGAAAGGCTCGAAGGCAAGCCGGATCGGGCCGCATCCGCCGTCAGAATGGCTGGCCGACCGCGCCCGGTCGCGCTGCAATAGAGGGGGGTTGTCGTGCCGTCGCTGATTCTGGCTGCGCTGTTCTTCATCGGCATTCATCTCGGCATCGCCGGCACGAGGCTGCGCGACCGCGCGATCGCGGCGCTGGGCCGGCGCGGCTACGGCGCCGCTTTCTCGCTCGCCTCCGTGGCGGGGCTGGCTTGGCTGATCCTCGCCTACAACCGCGCGCCCTATCTGGCGAGCTGGGGCATGCTGGTGTGGTGGAAGCCGGTCGCCGTCGCGCTGATGCTGCCGGCGACGCTGCTGGCGGTGATCGGCCTCGCGAGTCCCAACCCGACCGCAGTTGCGCAGGAGGCGCGCCTGGCCGAGCCGCCGACCGGCATCCTGCGCGTCACCCGCCATCCCTTTCTGACCGGCGTCGGGCTCTGGGCGCTGGTGCATCTGATCGGCAACGGCGATCTCGCCTCGCTCGTCTTCTTCGCCGGCTTTGCCGTCGTGGCGCTCGCCGGCACGGTGTCGATCGACGCCAAGCGCCGGCGCCTCTCCGGCGCGGCCTGGCAGGGCTTCGCCGGGCAGACCTCGATCCTCCCCTTCGCCGCCATCGCCGCCGGGCGCAACCGCTTCCGCCCGGGCGAGATCGGCCTCTGGCGCTGGGCGGCGGCGCTGCTCGCCTATGCGCTGATGCTGGGCGGACACGGGCCGGTCATCGGCGTGTCGCCGTTTCCGTAAACGGTCTCGCGTCTGCGCGATCGGGCGCGCGCGCCGCCTACTCCGCCTTCGCCTCCAGCGCGCGCAGCAGCCACGGCATGGTCACGCGCTTGAAGATCGCGGGATCGGTCCAGCCCGTCGCCTCGCGCCCCATATGGCCGCCCTGCGGATTGATCCAGGCGTCCTTGGGGGTGCTGCCGCTGTGCAGCAGCAGGTCGATATCGGCGATCGGCACTTGCGTGTCCTTGACGCCGGCGATCACCAGCATCGGCGCCATCGGCCGGTCGAGGAAGCCTTGCCGCTTGAGCGATGTCTCCGCCCGCGCCGCGCGCAGTTGCTCCAGCGTCTCGACGCCGGGATAGATCGACATGCCGGCGGGGACGTAGTCGAAGAGATATTCAGTGTTGGTGAGCGCGCGCTCCAGCATCGCCGGCGAGAAGGTCTCGTCGACCGGCGGCGATTGCGCCACCACGGCGCTGAGCCGCGCTCGCTCGCTCGCGGCGAGGATGGTCGACCAATAGCCGCCGAAGCTGCCGCCATAGACGGCGACGCGGCTCTTGTCGATCTCCGGCCGCGCCAGCACCGCATCGAGCAGCCGCGTCAGCATGCGCTCGGCGCCGGGCGCGACCTTGATCGGCGCCTCGCCGGTGCCCGGCGCATCGACCGCGAGCGAGGCCACGCCATGGGCCAGCATCGGCTGGAAGCGCTCGGCCATATCCTCCTTGCGGCTGTCGAGCCCGCTCACCGCCAGCACCAGCGGCACGGGCCCGGCGCGTCGGGGGAGCTGGAGATAGGCGATGATCTCCTTGCCCTCGAACGGCACGCGCAGCACTTCGAGCGGCGGATCCTGCAGCTTGCCGTGGGCGATGAAGGCGGCAAGCGCCTTCTCGTAAGCCCGCTGCTTGCCCGGCGAGTTCGGCACCGGCCAGCGCGCAAACGAGAAATAGCGCCAGGCCATGACGAAATCCTTGTCGGCCTCCGCCGGCGCGCGCGGCAGCTCGCTCTCCGCCTTGCTCCGGTAGCGCTCGCCGATGATGCTCCACGACGCCGCCCAGGCGTCGCGGTCGAGGCTGGTGAGCCGGCCCAGCGCCTCGCGCACCTCCTCGGGCTTGAGCCCGATCAGCGGATAGGCGTTGCGGTCGGCGCGCGCCTGCGCCTCGGCCTTCAGCTCCTCGAGCGTGCGCTGCGGCGCAATCTGCGCCCCGGCGTCGTTGATGCCGAGCGCCAGCGCCGCGGCGATGACGGCGAGCGGCGCGAGCGTGATCGCGTCCATCTTTGCCTCCCGGGGGTTTGCGCGATCATGCCATAGGCTTTCCCCTCGGCCAAATCAGCCTTGCCGCAAAAGATCATCGCGCCGCCACAAACCCGCCGCATCCCGCCGCGATAAATTCCGGGCCAAGTTGCGGTTGGAGGGACCATTTCAGGAGGAAGGGATGGGCCAAGGCTCGGGGTTGCGCCTGCCGGCGATCGTCCTGCTCGGCGCGGTATTGCTGCTCGGCGCCTGCGAGACGCGATCGATCTCGAATTCGGGCTATGCCGGCCCCGGCGGCGGACGCGGCAACCCGTTCTATCATGGCGAGCTTACCGAGTTCGACCTGCTTGGCATCGATGTCAGCCGGTCCGCCAGCGACGAGGACATCGTCCGCGAGCTCGACAAGCGCCAGAAGGTCGGCGTGCACCGTGGCGGCACGATGATGGTCATCCAGTCCGGCGCGCTCATCCCCGACGATGCGATGGTGAAGCAGCTCGACCGATATTTCGCCGTCATGCCTTTTACCGGAATACCGTTGGTGCATCGTGATGAGCCTCTCTACCACACGGCCACGCTCGGCCCGTCCCCGGTGGTGACCGACGAGCGCATCACCAACTATGCCCGGGCGTTGCGGCTCGCCGCGGCCAAGAGCGGCGCCGATGTCATCTTCTGCTATTGGGGCCTGATCGAGAGTGCGGTCGAGCGCGAGCCGACCAAGGCGGTCTCGTGGGTTCCCTTCATCGGCGCGGCCGTTCCGGACGAGGCGCAGCTCATGCGCATCCGACTCAAGGTGGCGGTGATCGACGTGCGCACCGGCCAATGGTCGATGTTCGTCCCCGATGCCTATGTCGACAGCGCGCTGAGCGCCTCCTTGACCCGCGCATCGAGCGATCAGCATCAGGTCGAGCTGCTGAAGCAGCAGGCCTACAAATCCGCGGTGGAAGCTTTCGTCGAGAAATACGCCGGCTAAGCCGTCGCCGACGCCCGCTCCACCAGCGCATCGACGATGGTCAGTCCCTGGCCGGCCGCGCCGACCAGCACCGGGTTCAGATCGATCGAGGCGAGCTGGCCGCGCGCCGCGGCGATGATCGCGCCAAGCCGCAGCATCGCCCGCGCCAAGGCCTCGATATCGGTCGCCCTTTCGCCGCGCACGCCCTGCAAAATCGGTGCGATGCGCAGCCGCAGGATCGCGTCCCGTGCCTCCTCTTGCGAGAAAGGCGGCAGCAGCAGTTCGATGTCGGGGAGCGCCTCGACATATTTGCCGCCGTCGCCGACCATGACCACCGGGCCGAAGACGGGGTCGAGCTTGGCGCCAAGCACCATCTCGCGCTGGCCCTCGGCCATGGCGGCGATGATGATGCCGTCGGGCTCGGCGCCGATCTCCAGCAGCTTTGCCATGTGCGCGGCAAAGGCCTCCGCCACCGCCGCCTCGGAGACCAGGTTGAGCGCCACCAGTCCCAGCTCCGATTTGTGCGGGACGTCGATCGAGCAGGCCTTGACCGCCACCGGGCTGCCGAGATCGCGGAAGGCGATGCGTGCTTCCGCCTCGCTGCGGCAGAGACGATGCGGCACCACCGGCAGGGCGTGCGCCGCCAGCAGCGCCAGGCTCTCCGCCTCGTTGAGGAAGCGCCCGCTGCCCGCCGGCACGGCGATGGCGAGAGGCGGCAAGGCCGGCGGCGTCGGACGGCGCAGCAGCGCCCAATGCCGCGCGAGCTGATCGAGCGCCTGCACCGCTTCGGTCTCGCCGGCGAAGGTGGGGATGCCGGCGGCACCGAATCGGTCGGCGATCGCCGCTTGCGGCGCCGCCACCGCCACCGGCTTGCCGGTCGCCGCGGCAAAGCCGGCGGTGTCGCGGGCGAAGGCCTCGACGTCGTAGCCCTGGCCGGCGACGGGAAGCGCGATGAAGAAGAGATCGGCGGCGGGGTCCTTGGCGACGATCGGCAGAATGGCGCTGAACAGCCGGTTGTTGGAAAGCAGCGCCGCGGTGATGTCGATCGGGTTGCGCGTCGTGGCAAAGCCCGGCAGGACCGCGGCGAGGTCGCGCCGCGTCGTCTCGGCGAGCACGGCAAGCGGCAGGCCCAGCTCCGCGGCGAGATCGGCGGCCATGACGCAGCTCGCGCCGGAATTGCTGATGGCGACGAGGCGGCGCCCCTCGGGCCGCCAGCCCTTGAGGTACATCTCGGCGGCGCTGACCAGGCCCGGCATGTCGCGCGCGCGCCAGATGCCGTGCTGGCGCAGGAAGGCGTCGACGGTACGGTCTTCGTTGGCGAGCGCGCCGGTATGCGATTGGGCGGCGCGTTGGCCTTGCGCGCTGCGTCCCGTCTTGAGCGCCACGATCGGCACGCCGCGTTGGCGCGCCCGCGCCGCCGCCTGGGCCAGCATCGCCGCATCCGGGATCGCCTCGAGATAGAGCAGCATCAGCCGGACGCCCTCATCCTCGATCACCGCCCGCGCCAGCTCGGCGACGCCGACATCGGCGTCGTTGCCGGTGGCGTGGCAATGGCGCACGCCGATGCCGCGCCCGCGCAGCAGCCCATAGACCACGGCGCTGGTGGCGCCGCTTTGGCTGATGACGGCGACCGGGCCGTCCGCGGGCTCGGCCTCGAGAAACATGGTGGAGAAGCTCGCCACGGTGCCGGTAGCGAAATTCACCAGCCCCTGCGAGTTGGGACCGACCAGGCGCATGCCGTGCGCGCGCGCCGTCGCCGCCATCCGTTGCTGCGCTGCCTTGCCTGCGGCTCCGGTCTCGCCGAAGCCCGAGGCCATGCAGATGGCGAGCTTGACGCCGCGCCGGGCGCAGGCCTCGACCGCCGCCGCGGCGCCCTCGCCCGCCACCATGACGATGGCGAGGTCGGGCGCCTCTGGCAGGCTCGCGAGGTCGGGATAGGCCGCCACCCCCTGCACCTCGGCGCGGTTGGGGTTGATCGGATAGAGCCGGCCGCGATAGCCGAAACGCCGGAGATAGAGCAGCGGCCGGCCGCCGATCTTGTTGGGGTTCTCCGAGGCGCCGATGAGCGCGATCGAGCGGGGATCGAGCGCCTGGCGCAGCGGATCGAGCGGGCTCATCGTGGTCCTCCTGGCGGCGCTCGAAGCGGGACAGCGCGCTCCGCCGCGCGCCGAGGCGCCGGCGGGTCAGCCGATCCGCGTTTCCCGGCTCATCCGGCCGAGCGTCGTCTCGAGCTTGGCGAACTCGGCCTGCAGCTTCTCGATATAGCCGGTGCCGTTTTGGCGCAAGTCCTTGCCGGTGACGTCGCGCAAGGTGGTGACCGTCTGGCAGAGCCGGGCCGCCCCGACATTGGCGGCGCCGCTGCGCAGCGAGTGCAGCAGCTCCTTGAAGGCGCGAAGATCGCCCTCGACCGCCGCCTCGCGCAGATGATCGAGCAGGCGCTTGCCGTCGGTGCAGAAGGTCTCGATGACGTCGCCGAGGAATTCGCTGCCGCCGCCGAGCATGCGCAACGCCTCGATCGTCGCCTCGTCCACCACGGCGCCGGCATCGGCGAAATAGCGGGGATGGGCGGAGATCGGCGTCACCACCGGCGACACGCTCGCCCCGCCGCCGGGGCTCGTCACGCGCGCATAGGTCTCGTCGATCGCCGCCAGGAGCTGCGTCGCTTCGACCGGCTTGGTCAGCACCGCATCCATGCCGCCCTCGCGGCACTGGCGCTCGGTCTCGCTGGCGGCGTCGGCGGCAAGCGCGATCAGCGGCAGCCGGCCTTCGCCGAGATGTTCCATGCGATAGAGCTTGGCGACCTCGTAGCCGCTCAACTCCGGCATGGCGACGTCCAGCAGCACGAGGTCGAAGCGGTCGCGGTCGAGCACCGCCAGCGCCGCTTCGCCGTCATCGACCACGGCGGTCTGATGGCCGGCCATTTCGAGGATGCGCCGCAGGATCTTGCGGTTGGCGCCGTCATGCTCGGCGATGAGGATCCTGAGCTTGCGCGCCGGGGCCGGCAGCGGCGGCCCGGCGGGCGCGCTCGCCGCCACCGTCTCGCGCGCCGCGGCGGCGGCTTGGGCCGGCTGCACATCGCTGGCGCTCGCCGCCAGCAGCGCGCTGGCGAGCGCGCCGTCGGCGAGCGGCGCCTCGAGGATGGCCGCGAGTTGCGAAGCGCCGAGACCGGCGACCGAATCGGCGCCGCCCGCCGCCGCCAGGAACAAGGTCAGCGGCGGGCGCGTCGCAAGGGCGGCGAGGCGGTGCGCGAGGCTCAGCGCGGCGAGCGGATCGAGGCGGCCGTCCACCACCAGGATCGCGCGGGGGGCGTCGGCAGGGGACTCGCCGAGGTGCCGCAGAACCGCCTCGTCCTCGCCGAGCCAGTGCACCGCGCCGTGCCAGGCGCCGAGCTTGGCCTGCAGAGAGGCCGCGAGATCGGCATCCGTGGTCAGGATGATCGCCTCGCGGCCCGCGAGGTCCGGCGGGCGCGCCGCCGCCACGGCGTCGTAGTGGAGCGGCACGTCGACGATGAAGGTGTTGCCTTTGTCGGGCGCGCTTTCCACCGCGATGGTGCCGCTCATCAGTCGCGTTAGCTGCTTGGCGATGACAAGACCGAGGCCGGCGCCGCCGGGGCGTCGCGTCGCCAAGCCGTTGGCCCGGTTGAAGACGTCGAAGATCGTGCCGCGCGCCTCGGCGGCGATGCCGGCGCCCTCGTCGCGCACGGCGAGGCGCAGGCCGATCGTATCGTTCTCCCGCGCGAGCAGCCGTGCCGATACCTCGACGCGCCCCTGCGGCGTGGCTTTGATGGCGTTGGTGATGAGATTGACCAGGATTTGGCGCAATTGCAGCGGCAGCCCGCGATAGGCGTGCGGCAGGCGCGGGTCGATGCGCAGCGCCAGGCTCAGCCCTTTCGCTTCGGCCTGGGGCCGCAGCATCGCCACCGTCGCGCCCAGCACTTCGTGGAGCGCGAAGCTCTCGATCTCGGGCTGGAGCTTGCCGGCCTCGATCTTGGCGAAATCGAGGATGTCGTTGATCACGCCCAGCAGCGCGCGGGCGGAAAGCTGCATGGCCGCGAGCATGTCGCGCTGCTCGGCGTCGAGACCGGTGCGGCCGAGCAGCGAGGCCGTGCCGATCATGCCGTTGAGCGGCGCCCTCAGCTCCTGGCTCATGACGGCGAGGAACCGGTTCTTGGCCGCGTTGGCCTCTTCGGCCGCGGCCTTGGCCAGCGTCAGCGATCCAAGCAGGCTCGCGGCATAGGCGGACAGCAGCACCAGGGCCATCACCACCCCGCTGGCGGCCAAGGGCTGCTCGCGCCAAAAGGGCGTGCTCGCCCAGACCGCGCCGAAGCCCGCAAGGCTCATCAGCGCGGCGGCGACCAGGGCGCGCCGGCCGAAGCCAAAGCCGAAGCCGAGCACCACCCAGAAATAGGTCGAGAACCACGGCGCCGCGAGGGCGCCGCCGATATGGAGGAAAATCGAGATGAAGCCGACGTCGCTCAGCATCGCCGCGGCGCGGCGGTAGGACGAGGAGCCGGGGCGGCTGATGAGGTCGATGAACAGCAGCCACTCGCACAGCACGCCGGCGATGACGACGGCAAGCAGCGGCACCAGCCGGTCGCCGGCGGCGCCGAAAACGGCGAGGCCGACGAGATAGATCAGCACGAAGCCCGGAAAGAACAGCCGGATGACGATCTGCTGCGGCTCCTTGTCGGTCTGCGCCGCAAGCTCGCGGGCGATGCGGGCGGGGCCGCGCAGCACGCCGGCCACGACGCCGCCGCCGGGACCGACGATCACCATGGCCAGCCACAAGGTCGACAGCAGCGGCGAGGCCAGGCTCGCGGAAGTCTCCAGCAGGATGGACAGCGTCAGCGGCACCGCGACGGCATAGACCGCCAGCGCCACGGCCACGATGCGCGTCTTGCGGTCGCCCAGTCCGATGGCGGCGGCGTTGCCCGCCCGGTGCGATCCTCTCATGCGGCCTCTTGGGTCCTCTCCCCCGCGGCGCCGATCAGGCGCGAGCCGGCGACCAAGCGAACCGTTCAAAAGTCGCCGCGCCCGCAAAATATTGTGCCAATGGTTAACAAAAAAATCTATAGCTAGATGTTCCCGAACTTCGGAACAACGAAATACGGGGGGACATCGGCGCTAGTGGCAAAGCTCGGTTGTTCACGCGCTGATAGTTGCGCCCTGGAGCAGAACCCGGTCGGCCGGCAGGCAGATGGTCACCGTGGTGCCGACGCCCTTCTCGCTGTCGATCAGCAGGCGCCCGCCATGCAACTCGACCAGGCCGATGGCGAGCGGCAGGCCAAGGCCGGTGCCGGGATGCCGGCGGTTCCAGGTGCTGGCGACTTGGCCGAAGCGGGTGACGGCGGTCTCGACCTCGGCCTCGTCCATGCCGATGCCGCGATCGATCACCTGGAGGCGCATGCCCTCTTCGACCATGCCGGCGCGGACCAGCACGCGGCCGCCGGGATGGCTGAACTTGATCGCGTTGGTGATGAGGTTGAGCAGCACCTGCTTGAGCTTGAGCGCATCCGCCCTGAGTCGCGGCAGGTCCGCTGGCATGTCGACGTCGATGGCGATGTCGAGCGAGCGGGCGCGCTCGACGACGAGATGGAGCACGTCGCGCGTCATTTGGCTGATCTCGACCTCGTCGTCGTCGATCTCGATCTTGCCGGCCTCGAGCTTGGAGACGTCGAGGATGTCGCTGATGATGCCCAGGAGGTGCTGCGCCGAGGAGGCGATGTCGCGGGCGTAGCCGGCATAGCGCTGGCTGCCGAGCGGCCCCAATACCTCCTCCGCCATCACTTGCGAGAAGCCGATGATGGCGTTGAGCGGGGTGCGCAGCTCGTGGCTCATATTGGCGAGGAACTCGGTCTTGCTGCGGCTCGCCAGCTCGGCTTCCTCCTTGGCCGCGACGAGGGCGAGCTCCGCCTCCTTGCGGTCGGTGATGTCGAGCGAGGCGGTGACCACCAGCGACGGCCGCTCGTCGCGGTCGCGCAGCAGCGCCTTGGTGGTGAGCAGCACGCGGGTCTCGCCCGAAGGAAGCACGATCGTCTCTTCGAACGAGCCCGGCGGGTCGAGCCCGGCGACGATGCGCCGGTCGCGCTCCATCGCCGCGCGCGTCTCGGGCGCGTCGTTCACCGCCGCCGGCGTCAGCCCGACGGTCGCCGCCACCGGGCGGCCGATATGCCGGGCGTAGAAGTCGTTGACGAAGACGTAGCGCCCCTCGCGGTCGGTGGCGCTCACCAGCACCGGCACGGCGTCGATGACGCGCATCAGCAGCTCGTGGCTGTGGCGCAGCGCGTCGCGCCGGTGCCGCTCCTCGATGGCGATGTGCTCCTCGCGCGCGCCGGCGCGCTCCTTGAGCAGCAAGTGCTGGCGGCGCAGCGTCAACAGGTTGCGCGCGCGGACGCGGAATTCGCGATGGTCGACCGGGCTCAGCAGGAAGTCGGTGGCGCCCGCCTCGAGCGCCTCATGGCGCAGGTCGCGCTCCTCATGGGCGGTGATCACCAGCACCGGCACCTCGGCGCAAGACGGCAGCGCGCGCAGGCGCTGGATGAAGTCGGCGCCGTCGATCTCGGGCATCTTGAACTCGGTGATGACGAGGTCCGGCGGCCGGACCGCGGCGTCGTCGAGCGCGCGTCGCGGATGGTCGAAGGTCCGAACCTCGACGCGCTCGTCGAGCGACGCGGCGAGACGTTCGAGGATCTTGAGGTTGGTGATCCTGTCGTCGACGATCGCTACGGTCTGGCGTCTCAAGCGCTGGTCCGCGAATACGTTTCCCCGGCGTCGGCGCCGATCCCGGCGTATCGGCGGCGGGCGGCGGCGGGGCGCCTGGGCCATGATTGTACTGCGATCGGGACTCGTTGGGCATTTGTTATTTCGCCGGAAGCCCGCCGGCTGCCGCCTTGGCTCACGCCGTCAGCGTCAGGCGCGCCTCGCCCACGCCGGCAAACCGCACCGTGGCCGTGGCGCCGGGCTTGGCGAAGACCAATCCGGTATGCGAGCCGGTGGTGACGACGTCGCCGGCGGCGAGCGCGCGGCCGCGCCGTGCGCAGTGATTGGCGAGCCAGGCGAGCAGGCGCTTGGGATGGCCCGCGGCGTTGCCGCCCATGGCGCACGCGACCTCCGCGCCGTCGATGACGAGGCTGGCGGGCTGCGCCAGGAAATCGACGTGGCGCCAGTCCCTGACCCCTGGGCCATGGCAAAAGGCGCCGTTGGCCAGGTTGTCGGCCAGCAGCACCAGCCGGTCGTGGGCGCGGAAATCGACGAAGCGCGACTCGATCAGCTCGATCGCGGGATGGAGCGTGTCGATCGCCTGCCATACCTCTTCCGCGTCATAGGGCTGCGCGCGCGCCGGCAGATCCCGGCCGAAGCGAAAGGCAAGCTCGCCTTCGATGCCGCCCAGGGGAAACCGCGCCGCGGCAAAGCGCGCCGGAGACTCCGCGACGAGATCGGCCAAGAGCGGCGCGCATTCGAGCACGTCGCCGGGGCCTGCGCCCACCTTCCAGCCGACGATCCGCCCGAGCGTGGCCGCCACCGCCTCCTGCACGGCATAGGCCGCGGCGGCGTCGGCCGGCACGCAGCCGGGCGGCAGGCTCGCGATGTGGGTGCCGCCGCGACGCGCCTCGATCAGCCGGCGGACCAGATCGCCGCCGCTCGCGGTCATCCTGCCGCCGCTTGCGCCTGGACTGCGCCGGCATTGCCGGCGAGATAGTCCATCGCCGCGCCGACGCCGCCCTTGCGATGCGGGACGCCCGCGGCGGCGAGCCCCATCTCCACCCCGGCCAAGGTTGCCATCAGCATCAGCTCGTTGAACCAGCCGAGATGGCCGATGCGGAAGACCTTGCCGGCGACCTTGCCGAGCCCGGCGCCCAGCGACATGTCGAAGCGCTCGAGCACGACGCGGCGGAAGGCGTCGGCGTCGTGCCCCGCCGGCAGCAGCACGGCGGTCAGCGCGCTCGAATGCGCCTTGGCGACGGCGCAAAGCGGCTCGAGTCCCCAGGCGGCAACCGCGCGCCGCGTCGCCTCGGCAAGCCGGTCGTGACGCGCGGCCACGTTGTCGAGCCCTTCCTCCTCGAGCATGGCCACCGCCTCCTTGAGGCCGAACAGCAGGTTGGTGGCCGGCGTGAAGGGAAAGAAGCCGGTCTCGGCCGCGGCGATCATCGGCTGCCAATCCCAATAGGCGCGCGGCAGCCTCGCCGTCCGGCTTGCCGCCAGTGCCTTGTCGGAGATGGCGTTGAAGCCCAGCCCCGGCGGCAGCATCAGCCCTTTCTGCGCGCCCGCGATGGTGACGTCGATGCCCCAGTCGTCATGGCGCAGCTCCATGGCGCCGAGCGAGGAGATGGCATCGACCAGATAGAGCGCCGGATGGCGCGCCCGGTCGATGGCGCGGCGGATCGCCGCAACGTCGCTGGCGACGCCGGTCGAGGTCTCGTTATGGACGACCATCACCGCCTTGATGGCATGCGCCTTGTCGGCGGCAAGCCGCGCCTCGACCTCGGCGGCCTCGACCGGATGGCGCCAATCGGTTGCCACCAGTTCGACCTGGAGCCCGAGCCGCGCCGCCATGACGCGCCACAGCGCCGCGAACTGCCCGGTCTCGAAGGCGAGCACCGTGTCGCCGGGCGAAAGCGTGTTGGTTAACGCCGCCTCCCAGGCGCCGGTGCCGGAGCTGGGGAACACCGCCAGCGCTCCCTTGGTGCGGAACAGGCGCTTTGCGCCGGCGATGACGGATTTGGCGAGGGCGGCGAAGTCCGGGCCGCGATGATCGATCGTCGGCTGGTCGATGGCGCGCAGAATCCGGTCCGGGAGGTTGGTTGGACCGGGAATCTGCAGAAAATGCCTGCCGGTGCGCGCGCTCATGCGATTCGTGCTCCCCCCGTCTGGGACGGCGCGGGCTTAGCCCGGACCCCCTTGTCGCGCAAGGCCGCTTTTGCCGCGGTCGTGGCGGGCGGGTGCGATGCCGGGCGCCTTATGTCGCGCGGGCGGGCGAGGGCGCGACGGCATCCGGCGCCTTGTCCTCGATCGACCGCTCCGGTCGCATCCAGAAGGCGAGCACGGCGCCCGCCAGCAGCAGCGCGATCGAGCCGGCAAAGGGCAGGTTCCAATCGCCGGTGGCGTCGATGACGACGCCGAAAAGCCAGGGCGAGGCGATCGCCGCCACCGCCGAGCCCGTGTTCATGATGCCGCTTGCCGTGCCCGCATGCTTGGGCGCGATGTCCATCGGCACCGACCAGATCGGGCCGATGGTAAGCTCGAGGCAGAAGAACGCCGCGCCCAGGCACAGCGCCAGCACGCCGATGTCCTGGACGAGGAAGACCGGCGCAAGGCAGGCCAGCGATCCCAAGAGGCTGCCGACGATGACATTGCGCCGCGCCCTGGCGAGGCTGCCGGTGAGGCGGAAGACGCGGTCGCTGACCACGCCGCCGACCGTGTCGCCGACCACGCCGGCCAGCAGCACGGCGCTGGCGAACAGCGCCGAGGTCTTGAGGTTGAGGTTGTGGCTGTGCTGCAGGTAGAGCGGTATCCAGCTCAGGTAAAGCCAAAGCGTCCAGCCATAGCAGAAATAGACGATGGTGGTCGGCATCATCCGCGGCACCAGCCGGCGCCAGGGAACGGCGATCTCCTCGCCGCCGCCGCGATAGGGCGGCAGGCTGGCCAGCTCCGGCTCGCTGATGCCGCGGTGGTCGGCGGGCTTGTCGCGGAAATAGAGGGTCCAGGCGACGACCCAGGCCAGGCTGACGACGCCGAGCACGACGAAGGAGGCGCGCCAGGAATAGAAAGCGGTGAGCGCCGCGACGATCGGCGGCGCCACCGCGTTGCCGAACCGCGCGAAGGTGTGGGTGACGCCTTGGGCGAAGCCGCGCCAGCCGGCGCGCACCCAGCTCGACATGGCGCGCGTCGCCGTCGGGAAGGTGGCGCCTTCGCCCAGGCCCAGCGCGAACCGCGCCAGGATCAGCCCCCAGAAGCCGTTGGCGAGCCCGGTGCAGATCGTCGATATCGCCCAGATCGCGCCGCACACGCCCAAGGTCAGCCGCGGGCCGAAGCGGTCGCCGATGAAGCCGCCGATGATCTGGAAGGCGGCGTAGCTCCAGCCGAAGGCGGCGAAGATCGCGCCGTAATCGGCGTTGCTGAGCTTCAGCTCGCCCTTGAAGACGATCGCCGCGGTCGAGATGTTGACCCGGTCGACATAGGTGATCATGTACATGAGGCAGAGCAGGAACAGCACCATGCTCGTCGCCACATAGCCCGATTTGCGCATAGCCATCCCCGAAATCGATTTTGCCGGTTGGTCCTGGTATTGATTATCGCACGTCCATGACCCATCCCGGCCGCTCCGTGGCTCTCTCCCTCTCCGCCCCGGGGGGGCGGAGAGGCGCAACCCGTTCGATCGCTTCGCGATCGAACCCAAGTGGGGCCGACGGCAGAGCCGTCGGCCGGGTTGCGGGGTGAGGTGGGGGCGATCCCGCGCGCTGTCTGCGGCATTCCTCCTAGCGCCGATTGCCGGCGAGATGGTCCATGGCGGCGGCGACGCCGCCTTTGCGGTGCGGCACGCCGGCGAGCGCCAGCGACATCTCGACCCCGGCGAGCGTGCCCATCAGCATCAGCTCGTTGAACCAGCCGAGATGGCCGATGCGGAACACCTTGCCCGTGACCTTGCCGAGGCCGGTGCCGAGCGACAGGTCGAAGCGCTCGAGCGCCGCTTGGCGCACCGCGTCCGCGTTGTGGCCCTCCGGCACCATCACCGCGGTGAGCGAGCTCGAATACTCCGCGGGATCGGCGGCGAGGATCTCGAGCCCCCAGCCGGCGACCGCGCGCCGCGTCGCCTCGGCGAGCCGGTCGTGGCGGGCGAAGACATTGGCGAGGCCTTCCTCCTCCAGCATGGCGATCGCCTCATGGAGGCCGAAGAGCAGATTGGTGGCGGGGGTGAAAGGGAAGAAGCCCGTCTCGCCGGCGGCGATCATCGCCAGCCAGTCCCAATAGGCGCGCGGCAATGTCGCCGTCTTGCTCGCCGCGAGCGCCTTGGCCGAGATGGCGTTGAAGGACAGGCCCGGCGGCAGCATCAGGCCTTTCTGCGAGCCGCCGATGGTGACGTCGACCCCCCATGCGTCATGGCGGTAGTCGGTCGAGGCGAGCGAGGAGATGGTGTCGACCAGCAGCAGCGCCGGATGGCGGGCGCGGTCGATCGCCTGGCGCACCGCGCGGACGCGGCTCGCCACCCCGGTCGAGGTCTCGTTATGCACCGCCATCACCGCCTTGATCGCCTGCGCCTTGTCGGCGGCAAGCCGGCGCTCGACCTCTTCCGGCGGCACGCCGTGGCGCCAATCGCCCGGCACGAACTCGACCGCAAGGCCGAGCCTCCCGGCAAGCGCACGCCAGAGCGTGGCGAAATGTCCGGTCTCGA
>DASPSJ010000045.1:0-26838 GCA_035623985.1 Allostellaceae bacterium | reverse complement strand
CCGGTGGGAAATCTGCGCTGGACCCCGCCGCAGCCGCCGATCTCGCCCGCCGGTCCCACGGTCGCGGCCGTCCCCGGCCCAGCCTGCCCCCAGGCGGGCAGCACCGCGCCGCTGCCGCAATCAGAGGATTGCCTGTTCCTGAACGTCTACGTTCCGGCGACCGCTGAGCCGAATGCGAACTTGCCGGTCATGCTCTGGATCCATGGCGGCGCGCTGGTCAGCGGTACCGGCGCGCAATACGACCCGTCGGTGATGGCGGCCGAGAACAACATCATCGTCGTAACGATCAACTATCGTCTCGGCGCGCTCGGCTGGCTGGTCGAGCCCGGATTGCTCGCGCAGACCCCGAGCGCGTTTGAGAATATCGGCGATGCGGGCAATTACGGGCTGATGGACCAGCAATTCGCGATGCAATGGGTGCAGCGCAACATCACCGCCTTCGGCGGCGATCCCGCGAAGGTGACGATCGGCGGCGAGTCCGCGGGCGGACTCAGCACGACGAGCAATCTCGTCTCGACCACAACGGGACGCGGTCTCTTCCGGCAGGCGATCATCGAGAGCGGCGCCTATATGCTGCACGACCTGCCCTCGCAGGCGACCTATGAGGCGCTGTTCGGCAGTGCCTTCGACGCCGCGCTCGGCTGCACGCCGCCTTCGGATGCGGCCTGCCTGCGCAGCCAATCCGTCGCGAACATCCTCGCCGCCCAGGTCGCGGTGTTCGGGGCCAACGGGATCTCGCCCGATTTCGGCACGCGGGTCCTGCCGCAGGCGCTGCAGCCCGCCCTCTCGAGCGGCCAGTTCAACCGCGTCCCCGTGCTTCAGGGCACGAACGCCAATGAAGGCCGGCTGTTCGAGCCGCTGGAGTTCCCCTTCCTCAGCAGCCCGGCCAATGTGATCGCCGCCGGCGGCCCGGCGAATTTCGCCTTGGCCAACGCCAACACGCTCTGCTCCAAGACGCCGGCGCCCTGCACCTATGTGGAAGAGATCAATTTCTATCTCGGCCTTTTTGGCTTCCCCGCGGCCCTGAACACGGCAAGCTTCGACGATCTGCTTGCGGCCACCTATCCGCTCGCCGACTTCCCGGATCCCTTCCTGCCGAGCAACGCGCCCAGCGCCGACGAGGCGCTCGCTCAGATCTTCACCGACGTCATCTTCGCCTGCAACGGCTCCGATTCGAACATCGACCTGTCGCAGTTCGTGCCGGTCTTCGGCTATGAGTTCAACGATCCCAACGCGCCGCCGGTGGCCGGTTTCGGCAATGCCGTCAAGCCGCCCAACGACGTCTACGGCTTCCCGAGCGCATCGGAGCATGCCGCGGAACTGCAGTTCCTGTTCAACTTCGGCACGCCGCTCAGCGCCGACGAGCAGGTGCTCGCCAACGACATGAAGACCTACTGGGCGAATTTCGTGCGCAGCGGCGATCCGAACCTGCCTCGCCTCGTGCCGCTTTGGGCGCCCTTCAACGCCATCCAAGCGGTCCAGGCGCTGGTTCCGGCACCGGCGGTGCCGCAGCCCTTCTTCACTTTCCGGCAGGAGCATTTCTGCGATATCTGGCAGCCGATCGTCACTGCCGAGGTGCAGCAATAGCCGAAGCTCTTCGTCGAACCTTCTTGTCTTTGGTGAAACGCCCCGCGCTTGCGGGGCGTTTTTTTGGAGGGGAGCAGCGGCACCATGACAGCTTGTCAGAATTACCGGCGTGCCGGGCTCGCTCTCGCCGCTTGGGCATGTCGCGCCCGCCACCTGGGACGAGGTGATCGCTACCAATCTCACCGCCAATTGGCGCCTCATCCGCTCGCTCACCCGTTGCTGCGGCTGTCTGAAGCGGGCCGCGCGCTTCTCACCACCTGCGCCGCCGGGCGAGGGGCCGTGCCCTATTGCGGCGCCTGTGCCGCGAGCAAGGCGGCCCTGCCGACACAGCCGGGAATGCGCAAATATCGCTCCCCCTGAGGCCCGTCCCGCATCAGCCGTTGCAGAAGGTCGCGGAAGTGCCCGAGCGGACCCGCCGGACAGGTGGCGCTCTATGAAAGAGCTTCGAACGGTTCCCCGATATGCTTCGCGAGACCACAATCCAACAACAAAGAGGCGACAATCATTTTGCTTCTATATTGTGATTTTTTTCTTCTAAAAATAGATGGATCGTATATATTACTCGTGGCACGTGCAGTCTGGTCTACCAAGCCGACAAACGACGGGGGACAGCATATGGCCAAACCAAGAGGCGCGAGCAGCAGGTCGAGGTCACGCAAGGGCCAGGATCTTCGGCGCCATATCGTGGCACGGGCGGCCGTCGATCCCGAGTTCCGCAAGCAGCTCTTCAGCAATCCGGAAAAGGTTTTCGGAGAGGAGTTGAGCAAGGCTGATGCCGCCGCGCTCAAGCGCATCAAGAAAATGATCCCTTCACTCGAGGGCATGGTCACAAGCTTAGCTGGCGAGGTGCTGTGCGGCGGCGGCGGCGGCTGCGGAGGCCTCGCTTAGTCGCACTTTACATCCGGGGAACATCGTGTCGCCAGCCGATGTTCCGTTCCAATCGCGGTACCGCCCTTTGCGGCTGCCACGCCATTTCGAGCGGGAACTATGCCGGTGCGCAAGCTCAGTTCATCCGACATCTACCGTGCCGTCGAGCATCACCATTTTATCGCGCGCAGAAAGTGGCTGCTTTTCGACGTTAACGGTTTGCGCGTCATGCGGTCGTGTCGCGCTGATGGCGTCATCCTGGAGGCGGCCGCTTCACCGATCGCGCGCGCCGAGCTCGTCGCACAGGCGGTCAAGCGAGGGTTCGCGACGGCAGAAGTCAGGCGTCGGGTTGCAGCACTGATCGACGCACGCTTTCTCTTGCTCCCCGATCAGACCGATATCGTCGCGAAGCTCGGCCAGCCGACAAGCTATGCAACGTTCATGGTGAACGTCTCGCAACGCTGCAACCTGACTTGCCCTTACTGTTATGTGAACAAGGGCCATTTCGACTACGCGGAAAAGCCCATCCCGCGCATGCAAGAGGAGACGGCTGAACAGCTTGTCGGCAGGATCTTCGAGAACTTTCCCGGTTTTGCCACCTACGGTTACCATTTCTATGGCGGCGAGCCGCTGATGAACTTCAAGACGATAGAGAAGGTCGTCGCATCGGCGGAAACCATGGCGGCCCGGACGCAGACATATACCGATTACCACATTACGACCAATGGCACGTTGCTGACGCGTGACATCGCCGATTTCATGGATCGGCACCAGTTCACCGTCTACTTCTCGATCGATGGCGACAAGGAGCGTCACGACGAGCTAAGGACGTATATCGGAGGCGGCGGCAGCTACGCCGATGTCGAGCGCAATCTCGACTATCTTCGCTCCAAGCCCGGGGTACACCTCATCGGCAGCTCGGTCATCAGACAGGGCTTGCCGCTGCGCGAGGCCTTGAAGCAGCTCGAGAGCCACGGCGCGCGGCAATGCAAGGCCGAGCGGGTCAGGCTTCGCAAGGGCGAGGCGCTCGCGCTCGAAGGCGCCGACCACGACGACTATATCCGCGACATCGACGGCTTGATCGATCACTACATCAGTTATCTGCGTCGTGGCCGAAAGCCTATGGACTTCCGCCTGTCCTCCAAGATCCTGCAGGTCTACACGCGCACGCGGCGCAATTTCTTCTGCCCGGCGGGCGATCGCATGTTCGGGATCTCGTCCAATGGCGAGATATATCCTTGCGCTCTTCACGTGGGCCGCCCGCAATCGAAGCTCGGCGACATCGCTCATGGCCTTGATCGCGCGAAGCAGCAAGCGTTTCGCGCCAAGTTTTCCCCGGAGAATCAGAAGGACTGCCGCACCTGCTGGACGCGCCATCTCTGCGGCGGCGGCTGTTCGGCGATGGTCGACCGCTTCGGCCATGAGGACTGCCGCTCGCTGCGCGCCGAGAGCGAGGCGGCGATCGCCATTTTTCAGCACTTCGCGGACACCGATCCGCTGCTGTTGCTGGGTCTTGTCTCGCCTAAAGTAGTGCGGTGGGCCAATGGCGAGCTCGCCGACCCCGAAGAGCTGATGCCGACGGAGGCGGCGGCAAGACGGGTTCGCGAGGAGACAGCCGAAGGATGACGGTTCGGCAACCGCTAGAGACGCCGCAACGGGCTCGCCGCATGCGCGCGGCTCATCCTCTCGTGGATCCCGACGGTTTCTGCCGACTGATCTACGATCTTGAGCGGACCTTCATCATCGAGGTGCCGCCGGAATTTCAAGCGCGCCTTGCCTCCGGGGTGGATACAACCACCTGCGACTCGTCTCTCGGCGACTGGCTCATCGCCAAGGATCTCCTGACCCATGAACCTCATTACGGCTGGGGTCAGGGAGAGCTTCCCCCGGTGCCCAACCTCACGGATCTGTCGCTCGATCTCTCGGGCAATTGCAACATGGGCTGCACATATTGCTTCGAGGATGCGATTGGATCACGAATCGGACCGATGTCGGACGCGACGGCAACCGCTGCCGTCGACTTTGCATTCGCAAAGGCGGCCAACGCCGCGCGAATCTCGCTGCATTTCGGATCCGGCGAGCCGTTGATCCGGTTTGATCTGCTGCGGAAAATCGTCTCAGCAGCGAATAAGCGAGCGGCCGCCACGAAGAAGGCGATCGTCTACGATCTGACGACGAATGCGACGCTCGTTACCGACGAGATCGCGACGTTCTTGCGGGACAATCCTTTCAGCGTGCGCGTAAGCTGCGACGGGCCGGCCGCCCTGCACGACCAGTTCCGGCCGATGCGCGGCGGACAGGCGTCGTATCCTGCGGTCGAGCGCGGGCTGCGACTTCTCTTGAAGCATATGCCCGACCGCGTCACCGTGAACTCGGTCATCTGCGGCGGCACGCGGCTGGCTGAGGTGTGGACATGGGCGAGAGGACTCGACATCCGTCATTTTCATGTCATCAAAGTCGGCGCGGATGGCACCCGCGATATCAATCTCAGGCACACCGAACTGTCAGCCTTCCGCGCCGATCTGCAGGCTATCTGCAATGAAATGGCCGCCGATCTGCGAGCCGGTCGGCGGCCTGTCGATTTCCAGCCGATCACCAAGGTGATACGCCGCCTGATGATTCCCGAGCCAATTACTCGCTTCTGCGGCGTTGCCGGCAGCTATTTGGGCGTTGCGTCGAATGGCCAAGTCTATCCGTGCTTTCGCCATCTCGGTCTAGAAGCATATCACCTGGGCGACGTGTGGCAGGGCGTCGATGACGGGAAGCGGCAAAGTTTCCTGGGGACGGAAGCTGCCGACGTGGACAGCCGGCCTGTATGTCGCGCCTGTTGGGCGCGGTATTTATGCGGCGGCGGATGCTACGCCGATTCCGTCGTATATGGTCCGGACAAGCGAAAACCCCAGGAGCAACACTGTCCGTTCTGGCGCCTCGAGATCGAGGCGGCGATCCGTTTCTTCGACCAGTTACGTCGTGAAGATCCTGTCCTCTGCCTTCGATTATTCGGTGACAGCATCGAGGGCGCGATCTCGAAGCCCGCCAAAAGCGAGACGCTTGGGTTCCTTCAGAAAAGAAACTGTCAGTGACGGATTAGCGGCTCAACCCAACAGGAGGGGCCGGATCATTTCGCCGAACGACGGCGCACGGTCGACGATCGCCAGAACCAGGTGAAAATGGCAACGGGCAAGCGCTTGACGCGCATGAAAGGAGCGCACCGTTGCCAATTTTCCTTGGATCGCACCCACGTAGAGAACGGCAAATCAGGATTTCCGCCGTACCCGGCGCGTCACCGCTGCAGACCAGGATGGTCGGGACCAAGATCGCAACGCCTGCTCCGTCGATGCTCCGGAGCTATTTCCTGGTTTCCGCGTAAGGGTTCTCCCCCTTGCGCAGCATCACGCGGATGGGCACGCCCGGCAGGTCGAACTCCTCGCGCAGGAGGTTGACGAGATAGCGCCGGTAGGCGTCCGGCAGCTTGCCCGGCTTCGAGGCGAAGAGCGCGAAGGTCGGCGGGCGGATGTTCGCCTGCGCCATGTAGCGCAGCTTGAGGCGGCGGCCGGAGACCAGCGGCGGCGGATGGCGCTGCTGCACGCGGGCGAGCCAGCGGTTGAGGCGCGGCGTCGCGATGCGCCGGTTCCAGGCCGCATGGGCCTCGATCACCGCCGGCATGAGCTTGGCAAGCCCCGCGCCGCTCAAGGCCGAGAGCATCAGCGGGCGGAGCCCCGCGAGCTGCGGCAGCGAGGTCTCGAGCCGATCCCTGAGCCGCCGCAGCGCCGCCGGCTTGTCCGCGACCAGATCCCATTTGTTGACCGCGAGCACGAGCGCGCGCCCTTCGTCCTCGACCATCTCGGCGATCGCGAGATCCTGCTTCTCGAGCCCCTGTGTCCCGTCCACCACCAGCACCACCACCTCGGCAAAGCGGATGGCGCGCAGCGTGTCGGCGACGGAGAGCTTCTCGAGCTTCTCCTCGACCTTGGGCCGGCGCCGCAGCCCGGCGGTGTCGATGAGCCGCACCGCGCGGCCGTGCCATTGCCAGGCGGTGGCGATGGCGTCGCGGGTGATCCCCGACTCGGGGCCGGTGAGCACGCGCTCTTCGCCGAGCAGGCGGTTGACCAGGGTCGACTTGCCGACATTGGGCCGGCCGATGACCGCGAGCTGCAGCGGCCGCTCGCCCTCGCCCTCGGGCGCCGCCGCGCCCTCTGCCCGCCGGTCGGCGAAAGGAACGAGCGCGGCATAGAGGTCGGCCATGCCCTCGCCATGCTCGGCCGAGATCGCGACGGGCTCGCCGAGCCCCAGCGCGAACGCCTCGAAAACGCCGCCGGCGCCGCCGCGCCCCTCGGATTTGTTTGCCACCAGCACCACCGGCGTCTTGCCGCGGCGCAGGCGGTCGGCGAAATGGCGGTCGAGCGGCGTGATGCCGGCGCGCGCGTCGATCAGCAGCAGCGCCACGTCGGCGCGCTCGAGCGCGCGCGCCGTCTGCTCCTGCATGCGCGCGCCGAGACTGCCGGGCTCGGCCTCGTCGAGGCCGGCCGTGTCGATGACGCGCAAGCGCAAATCGCCCAGCACGGCCTCGCCCTCGCGCCAATCGCGAGTGACGCCGGGCGCATCGTCGACCAGCGCCAGACGGTGGCCGACCAGCCGGTTGAACAGCGTCGATTTGCCGGTGTTGGGCCGGCCGATGATGGCGACCGTCAGTGCCACCGCCCCTCCGGCGCGGTCACTTGAGCGCGATGAGGTCGGCCTCGTCCGTCAGCACGAAGAGCATGTCGTCGGCGACGATCGGATCGAGAAACACGCCGTCGGGAAACTCGACGCGCCCCAGCGCCCGGCCGGTATAGGGCGAGAGCGAGATCGCATCGCCGGTCGAGGCGACGACGATGAGCCGGTCTCCCGCCAGCACCGGGCCGGCCCAGGTGATGGGATCTTTCTTCTTTTCCGGCTTTTCGTAGCGCGGCAGCTCGGCCAGCCAGCGCACGCGGCCGTCCTCGCGCGTCAAGCACATGAGATCGATGTCGTTGGACAGCACGTAGATGTAGTCGCCGGCAATCCACGGCCCATGCGTGCCGCCGATATCCTGCTCCCAGACGCGGTTGCCGGTGCGCAGGTCGATCGCCACCATGCGGCCGCTATGGCTCACGGCATAGACGCGGCCGCGATCGATCACCGGGCGGCCGCGGATGTCGGCGATCGTCGAGAGCGCGCCGAGCGGCCGAGCGGTGGCGAGATTGTCGGTCCAGAGCGGCCGGCCGTTCTCGACACGCAACGCGAAGATCTCGCCGGAACTATACGGCACGACGACGATATCGCCTTCGACCGCCGGACTCGCCGCACCCAGCAGGCCGGCCGTCTCGGGGATGCCGTTATGCGTCCACAGGCGATGGCCGTCATCGGCCGACAGGACCTCGAGCTCGTTTTCGACGGTCACGGCGAAGACGCGGCCATCGGCCACCGTCGGCGCGCCGCGCACCGGCGCGGCGACCTGCTGGCGCCAGATCTCCTTGCCGGTGGCGGCGTCGAGCGCCAGCACCTGGGCATAGCCGGTGGTGACATAGACCCGGTTGCCGGCCGCCGCCACGCCGCCGCCATAAGCGTGGGCGAGCTCCGTCCGGGGCTTCACGTCGTTGCGCCACGCCTCGTCCCCACTCTTGGCGTCGAGCGCGATGACGATGTCGCGGGCGTCGAGCGCGAAGACCCGCCCGCCCTCGACCACCGGCTGCGACAGCACCGCGCCGTAGCGCGACCCGCCATCGCCGATGCTGCTGGACCAGGACTTGCGCAGCGCGCCGTCGAGCGCGGGATGCTGCATGGCATGCGTGGGAGTGCCGCCGGCCTGCGGCCAATCGACGTTCATCACCGGACGCGGCAGGCGCACTTCGAGCTTGGCGAGCGCCGGGTCCGGCTCGAGGCTGCGATCCAGCGTCAACACCGAGACGCGCGTCCCCTTGAGCTTCTGCTTGGCGCTGTCGGAGAATATGTCCTCGAACCAGCCGCCGACCGTGTCGCAGCCCGCCAGCGCCAGCGCCAGCGCCAGCAGCCCCGCCCGGGCCAAGACGCGCTTCACCGCCAATGCCGCTCTCCGCTCACTCCGCCAGCGCCGTCAGCATCTCCGCGGCGCGCGCGCGCAGGCCCTGCGGCGCCGCGAGGTCGTCGGCGATACGTTGATAGGTGGCGCGCGCCGCCGGCCGGTCGCCGGATTTGATCTCGGCCAGCGCGGTAAGCTCCAGCGCCGAGGGGCGCCAGGGACTATCCGCCGAGGTCAAGGGCGCCAGCTTGGCGATGATCGCCTTGGGGTCGCCGCTCTTGAGAGCGTATTGCGCCGCCAGCAGCGTCGCCACGTCGCGGTAGACGGGATCGATCGAATCGTCGGCGGCGATTGCCGTATAGGCGGCGACGGTGCCGTCGATGTCGCCGCTACGCGCCTTGAGCGCGGCATCTTCGAACCGCGCGAGCGCGGCATGGCCGCCGCCCGCCTGACGGGCGATCGCGGCAAAGGCGGCGATGGCATCCTGCTCCTTGCCCTGGCGGGCAAGGTTCATCGCCGCAACATAGCGCGCCCCTTCCGCCTCTCGCTGATGGAGCTGGTATTGGCGCCATTGGGTGACGCCAGCGGTGGCGAGCACGAGGAGCACGGCGAACGCGATGACGTATTTGCCGTAGCGCGCCCACAGCTTGGCAAAGTTCTCGCGCCTCAGCTCCTCATCGACTTCCTGGAAGATATCGCTCACAAGCCCTCTCCAAGCCCCGCCGGGCGGGCGTCACCATAGCTCCTTGCCCGCAACGAGGCAAACCGCCTTGCCGCTGGACCTCGGCTTGGAAATGAGGAAAACTGCTGTTTGTGGCAACCCGATGACGATCCTCCGCAGCAGCGACCGATGGCGACACTCTTCCGTCTGAGCGACTACCGGCGCAGACAGAGGACGGTTTTCTTCTCTCGCCCCGAGCTGAACCAGCTCCTCTCTCTCTACAGCCGCCAGGTGGCGCGTGGCGCGTGGCGCGACTATGCCATAGACCACCGGGAGGGCGCGGCGGTGTTCTCGGTCTTTCGCCACACCCAGGAAGGCGCGCTTTATACCGTGATCAAGACGGCGCCCGGCTTGGGCCGCCAAGGCGATTTCGCCTTGCTCGGCGGCCGGCAACAGCTCAGCACCGGCAAGGCGCTGGCCGAGGTGCTGGCAAGCCTGCAGCGTCGGCTGCGCGACAAGATGGTCCGGCTCGACGGCGAAAACGCCGGCTAGGCGCCTCAGCGCCAGCGGTCGGCCTCGATCGCCGCCTCGATGCCGAGCGCCAGCGACAGCAGGCGGCGATCCTCGCCATGGCGGCCGACCAGCATCAACCCGACCGGCGCCGTCCCCGGCGGATGGATCGGCAGCGTCAATGCGCAGCGATCGAGAAAGTTGACGAGCGAGGGGTTGCGCAGAAGGCGTGCGTTGAGCCGCCAAAAATCCTCGTCCCTGGCGAAGGCGGCGATCTCCGGCGCGACCAGCGGCAGAGTGGGCGTGACGAGCGCGTCGAACTCCGCCGTGCGCGCTTCGACGCGGGCGATGAAATCGGCCCGCTGCCAGCCGAGCCTGATATAGTCGGCGGCACTCATCTCGCGGCCGCGCTCGATGCGCTGGCGCACGCGCGGGTCGTATTCGGCGCCGCGCCGGGCGATGAGCCCGGCATGCCAGGCATAGGCCTCGGAATGCGAGAAGCCGCCCTTGGCGTTGATCGCCGCATACTCGCCAAGCTCGGCAAGCGGCAGGTCGGTCAGCCGCGCGCCGGCATGCGACAAGGTGGAGAGGGCGCGCTCGAAGGCGTCGGCGACGTCGCCGTCGAGATCGTCGAGCACCACCGTGCGCGGCACGCCCAGCCGCAGCCCCGCCACCGCGGCCTCCGGCGGCGGCACCGGCGGCTCGCCGGCCAGAACGGCGTCGGCACAGGCGCAACAGCCGACGCTGAGGCCGAGCGGGCCGATCGAATCGAGCGTGGTCGAAAGCGGCGTCGCGCCGTCGCGGGGGACGCGCTTTTGCGTCGGCTTGAAGCCGACCGTGCCACAGAGCGCGGCGGGGATGCGCACGGAGCCGCCCGTGTCGGTGCCGATCGCCACCGCCGCCATGCCGTCGACGAGCGACACCGGTGCACCCGAGGAAGAGCCGCCAGGGATGCGCCGGCGGTCATAGGGATTGCCGGGCGTGCCGTGATGCGGATTGATGCCGACGCCGGAAAAGGCGAACTCGGTCATGTTGGTCCGGCCGATGAGCACCGCGCCGGCGGCGCGCAGCCGGGCGACGACCGGCGCGTCGCGCGCGGCGGGCGGCGCGTCATCGAGCGCTCGCGACCCGGCGAGCGTGGTTTCGCCGGCAACGTCGAAGAGATCCTTGATCGACACCGGCAGCCCGGCGAGCGGCGAGGCGACGTAGCCGACCTGGCGCAGCCGGTCCTGCGCGTCCGCGGCGGCCCGGGCGTTTTCGGCATAGACCCTGAGGAAGACGCGCTTGCCCTCGCCGGCGGGATCGGCGATGCGCGCCAGCGCCGCCTCCACCAGCTCGCGGCTGGTGGCGCGCCCCGCGGCGAGCGCGGCGGCAAGAGCGGCCACGGTGATCCCGGTTGCGGGGTTCGAAGCGGACATCGGCGTCCCCATACGAAGGTTGCGATACCGGACGAGGAGACTATGACCTGCCGCGACGAGCAATGAAAATCCGGCTGTCGCCAGCGGTTGAATTTTCGCGGACGCGCCGCAATCCTTCGGCAAGGGCGTTGCCCCGCCGCGATGGCTCGGCGCAAGCTGGCGACGCTGCTCGAGCCATTTCCGAGCCAGCACGAGCGCGCGTCATGGCCCACCGAGAAGATTTTCCTTGCCCTGCCCCGGGACCGGCGTGAAGCGCCGCGCCGACGACGAGCCGCCGATCGACGTCGCCGGCGTGCGGCTCACCCATCCGAGCCGCATCCTCTATCCCGAACAGGGCATCGCCAAGCGCGATCTCGCCGCCTATTACCAGAAGACGGCGGATTGGATGCTGCCGCATGTGGCGGGACGGCCGCTGAGCCTGGTGCGCTGTCCCGAAGGGGAAGGCGGCGCCTGCTTCTATCAGAAGCATTTTGCCGGACGGCTCCCGCCGGGCCTCAGCGGCGTCATGATCGTGGAGAAGCGGGCGCGCGGCATCTATGGCGTGGTCGAGGATCTCGCCGGGCTCGTGGCATTGGTGCAGATCGGCGTGCTCGAGATCCATCCCTGGGGCTCGACGGTGAAGCGGCTGGAGAGACCGGACCGGCTGATCTTCGATCTCGATCCCGACCCGAGCCTCGGCTGGGAAGACGTGGTCGCGGCGGCGCTGGAGCTGCGCCTGCTGCTCCAGGAGCTTGGCCTGGAGAGCTTCGCCAAGAGCACCGGCGGCAAGGGCTTGCATCTGGTGGTGCCGCTCCGCCCGCTGATCGGTTGGGAGCGCCTGCACGCCGCCGCGCGCGCGATCGCCCGGATCCTCGCCGAGCGGGCGCCGCAGCGCTATACCATCGACGCCGCCAAATCGGCGCGCCGGCACCGACTCTTCATCGACTACCTGCGCAACGGCCGGGGCCAGACCGCGGTTGCGCCCTATTCGCCGCGCGCCCGGCCCGGCGCGCCGGTAGCGACGCCGCTGTCCTGGCCGGAGGTCGAAGCGGCACTGCCTTCCGACCGCTTCACCGTCAAGACCGTCCCCGACCGCCTCGCCAGACTTGCCCGCGATCCCTGGCGCGACATGGCGACGCTGCGCCAGTCGCTTGGCGCCACGCTGCTGCGGCGGCTGGGGGTCTGAGAGTCCGTTCCGGCAATAAAAAATGCCCGCGGCGTCGCCGCTGCATCTCGGGCAAAGCGCGCGTCGGCGCCGTGATCGTCCGCCGGCATTAACTTCGTTGCAAGCGCTGCGCGCGTATAAGAGAGCCGCCATGCCGGCGAAAGCATTCCTTGCCGAGACGCAACGAGGCACGGCCGGCGCCGAGCCGGCGCCGCCGCGGCGCTTCGTCATGCCGGTGCCGAGCCGCGAAGAGGTCCGCGTCGGCATCTTCTACATGCTGGCCACCGTCTTCATCTTCACGGTGATCAACGCGCTGGTCAAATGGGAGGCGGCGCGTTATCCGCTCGGCGAAGTGGTGTTCTTTCGCTGCGCCTTGTCGCTGCTGCCCTGCTTCGCGCTGGTCGCCGGCAATGGCGGTCTCCGGCTGCTGCTGCGCACCCGGCGCCTCAAGCAGAATGTTCTTCTCGGCATCCTGCAATTCATCTCGTTGATGCTCATCTTCGCCGCCTTCGCCATGATGCCGCTTGCCGATGTGGTGGCGATCAGCTTTTCGACGCCGCTATTCCTCACCCTGCTGTCGATCCCGCTGCTCGGCGAGCGCGTCGGCCTCCACCGCTGGATGGCGGTGCTGGCGGGATTCGCCGGGGTCCTGCTGATGATCCGCGCCGGCGGCGGCCTCGGCGGCGGTGTCGCCTCGACCGGCGCGCTGCTGGTGCTGGCAAGCGCGGCGATCGGCGCCGTCGTCACCATCGCCGTGCGGCGCATGACGCTCACCGAGCCGAGCCCCGTCCTGGTCACTTATCCGGCGCTGGTCACCGCCGCGCTGAGCCTGACGCTGCTCCCCTTCGGCTGGACGGTGCCGGACTGGCAGGATGCGCTGTTGCTCGCCGCGATCGGGCTCGGCTCGGGCATCGGCCAGTACTGGTGGACGCAGGCTTTCCGCTTCGCCCCGGCTGCGGTGGCGGCGCCCTTCAGCTATCTCTCCATGATCTGGTCGATGGGGCTCGGCTATCTCTTCTGGGGCGACGTGCCGACGGCGATGCTGATCGCCGGTGCCGCCGTGGTGGCGGCGAGCGGCCTCTATATCCTCTACCGCGAGACCCTGCGGCGGAGGCCCCAGGCGGCGCCGTTGGCCGGTTCAGCCGACTGAACCCTTCTTTCCCGTCGCCGGCCACGCGCGCATAATCGGCGGCGGGGGGTGCACGATGAGGCGCTTTTTTCCCGGCGGCGGCTGGCTCGGCGCGCTTGTCGGCCTGCTCGGCCTCCTGGCGTCGCCGCCGACGCTTGCGGCCGGCTGCCAAGCGACGGTTGCCGGCACCGCCCCGGCGCTCCTGCCGGCGGCCTTCCGCCCCGCCGCCGGGGGCGAGGTCGCGCTGACCTTCCTCGGCCACGCCAGCTTCCTCATCGAAAGCCCCGGCGGGATCAGCATCGTCACCGACTACAACGGTGTCAATCGCCCTGCTTTCCTTCCCGACATCGTGACGATGAACCACGCGCATGCGACGCACTACACCGACTTCGTCGACCCCGGCATCAGGCACGTACTGCGCGGCTGGGACACCGGCGAGGGCATTCCGCACTACGATCTCACCGAGGGCGACGTCCATATCCGCAACGTGCCGACCAATATCCGCGACGGCACCGGCACCGAGTTCGGCGGCAACTCGATCTTCGTCTTCGAGACCGCCGATCTCTGCATCGCGCATCTGAGCCATCTGCATCATACGCTGACATCAGAGCATCTCGCAGCACTCGGGGCCATCGACGTGCTGCTGGCGCCGGTCGACGGCGCCTACACGCTGAGCCATGCCGACATGATCGAAGTCATCGACCAGATCAAGCCGCCGCTGGTCGTGCCTATGCATTACTTCGCGCCGAGCGTGCTGCAGCACTTCCTCGCGCGCAGCGGCGGACGCTATCCCGTCCATGTCAATACGTCGGCGCGGGTGATGCTGTCGCGCGCCAGCCTGCCGAAAACAACGGAGATCCTGGTGCTGTCGGGGGATTAGCCTGAATTCCCGAAAGCGCCTCGACGCCAGTCCCCGACGTGGCACAGCTTCCACCGGGAGCCCCGGCCGAGGAGCCCGCTTCCCGCTCCACAGGTTGGCCGGCTTGCCTTTCTCGCGAAAATATCATTTACGTACATACGTAATTATAGAGAGATCCCTATGGCCAACGTCATTACGATCAATCGGCCGGAAGTCGTTGCCCTGATCGAACAGGCCGCCAACAAGCTGACCGGCGGCAACAAGACCGAAGCGGTCGCCCTGGCCGTCCGACGCTTGCTGGAGGAGAGCGCCCGGGCGGGCTCTCTCTTCGGTGCGCATCAGGGATCGGTGCGGGTGCGCGACGGCGTGGACCTCACTGCGCCGGCCCTTGACGTCAAGACCGACGCCGCGACCCGCCGGGAGAGTGAACGCTGACGGCCACCCTCCTGCTCGACACCCACGTCGCGCTCCGGCTCGACAGCGGCGACGACCGCCTGCTTCCTTCAACCCGTGCCCTGATCGATGAGTGCTGGCGGAACGGGGGTAACATTTTTCTCAGCGCCGTCACGGCCTGGGAGATTGCGTTGCTCGTCGACGCGGAACGGATCGACCTCGACATTCCCGTCGAGGCGTGGATTGAACGCTTTCTCGACCGTCCCGGCATCGAGGCGGTGCCGCTCAGCCACCATGCCGCTTCCCGCAGCTATCGGCTGCATCATCTGGAGCACCGCGATCCCGCGGATCGGCTGCTGATCGCCACGGCGATCGAGCTTGCCTGTCCCCTCGTCACTTATGATGAGCGCAGCGCACGCTTTGGCCGGAAGCATGGCCGGCAATACCGGTTCGCGGTCGGCGGGTGAGACGCTATGGGACGGGCCGGCTCGCCGTCCGTTCCGACGAAATCGTCCTTCCGCATATCAGGTTGGCGAAGATGTCGAATAGCCCTGTGCGGCCCAGAATCAAGCCTGAGGCGTCGCGCGCATGCGGGTCAGCGCGTCGACCGCATCGAGCATCGGCGTCTGGACGCCGGCGGTCCTGCCCAGCTCGATCACCGCGCCCACCAGCGGCGCAAGCTCGATTGGGCGGCCGGCTTCGTAATCCTGCAGCATCGAGGTCTTGAAGGCGCCGAGGCGGCGCGCGTCGGCAAGGCGCGCATCGACGTCTATGTCGAAGCGCGTGCCGAGCCGATCGGCGACCGCCTGGCATTCCCGCATCACCGCGCGTATCACCGACAGCACGCCGGGATCATCCGCCATCCGCTTCATGTCGGCGCCGGTCAGCACGCTCAGCGGGTTGAAGGCGACGTTGCCCCAGAGCTTCATCCAGACCGCGTCGCGGATCCGCTCCGTCGTCTCGATCTTGATGCCGGCCGCGGTCAGAACCTCGGCAAGGCGCGCAAGCCGCTGCGAGGCGCCGCCGTCCGGCTCTCCCAACACCAGCCGATTGCCGGTGAAGAAGCGGACGCGGCCGGGCTCCGGCACGATCGCCGCCATATAGACGACGCAGCCGATGACGCGGGCCGGGTCCAGATGGCGCATCAGGCTGCCGTCGGGATCGGCGGCGGCAATGGGCCTTCCCTCGAGCGGCGCGCCGGCGCGGTAGGGAAACCACCAGGGAATGCCGTTCTGCGCCGGCAGCAGCACGGTATCGGCGCCGATCAGCGACGCGACCGCCGGCGCGGCATCGGGCAAGGCATGCGCCTTGGTGGCGATGACGACCAGGTCCTGCGGCCCCAGCTCCTCGGCCCGGTCGGTGGCGCGCAGCCGCAGCGTCCGCACCGCGCCGCCATCGTCGAGCACGAGCCCGCGATCGCGCATCGCTTGCAGATGCGGACCGCGCGCCACGACGGAAACCGCGTGGCCGGCACCGGCGAGCTTCGCCGCGATATAGCCGCCGATCGCGCCGGCGCCGAAGACCGCGATTCTCATTGCGTCTCGTACCGGTAGGCCTTGGCTGCGGCGGCGATCTCGGCCGGGTCGAAATCGTCGATCTCGGCCAGCAACTCATTGGTAACGACGTCGCCGGCCTTGATCGGCTGCTTCAGCACTCCCCATTTCAGCAGGAAATCGAGATAGGCCTGGTAGTTCGCCTCGTCGCTCTCGCCCCAGCGCGTGACGCCGGCCTTCTCCAGCTTCCAGTTGGCGATGCGCGCCTCGATGGTCTTGACGTCGTCGCGCAGCGCGGTCGCCTCGTCCTTGCCGGTCGATTTGGTCTGGGGATAGACCTCCCACAATATGCGCACCGCCGCCTCGGGATTGTTGATGGCGAAGATGGTGCCCTTGGCATAGCCCCGCGCCAGCGCCACCGCTTCGGCACGATGGCTCTTCAGCCGGTCCTCCAGCGCGATCAGGCCGTTCGACGGAAACCGGTCGATGCTGGGGGTGGGCAGCCGGCGCAGCGCGATGCCGGCATTCTCGATCAGCGTGAACTGCGTGTCGAATTGACTCGCCGCATCGATCTGGCGGCTGCGCAGCAGCGCCGCGGTCTGCGCGCCCTCGCCGGCAACGACGATCGAGACGTCCTTGTCGGGATCGAAGCCGTTCTCGGCGATGAGCGCGCGGGCGACCAGCGTGGCGCCGGAGCCGATGGAGGTCACACCAATGGTCTTGCCCTTGAGATCGCCGACGGTCTTCACCGGACTGTCGGCCGGCACGGAGATGCCGTAGACGAAGCCCTGATAGGCGGTATAGAAGACCTTGGCCTCGATGCCTTGCGGCCGGAACTGGCCGAGCGGCTCGACCGAGGGCAAGGAATAAGGCAGCTCGCCGGTGCCGACGAATTTGACGCAATCGGACGAGCCCGGCAGCGCCACCAGATCGACCTTGAGCCCGGCGGCGGCGAACCAGCCCATCTTGGCGGCGACAGCATAGGGCGCGGCGGCGGCGCTGATCGTCTTGGCGCACCAGCCGATGCGCAGCGTCGTCTCGGCCGCGGCCGGCAGCGCCGCGAGACCGAGCGCCAAGGCGGCGGCGACGGCTCCGGCCGCCTTCACAGGCCGACTCCCTTGCCCGCGTCATGCGCCGCCGTCTTCTGCGACGCGTCCCAGAACAGCACGCGGCGGCGCAGCGTGACGATGATCTGGTTGAGCAGCAGACCGAGCACGGACAGAATCAGCAGGATCGAGAACGCGCCGGCGACGTCACCGTTGAAATTCAGCGTCTGGACAAGCATGCCGAGCCCTGCCTGCGAGCCCACGAATTCGGCGACGATGGAGCCGATCAGCGCGAAGATCATCGCCACCTCGAGCCCGGCCATGATGAAGGGCAGCGCGCCCGGCAGGCGCAGCATCCAGAAGATCTGCCATTCCCGCGCATCGAGCGAGCGCATCAGGTTGACGCGATCCTCGTCCGCCGAGCGCAACCCGACGATGGTGTTGACCATCAGCGGGAAAAAAGCGATGAGCGCCGCGTTCACCACCTTCGAGGTGAGCCCCAGCCCGAACCAGACGACGATGAGCGGCGCCAACGCCACCTTGGGCAGCGACTGGAACATGATGATGTAGGGGTAGAGGAAGTACTCGGTGCGCCGCGACAGCGCCACGACGGTGCCGAGCAGGAAGGCGAGCGACGTGCCGGCGATGAAGCCGAGGATCGTTTCATAGAGCGTCACCCAAAGGTTCTGGACATAAAGAGTGCTGACGATGCCGCGATAGAGCGCGACGAAGATGCCGGAGGGCGCCGGCAGGACATATACCGGCACGGCGAAGAGCCGCACCGCCGCCTCCCAGACCGCGAGCGACAGCGCGATGAGGCAGAGCCGCAGCACGGCATTGCGCAGGCCGATCATGCGTCGAGCCCTCCCTGGGCGTTGAAATGCGCGCGAATGCGCTTCACCAACACGCCGAAATCGGGCGTGCTCATGACGTCGAGCGAGCGCGGCCGCGGCAGGCCGACGGCGAGGATCTCGGCGACGCGGCCGGGGCGCGGCGTCATCACCAGCACGCGGTCGGCGAGAAAGACGGCCTCGGGGATGGAATGCGTGATGAACACCACGGTCTTGCGCCGCTCCAGCCAGATGCGCTGCAGCTCCAGGTTCATCTGCTCGCGCGTCATCGCGTCGAGCGCGCCAAAGGGCTCGTCCATCAGCAGCATCGCGGGATCATGGACCAGGGCTCGCACGATGGCGACGCGCTGCTGCATGCCGCCCGAAAGCTCCCAGGGATAGCGGTGCTCGAAGCCCGCGAGGCCGACCAGGGAAAGCAGATCGAGCGCGATGCGCTCGTGCTCGGCGCGGCCGAGACGCTGCACATCGGCCGGCAACAGCACGTTGTGCAGCACAGTGCGCCAGGGGAACAGGACCGGCGACTGAAAGACCACGCCGATGTCGCGGCGCGGCCCGGCAATGGGCGTGCCGCGCAGGCTCGCCTCGCCGCTGGTGGCGGGCAACAGGCCGGCGAGGATCTTCAGCAGGGTCGATTTGCCGCAGCCGGAAGGGCCGAGGACGGCAAGGAACTCGCCCTCGGCGACCGAGAAATCGATCGTCTCGAGCGCCACCACCGGTTCGTGCCGCGTGGCATAGGATTTGGCGAGGCGCCGCGCCGCAATGGCCGGCTGAACCGAAGCGGGCCACCGCTCGCGCACCTCCCCGGCGATCGCGAGCCCGCCCCTGCTCATCGCCCCCGCGCTGCTCCCTGACATGATTTTATCCCGCTTCTTCGGCGATGAAGAGGTGAGGCTATAGGCCGGTCCCGGCAGCGTCAATCGACCGTTCCGGCAGCAACCAGGTCGGCCCCGGGCCGGCAAATCCGTCTTGCGCCCGGCCGGGCCGTCCTCAATAAAGGGCGCCCATGCAGTTCTCCGCCCCGCGCCGGCTCGCCACCGTCCCGCCGCCGGCCGCGCATCGCCGCTCGGATTCGATCCAAAGGCTTCACCCTGGCGCCCGCCGCGCCGACCCGCGGCGCCGCGCGGGAGAGCCATGCTGGCGCTGATCACCAGGCTGGTCGAACTCAGCCGGCGCAACGCCGCGGCGGTGACCGCGGCAGTGCTGTCGCTCGCCATTTTCGGCGGCTATTTCGCGGCAGGCCATCTCAGCATCGACACCGACATCGACAAGCTGATCAATCCCGACCTGCGGTGGCGCCAGCAGGAAAAGGCGCTCGAGGCGGCCTTTTCGCAGAATGTGGACCTATTGCTGGTCGTCGTCGACGGCAAGACTCCCGACCAGGCGGAGGACGCCACCGCCGCGCTCGCCGCGCGACTCGCCGGGGAAAAGGCGCTTTTCAAGAGCGTGCGCCGGCCCGACGGCGGCGATTTCTTCCGCAAGAACGGCCTCCTCTTCCTGTCGACGCAAGAGGTGCAGGAGGTCGCCGACCAGCTCATCGCGGCCCAGCCGCTGATCGGCACGCTCGCCGCCGATCCGAGCCTGCGCGGCGTCTTCGGCGCGCTCGATCTCGCCGCGCAGGGCGTCATCCATGGCGAGATCGAGCCCAAGGATATCGACGGCCCGCTCTCGGCCGTGGCGCAAGCCACCACGGCGGCGCTTGCCGGCAAGCACGAGCCGCTCTCCTGGCAGGGGATGATGACCGGGCGCAAGCCCCAATCACGCGAGCTGCGCCGTTTCATCCTGACCCAGCCCGAGCTCGACTACCAAGATATCGAGCCCGGCGCTCCCGCCACCGCGGCGATCCATCAGGCGGCGCGCGAACTCGGCCTCACGCAAAACGGCGTGAGCGTGCGCGTCACCGGGCCGGTGGCGCTCTCAGACGCCGAATTCTCGACGCTGACCAACGGCGCCGGCTTCTCGACGGCGCTGTCGGTGGGGCTGTTGTGCCTGTGGCTGATGCTGGCGCTGCGCTCGCTGCGGCTCTTCATCGCCATCCTCACCACGCTTGTCGTCGGCCTCGTCGGCTGCGGCGTCTTTGCCATCGGCGCGGTCGGGCCGCTCAACCCGATCTCGGTGGCGTTTGCCGTGCTGTTCGTCGGCATCGCCGTCGATTTCGGCATCCAGTTCAGCGTGCGCTATCGCGACGAGCGCTTCCGCGCCGACAACTTCACCGCGGCGTTGCGCGGCACCGCCGCCAGCATCGGCGGCCCGCTGGCGGTCGCGGCGCTCGCCGCCGCGGTGGGCTTCTTCTCCTTCGTGCCGACCGATTATACCGGCGTCTCCGAGCTCGGCCTCATCGCCGGCGTCGGCATGCTGCTGGCCTTGCTGCTGAACCTGACCCTGCTGCCGGCCTTGCTCACCATCCTGCGGCCGAGGGGGGAGCGGCGTCCGGTCGGCTTCGCCCGCGCCGCGCCGCTCGATCGCTTCCTGGTCGTGCATCGCCGGCCGGTCATGGCCGTCGCCGCGGTGCTGGCGCTCGCCTGCCTCGCGGTGCTGCCGCATCTGCGCTTCGACTTCAATCCGCTGCATCTGCAGAACACCCATGAGGAGGCGGTATCGACGCTGTTCGACCTGATGTCGGATCCGACCACCACGCCCTACACCATCGACATCCTGACGCCCTCGGCCGCGGCGGCCGCCGCGCTCGCCGACCGGCTCGAGACGCTGCCGGAAGTGGCGCAGGCGGTGACCGCCGCGAGCTACGTGCCCGGCGACCAGAAGGAGAAGCTCGTCATCATCGAGGACGCGGCGCAGCTTTTGGGGCCGACCCTGGCGCCGGCACGGGTGATGCCGGCGCCCGACGACCGGGAGGTGCTGGCGTCGATCGCCACCTGCGCCGCCGATGTGAAGCAGGTGGCCTCTCGCGGCAGCGAGTCGGCGGCGGCGCTCGCCCGGGCGCTCGACGGCGTCCTGGCGCAGGGCGCGTCGGCGCTGCCTGCGCTTGAGGCCAATATGGCATCGGACATCGACCGCCGCCTTGAGGATCTCCGCCTCTCGTTGCAGGCGGCGCCGGTTACGCTCGAGAGCCTGCCAGCCTCGCTCAAGCGCGACTGGATCGCCGCCGATGGCCGGGCGCGGGTCGAGGTCTTCCCCAAGGGCGATGCGCGCGACAACGACGTGCTGCGCCGCTTCGCGGACGCGGTCC
Source organism: Allostellaceae bacterium (assembly GCA_035623985.1). Taxonomy (GTDB): domain Bacteria; phylum Pseudomonadota; class Alphaproteobacteria; order ATCC43930; family CGMCC-115725; genus DAHUYF01. The sequence continues at coordinate 5,677 of DASPSJ010000045.1, read as the reverse complement.
AGCAGATCGCGCCTGATGCCTCCGGAACGCCGGTCACCATCCAGGAATCGGCGCGGACGGTGACCCATGCCTTCGTCGTCGCCGGCATCCTCGCGGTTGCCGCCATCTCGCTGCTGCTGGCGCTGGTGCTGCGGCGGCTCCGGGACGTGCTGCTGGTGCTGGCGCCGCTGTTGCTGGCCGGCCTCCTGACCATGGCGACGAGCGTGCTGGCGGGGCTGCCGCTCAATTTCGCCAACATCATTGCTCTGCCGCTGCTGCTCGGCGTCGGCGTCGCTTTCGACATCTATTTCGTCATGCGCTGGCGCTCCGGCTACAGCGATCTCCTGCAATCGAGCACGGCGCGGGCGATCCTGTTCAGCGCGCTCACCACCGGCACCGCCTTCGGCAGCCTGGCGCTGTCGAACCATCCCGGAACCTCCGAGATGGGCACGCTGCTGACGCTGGCGCTGTTCTACACGTTGCTTTGCACCCTTTTCGTGCTGCCGGCACTGCTCGGCCCGGTCATGCAGCCGGTGACAGATCGGCGTAGCTGATGAGCTCGATGCCGCTCGCCTCGACCAGGGCGCGCAGCCTTGGGCTCACCAGCGCTTCCAATTCCTCGACCGGGCGATAGCGCGGCATCGCACGCCGCAGCGCCGGCGTCTGCGCCACGGCGGGATGGCAGTAGAGCTCGGTGGCGCCCGCCGGCAGCGCCGCGACGAGGCGAAGCATCCGCTCCTCGGTCATGGCCCCGCTCCAGGCGATGCCGAAGAGCCGGTCGTTGAGCGCGAGCCCGGCGCGCCGCAGCCGGCGGCGCAGCAAGGCGATCCACGGCCCGTAAAGCGGCCGGCGCAGGCGGCCGTCCTCGGCGGCGGCGGCGCGCCGCAACAGCGCGAAGGGCTCCTCCGGAACCCGCATCGCGCCGAGGCCGAACTCGCCGCCGATGCGCAGCACCAACCCCGCCACCGTCGGATGGACATGCATGTGGCGATGCGCGTTGACGTGATCGAGCGCGAGGCCGGTGGCGCGGAAGGCGGCGAATTGCGCGCGGATCTCGGCGGCAAGCTGACGGCGCGCGCGGGGGCTGAAGAAGAAGCGGCAACCGGCCCGCACCAAGTTCTCGTCGAACCTCCCGGCGCGGTCGACAAGCTCGGGCACCCTTTCCGGCGGCAGCACCGGCGCGCCGTCCACCAGGTTGAGGTGAAGCCCGACGCGCAGCCGCGGCAGGCGCCGCGCCAGCGCCACCGCCTCGGCGGCGGCGGGCGCGCCGACCATCAGGCTGGCACAGGTGAGAATCCCGTCCCGGCTCGCTCTCCCGACCGCTTCGTTGACGGCGGCGTCGAGCCCGAAATCGTCGGCGCAGACGATCAGCCGCCGCCTCAGTGCGCCATCTCCCGCTCGCGCAAGAACTGGAAGAACTCGACGCCTTCGCGCAGGCGGCGCACCATCATCTCGGGGCTGCGCACCATCTCACCGACGATCGAGGCGATCTTGCCGGCGCGGAAATAGAAGCGCTTGTAGAACAGTTCCACCGACTCGAAGATCTCCTCGTGCGAGAGGTGCGGGTAGTGCAGCGGCGCGATCTGGATGCCGTGCTCGTCGACGAGATCGGCGTGATCGGCGTCGAACCAGCCGTTCTCCACCGCCTGCTTATGCAGGAAGGTGCCGGGATAGGGCGCGGCGAGCGAGACCTGGATGGTGTGGGGATTGATCTCGTTGGCGAAACGGATCGTCTCCTCGATCGTCGCCTGGGTCTCGCCGGGCAATCCCAGGATGAAGGTGCCGTGAATGGTGATGCCGAGCTCGTGGCAATCCCTGGTGAAGCGGCGCGCCACATCGACCAGCATGCCCTTCTTGATGTTGTGCAGGATCTGCTGGTTGCCGCTCTCATAGCCGACCAGCAGCAGCCGCAAGCCGTTGTCGGCCAGCACCTTGAGCGTGTCGCGCGGCACGTTGGCCTTGGCGTTGCACGACCAGGCGACGCCGAGCCTGCCAAGCTCGCGCGCGATCGCCTCGGCGCGCGGCAGATTGTCGGTGAAGGTGTCGTCGTCGAAGAAGAACTCCTTCACCTGCGGGAAATAATGCTTGGCGAGGCGGATCTCCTCGACGACATGCGCGACGCTGCGCACGCGATAGCGATGCCCGCCCACCGTCTGCGGCCAGAGGCAGAAGGTGCAGCGCGACTTGCAGCCGCGGCCGGTGTAGAGCGAGACATAGGGATGCTTGAGATAGCCGATGAAATAGTTCTCGATCTTGAGGTCGCGCTTGTAGACTTCGGTCACGAAGGGCAGCCGGTCCATGTCTTCGAGAATGGCGCGGTCGCGGTTGTGCGCGATCGCGCCCGCGGCGTCGCGATAGCTCAGCCCGTCGATATCGGCGAAGGGCCTGCCTTCCGCGACCTCCTTGACGGTGAAGTCGAACTCGTTGCGGGCGACGAAATCGACGGCGGCCGACGCCTTCAGGCTCTCTTGCGGCTGCACCGCGACGCGCGCGCCGACGAAGCCCACTTTGAGGTTCGGGTTCACGTCCCGCAACGCCTCGGCCACCTTGATGTCGGAGGCGAAGGACGGCGTCGAGGTATGCAGCACCGCAAGATCGTAGTCGCGCGCCAGCGGCAGCACCTGATTGAGCGACATCCGCGCCGGCGGCGCGTCGACGAGGCGGCTCCCGGGCACCAGGGCGGCGGGCTGGGCGAGCCAGGTCGGATACCAGAACGAGCGAATCTCGCGCCGCGCCTGGTAGCGCGATCCGGCACCGCCATCGAACCCCTCATAGGACGGCGGGTGCAGGAACAAGGTCTTCATCATGCCGGCTTGTCTCCGTCCAGGATCAACCGGCCGTTGCGGCCGACGCGGAAGGTTCGATCTCGCCAGGCAACCTTGCGCGTGAAGAAACTAGCGACAAAAACCGCGAACGACAACAGATCGCGGCCGGGCAGCAGCCAGAGCGGCGTCGGCGGCAGCTTGAGCGCGCGGTCGACCATCCGCGCCATGACGCCGCGGCAGGCGAGCGCCGCGAGCAGCATCACCGGTGCCGCCACGGGCTGGCCGCCCAGCGCCACCGCGGCGAGCGCCAGCACCATGGGCTGCGTCACCACCGAGCCGAGGAAACCAGCGGGCGCGATCGCCCGGATGGTGCGCGCCCAGCGCAGCTCGTGCCGGAACAGCGTGTCGAGGCCGGGCTCGACGATGATATCGTCGACGATATAGGGCGAAAGCACGACCTTGCGGCCAAGCCGGCGGACCGCGGCGCCGAGCGCGTGGTCGTCGGCGAGCGTGTCGGCAACCGCGGCGAAGCCGCCGATGGCCGCCAGCGTATCGCGGCCGAGGGCGATGGTCGCGCCGAAGCAACCGCCGCTCGCGCCCAATCGCTCCGCCACCAGCACCTGCGGCAGAAAGCCGTGATTGACGTGAAGCGCGGCGAGCCTCGACCAGATGCCGGCCGCCGGCACGCCGCGATAGAGGCAGGTGACAAGGCCGGTCGCGGGATCAAGCAGCGGCGCGGTCACCGCGGCAAGATAGTCCGGCGAGACCCGTATGTCGCTGTCGGCAATGACGATGAGATCGTGCCGCGCCGCCGGCAGCATGTTCTGGAGATTGGCCACCTTGAGGTTGTCGCCGGCCCGCCCGCCCTCGACCACCAGTTTCAAATCGGCGTCGGGAAATTCGGCGATGAGGCGGCGAACCACCGCGATGGCGGGGTCGGCGGGATCCTGCACGCCGAAGACGATCTGCCATGATGGATAGTCCTGCCGGCAAAACGAGACGAGATTCGCATAGAGATCAGGGTCCTCGCCGCAGAGCGGCTTGAGCAGGCTCGCCGGGGGAGATCGGCCGGGACGCGCCGGCACGCGGCCGGCAAAACCGCGCGTGGCCAAACCGGCATAGAGCAGGTAGCAGCATCCCACGGCACTGCCGGCGAGCAGCAGCCATCCAAGAAATGTTAACGAACCTAGGTACATACTGCGATCTCGACGCGGTTTTTTCTCATAGCAGGATGCAAGGCGTGGGCGGCACGGTTAAAATTGCTGTTGCAATCGGTCGCCGCATTGTCAACGATGCCGCGCTTGGAGGCGTGCGCCCGGCGCTCGGGAAATCAAGAACATGATGTGGTTCCAATCCGTCAGCCGTCTCAAAGCGGTGCTGCTCCTCCTCAGCGGTGCATTGGCGCTTGCCGGCTGCGCGACGCCGCCCACCGATCCCGCCGCGCGCGCCGACTTCGAGAAGACGAACGATCCCTTCGAGCCGGCCAACCGCGAGATCTTCGACTTCAACCTCTTCATCGACCGCATCGCCCTGAAGCCGATCGCGAAGGGTTATGTCGCCGTCGTCCCCGAAGCAGGCCGCGATGCGGTCCGCCATTTCCTCGACAATCTCCACGAGCCCATCGTCTTCGGCAACAATCTCCTCCAGGGCCAATTCAAGCGGGCGCATGACACATTCGCCCGTTTCCTGATGAATACCACATTCGGGCTGGGCGGGGTGCTGGATCTCGCGAGCAAGGACGGGCTGGAGAAGCAGAGCGGCGATTTCGGCCAGACGCTCTATAGCTGGGGCGTGTCGGACGGACCCTATCTCGTTCTGCCGATCCTGGGACCCTCCAACGTGCGCGACGGTATCGGCATGGGGGTCGACGGCTATGCCGATCCGTGGGACCATATAGCCTGGAACTACCATTATTGGTATTTGACGCTGGTGCGCGCCGGCATCGACGGCACCGACCAGCGGGCGCGCAACCTTGACACATTCGACGAGTTGCAGCGCAACGCCATCGACTTCTACGCCGAGCTCCGCAGCCTCTGGCGCCAGCATCGCGCCTCCGAGCTGCGGCATGGCGAGCCGGCACCGATCCCCGATCTCGACACGCTCTACCGCGATCCGGCGCCGCAAGCCTCGCAGACGGCGAAGAAATAGCCGATCATCCGCGGAGCTGCGCGGCTTTTTTCTGGAGCACGTCGACCAGCGCATCGGCGCCGCCGCGGCGCAGCACGGCCGAGAACTCCGAACGGCGGGTTGCCAGTTCGCTCACGGTGCCGCTGAGGTAAACGTCGATGATCTGCCAGCCGGCGTTGTTATCGCGCATGAGATAGTCGATCTGCACGGCGTCGCCGTCGGTCTTGATCAGCCTGGAATGGACAATGACGCCGTTGCTGGTCGCGGACGGCGCCGGGTCAACCTCGAATCGCTCGCCGGAATAATCGTCGAAACGGTTGGCGTAGGTCGCAATGCTGAACTCGCTGAAGGCGGCGACGAGTTGCTCTTGCTGCCCGGCGGTGAGGTTCGGCCATTGCGGGCCGACCATGAGACGGGTCATCAGCGGCAAATCGAAGGCGCGGCGGATCGCCGGCGCCAGCCGCTCGCTGCGGCCGGCAAAGCCGATGGCGGACCCCACTTTCATCGTCGCCAGCAGCGCGTCGTAGAACGATGTGATGGTGGCGGTCGGCAGCGCGGTGCCAATGGCCGCGCGGGGCTGGCGTAAGGGCGTCGCGCCGGCGGCGAGCGCCGCCCCGAGGAGAGCCCGGCGCGAGATCATGCGCGCGCCGATTGTGCCCGGAGCTCGCGCCCCAAGGCGTTGAGGGCGGCCTCGGCGATGTGGCGGGCGCTGAGGCCGGCCTCGTCGTATTGCCGGGCCGGCGTGTCGTGGTCGATGAAGCGGTCGGGCAGCGTCAGCGGCCGCAGCTTCAGCCCGCGGTCGAGCA
>DASPSJ010000044.1:0-15751 GCA_035623985.1 Allostellaceae bacterium | reverse complement strand
TGCTCGACCGCGGGCTGAAGCTGCGGCCGCTGACGCTGCCCGACCGCTTCATCGACCACGACACGCCGGCCCGGCAATACGACGAGGCCGGCCTCAGCGCCCGCCACATCGCCGAGGCCGCCCTCAACGCCTTGGGGCGCGTTGCGCAGCGTTCCGCCACCGCCTAAATCTCTTATCCCACCTTCCTTGAGGGCAGGGCAATCGCCTATGCCGCCGAACCACCGGCGGGAAAGATTGACCACGGAGACACGGAGAACACGGAGAAGAACATTTGCGCGCGCAAAGCGCGCTATTCTTCGCTTCTCTGTGTTCCCCGTGTCTCCGTGGTGAATTTCATAGGCGATTGTCCCGCCCTCCGGAGAGGGGGTTGCTGACGCGGACGGGATTTGTTTTCGAGCGATGGCCGATAAATGGCGTCTCGATGCGCTGCTGGTGCAGCGCGGCCTCGCCGAGAGCCGCGCGCGGGCGCAGGCGCTGGTGCTGGCGGGGCTGGTCTGGAGCGAGGGCAAGCGCCTCGACAAGCCGGGCGCCAGCCTGGCCGCCGACCGGCCGCTGGAGCTGCGCGGGCGCGAGCATCCCTGGGTGTCGCGCGGCGGCGTCAAGCTCGCTCATGCGCTTGACCATTTCGCCATCGACGCGACGGACGCGACGGCGCTTGACATCGGCGCTTCCACCGGCGGCTTCACCGATGTGCTGCTGGCGCGCGGCGCGCGGCGCGTTTACGCCGTCGATGTCGGGCATGGCCAGCTTGCCTGGAAGCTGCGGCAGGATCCGCGCGTCGTCGTGATCGAGCGCCGCAACGCCCGGCACCTGACGCGCGCGGACGTTCCCGAGCCGGTCGATCTCATCACCTGCGATGCGAGCTTCATCGGCCTCGCCACCGTGCTGCCGGCCGCGCTCGCGCTCGCGGCGCCCCAGGCATCGCTGGTGGCGCTGATCAAGCCGCAATTCGAAGTCGGCAAGGGCCGCGTCGGCAAGGGTGGCGTGGTGCGCGATGCCGCGCTCCACCGCGAGGTCTGCGCGCGCGTTGCCGCCTGGCTCGATGCGCAGCCGGGCTGGCGCGTGACCGGCCTTACAGAAAGCCCGGTCCGCGGTGCCGACGGCAATATCGAATTCCTGATCCATGCGCGGCGATCCGCGCCATGAGCGCCGCCGCCGCGGCGCGCGAGGTGATCCTCGCCATTGAAAGCGTCGGCGCGCGCGGCGACGGCATCGCGCGCCACGGCGGGCGGCCGGTCTACGTTCCCTTCACCGCTCCCGGCGACCGCGTGCGCGTGCGTCTCGGCGCCGAGAGCGGCGAAGGCCGCGCCGCCGAATTGGTGGAGCTGCTGGCGCCGGGCACGCGCGCGGCACCCGTCTGCCGTCATTTCGGCGCTTGCGGCGGCTGCGCGCTCCAGCACCTCGATGCCGCTGCCTATGCCGAGGCCAAGGAGAGCCAGATCGCCGCCGCGCTGCGCCGGCAGGGGCTGGAAGCGGCGGCACTCGCGCCGCTGCTGCGCCTGCCGCCGGGCATACGCCGACGCGCGCGTTTCGCCTTGGAGCATCCGCGAGCCGCCGCCGCCGCGCCGCTCGTCGGCTTTCATGCCCGCGCCAGCCATCGCATCGTCGACCTCGGGGAATGCGCCGTGCTGCATCCGGCGCTGGTAGCGCTCGTGGGCGCGCTGCGGCGCCTCGTGCCGCGCCTCTGGCCGCGCCGCGGCACGGGCGCCGCCACCGCGACGCTCGGCGATACCGGCATCGATCTGCTGCTCGATCTCGCGGCGCCGCCGGCGCTTCCCGCCCTCGAGGATCTCGCCGGCTTCGCCGAGGCGCAGGATCTGGCGCGGCTCGCCTGGCGCGCGCCGGGCCTGGAGGAGCCGGTGCCGGTTGCGATCCGCCGTCCGCCGCGCGTGGTCTTCTCCGGCGTGCCGGTCGATCTTCCGCCGGACGCCTTTCTCCAGGCCAGCGCCGCGGCCGAGGCGGCGCTCATCGCCGAAGTGCTGGCCGGCATCGGCGCGGCGCGGCGGTTCGCCGACCTCTATGCCGGGCTCGGCACGCTCAGCTTCGCCCTTGCCGCCCATGCCGCGGTTCATGCGGCGGAGGGATCGCGCGCGGCGGCCGCGGCGCTTGCCGCCGCCGCCGCGCGCGCCGGGGTGCAGCGCCTCGTCGTCGAGCACCGCGACCTCGAGGCGCGGCCGCTCTCGCCGGAGGAGCTGGCGCCGTTCGATGCGGTGGTGATCGATCCGCCGCGCGCCGGCGCCAAGGCGCAGAGTGCGGCGCTGGCGCGCTCGGCCGTGCCGCGCCTCGTCGCCGTCTCCTGCAATCCCGCGACTTTTGCCCGGGACGCGCGCCTGCTGGTCGATGGCGGCTATCGCCTGATGCGGGTCCAGCCGATCGACCAGTTCCTCTGGTCGCCGCATGTCGAGCTGGTGGCGCGCTTCGAGCGCTAGGCAAACTCCCGCAGGGAGTTTGTCCGCGGCGGCGCCAGCGGTTGCGCCAGCAACCGCGAGAGCCGCTCCTCTCAGGATCGAGCGCTAACTCATCCGCTCCTCGTCGGCGATCACATGCAGCGGCGCTTCGCCGCGCAGGACGCGAGCGCAGTTCTCGAGCGCGCGGCCGAGCGCGACCTCGCGCCAACCCTCCGCCGAGGCGGAGTTGTGCGGCGAGGCGATGACGTTGGCGAGATCGAGAAACGGCTGCTCCGTGCGGAAGGTGCCGTGGCGCACCGGCTCGACCCACCAGGCGTCGATGCAGGCGGTGAAATTCGGCTGCGACACGAGATGCCGGTAGAGCGCCGCCTCGTCGATGATCTCGCCGCGCGCGAGGTTGATCAGTATGGCGTCGCTTTTCATCAGCGCCAGTTGCGCCGCGCCGATCAGCCGCCGGGTCGAGCGCGTCAACGGCGTGCTGATGATCAGCACGTCGGCGGCGGCAAGCAGCGCGTCGAGCCGGTCCGGCGCGCCGATCCACTCGACCGGCCCGGCGGCGGCGGCGCGGCGGTTGATGGCATGGACGCGCATGCCGATGCAGTGCATCAGCCTGGCGACGGCGGTGCCGATGCCGCCCAAGCCGAGCACGCCGCAGACCTTGCCCGCCAGCATCCGGTTGGGCGCGAATTGGTTGAATTCGCCGCGCGCCATTTTGGCCTGTTCGGCGAACAGCCGCTTGGCGGCGGCAAGCGCCATGGCGAGCGCGTGTTCGGCCATGGGCTCGGCATAGGCGCCGCGGTTGCTCGCCACCGGCACTCCGGGCGGGAAATCCTTGAACGGGATGAAATCGACGCCGGCGGAGACGAACTGGACCAGCCGCGCCTTGGCGATGTGCTGAAGCTCGCCCGGCTGCAGCTCGCGCGCGGTGTTTCGCGCCAGCACCACCGCCGCGCAGCGCAGCGCCTCGGCGCGCGCTTCCGGCGCGAGATCGGTCAGATAGACCGCCTCGGCCAAGGAGCCGAGCGCGCGGGCGACCAGCGCGCGCTCGGCGGCTTGCAGCCGAAAGGTGACCAGCAGGCTCGGCCGCGCCGCCCTCACGTCCTCATCCGAGGCATTGCCGCAGGAGATCGAGCGCCGCGGCGGCGAAGGCGCGCATGTTGGCCTGCCGGTCGGCGCTGCCGGTCTCGAGCGTGAGGCTGCGTTCCGCGGGTCCCGCGACCGCCAGGCAGGTATGACCTGGGGCATCGCCATGGCGGTTGCCCGTCGGCCCGGCGGCGCCGGTCTCGGCCAGCGCCCAGCGCGCCGGAAAGCGCTGGCGCGCGGTGCGCGCCAGCAGCAGCGCATAGGGCTCGCTCGCCGATCGCATGCCCGACAGCGCCGCGTCCGGGATGTCGAGGAGCGCGCGCCGCGCCTGGCGGGTATAGACGACGGCGCCGCCGATGAAATAGGCCGACGCGCCGGGCACGGCGAGAAGCGCCGCCGCGATCAGGCCGCCGGTCGAGGATTCCGCGACGGCGATGGTCTCGCCGCGCGCCTTGAGCCGCTCGGCGACCGCCTCGGCGAGCGGCAGCAGATCCCGCATCGGCTTTGCTTTCGTCGTTCTGCGCCGGCGGACTTTAGCGGCGGCGCCGGCGCGTCGCAAACCGGCAAGGAGCTTCCGCGGGAAATCGAGGGGAGCGGCGCCGCCAACGCCGGATCCGCGGCCGGCCGCTTCTCACCTCTTGGCGCCGTCGATCGCATCGCGCAGCGCCCGCGCCAGCTCCTCCTTGCGATAAGGCTTGCTCAAGAGGCGCGTCGCGCGGACGGCGTCGCTGTCGATCTTGGTGCCGGGAAATCCCGATGTTAGCACCACGCCGATGTCCGGCCAGAGCGAGACCGCCATCCGCGCCAGCTCGATCCCGTCCATCTCGCCGGGCATCACGACGTCGGTGAACAGCACGGCGATCTCCGGCACGCGCTCAAGCGCCGCGATCGCCGCGCGGGCATTGTCCGCTTCCACGACGCCGTAGCCGAGCTGGGTCAACTGGCGCACGGCGATGCGCCGCAGGGCGGCGTTGTCCTCCACGATCAGCACCGTCTCGCCGCGCCCGAGCGGCGGCTCCGCCGCCGCCGGCGTCTCCCCGCGCTCGGCCGCGCCGTCCGCGCGCGGCAGAAAGAGGCGGAAGGTGGTGCCGATGCCGACCTCGCTGTAGACGTTGACGTGGCCGCCCGACTGCTTCATGTAGCCGAAGACCATGGCAAGGCCGAGGCCGGTGCCCCGGCCGCGCTCCTTGGTGGTGAAGAACGGCTCGAAGATGCGGCCGACGGTCTCCGGCGGAATGCCGCTGCCGGTATCGCTGACCTCGATGAGCGCGTAATCGCCCGCCGCGACGTCGGGACACTGCGCGGCATAGTCCGCGTCGACCTGGCGGTTGCGCGTCGCGATCGTCAGGCGCCCGCCGGCCGGCATCGCGTCGCGGGCGTTGGTGGCGAGGTTGGCAAGCGCCGTCTCGAGCTGCACCGGATCGGCGACGACCGGCCAGAGGTCGGCGGCGAGGTCGAGCGTCACCTCGATCCGCTCGCCCAGCGTGCGGCGCAGGAGCTTGGTGATCGCCGTCGCGACCTCGTTGATGTCGATCCGGCGCGGCTGCAACGGCTGTCGGCGGGCAAAGGCGAGCAGCCCGCGCGTCAGCTCGGCGCCGCGCGTCGCGGCATCGAGCGCCTCGCGCACCAGCTCGTCGTTCTCGCGATCGCCGCGCCGTTGCTCGTGCAGGAGATCGAGGTTGCCGATGATCACGCCGAGCAGGTTGTTGAAATCATGCGCCATGCCGCCGGTGAGAGTGCCGATGGCCTCCATCTTCTGCGCCTGGACGAGCTGGCGCTCGACGAGCCGCTGTTCGGTCACGTCGCGCAGGGTTCCGGCGATCTTGAACACCTTGCCCGCGTCGTCCGCGACCGGCTGCGCCTCGACGTTGGCGATGCGCACCTCGCCGTCGGCGCGCAGGATGCGGTATTCGATCACGCCGCGGCCGCGGCTGGCCTTGAGCTGGTCGAGCCATTCCAGCACCCTGGGCATGTCCTCCCCGTGCACGTATGTCGCCAGCGTCTCCATGGTCGGCGCGTGCTCCAGCGGCAGCCCGCGCAGCCGGTAAAGCTCCTTCGACCAGACGAACCGTCCGGAGGCGAGATCGAGCTCGAAGCTGCCGATGCCGGCGATGCGTTGGGCACGGTCGAGACGCTCTTCGCTTTCGCGCAGCTCCGCGGTCCGCTCGGCGACCTCGCGCTCGAGCGACTGGTTCAATTGCCGCAGCCGTCCGGCCACCTCCTGCCAGCCGCGGTTGGCCATCTCGAAGGGCGCCACCGCTTGCTCGAGGAATTCCTCGGCGCGCTCGAAGCGCCGGGTGATCTCGTCGTTCGAGGCGGGTTGGGCGAGGAAGGCCGGGACCAGCCGATGATGGATCGAGACGATTTCCAGCAGGCTGCGCCCTTCGGCCAGCGCCCGCCTGCCGAGATCCAGCGCCGCGATCAAGGCCGCTTCTTCGCCTTCGATGGCGACAAAACTATGCAGCGCCGTGCGATAGCGTGCGGGAAGATCGCTCGGCAGGCTGTTCATGGCCGGGGTCCGCCGCCGCCATGCCAGCGCCCGACGAGGACCAGCGCGTCATCGGTGCCCTTGCCGTGGCGATCGAGGATGCGGTTGGCGATCTCATGCGGCGTCGCGTCGCGGTCGACCGTTGTCTCGAATCCCTCCCGGATGCCGTCGGTGGCGAAGAGGAGAAGATCGCCCGGGCGCAGCGGGATCGTGGCGGCTTTGAGCGGCGGCAGCCGGTAACCGACGATGCCGCCGCAGGGCAGCACATAGATCCGCTCCTCCGCGCCGTTCCTGCCGGCGCGCAGCAGCAGCCCCTCGACATTGCCGATGGCGAGCCAGGTCATCGCCGACACGTCCGCATCGAGCACGGCCAGCGTCATCGCCGCGCCGCGTGTCCTCAGGAGCGCCGCATGGCAACGCTCGACGAGCCGCGCCGCCGGCCGGTCGGGCTCCGACTCCAGCACGGCGGCGGCGGCGGCGGCGGCTTCAGCCGCCTCCGCGCCATGGCCGAGGCCGTCGATCGCCGCCATCAGCAGGCCCGTGCGGGTGGGCCGCACCAGCGAGAGGTCGCCGGATACGTCCTTGGACAGGCCGCGCGCGGCGACCGCATGGTCGAGGAGGGCGGCGCCTGGCGCGGGCATGGCCCTCAGCGCTCCCATTTGGTCATGGTGACGGTGGTTCCCTTGCCGGGAGCCGAGACGACGTCGAACTCGTCCATCAGCCGCTTGGTGCCGGGAAGCCCGAGCCCCAACCCGCCGGAGGTCGAGTAGCCGTCCTCCATGGCGCGGGCGAGGTCGGCGATGCCGGGGCCGTGATCGCGCGCGACGATGGTGAGGCCGCGCGCGTTGTTGCGCTCCACCACCCTGAGCACGAGAGCGCCGCTGCCGGCATAGCTGACGATGTTGCGGGCGATCTCGGAGATTGCGGTGGCGATGAGCGTCAGATCGCTGCTGGAGAAGCGCAACGGCTGAACAAGGCTGCGCGCTTTCTGACGCGCGACCAGGATATCGGCGTCGCAGCGGACGGTAATGACGACGTCACCGGAGTTCATCCGCCGGCCCTCGCGCCTCGCGTTGTTGCAGGAGGCTAAGCCCTTCCTCGAGGTCGAGCGCCGTCATCGTCCCTTCGAGCGTCAGGCCGAGCTGCACCATGGCAAAGGCGACGTCGGGCTGAATGCCGACGACGACCGCCTGGGCGCCGAGCAGCTTCACCACCTGGGCGATGCCGCGCAGCGTCCGCGCCGCGAAGGAATCCATCACCTCGATCAGCGTGACGTCGACAATGACGCCGGTGGAGCGGTAGCGCCGCACGTCGAGCACGAGGTCCTCGCGAAGCTGCACCAGGTCGGCATCGCTCATCGAGCCCTGCACGGAAGCGATCAGGACCTTGCCTTGCTTGAGGATCGAGGCGCGCATGGCCCACCTCAGCCCGTGATTATCGCCTTCTGCCCGCTCTTCGTGACGGCATAGCCGAGAAGCTGTTCGGCCTGCTCGATGCCGCTTTGCAGGTCGCCGACCGTGGCGATGCGGCCGAGATCGATGCCCAGCGTCACCATGGTCTGCGCGATCTCCGGCGAGACGCCGGCGATGATGACCCGCGCGCCCATCAGCCGCGCCGCCTCGACGGTCTGCACGATATGGTTGGCGACGCGCGAATCGACCGATTGCACGCCGGTGATGTCGATCACCACCACTTTGGCGCGGTTGCTGCGGATCGAATTCAGAAGCTGCTCGGTGAGCTGGCGCGCGCGCTGCCCGTCGAGGATGCCGATGATCGGCACCAGCAGCAACCCCTCGCGGAAGGGCAGCACCGGCGTCGGCAGGTCGCGGATCGCCGCCTGCTGTTCGCGGATCGTGCGCTCGCGCGAGACGATATAGGTGTCGATGGCCAGTCCGATGTCGAGGAAGGTGAGCTTCATCAGCGACAGGAACGCCGACCAGGCGTGCTTCGGCTGTTTCTGGAACGCCTCGGTCAGCCGGGAGGAGACGGCGCGGAGATAGAAATTGTACATGCCGAGATAGGACTTCACCGGCAGGCCGATATGCTCGTGGATGGTGCCGATGTTCACCCGGTTCTGCATATAGGCGAGATCGTAATTGCCTTGCGTCAGACGCAGGAAATATTCCTTCTGCTGGCCCTTGACCCGTTGCAGGAGCTGGGGATCGCCGAAGAAGGCGCGCGTCTCCTCGAAGGCGAGGAGATGACGGTAGAAATCCTCGATTACCTCATCGGCGTAGCGCTGCGCCAAGTCGTTGATGCCGGTGAGGTTGGCGACGTCCTCCTCGCCGATCTCGAGGAACGCCTTGCGCCGCGCCAGCTCCTGCTCGCTCGCCTCGATGTCGCCGGCGCGCGCGCCGACCGCGTCGGCGCTGTCGATCCTGCTCGTCCGTGCCATGCTCGCCCCGCTGTCAGTAGTCCGCCCTGCCGTCCGGCGCCGGAGCCGCGCCGTCAGCCTTCGTCGCCGAGCATCCGCTCGACCGTCTCCACGAGTTGGGCGGGCCGGAAGGGCTTGGCGAGGACCGCGTCGGCGCCGAAGGCGCGGGCCACGTCGAGGAACATCAGGTTGTGCGACAGCCCGCCGCCGGAGATGGCGATGATCTTGGTCGTCGGCGCACGCTCCTGCACCTCGCGGATGGTCTCGATGCCTTCCTTCTGCGGCATCAGGATGTCGGTGATCACCACGTCGGGCCGGTGCTCGTCCATGAGCTTCAGCCCTTCGCGGCCGTTCTCGGCCTCGTACACGCGATGCTTGCCGCCGCTCAGGGTGCGTACCATGAGCTTGCGCATACCCTCGTCGTCGTCGATCACCAAAAGCACTGCCATCGGCGGCCTCCTTCATCCGCCGGAATCCCCGGCAGATCAGCGTGTTGGCGCTTTATCAAGGCCTCCAGACCACTTTTCCCGGTTCCGGCGAGAACTCTGGTTGATCTAGCTTAATGCGTTTATCGTTCCGGAACCACGCTTCAAAGTAGCATGAATGATCACGGCAGGCGAGTGGGATTGAGCGATTTCTGGACTCATTCAATTTCGACCGTCGCGCGCGCCGGCGGGCTCGCGCCGGCGGCACGACAGGCCGGGCTTGGTGGAGAGCGCCGCCGCGGATAAGCTGGTGTCCGGCAGACGAGATGGGGAGAGATGCCGTGGACTTTCAGTATACCGACAAGGTGAAGGCATTGCAGGAGCGCCTCACCGGCTTCATGGACGAGTATGTCTATCCCAACGAGCATCGCTATTACGAAGGGGTGGCGCCCGAGGACCGCTGGCAGCCGCGGGAGATCGTCGAGGAGCTGAAGCCCAAGGCCAAGGCGGCGGGGCTGTGGAATCTGTTCCTGCCGGAATCGGATTACGGCGCCGGCCTCACCAATCTCGAATACGCGCCGCTCTGCGAGATCATGGGGCGCGTGCAATGGGCGCCGGAGGTGTTCAACTGCTCGGCGCCCGACACCGGCAACATGGAGGTGCTGGTGCGCTACGGCACCGCGGAGCAGAAGAAGCGCTGGCTCGAGCCGCTGCTCGACGGCCGGATCCGCTCCGCCTTCGCCATGACGGAGCCCGCCGTCGCTTCCTCGGACGCGACCAACATCCAGTCCAGCATCCTCCGCGACGGCGATCACTACGTCGTCAACGGCCGCAAATGGTGGACCTCGGGAGCGTCCGACCCGCGCTGCAAGGTCCTCATCTTCATGGGCAAGACCGCGCCCAACAACCCCAACAAGCATCTCCAGCAATCGATGATCCTGGTGCCGATGGACGCGCCCGGCGTCAAGGTCGCGCGCTCTTTGCCGGTGTTCGGCTATGACGACGCGCCGCACGGCCACGCCGAGGTCGAGTTCGTCAACGTGCGCGTGCCCGCGAGCAACATGCTGCTGGGCGAGGGCCGAGGCTTCGAGATCGCGCAGGGGCGGCTCGGTCCCGGCCGCATCCATCACTGCATGCGCATGATCGGCCAGGCCGAGCGGGCGCTCGAGAAGATGTGCAAGCGCGTCAAGTCGCGCGTCGCCTTCGGCAAGCCGGTCGCCGAGCAGACGGTGACGCTGGAGCGCATCGCCGAGGCGCGCATCATGATCGAGCAGTCGCGGCTGCTGACGCTCAAGGCCGCCTATATGATGGACACGGTCGGCAACAAGGTGGCGCGCGCCGAGATCGCCATGATCAAGGTCGCCGCCCCCAACATGCTGTGCAAGATCATCGACTGGGCGATTCAGGCGCATGGCGGGGGCGGCGTCAGCGACGATTTCGGCCTTGCCAAGGCCTATGCCAGCGCCCGCACCTTGCGGCTGGCCGACGGCCCCGACGAAGTGCACCGCAACCAGATCGGCCGCATCGAGCTGAAGAAGTATAACTAGTATCAGCTATCGCAAATCCGTGACTCACCCCACCTCACCCGCAACCCGGCCGACGGCAGAGCCGTCGGCCGGGTTGCGGGTGAGGTGGGGGGCGACGATCTCGCGCGCTGTCTCAGACATTTTTGATTCCAGACACTAGGCGCGTAAGCATTTCTCCGTGACGAACTAGCGCGGTCGAGGCCCGCCGTTTCGACGCTGTCCCGATTTACGGTGTTCACCTGGCCGGGCCGATGGCCGCCCGGTGAGCGCTTGTGTTGCAGTGGCGCGAAAATGCTCGAACTCTGTGGACAGCTCCACAGGTACCTCAACTTCCTCGTCGCCAATGTCAAATCGGAGAAAGACTTGGCCAATTCGTGGAGTGTGCGGTAACGCAGCAAGCACGCGCGCCCCGGCCCCGTCTGTTGGGAGCGAAAGTTGCGCCTCCGGCTCCCCAAGCATGCCTAGAATTTCGTCTGAGCGCTTTCCCAGGAGCGTCAATATCTCTGAGGCTGTGGCTCTTCTGGGCATCACAAGGCTCTTACGCAACGGGTGGGCGTTGTAAGCGCGCCACAATGAAAACGCAAGAGCACTGAAGAATCAGTTAACTTACAGTAGAAATAAATCGTCATGTAATCAACCTAATCCTGCCCATTTGGCTTTGCAAGTGGTGCATCACCGCCGGGATGGGGTTGGCCAGGGACCTGCGTGGACCTCCCGCTAAAGATGAGTCCCGCGATCTTGTGGTCGGCTGTGAGCAATGCGCTACCGCTGTCACCCTCCGCGCTGAACCCAGACCTAGGATTGTCAGCGGTAGGGCGTACTACTATTTGATTAATAAATGTCGCCGACCATCCGTCATAGTGAACCTTTTGACGGCCGCCGAGTTGCGTGACGATACCCTCGGTGTAAGCAGTCGTCCGACCCACCTTATACACGTGGTTGAGAACAAGCTTGCCCGTCTTTTCGTCGACCTCATATGGGTCAGCAGAACCTAGAATCAGCCCCCCAAAAGGAAGTAGACCTAGAGCGCGTTCCCTGTCGCTTTCGATTATCCGAGCGTACGCGACATCCACCTCGTTCGTTGGGGTTGGTCGCGCGGTCGGGTCGTCCGGTCGAATCGGCACGCAGCCTGAAAGCTTCGCGATCCGGAAACGCACAAGGTCCGGGAGTGGCAGAACTAGGTCGCTCCCGGGAAGATCCCGAGTCGCTGGCTGGATGATCATTTCCTCTGGGTCGATGCGCTCGCCCGGCTGCCGCGCTCGGGCAATGACATGATTGCATGAGACCAAATATTCTTGGTGATCACGATCTTCCACAAAGAACCCGGCTGTTCCGCCCACAAGTTCGGCCGGGTAGGTACCAACGGGGTTAGCAATCCCAATGCCCGGCCGGAGGGTCTGAAACCACTTTTGTGTGTTTACGATCGGTGGATTACCGTGATCAGAGCCTGTATAGGCTCCTGCTTTGAAGACATCACCCACCTCGACGACCCTAATGTCTTTCCGATCGAGATGCTGATTCATTGCGGCGCCGAGCTCGGCGCACGCGTCGCGCGGGTCGATGAGGCCCTGACCTTCAAGGTCATCGTCACTCAATTCCTTGGGAACGAAGGCTACAAGGCAGAATTCATCGTGCTCTACATCGGCGATTGGCTCATCATCGCGGCCGCCGACAGCCACGCCGATGATATTGCTCACATCCGCTTCGGTGTCGATTATGCATTCCCCAGCCTTATTGATGAAGTCCATGACCTCTCGGAACTCCATCGCCTCGCCCCCGCCTCCCTCCTCACCAATCTAGCGCGTTGCCTGTCGGGGCACACGACTTTTTCTTGATCCCGAGCCAACTTTATCGCGAAAATGCAACGCCGCGCATCGAGCGCAAATCGTCGCTTGTGTTTGAATACGTTAACACGCTTTATTGTAGAATCGGCCGCAAAGCCGCGCCTTGCGGAAAGATCGGGAACATCAATGCCGCTATCGAAAGCCGAGACCAAGCAGGTGACCGAGGGAATCGAAAGGTTCTATAGCGAACTTGGGAGAATCGAGGGTGGGCAATATCGCGCGGCGGAAATATTGTCCCGCGCGGGAGAAGAGACAGGGTTTCATATCTATGCTGATCTCCTCGGCGAGCTAGCGAAAAGCTCTTTTGACGACCCACTTGATAGTCTGATGTCCCTCGACGATCAGCCTGAGCGGATCGCGGTCCAGGCGCTCGGGCATAAGAGCATTGGCCGATACGTCCTGATGGCATTTCACAAGCGCATATGCGGCGACCCGTCAAAAGCAAAGCAAGTCAGGAAAGCAATCGCCGAGGCAGTGTCTCAAGGGGTGAAAATTACGACCCCGACCGTTGATCACCTGGGACACGGAGCCGCTACGGTTTTGGCAGTTACGATCGCTACCGTATTCAGCGGACCGATTGCAGTGGCAATTGCCCCGCTTATCGGAGGCATTGCTCTCCTACTCATTCAAAGCGGGCTTGATGGATTCTGCGCTTGGGCGGCGGCGGAATATATTTCGAAAGCGCCGAGCGGCAAGCTCACGACCTCAGAGAACTCCAAACCCCAGAAGAAAAGAGCGCGATCACGGTCTGCCGCTTCACGACGGTCTACGGTGTTACCAAGAAAATAGTGCTCCGCGCTGCGTCATCCCCGATTTTTTCGGTGTCCAGGGCTTGGTCGTATGTGCGGGCTCAGGCGCGTTCCCGTGGGAGAGGACGCGCTTATGACCTGTTGTTTCCGCCTGTCGGCAGATCCTGAAAAAGGCTGCTGAGTTTCACCTCATAAAGGTGAATATAAGCGACGAGATCGAGAGGCGCGATGCGTCTTTTGCCGCGTTCTTGCGCGACCAGAAGCTTCAGCGGAATGCCGAGCAGGTCGGCGACAGTCTTGCGGCTGAGATGACGTTCGATACGCAACCAGCGCAATCGGCAGCCGAGAATGGCATCAAACGATTCCATAGGGTTCAACGGCGGCGCAGAATACCGGCTGCCGGATCGCCGGGCGGTTTTAAGTGGACGTCGTTCGACATTCTTAGCTCCAACGCTTTCGCTCCTTCCGCACGGGCGGAAATGCCGGTGGCGATGTCGCTTCCATCGGTACGATTGTCCCTATACGACGGCGGTGTGAGCGGCACTTTCGACATCGACCCGATCCTTGCCGGGGCTTGCGCGGCTGCCCGCATGGTGTAGAATTCGCGTCAGGCAGTTCGCGCAAGGACGCGAAGCCTAACCGAAAGGCTTCGCGCCGTGGCGATGGCGCACGCTCGCCGCGTGACGGGACCCCCCCGATGCGTGCAGCATACGCGCGCCATCGCCAAAGAAATTTGGAGAGTTGGCTGATGGTTGACTTTCGCGATCGCGTGGCCGCTGCGCTCCGTGCCCGGATCTCGCCCAAGGGCGGCGTCGCCATCAAGAAGCTCGCGAATGGTATCGGCCGGAGCGCCGAAACCATCCGTCTCTGGCTCAATGGCGACACCGCCATCAAGGTCGAGGATTTGGCGGCGGTCGCGCGGTATCTGAAAGATCCGACGCTCGTCGCCGAGATATTCCGCGACCTCGACGCCGCGACGGTGCGCAAACGGTTCCTGTGGTTCACCGATAGAGGCTTCTGCAATGATGCGCCCGCCGGCCATGCCGAGTTCGTGCGCCGCCATCTTGGCCTGTCGCCCTTGCTTCCTGGCGATGGCGCCGTCTATGCCCTGCGCAACCTCGGCTGGGTCGAGCTGACGGCGTCCGGCACCGCCGCGCGCCTGCGGTATCATGCGAAGGGCATCAAGCGCGGCGCAGCGCAGGCGGCGCGCGGCTGGCTGCTCGATCACGCGGATCGCATTTTCAGCCTATCGCGCGCCGTCTTCGTCGGCTTCGAATGGGCAGAAGCCGCGGAGCTGAGTGTCGCGAGGATTGTGGCCGAGCTCGATCTCGCGGCGCCTCCCTCCGCCGTGCCGCTGTGCCGGTCCGAACGCAAGCCCCTTGACCTCCTCCCCTCGCGCCTGGGCGAGGTGCTGCGCGCTTGGCGCCATGCGCCAGACGATGCCGAGGCTGCCGCGCATGCGGTCCGGCTGGGCGGGCGTTTCAGCATCTTCGCCGCCGACGACGCCGGCAGCGTCATCTGTCATCGGCTTGGACAGATAATGCGGATGCCACGCCGTGAATGCGAGGGGGCGAACCTGCTGACATGGTCCGATCCGCCCTATGCAGCGGAACTGCGTCGTGCCGTTCTTGAGGCACGCGAAGACGGCCCGACCCATAGGGAAGTGCGAGGCCCGATCTTCGGACCGCCCCGCCACTTCAATCGGCTGGCGCTGCCGGTGGGCGACAACATAGTCACGGTAACGGAGCTTCGACGCAATTGATTCCCTATCTCGACGATTTCGATGCAAGTGGTGAGCGCGAGCCGCACCGCTCGATTTTATCGACTCAGGTGGTGCCTTCGATTCTCGCCTCCCTGGCCAATGAAGGCTTCGAGGTGCTGGTGAGCCACGATCTCGCGAGCAAAGCGGAATACAACCGATTGCATGCTGACGACCCGTTACTGACGCGATTGCCGCTGATCGAGCCTCAGTACCAGCCGACTGCGACGCCGTAGGATGTTATTTGCTGCTATCTGGATCACGGGGGCGAATCATATTCGGGGTCGAATTGGATTTGTCGCTGAACGCCCTCCCTGTTATCGCTACACTCTGCAGGCTCTGGCGATCGCCTTGACCACCGCGGCCAGCTTGTGGACCTCGCGCTTGCTTTGCTCATCCGATGGCGGAGAAATAGGCCTCGACGCCGGCCGCGCTAGGCTGCTCTTGGCTTCACTTCCGTTTCCAGCCGATCGCCCAATTCGGCTCGCGCCCGGTCGAGATCATACTGCTCCTGCAGGCCGAGCCAGAACTCGGCCGTCATGCCGAAATAGCGGCCAAGGCGCAGCGCCGTCTCCGCCGTGATCGCCCGCTCGCCGGCGAGGATGGCCGATACCCGCGTCAGGGGGACGCTGATATCCTTTGCCAGCCGATAAGGCGTAATCCCGAGCGGATCAAGGAATTCCTCCCTCAGGATCTCGCCCGGGTGTGTCGGCGCGATCGCCGGTGCCTTGGCGTCGACAACCTCGGAGAGGTCGACCGTGCCGCGGTCGAGGTCCTTGCGATCGATGGTCATTCCCTGTCTCCTCAATGATAATCGCACAATTCGACGCGCTCGACAGAGCCGGCCCGCCACACGAAGCAAATCCGCCACTGATCGTTGACACGGATCGAATGCTGGCCTGCCCGATCGCCGGAGAGCGCTTCAAGCCGATTTGCCGGCGGAACTCGAAGGTCGCCTAGCCTGGATTTCCACGGAAAGGAATTTAGCTAACGGCGGCAAGGGCTAAGCGACTCTTCCGACTCAATTTTTTACGCGAAACTGTTACCCTATATGGTGCACTTATGAGACGGTGTTGACGTAGTCTCTTTCGTAAT
>DASPSJ010000012.1:0-63139 GCA_035623985.1 Allostellaceae bacterium | reverse complement strand
AACTGGCTTTCCGATGTCGCCTGGGACGCCAGATTGTGCAGGTGGAAGGCGCCGCTGGCGATGAAGGCGGCGCGGTAGAGGCCCGCGCCGGTGGTGGTCGACGACAGATTGAGAAGGACGCTGTCGCCGCCGGCGGATTCGCCGCCGATCGTCACCCGCGACGGATCGCCGCCGAAGCGGGCGATATGGTGCTTCACCCAGCGCATGGCGAATTGCTGGTCCATCAGCCCGTAATCGCCGGCATCGCCCGCGTTCTGGAAGAAGTTGGCGGCGCCGGCGAGCAAGCCGGGCTCGACCAGCCAGCCAAGCGCGCCCAGGCGATAGTTGATCGTCACCACGATGATGTTGTTGTCGGCAACCATCACCGAGGGGTCGTAGATCGCGCCGGTGCCGGTGACGAGCGCGCCGCCGTGAATCCAGAAGAAGACCGGCAGCCGCGACTGCGGCGTGGCGGAGCTCGGGACGTAGACGTTGAGGAAGAGGCAATCCTCGGATTGCGGCAGAGGAGCCGTGCTCTGAGGCTGCGGGCACGCGGGTCCCGGGACCTCGGCGAGGACGACGCCCGCCGGCGGCGTCGGGGGTTGCGGCGGCTTCCAGCGCAACGCCCCTTCCGGCGCCGCCGCATAGCGGATGCCGAAGAAGACATCGACGCCGGCGGCGCTCGGCGATGGCACGGCTTCGAAAGTACCCGTCGTCGTCGTGACCGTCGGCCCTGCCATGGCGCCGGCGAAGGGCAGGACGATGCCGGCGGCCATGAGAAGCCCCAGGCCCGCGCGGCGCAAACTGCGGCCGCGGCCGCTCACCGGCGTTGAGTGCTGTTCCTTCTGAGTTGACTTCATCCTCCGTTCCTCCCTTTGATTTAGAAATTTGCTTAGGCGTAACGCGCGCTGGCCCCTCCTTCGAGCGAGGAGGCGAGTTGCCAAGACGTCGCATTATCGCCGCGGCAATGGTGCGAGGGAAGCGCGCCGCGGACAAGTAACATCCACGGCATTATTGCCGCCCGGACGGTCGCGCATTGGCGGGCGTGTCAGGAGTGCCGCGATGCTTGCAAAATTACTGTAAAGCGACCCGACGTCTCGCGCCGGGTTACGCGCGGACCACCTCGCCGTTGAGCGCGCACTCGGCCGAGGCCAGCGCAACGAAGGGCTCCGTCACCTCTTCCGGACGGGCAAGACGCGCGCGGTCCTCGCCGGGGAAGCCTTGGGCGCGAAGATGCGTGGCGACGATGCCGGGATCGACGAGGTTCACCTTGAGCCTGGTCTTCGCCACTTCGCCGGCATAGATGCGCACCATCGTCTCGAGCGCCGCCTTGCTCGCGGCATAGGCGCCCCAATAGGGCGCGGCCTCGCGCCCGGCGGCGCAGGTGGTGAAGAGCGCGCGGCCGGCCTCGGACAGCCGCAGCAGGGGGTCGAGCGAGCGGATGAGGCGCCAATTGGCGGTGAGGTTGGTGGCGATCACCTCGTCCCAGGTGGCGGGCGTGAAATGCCCGAGCGGCGAGAGCGCGCCCAGCACGCCGGCATTGCCGACGAGCGCGTCGAGCCGGCCGAAGCGCTGGTGGAGCGCCGCGCCCATCCGGTCGATCTGGTCGACCTGGCGCAGGTCGAGCGGCACCAGCGTGGCGCTGCCGCCGGCCGCGCGGATCTCGTCATCGCGCTCCTCGAGCCCGCCCACGGTGCGCGCCACCAGGATGACATGCGCGCCCTCGGCGGCGAAACGCCGCGCCACCGCCGCACCGATGCCGCGCGAGGCGCCGGTAACGAGCGCGACGCGCCCCTCGAGGCGCCTGGGGAGAGCGGCGGCCACGGCGCTTACGCGGTTTCGGCGAGCAGCGAGAGCTGGGTCGAGACCTTGCCGGCGTCGTGGTCGACGAGGGCGATGGGATAGTCGCCGGTGAAGCAGGCGTCGCAGAAGCGCGGCGCCGCCGGGTCGCGCCGCTTTTCGCCCATGGCGCGATAGAGCCCCTCGATCGAGATGAAGGCGAGGCTGTCGGCGCCGATGAAGCGCACCATCTCCTGCACGTCCATGCGCGCGGCGAGCAGCTTCTCGCGCTCGGGCGTGGCGATGCCGTAGAAGCAGGAATGGCTGGTCGGCGGGCTCGAGATGCGCATATGCACCTCGCGCGCGCCGGCTTGGCGCACCATCTCGACGATCTTGGTCGAAGTGGTGCCGCGCACGATGGAATCATCGACCAGGACGACGCGCTTGCCCCGAAGCTTCACCCGGTTGGCGTTGTGCTTGAGCTTGACGCCGAGATGGCGGATCTGGTCGGTCGGCTCGATGAAGGTGCGGCCGACGTAATGGTTGCGGATGATGCCGAGCTCGAAGGGCAGCCCGCTCTCCTGCGCATAGCCCAGCGCCGCCGGCACGCCGGAGTCCGGCACCGGGATGACGATATCGGCGGCGACGTGGCTTTCGCGCGCCAGCTCGGCGCCGATGCGCTTTCTCGCCTCGTAGACGCTGACGCCCTCGACGACGCTGTCGGGCCGCGCGAAATAGATGTACTCGAAGACGCAGAAGCGCTGCTTGGCGCGCTCGAAGGGCTTGCTGCTGTGCACCCCCAGCGCGTTGATGGTGACGAGCTCGCCGGCCTCGATGTCGCGCACGAATTCGGCGCCGATGATGTCGAGCGCGCAGCTCTCCGAGGCGAGGATCCAGGCATCGCCGAGCCGGCCCAGCAGCAGCGGCCGGACCCCCAGCGGGTCGCGCACGCCGATCACCCCGTCCTGGGTCAGCGCCACCAGCGAATAGGCGCCCTCGACCTGGCGCAGCGCGTCGATCATGCGCTCTTCGACCGTGCGCTTCAGGCTGGTGGCGATGAGATGGACGATGACCTCGGTGTCGCTGGTCGACTGGAACAGGCTGCCGCGGGCGACCAACTTGCGCCGCAGATGATAGGAGTTGGTGAGGTTGCCGTTGTGGCAGATGGCGAGGCCGCCGAATTCGAAATCGGCGAACAGCGGCTGGACGTTGCGCATCGCCACCTCGCCGGTGGTGGCGTAGCGCACATGGCCGATGGCGGAATGTCCGCCGAGCCGGCCGATCACCTCCTTGGAGCTGAAGTTCTCCCCGACATGGCCCATGCCGCGATGGACGTGGAACTGCTCGCCGTCATAGGCGACGATGCCGGCCGCCTCCTGGCCGCGATGCTGCAGCGCGTGCAGCCCCAGCGCCGCCAGCGCCGCCGATTCGGGATGGCCCCAGACGCCGAAGACGCCGCATTCCTCGCGCAGATGGTCGTCGTCCAAAGGATGGGTGGTCAGCATGACGCTGCCTTGGTTAAGAGCCCCGCCCCTGCCCCTAAGCTGGGGATCGCCCGGCGGGATGTCGAGGATCCCATGGCGCCTTCTACACGCAACCGCCGCTTGCCGCCAGGGGGCGCCGCCATCTACTTCACCTCCTGCTGCTGCTGGATCAGCCGGTTGAGATCGCGCTGGTCCTCGGCCGAATAGGCGGCGCCGCGGTCATGCTCGGAAGGCGCCGGCTGGCGCGGCGTGCTCAGCGCGCGGATGGCGCTTGCCGCCTCGTTCATCTGCTCGGCGGCGCGGCGCGTATCCTCGACGCCGGCCTCGGCCTTGGCGCGGTAGGCCGCCGGCACCAGCGCGCGCAACCGCTCGGCGCCGTTGGCGAGCAGCGGCAGCGTCTTGGCGTCGGCGATCCAGCCTGGCTGCTGCTGCCTGCCCGCCGGCAGCGCCCAGGAGAGCGCGATATAGAGAAGACAGACCAGCACCAGCCCGCGCACCAGCCCGAAAATGAGGCCGAGCGCCCGGTCGATGGCGGAAAGCGAGCTCTCCTTGACCCGGCTGGCGATCGCCGAAGTGGCGAGCGACAGCGCGACCAGCGCCACCAGGAACAGGCCGAGCGCCGCCGCCGCATCCGCCACCGGCCCCTTGGGCAGGAAGCGCTCGGCCACCGGCGCCGCATAGGGCAGCCCATAGAGCGCGGCAAAGGCGGCGCCGACCCAGGCGGCGACCGAGAGCGCCTCTTTGACGAAGCCGCGGGCGAAGGCGAAGAGCCCGGACAGCAGGATCACGGCGATGACGATGATATCGAGCAGGTTCATCGCCGCGTCCCCGGCGTTGCGAGACTGCGCGGGGCGCGCTGCGGCTGCGGCTGGTCCTCGAACAGCTCCACGAGATGGCGCAGATGGCGCAGTTCGTGCAGCCGGATGCCGGCCGGCGCCGAGCGCTCCTTGTCGCGGCCGCGATAGGGCGGCACCAGGGCGGCGCCGAAGCCGAGCTTTGCCGCTTCCTTGAGGCGCACCTCGGCCTGGCCCACCGGCCGCACCTCGCCGGAAAGGCCGATCTCGCCGAAGACCACCGTTTCCGCCGGCACCGGCTTGAGGCTCAGCGCCGAGACCAGCGCCGCCGCCACGGCGAGGTCGGCGGCGGGCTCGGCGATGCGCAGGCCGCCGGCGACGTTGAGGTAGATGTCGTTGAGGCCGATCTGCACGCCGCAGCGCGCCTCGAGCACCGCCAGCACCATGGCGAGGCGATTGCCGTCCCAGCCGACGACGGCGCGGCGCGGCGTGCCGAGGGTCGAAGGCGCCACCAGCGCCTGGATCTCAACCAGCATCGGGCGCGTGCCTTCGATGCCGGCGAACACCGCCGCGCCCGAGGTCTCGCCCTGGCGCTCGGCGAGGAACAGGGCGGAGGGATTCGGCACCTCGGCGAGGCCGGCATCGGTCATCTCGAAGACGCCGATCTCGTCGGTTGGGCCGAAGCGGTTCTTGACCGCGCGCAGGATGCGGAACTGATGGCCGCGCTCGCCTTCGAAATAGAGCACGGTGTCGACCATGTGCTCGAGCACGCGCGGGCCGGCGATCAGCCCCTCCTTGGTGACATGGCCCACCAGGATCACCGAGAAGCCGCGCTGCTTGGCGAGGCGGATGAGCTCTTGCGCCGAGGCGCGGACCTGGCTCACCGTGCCGGGCGCGCTGTCGAGCGTGTCGAGATACATGGTCTGGATCGAGTCGATGATGACGATGTCGGGCGCGGAGGCGTCGTCGAGCGAGGCCGCGACGTCGCGGATGCTGGTGGCGGCGGCGAGCTGCACCGGCGCTCCCGCCACCGCGAGGCGGGTCGCGCGCAGCCGCACCTGGTCGAGCGACTCCTCGCCCGAGACGTAGGCGCAACGCGCGGGCGCGCCGCCCTTGCCCGCGGCGAGCGCCGCCGCCACTTGCAGCAGCACGGTCGACTTGCCGATGCCGGGGTCGCCGCCCACCAGCAGCGCCGAGCCCGGCACCATGCCGCCGCCGCAGACGCGGTCGAATTCGGCGATGCCCGAGACGCGGCGCGGCGTCGCCGGAGACGCGCCGTCGAAGCCGGAGAAGGCGAGCTTGCGGCCCTTGCCGCCGCCCAGCCCCTTGGGCGCGCCGTCGCGCACGGGTTCTTCGACGAGGCTGTTCCAGCCGCCGCAGGCATCGCATCGCCCCGTCCATTTCGGGTGGACGGCGCCGCATTCCTGGCAGACGAAACGGGCCTGCGCGCGCGCCACGTCAATCTCCTTCGCCGGTCACAGCGCGCGCACCTCCATCTTGATCGGGCCTTCGGCGCGGCCGTGGATGAACTGGTCGACATAGGGGTTGCCGGAACGGTCGATCTCCTCCTTCCGCCCCGCCCAGATGATACGGCCTTTATAGATCATGGCGATACGGTCGGCGATCTTGTGCGCGCTCGCCATGTCGTGGGTGATCGAGATGGCGCTCGCGCCGAGGTCGCGCACGCATTTGACGATGAGGTCGTTGATCACGTCGGCCATGATCGGGTCGAGGCCGGTGGTCGGCTCGTCGAAGATGATGATCTCGGGCTCGGCGGCGATGGCGCGCGCCAGCGCCACGCGCTTCTGCATGCCGCCGGAAAGCTCCGAAGGGCGAAGCTGGCCGACCTCGGCGCCGAGGCCGACGGCGCCCAGCTTCAGCAGCGCGATCTCCTTGGCCCGCTCGCGCTCGAGGCCGCGGCCCTGGATCAGGCCGAAGGCGACGTTCTCCCAGACGCTCAACGAATCGAAGAGCGCCGAGCCCTGGAACAGCATGCCGAACTTCTGCATCAGCTTCTCGCGCTCGCGCGTCGGCAGGTCCATCGCTTCCCTGCCGTCGATCATGACCGAGCCGGCGTCGGGCTCGAGCAGGCCGAGGATGCATTTCACCATGACCGATTTGCCCGAGCCCGAGCCGCCGATGACCACGACGCTCTCGCTCGCGCCGATATCGAGATCGATGCCGTCGAGCACGACCTTGGGTCCGAAGGATTTCTTGAGGCCGCGGACGGCGATCTTCGGCGGCGCGGCCATGGCTAGAACAGGACGCTGGTGAGCGCGCTGTCGAACAGCAGGATCAGGATCGAGGCCGAGACCACGGCATAGGTGGTGGCGGTGCCCACCCCTTCGGCGCCGCCGCGCGAGTGATAGCCGTGATAGCAGCCCATCAGCGCGATGATGAAGCCGAACACCGCCGCCTTGATCAGCCCGGAGACGACGTCGTCGCGATGCAGGTAGTCGGCGGTCTGGCCGAGATAGGCCGCGGGATTGAAGTCGAGCTTGTAGGTGCCGACGAGAAAGCCGCCGAACACGCCGATGATGTCGGCCACCAGCACCAGCGCCGGCACCGCGATGGTGCCGGCGATGAGCCGCGGCACGACGAGGTATTTGAAAGGGTTGGTCGACAGCGTCGAGAGCGCGTCGATCTGGTCGGTGACGCGCATGGTGCCGATCTCGGCGGCCATGGCGGCGCCGATGCGCCCGGCCACCATCAACGAGGCGATCACCGGCCCCAGCTCGCGCGTCACCGACAGCACCACGACGGTGGCGATCGCGCCTTCGGCGGAGAAGCGGCTGAAGCCGGTATTGGTTTGCAGCGCCAGCACGACGCCGGTGAACAGCGCGGTCAGCCCCACCACCGGCAGCGAGTAATAGCCGATGTCGATCATCTGCCGCGCGACGAGCCGCGGGTAGAAGGGGGGGCGCAGGCAATGGCTGAGGGCATTGAGCGCGAACAGCGCGAGCCTGCCGGCGGCGGCGAGGAAGGAGAGGAAGACGCGGCCGACCCGGGCGAGGAAATCGAGCATGCTCAGCCGGCCGCGCCGCGATAGACGCGGTGATAGCGCCGGCCGAGCGCGGTCAGGATCTCGTAGCCGATCGTCCCGGCGGCGGCGGCGGCCTCGTCGACGCCATGGGTCTCGTCGATGAGATCGGCGAAGGCGCCGACGCGGACCAGCGAGGGATCGATCCCCGTCACGTCCAGGCTCAAGAGGTCCATCGA
This sequence comes from Allostellaceae bacterium, assembly GCA_035623985.1. GTDB lineage: Bacteria > Pseudomonadota > Alphaproteobacteria > ATCC43930 > CGMCC-115725 > DAHUYF01. The sequence continues at coordinate 55,884 of DASPSJ010000012.1, read as the reverse complement.
GATGCGTCCGACGATCGGCGCCCGCTGGCCGGCGATGCCGGCGCTGCCGCGATGACTCGCCGATCTGAGCCATCCATCGGCGTAGCCGACGGCGACCGTGGCAATGCGGCCGGCGCGCTCCATGCGATGCGCCGCACCATATCCAACGCTCGCACCACTGTCAACGTCGCGCACTTGCAGGATTCTGCCTTTGACGCGAACGACTTGCGTCATCGGATTGGGCCGTCCCGGGGTCGGGTTCACGCCGTAGAGCGCGGCCCCCGGCCGGACGAAATCGAAATGGTAATCGGCGCCGAGGAAGACGCCCGAGCCGGAGGCGAGGCTCGCCGGCGCCGGCGGCAGCGCCGCCAGCGCGGCGCGGAAGGCGGCAAGCTGGCGGGCGTTGAGCGGATGCGCCGCATCCCCGGCGCAGGCGAGTTGGCTGAGGATCGCGCGCAGCTCGAGCCCCTCGAGCAGCGCCGGTCTGCGCGCGATCTCGGCCAATGCCGCCGCATCGAGTCCAAGGCGCGACATGCCGGTATCGACCTGGATCATCGCCGGCAGCGCGCGCGTCCTTGCGCCCGCCCGCCAGGCGGCGATCTCGCCGAGATCGTTGAGCGCGGGAATGAGGCGGGCGCGGCTGAACTCGCCGCCGGTGCCGGCCAGCAGCCCGTTCAGCACGGCGATCTCCACGCCCGGCAGCAGGCGGCGGAGCGCGATGCCTTCGTCGAGCGTCGCGACGAAGAACAGCATGCAGCCGGCGGCCGCCAGCTTCGGCGCCACGCGCTCCATGCCGAGCCCATAGGCATCCGCTTTCACCACCGCGGCGGAGACCGCGCCGGGCTTCAGCGCGGCGGCCAGCCGCCGCCAGTTCTCGACGATGCCGTCGAGGTCGATCTCCAACACGGCGCCGGCGCGGGCGAGCGCGCGCGACGGCCGGTCAGTAGCGCTCATCGGGGAGATGGTCGCCGCGCACGAAATCGTCGAATTTGGTGGTTTCGCCGTCGAAGCGCAGCGTCACCTTGCCGATGGGTCCGTGGCGCTGCTTGGCGACGATGACCTCGCCGGTGCCGTGCACCTCTTCGAGCCGCTGTTGCCAGCGGGCGTAACGCTCGTTGAATTTCTCGTCGCTTTCCTCCGGCCGCCGCATCGGCTCGCCGCGGCTGAGGTAGTATTCCTCGCGAAAGACGAACATGACCACGTCTGCATCCTGCTCGATCGAGCCGGACTCGCGCAGGTCGGCGAGCATCGGGCGCTTGTCCTCGCGCTGCTCGACGGCGCGCGACAATTGCGACAGCGCCAGCACCGGCACGTTCAGTTCCTTGGCGAGCGCCTTGAGGCCGCGCGTGATCTCCGAGATCTCCTGCACGCGGTTCTCGGCGCCGTCGCCGCCGCCGCGCAGCAACTGGAGGTAATCGACGATGATGACGCCGAGCCCCTGCTGCCGCATCAGGCGGCGCGCGCGGATGCGCAAGCCGGCGATGGTCAGCGCCGGCGTGTCGTCGATGAAGAGCGGCACCGAGGCGAGCTTCTGGCTCGCCCGGACGAACTTGTCGAAATCGTTGTGCGAGACGTCGCCGCGGCGGATGCGGTCGGAGGCGACGCCCGATTCCTCCGACAGCACGCGCGTCGCGAGCTGCTCGGCCGACATTTCCAGCGAGAAAAAGCCCACCACCGCGCCGTCCTCGGCCGCGAGCCTGCCGTCGGGGCCCCGTGTCGGGCGATAGACCTTGGCGGCGTTGAATCCGATATTGGTGGCGAGCGCCGTCTTGCCCATCGACGGCCGGCCGGCGAGCACGACGAGGTCCGACGGGTGCAGCCCGCCCAACAGCTTGTCGAGGTCGGCGAAGCCGGTGGAGACGCCGGTGGTGCGGCCGCTGCGCTTGAACGCGGTCTCGGCCATGGTGATGGCCGCGGCGAGCGCCTGGGTGAAGGGACGGAAGCCGCCCTCGTACTGGCCGCTCACGGCGAGATCGAAAAGCTTCTTCTCCGCCTGCTCGATTTGCGCCGTCGCCGGCAGCTCGAGATCGTGATTGTAGGCGTCGTTGACCGTATCCTCGCCGATTGCGATGAGCTGGCGGCGCAGATAGAGGTCGTGGATGGTGCGGCCGTAATCCTCGGCGTTGATGATGACCCCCGCGCAAGCGGCGAGTCGCGCCAGGTACTGTGCGCCGCCGATCTCGGCGAGCGCGCCGTCCTGGTCGAACAGGCCTTTCAGCGTCACCGGGCTGGCGAGCTGTCCGCGCTCGATGAGCTTGGCGATGGCGGCGTAGATGCGGCCGTGCACCCCTTCGGCGAAATGCTCCGGCAGCAGGAACTCCGCGACTCGGTGGAAGGCCGCGTTGTTGACCAGGATGGCGCCCAGCAGCGCCTGCTCGGCCTCGCTGTTGTGCGGCGGCGTGCGATACACGCCGTCACCCTCGCGCAACGGCGTTACGTTCGAGGGCGCGGCGGAAGGGACGGCGTTTTCCATTAACCGGGCACTGATCCGAAATCGGGCGTCAATGTTACCAATTCGCGTCGTCCGAAGACATGTCGAATCCATGCACAGGCTGTGGAAGCCGGGGACGCCGGGCCGCCGCCTCGGCGGGGGGAGCGCCGATGTGTTAACAGTTTATAAGCGGATTAAGCAAATGGTTATGGGCGCCAGCTAAAGTGGACTGGCGAATTCTAGCCGATGGTTCTAGCCGATGGTCGTGCCATGAAACGTTACTTGGCGATCAGCACGTTGCTTCAAGGCATAACCGGGTTCCTGGCGGTGGCGCTGGTCGTCACCTTCGGGATCGCCGCGGAGCGGGCATTCGAGCGGCGACTCGCGGCGGAAGGCATACAGGCCGTCGCCAGCATCTCGCGCGATCTCTTCATGGCGATGCAAAACCTGCGCGTCGAGCGCGGCACGGTCAACACGGCGCTGATGACGCCTGCGGCGGTTGACGCGGACACGCGCGGCGACATTGCGGCGCTGCGCGCCAAGTCGGAGGCCGCGCTGGACTCGGCGCTGCCGAAGCTCGCGCGCGCCGCGCTCTCGGGCACCGAGGAGGCGGCAAGCGACTTGCGCGCCGCCCGCGACGGCATCGCCGCGCTGCGGCGGGAGGCCGATAGCGCGCTGCAGCAGCCCAAGGATAATCGGCCTGCCGATCTCAGCAAGCGATGGATCGCTGCGGTCGGCAAGCTCGTCGACGCCATCGACCGCCTCTCCGACCGGCTGTCGAACGACATCAACCTCAGCGCCCCCTTCATCGCCGAGATGATGAAGGTCAAGCAGCTCGGCTGGGCGCTGCGCGATGCCGCCGGCACCGACCGTCTCCGGCTCGGCGCCGCGATCGCCGAAGACAAGGGCCTTTCCGCCGCGCAGCAAAACCAGCTCGCGGTCCTGGAAGGGCGTATGCAGGTGGCCTGGACCGCGATCGAGGAAGACGCGCGCGCGCCGGCTGCGCCCGCCAATCTCAAGGCCGCCGTCGAGACCGCCAAGCAAAGCTATTTCATTGCGTTGGCCGCCCGGCGCAAGGCGATCATCGACGACCTCCTCGCCGGCAAGCCGGCGCCGATTTCCGGCGGCGAGTGGGTCAAGCTGTCGAACCCGGGGCTGGAGAGCCTGATCAACGTCGCCAACGCTGCCGTCGACGAGACCGAGGCCTATGCCCGCGGCCAGGTCGCGGCCGCCACGGATAATTTCTATGAGCAGGTTGGCTTGACCCTGCTGTTTGGCGGCTTCGGCGTATTCAGCACCCTTTTTGTCCGCCGGCGCATTGCCCGCCCGATGGCGGAGGTCACCCGGACAATGCGCCGGGTTGCCGATGGCGACCTGGCGGCCGATATCGCCTTTGCCGGCCGCGCCGACGAGATCGGCGATCTCGCGCGGGCGCTGGTGGTCTTCCGTGACAATGCGCAGGACAAGGCGCGCATCGAGGCGGCGCAGCGCGAGGAGCAGCAGAGCAAGGAGCGGCGTCAGCAGGCGGTCGAGCGCCGGATCGAGCGCTTCGACAGCTCGGTTCGCGGCCTGCTCGAAGCGATGGGCGCCGCCGCCGTGGAGATGCGCAGCACCTCGGAGGGCATGTCGGCCACCGCCGAGCAGACCGGCCGGCAGGCCGGCGCGGTGACCAGCGCCTCGCGGCAGGCCTCGGCCAATGTGCAGACCGTTGCCAGCGCGGCGGCGGAGCTCGCGGGCTCGATCGCCGAGATCAGTCGCCAGGTCATGCAGGCGGAGGAGATCGCCACCCAGGCGGTGGCGCAGACGCGCAACACCGACCAAACGGTACAGGGTCTCGTCGACACGGCACAGCGCATCGGCGAGGTGGTGCAGCTCATCAGCGGCATCGCCAGCCAGACCAACCTGTTGGCGCTCAATGCCACGATCGAGGCGGCGCGCGCCGGCGAGGCGGGCAAGGGTTTCGCCGTGGTGGCGAGCGAGGTCAAGTCGCTGGCGACGCAGACGGCCAAGGCCACCGACGACATCACCGCGCTGATCTCGGCGATCCAGTCCGCGACCAAGGGGTCGGTCGATGCGATCCAAGGGGTCAGCCGCATCATCACCCGGATCAACGAGATCTCCACCTCGATCGCCTCCGCGGTCGAGGAGCAGGGCGCCGCGACGCGGGAGATCACGCGCAACACGCAAGAAGCGGCGCGCGGCACGCAGGAGGTCTCCGCCACCATCGCGGGCGTCAACGAGGGCGCGGGCATGACCGGCAAGGCGGCCGAGCACGTACTTTCCGCCGCCGGCGAGCTCTCGCAGGTGTCGGAGAAGCTGCGCAGCGAGGTCGACGCCTTCCTGAGCGATATTCGCGCGGCGTGAGCGACGCAAAGCGTCGTCGCCGGCGCCGCCGCGGACGAACGCGCAGAGCGCATTCGCCTAGGCGGCGCGCTCGGCCGCCGGCGTCCGGTGGCTGCGCTCCCAATCGGTGATGTAGTCGCGCGTCAGCGGCACCGTGTCGATGCGCCGGGCGAGCTGCATCTGGAAATTCATGTGGCCGTGGCGGCGGAAGGCGATCTCGGAGCCGGCGAGATAGAATTCCCACATCCGGCAGAAGCGCTCGTCGTAGAGCGCGCGCACGCGCTCGCGGTTGGCGTTGAAGCGCTGGCGCCAGGCGCGCAGCGTCTCGGCGTAGTGCAGCCGCAGGATCTCGATGTCGGTGATCCAGAGGCCGGTGCGCTCCACCACCGGCACCACCTCGGAGACCGCCGGCGAGTAGCCGCCGGGAAAGATGTATTTGCGGATCCAAGGATTGGTGGTGCTCGGCCCGTCTATTCGTCCGATCGAATGAAGGAGCGCCACGCCGTCCTCGGCCAGCAGCTCCTTCACCTTGCCGAAGAAGGCCGGGTAGTGCACGACACCGACATGCTCGAACATGCCGACCGAGACGATGCGATCGTAGCACCCGGCGGCCTCGCGGTAGTCGAGCAGCTCGAAGCGCACCCGGTCGGCAAGGCCGGCATCGGCGGCGCGGCGCTGCGCCACCTTGAGCTGCTCGGTCGAAAGCGTGAGGCCGGTGACCGAGACGCCGCATTCGCGCGCGAGATAGAGCGCAAGGCCGCCCCAGCCGCTGCCGATGTCGAGCACGCGCTGGCCCGGCTGGAGCAGCAGCTTTGCCGCGATATGGCGCTTCTTGTTGGCTTGCGCCTCCTCGATCGTCTCGTCGGGCGCAAGGAAATAGGCGCAGGAGTATTGCCAGTCCCGGTCGAGGAAGAGGTCGTAGAGCACGTCGGAGAGATCGTAGTGATGTGCGGCGTTCGCCCGGGCGCGGTGCAGGGGGTTGTACTGCTGGAAGACGCGGAAAGCCCGGCCGAAGCCGTCGTAGAGCGGCGTCAGCAGCGTGCGCGGCGCCAGGTTCGTGTTGACGGCGAGGAAGTCGAGGAAATCGTAGAGGCCGGCGTCCTCGATCGTCAGCGCGCCGTCCATGAAAGCCTGGCCGAGATGGAGACGCGGGTTGAGCAGCAGCTTGCGGTCGAGCGAGGCATCGCGCAGCCGCACGGTGATCGTGGGGCCGGGGTCGCCGGCGAAGCTGTGGACGGCGCCCCTTGCGTCGATGACGCGCAGCGTGCCGCGGCGCACGAGATGACGGAGGAGATAGGACAACAGCATCGGTGCCTTCCCGTCGCGACTCGTTGTATTTGCTCAACTATCCCGCAATTCGCCGGGCCGACACAAGGGCCGAGATGCGGCGCCGCGCCGCTACAGCATGGCCAGCTTCTGCCGGCGCCTGGGCGGCGGAAAAGCCGCGTCGAGCTCGACCAGATCCTCGCGCGAGAGCGCAAGCTCGCAGGCGCCGCGGTTCTCCCGGACATGCTCCGGGCGCGCGGCCTTCGGGATCGCCACGACCCCTTTCTGGTGCAACAGCCAGGCGAGCGCCACTTGCGCGGGGGTGGCGCCGCGGCGCCTGGCGATGGCGGCAAGTGCCCGCCTGGTGAGCAGCCTGCCTTGCTCGATCGGCGAATAGGCCATGACCGGCACATGGCGGCGGCGCAGCCAGGGCAGCAGATCCCATTCGATGCCGCGCCGGCCGAGATTGTAGAGCACCTGATTGGTCTGTGCGCCGTCGCCGCCGGCGAGGCGCCACAACTCCTTCAGGTCGTCGAGATCGAAATTGCTGACGCCGAAATGCCGAATCTTGCCGCTGCGCCGCAGTGCATCGAACGCCTCGAGCGTTTCGGCGAGCGGCACGTCGCCGCGCCAATGGAGCAGATAGAGGTCGATGCGGTCGGTGGCGAGCCGCTTCAGGCTGCGCTCGCAGGCGGCGATGGCGCCCCGGCGCGTGGCGTTGTGGGGATAGACCTTGCTGACGAGGAAGACCTCCTCGCGCCGTCCGGCGATCGCCTTGCCCACCACTTCCTCGGCGCCGCCTTCGCCATACATCTCGGCGGTGTCGATGAGCGTCATGCCGAGATCGAGGCCGAGCGCCAGCGCCGCCACCATGTCGGGGCCGCGCGTGCGCGCTTCGCCCATTCCCCAGGTGCCGAGACCCAGCACCGGGATGTCGCCGCCGCCGGGCAGTCGCAGCCGCCGCATGACAGCCTCCGTCGCGATCCGCCGGCTTGATTTGGCGCGGCGCCTCGGCCGCGGCAAGATGGCTCGCGCGGGTGCGAGCGACGGGAGGTGGCGATGAGCGATGGCGCTGCGGCGATGGGCGAGCCGGCGGTAGCCCCCGGCACGGTCGTGGTGACCGAAAGCGGCGAAGGGCTGCTCCGGCAATATTTGCTCGACGGCCGCCATCGCCTGTTGGCCGACGAGCCCGCGGACCTGGGCGGCGAGGATGCGGGACCCAATCCCTATGAGCTGCTGCTGATGAGCCTCGGCGCCTGCACCTCGATGACGCTCAGGCTCTATGCGCGGCGCAAGCAGTGGCCGCTCGGCCGCGTCACCGTGCGGCTGAGCCATGGCCGGATCCACGCCGAGGATTGTGCGCAATGCGAGACCAAGGCCGGACTCGTCGACCGTATCGAGCGCGAGATCGCGCTCGAGGGTCCGCTCGACGCGGCGCAACGCGCGCAGTTGCTGAGCATCGCCGACAAATGCCCGGTCCACCGCACGCTGACCTCGGAGATCAGCATCAGGACGCGGCTGGCCGGGACCTAGGCTGAAGCGTCGCCGGCGCTCAACCCGTTTCGGCGGCAGGCGCTCCCGCTTCCGGCGCCGAGGCCGCGATCGCCTGCGCGGCGGCGGCCTCGCGCGCGGCGGCCTCTTGCGCCAGCCTCAGGGGGTCGACGCCCTTGGCCTGCATCTCCGCCTCTTCGGTGGATTGCGCCACGTTGACGGTCACGGTCACCGCCACCTCGGGATGGAGCACGACGCGCTGCTTGTAGAGGCCGAGCGTCTTGATCGCCTTGTCCAGCACCACTTGGCCGCGGGAGATGGTAACCCCCGCCGCGGTGACGGCCTCGGCGACGTCGCGGGCGGTGACGGAGCCGTAGAGCTGGCCGCTCTCGCCGGCCTGGCGGATGATCACGACGGAGACGCCGTCGAGCTTCTTCGCGACGTGCTCGGCCTCGCTGCGCCGGGCGAGGTTCTGCGCCTCGAGCTGGGTGCGCTGCTTCTCGAAATAGGCCAGGTTCTCTTTGGTCGCGCGCAGCGCCTTTTTCTGCGGCAGCAGGTAGTTGCGCGCAAAGCCCGGCCGCACTTTGACGACCTGGCCCATCTGGCCCAGCTTCTCGACCCGCTCGAGCAGGATGACTTCGACCATGGGCGGCTCCTACTGCACGCTATAGGGCAAAAGGCCGAGAAAGCGCGCCCGTTTGATCGCCTGGGCAAGCTCGCGCTGCTTCTTGGTCGATACCGCGGTGATGCGGCTGGGCACGATCTTGCCGCGCTCGGAGACGAAGCGTTGCAGCAGCTTCACGTCCTTGTAGTCGATCTTGGGCGCATGCGGCCCGGAGAACGGGCAGGATTTGCGCCGCCGGAAGAAGGGGCGCCGCGCCGCCGGGCGGCCGCCGCCGGAGGTCTGGCCGTCGCTCATTCCTCGCCCCCTTCGGCGCTGCGCGGCGGCGCCTCGTCGCGATCGCGATCGCGGTCGCCGTAGCCGCCGCGCCGGCCGCGCTCGCGCTCCTCGCCGCGGCCGCGGTTCTGCATCACCACCGACGGGCCTTCCTCGAGCGCCTCGACCCGCACCGTGAGATAGCGGATCACGTCCTCATTGATGCGCATGGTGCGCTCGAGCTCGCTCACCGCGTTGGGCGGCGCGTCGAGATTGAACAGCACGTAATGGCCCTTGCGGTTCTTCTTGATGCGGTAGGAGAGGTTGCGCAGGCCCCAATATTCGCGCTTGGTGACCTGGCCGCCCTGCTCCGCCACCACGGCGGTGAGGGTGTCGGCCAGGGCATCGACCTGCGAGGCCGAGATGTCCTGGCGCGCAATGAAGACGTTCTCGTAGAAGGGCATGAACGAGCGCTCCCTATGGCTGTTCGCGGCCCGGCGCTGGTCGGATCGTCCGACGGTCAGCCGCCCGGGCCTAGCCGGCACCGGCCGGCAAGGAGGGCGCGCACTATACAGGAAGCGCGCCGGGGCGCAAGCCCGCCCCTGATCGGGGCATGCACGTTCTTCGAGAGGCACTCGGCGAGCGAATGAACATTACAATTAATAGGTGATACACTCGTCTTGGGCTTCGGCGCACGCGGCAGGGGACGGCGCGCAACGCTGCCGGTCGCCGGCGCGGCGGGCCGCGCGCGCTGGACAGCGCGGCGGGGTGATGCTATCCCCGACGGCCATTGCTGCGGGGGAAAGGCCATGCACCGTTGGCTTTCGATCGTCGTGGTCGCCTGCGCGGCGAGCGCGTGCAGCACGCCGCATCCGCCCGACCGGCTCGTCTTCGGCGTTTCCGGCGACCGCGCCGCCGGCGCGTCCTCCGCCGAGGCGGACGCCAAGATGCGGCAATTCCTCGATTGGAAGCTCAATCAGATCTGCACGCTCGGCTACGAGACGGTGAAGGTCGAGACGCTGGCGGCGGAGGCGGACAAGCAGATCGTCGACGAGGAGGCGCGGTGCAAGGACTATACCTTCCAGCTCTCCGACCTTTTCTAGGGCCGGCGCGGCAATGACGCGCGCGCTGGTCTTTCCCGGACAGGGCTCGCAGGCCGTCGGCATGGGGCGCGAGCTTGCCGGCGCCTTCGGCGTGGCGCGCGAGGTCTTTGAGGAGGTCGACGAGGCGCTGCGGCAGGCTCTGTCGCGGCTGATGTTCCAGGGGCCGGAGGAAGAGCTGACGCTGACCGAGAACGCGCAGCCGGCGCTGATGGCGGTGAGCCTCGCGGTCATGCGGGTGCTCGAGCGCGAAGGCGGTCTCGACATCGCTCGCCATGTCGGCTTCGTCGCCGGCCATTCGCTTGGCGAATATTCGGCGCTCGCCGCCGCGCGCTCCTTGTCGCTTGCCGAGGCGGCGCGGCTGCTGAAGCGGCGCGGCCGGGCGATGCAGCGCGCCGTGCCGGTCGGCGCCGGCGCCATGGCGGCGCTGCTGGGGCTCGAGCTCGAGGCGGCGCGCGCGGTCGTCGAGGAAGCGGCGCAAGGCGAGGTCTGCGCCGTCGCCAATGACAATGGCGCCGGCCAAGTGGTCGTCAGTGGCGCCACGGCGGCGGTGGAACGCGCGGTGGCGATTGCGGCGACGAAAGGCGCCAGGCGCTCGATCATGCTGCCGGTGAGCGCCCCCTTCCATTGCCCGCTGATGGCGCCGGCGGCGCGCGAGATGGAGGAGGCGCTCGCCGAGGTGCGGCTGCGCGAGCCCTATGTGCCGCTTGTCGCCAACGTCACCGCCGCGCCGGTCAGCGCGCCCGACGAGATCAAGCGGCTGCTCATCGCCCAGGTCACCGGCCTGGTGCGCTGGCGCGAGAGCGTGCTGGCCATGAAGGCGGCGGGGGTGCATCAGTTTGTCGAGCTTGGCGCCGGCCGCGTGTTGAGCGGACTCGCCAAGCGCATCGACCGCGACTTGACGCCCGTCTCGGTCGGCGGGCCGGCCGAGATCGAAGCTTTCGCCAAGACACTCTGAGGATTGGACCATGTTCGATCTCGGCGGGAGGAGCGCGCTCGTCACCGGTGCCTCGGGCGGCATCGGCGCCGCGATCGCGCGCGCGCTTCACGGCGCGGGCGCCGCGGTGGTGCTGTCGGGCACCCGGCAGCCCGCGCTCGAGGCGCTGGCGGCCGAATTGGGCGAGCGCGCCTTCATCGCGGCGGCCGACCTTGCCGATCCCGGCGCCGGCGATGCGCTGATCAAGGCCGCCGAGGCGGCGGCGGGGCAGGTCGACATCCTCGTCAACAATGCCGGCCTCACCCGCGACCAGCTCGCGCTGCGCATGAAGGACGAGGATTGGCAAAAGGTCATCGATATCGACCTCACCGCCGGCTTCCGCCTGGCGCGCGCGGCGCTGCGCGGCATGATGCGCCGCCGCTGGGGCCGCATCATCGGCATCGCCTCTGTGGTGGGCGTCACCGGCAATCCCGGCCAGGCCAACTACGCCGCCGCCAAGGCCGGCATGATCGGCATGTCGAAGGCGCTGGCGGCGGAGGTGGCGACGCGCGGCATCACGGTCAACTGCGTCGCTCCCGGCTTTATCGCCACCGCCATGACCGAGAGCCTGAGCGAGGAGCAGCGTCAGCGCCTTGCCACCGTTATCCCGATGGGCCGCGTCGGCACCGCCGAGGAGGTTGCCGCCTGCGTAGTGTTCCTGGCGAGCGAGGAGGCGCGCTACGTCACCGGCCATACCTTGCATGTCAATGGCGGAATGGCCATGATTTAGGGTGGACTCACGGTGCCGGGGGCGCTACTGGCAAACCGCCATGAACTGTGTTATGTGAGCCGCGCTTTCGGCCCGGTCTCGAACGCAGCAACGATCGGGTGCAGGCGCCCCGGGGGGCCGAAGCGGTGCCGAGAGCCCAGTCCATAAGCCCGTTTCTCTGTCGAGGTAACACCTATGAGCGATGTCGCCGATCGAGTAAAAAAGATTGTGGTGGAGCATCTTGGTGTCGAAGACTCCAAGGTGACGGAGAACGCCAGCTTCATCGACGATCTCGGAGCCGACAGCCTCGACACGGTCGAGCTGGTGATGGCCTTCGAGGAGGAGTTCGGCTGCGAGATCCCCGACGACGCGGCCGAAAAGATCGTCACCGTGAAGGACGCCATCAGCTTCATCGAAGCGCACAAATAGGGCCGCTGCCGTCGTTCCCGGCGAAGGGATGCAACCGCGCAGCATGAGACGGGTCGTCGTCACCGGCATCGGTCTCGTCACCCCGTTGGGGGTGGGGGCGGAGTGTGTCTGGAAGCGGCTGATCGAAGGCCAGTCGGGCATCCGGGCGATCCAGAGCTTCGACGTCTCGGATCTGCCGACCAAGATCGCGGGACAGGTTCCGCGCGGGGACACCGGCTCGGGCGGCTTCAACGCCGACGATTGGGTGTCGTCGAAGGAGCAGCGCAAGATGGACGAGTTCATCGTCTATGCGCTGGCGGCGGCGGACCAGGCCGTGGCCGATGCCGGATGGAACCCGCGGGAGGAGGAGGATCGCGGGCGCACCGGGGTGATGATCGGCTCGGGCATCGGCGGCCTTCCCGGCATCACCGAAGGCGCGATTACGCTCCACGAGCGCGGACCGCGCCGGCTTTCGCCCTTCTTCATCCCGTCGAATTTGATCAACCTCGCTTCGGGCCACGTCTCCATCCGCTATGGCTTCACCGGCCCGAACCACGCCGTGGTGACGGCCTGCTCGACCGGCGCGCACGCCATCGGCGACGCGGCGCGGCTGATCCTGTGGGACGACGCCGATGTCATGGTCTGCGGCGGCACCGAGGCGGCGATCTGCCGGCTCGGGATCGCCGGCTTTGCCGCTGCGCGCGCGCTGTCGACCGGCTTCAACGACCAGCCCGGCAGGGCCTCGCGCCCCTGGGACGAGGCGCGTGACGGCTTCGTCATGGGCGAGGGCGCCGGCGTGCTGGTGCTCGAGGAGCTCGAGCATGCCGAGCGGCGCGGCGCCAAGATCTATGCCGAGGTCGTGGGATACGGTCTCTCTGGCGACGCCTATCACATCACCGCGCCGGCGGCGGACGGCGCCGGCGCGCTCCGCGCCATGCGCAACGCGCTGAAGCGCGCCAAGCTCGAGCCGGAGAAGATCGACTACATAAACGCGCACGGCACGTCGACGCAGCTCGGCGACGAGATCGAGCTCGGGGCGATCAAGCAGCTCTTCGGCGATCACGCCTACAAGCTGTCGATGTCCTCGACCAAATCCTCGATCGGCCATCTCCTGGGGGCGGCGGGCAGCGTCGAGGCCATCTTCTCGATCCTGGCCATGCGCGACAGCGTCGTGCCGCCGACGCTCAACCTGGAGAAGCCGTCGCCGGGCTGCGACATCGATCTGGTGCCGCTCAAGGCGAAGGAGCGCCCGGTCCGCTACGCCCTTTCCAATTCCTTCGGCTTTGGCGGCACCAACGCCTCGCTCATCTTCGCGCAGGCGCCCTGAATGCCCGCGCGGGCGCGCCGGCTTTGGCTTGGCGCGGCGCTGCTCGCCGCTCTGGCCGTGGCCGGCGTTGCCGTCTCGATCTGGCACGACTACACGGCGCCGGGACCGCTCGCCGGCAGCAAGATCGTCGTCGTTCCGCGCGGCGCAAGCGTCGGCGCCGTCGCCGGCCTCCTGGCCGAGCAAGGCGTCATCGCCCATGCCTGGCCCTTCGTCGTCGGCGCGCTGGTCGACCGCAAGCTCGGCGCGCTCAAGGCCGGCGAATACGAATTCGCCGCGTCCGTCAGCCCACGCGCCGCCGCCTTGCTCGTCGCCAGCGGCCATGTCGTGCAGCACCGCTTCACGATACCCGAGGGCCTGACCTCTTTCGAAGTGATGACGCTGTTGCGCCAGCAGGAGGCTCTCGATGGCGCGGTCGAGGCCACGCCGCCCGAGGGCAGCCTGTTGCCCGACACCTATTTTTACGTGCTCGGCGACCATCGCCGGGAGCTGCTGGCGCGGATGCATCACGCCATGGACCGGGCGCTGGCGGCGGCCTGGGCCAAGCGCAGCCCCGATGTGCCGCTGGCGACGCCGGAGGAGGCGCTGACGCTGGCCTCGATCGTCGAGAAGGAGACGGCGCGCGAGGAGGAGCGGGCGCGCATCGCCGCCGTCTTCTTGAACCGGCTGAAGCTCGGCATGAAGCTGCAAGCCGATCCGACCGTCGTCTACGCGCTGACCGAGGGTGGCGCCAAGACGCTCGATCATCCGCTGGACCACGAGGATCTGGCGGTGAATTCGCCATATAATACCTATCTCCATGCCGGCCTGCCGCCGACGCCGATCGACAGTCCCGGGCTTGCCGCGCTGCGCGCCGTGCTGCATCCCGACGCCGGCGACGAGCTCTATTTCGTCGCCGACGGCAATGGCGGCCATGCTTTTGCGCGCACGCTGGCCGAGCACAACCGCAACGTCGCCCAGCTCCGCCGCCAGCACGGCGACCTCGGCAACCCCTGAGCGGGAGGGACATGGCATGAGTCGGGCCGAAAGCCTCCGGCACGAGGACAACGACGCCGTCCGCATTACCGAATGGCGCTTCGCGCCCGGCGCGGCGACGGGCCATCACCGGCACGCCTTCGACTATGTCGTCGTCTACGTCACCGCGGCGAAGATCCGCGCCGTCGGCCCCACCGGCGAGACCAGCTTCGAGATGGCGGCGGGACAATCTTATTTCCGCAAGGCGGGCGTCGAGCATGACGTCATCAACGTCGGCGACGCTCCCGCCGCCTTTGTCGAGATCGAGATCAAGCGGTCCGGCTAAGGATCGCTTGGCCGGCGCGCCGCCGCCTCGTCTTCGCGCTCCCCGCGCTTTGTTGTTGCGCCCCGCCGGCAAGGCTATAAACCCCCGGCCGGCTCGTCGAGAGGTGTGAGCGCGTGACCGTCTCCAGCATGACCGGGTTTGCCCGCGCCGATGGGCACGAGGACGGGGTTTCCTGGATCTGGGAGATCAAGAGCGTCAACAGCAAGTCGCTCGACCTGCGCTTTCGCTTGGCGCCGGGCTTCGAAGCGTTGGAGGTGCCGCTGCGCATCGGCATCGCACAGCGGCTGAAGCGCGGCGCCGTGTCGGTGACGCTGGGCTTGACCAGGGCGACTTCCGCCGGTGGCCTGCGCATCAACCGCGAAGCGCTGGCGCAAGTGACGGCGCTGGCGCAGGAGTTGGTCGCCCAGGGCAAAGCGGCGCCGCCCAGGGCCGACGGTCTTCTCGGCTTGCGCGGCGTGCTCGAGAGCGGGGAGGAGGTCGAGGACGAGGCACGGCACGAGCGCCGGCAGGCGGCCATGCTGCAAAGCTTCGAGACGGCGCTCCAGGCGCTTGCCGCCGCCCGCGCCGCCGAGGGCGAGCGGCTGATCCCGGCGCTGGTGGCGCGGCTGGCGGAGATCGCCCAGCTCGTCGCCGCGGCCGAGGACAGCGCCGCCGCCCAGCCGCAGGCGCTCAGGGAGCGGCTCGCCGAGATGGTGGCGCAGCTTCTCGGCGCCTCGCCGCCGCTGGCGCCGGAGCGGCTGGCCCAGGAAGCGGCGCTGCTCGTCGCCAAGAGCGATATCCGCGAGGAGCTCGACCGGCTCTCCGCTCATATCGTCGCGGCGCAGGAGCTCCTCGCCGAAGGCGGCGCGATCGGCCGGCGGTTCGATTTCCTCTGTCAGGAATTCAACCGCGAAGCCAACACCCTGTGCTCGAAATCGGCCGATGTCGCCCTGACGCGCCTCGGCCTCGCGCTCAAGGCGGCGATCGAGCAGCTCCGCGAGCAGGTGCAGAACCTTGAATAGGCTCGGGCGATGAGCGGATCGGAGATCGAGCGGCGCGGCATCCTGTTGGTTCTGTCCTCGCCTTCGGGCGCGGGCAAGACCACCATCACCCGCGAGCTCGTCGCGCGCGACGGCAATCTCCGCATCTCGGTCTCGGTCACGACGCGGCCGCAGCGCGCCGGCGAGGTCGACGGCCAGCACTACCATTTCATCAGCCGCGAACGCTTCGATCGGATGGTGGCCAAGGGCGAGCTGCTTGAGCACGCCGTCGTCTTCGGCAATTGCTATGGCACGCCGCGCGCCCCGGTCGAGGCCGCGCTGAGCGCCGGCGCCGATATCGTCAGCGATATCGACTGGCAGGGCACGCAGCAGCTCAAGGCGAGCGTGCGCGGCGATCTCGTCTCCGTCTTCATCCTGCCGCCGAGCAAGGAAGCGCTCGAGGAGCGGCTTCGCATGCGCGCCCAGGACAGCGCGGAGGTGGTGCGGGCGCGCATGGCCAAATCGACGGATGAAATGAGCCATTGGCCGGAATATGACTACGTCGTGGTCAACGAGAGCGACGATCTCGAGGCCAGCGTGCGGCGCGTGCAGGCGATCCTGGCCGCCGAGCGCGTCAGGCGGGATCGGCAGATCGGACTGGCGGATTTCGTCAATCGGCTGCGGAGCGGGGGCTGAGCGCCCGGTAGGCTCGCGCCAGGGCGCAGAAATCCTCCACCCCCAGCTCCTCGGCCCGCGCGGTCGGCGCCGCCGCGGCCGCCGCCAGCAGCGCCTCGACGTCGACCTCGAGCGATCTCAGGCTTTGGCGCAGCATCTTGCGGCGCTGGCCGAAGCCGGCGGCCAAGACGCGCTCGAGATCCTCGCGGCGACACGGGGCGAGCGGTGCGGCGCGCGGCGTCAGGCGCAGCACGCTCGAGGTCACCTTGGGCGGCGGCACGAACGCCCGCGGCGGAATGTCGAAGAGCGCGCGCACGTCGCAAAGCCATTGCGTCATGACCGAGAGCCGCCCATAGGCTTTGGCGCGCGGCCGGGCGGCGAGCCGCTCCGCCACTTCCTTCTGGAACATGAGCGTCAGGCTCTCATAGGCGCCAATGGCGCCGAGCCAGGAGAGCAGCAGGGGCGTCGCGATATTGTATGGCAAATTGGCGACGATCTTGCGCGGCGCCGGCGTCAGCGTCGCGGGATCGATCTCGAGCGCGTCGCCGGCGACGACGGTGAGCCGGCCCGGAAACGCTCCGGCGAGCTCGGCCAGCGCCGCGACGCAGCGGGGGTCGCGCTCGATGGCGGTGACATGGCCCGCCCCGGCCAGCAGCAGGGCGCGGGTCAGGCCGCCAGGGCCGGGCCCGATCTCGATCACGTTGACCCGCTCCAGCGGTGCCGCGGCGCGGGCGATCCGCGCGGTGAGGTTGAGATCCAGCAGGAAATTCTGCCCCAGCGCCCGGCGCGCCGTAAGGCCGTGCCGTGCGATCACCTCGCGCAGCGGCGGCAGCGCCGGCGCGGCCATGTCCGCCTTCAGGCTCCGGCGCGTCGCGCCGCCATCTCGCTGGCGAGCCTCAGCGCCGCGATCAGGCTCGTCGGATCGGCCTTGCCCGTGCCGGCGATGTCGAGCGCCGTGCCGTGGTCGGGCGAGGTGCGGATGAAGGGCAGGCCGAGCGTGACGTTGACGCCGCCGGCGAAGTCGATGGTCTTGAGCGGAATCAGCGCCTGGTCGTGATACATGCACAGCGCGGCGTCGTAGCGCCGCCGCGCCGCGGCGTGAAACAGCGTGTCGGCCGGCGCGGGGCCGGTCGCATCGATGCCCAGCGCGCGCAGCGCGGCGACGGCCGGCGCGATGATGTCCATCTCCTCGCGGCCGAGCGTGCCGTGCTCGCCGGCATGCGGGTTCAGCCCGGCGACCGCCAGACGCGGGCGAGGGATGGCGAAATCGCGCGCGAGCCCGGCGGCGGCGATCCGACCGGCGGCGACGATGCGCTCGACGCTGAGCGCCGCGAGCGCCTCGCGCAGCGGCTGGTGGATGGTGACGAGCACGACGCGCAGCTCCGGGCAAGCGAGCATCATCACCGGCGTGGCGCCGCCGGCGAGATCGGCGAGGAATTCGGTGTGGCCGGGATGGCGGAATCCCGCGGCGTAGAGCGCTTCCTTCTGGATCGGGTTGGTGACGAGCGCGCCGGCGCGGCCCGAGACCGCGAGCCTGGCGCCGGTGGCGATCGCCTCGATCACGACGGGCGCATGGGCGGGATCGGGCCGGCCGGCGGCTACCGGCAGCGGCAGGGCCAGCGCCAGCACGGGCAGCGCCTCGGCGAAGGCGGCGCCAGCTTCCTCCGGCGCATCGATGCGGCGCAGCCGCACGCTCCAGCCAAGACCCGCCGCCAAGCCTTCGAGCCGTGCCGGATCGTCGATGACGAAGAAGGGCGGAACGCCGGCCTCCTCGCGCCGCAACCAGGCCAGCAGAGCGATCTCTCCGCCGATTCCCGCCGGCTCACCCATGGTGAGCGCCAGCGGCGTGCTCATCCGCGGATATCCACGTAGGCGCCGCGGCGCAGGTCGCGCAAATAGCGCCGCGCCAGCGTGTCGAGCCGCTCGCGCGCCAGCGATTCGGAAATCTCGTCCCGGGTCGGCAACCCCCCGGGCGGATCTTTGCGCTGGCACACCATGACGACCGCCAATCCGCCCGGTACGGGCAGCGGCTTGCTCGCCGCGGCGACGCCGAGGCCGAGCACCGTCTGCCGCACCGTCGTCGGCAGCTCGCCCGCCTTGACCTCGGGAATCTCGCGCGAGGTCTGCGGCGCCTCGTCGCGGCCGATCTTCGCCAACTCGCCGCAACTTCTCACCGAGCCGCTGATCTGTTGCGCGCGCAGCGCCACGCGCTGCTGCTCGTCCTGCGGCGCCGTGCTTTGCACCGGCAGCATCACCTCGACCAGGGACAGCAGGGTTTCGGCGGGATTGGGCGCGCTCAGCGTCCTGCGGTCGAGCAGATAGAGTATGTAGTAGCCGCCGCCGGTGTGCAGCGGATAGGACATTTCGCCGGGATTCATCTTCTTGAGCGCGTCGCCGAGTTCCGGCAGAAGCTCGCTCTCCGTCACGTAGCCGAGATCGCCGCCGACCGCCGCGGTCGGCGATTGCGAGAACTGACGGGCGACGGCGTCGAACTTGACGCCGCCGCGGATCTGCTCGATCAGCCGGTCGGCCAGTTGCTTCATTTGGGCGTCCTGGGACGGGTTGTCGACGGCGAGGAAGATTTCCGCCGCGCGATCCTGCGGCACGTCGGCCTGCGCCTTGAGCCGCCCCAGCGTTTCGTTGATCTCTTCGTCGGAAATGCTTACGTCCTGCATGAGCCGGTTGCGCACCAGCTTCGACCAGGAGAGCGACGCGGTGACCTGATCGACCAGCGAGGCCTTGGAGATGCCCGATTTGGTCAGGAAGTCGTCGAGCGCGCCCTTCGCCATGTTGTTCTGCTGCTCGAGGCGCGCCAGGGCCTGATCGATCTCCTCCTGGGAGATCGTGATCTTGAGGCGCTTGGCCTCCTGCATCTCCAGCCGCTCGTCGATCAGGCTGCGCAGCACCTGGGAGGAGATGCGCTCGCGCGTTTGCTCGTCATCCTGCATGCCGGAGGAGCGCACCACCAGCGTCACCCGCGCCGAAAGGTCGCTGAGCGAGACGACGTCGTCATTGACCAGGGCGGCGATGCGGGTCTCCTGCGCCGAGGCGCCGGCGGCCCCCAGGAGCGACAGGCAAAGACAAAGAACCGGGATCGATCTCATCGGCAAAGAAAAACCACCGCTGCGGCGGGGCCCCCGCCCCGCATTCGCCCCTACCATACACCGGTCCGCCGCGTCTGTCCTCCCCTGGGCCGGAGTCATGGAGGCGCTTAGAGGCCCGGGAAGCTGGCCAACTTGGTGCCGATGTCGCCGATATTCTTGAACACGAACGTCACCAGCAGCGCCGTGCCGGGTATGGCATCGCCGCTGCGGATGCCGACTTCCGACAGCGATGTGACGACGGCAAGGCATTCATCGCGGTAGGTGACCGCTATACCCTGATTAAGTGTCTCCGTCGTGCCGACGAGCTGACCGATGGCCGAGGCCGGCGCGGACGAGAAGTCATAAGTCCCGACCAACTGCAGCGACCAGAAGCGCGTGAGTCCGATCTGCATCGTCGCGGAGACCTCCTTCACCTTCTGCAAATCGAGCGCATTGGGTATCTGCTCGACCTGGACGTAGTTGACGTTCATCCGCAGGTTGCTCGGGCCGAAGCTGGTGCCGACCTCCTGGCGGCGCATGGCAAGGTCGTCGTAGCCGAGCCGGAAGCGGTAGGTGAAATCGAGCAGCGCTGTCGGCGAGATCGTCGCCTTGCCGACCACGTCCGATACGTGATGTTCGAGGCCGGAACCCGGCAGGAAATTGTCGTTGGTTTGCAGGGTATAGCTCTGGCCGATGATGAAACGGGTGCTGCCGCCGCTGTCGCCATAGATCCCGGTGCGCAGGCCGTAATCGACGCGCTGGCCGCTGTCGACGCGGTCGAAGCCGGGGAAGCGGTTGCGCCGGAAGAGGCTGGTGTCGTCGAATTCGAAGCCTTGGCTGTCCTCGTTCGGTATGGTGCCGGGATTGCCGCCGTTGGGAGCAGCGGCCACCATGGCGACCGGCTCGATGACCTGGCTGTATCCCTCCTCGCGCCTGACCCAGGGATAGCGCCAGGTGAGGGCGATCTGCGGGAACGCTCGGCCGGCCCAGGCGCTCTCGGTGCCGCCCGTCGCCACCGGCAGGTTGTCCGATTGATAGCCGTCGGCCCTGAGCCCGACGGCGAGCGCGTACTGTCCGCCGATGGCATCGGCGAAAGGCAGGCGCCACTCGCCGCCGACGGAGCTTCGCCGCGTGTCGATGCCGGAGATCCGCATCAGGTTCATCGCATTGCCTTCGATCGCCAGGCGGCCGCCGATTCCGTCGGGCTCGCTCACCCACTGGTAGTCGGCCACCGGCGCGACGAACGGCTCGGTGCTGTCGCCGACGCCGGTTTCCAGGCTCTGAAAGCCCCAGGCGCTGATATTGCCGTAGCTGCGCGTCCCGAAGTTCTCGGCAAAGATGTGGCTCGTGAGGAAGTTGTAAGGCGACGGCAGGTGATAGCGCAGGAGATAGGTGGGGTCCGATTCGCGTTCGATGAGAGCTCCCGCTCGCCAGTCCTGGTCGAGGTCGAACTCGCTTTCGGTGTTGATGTTCCAGCGCGTGCTGCTGACCGGCTCGGTGTCGAGGTCGGTGTAGGCCCTGCTGCCGACGGTGACGCTGGCGTCGGTGGTAAGGCGCCCGAAGCCGAAAAATTGGCGATATTGGCCGCCGAGGAAGGTGCCGCCCTGGGTGAAGTAGATCGGCTCGAAGGTTGCGTCCGAGTCCGGCCCGATCACCCAATAATAGGGAATGCCGAAGCGATAGCCGTTCGCGGTCGAGGTGCCGAAGGTCGGCGAAAGAAAGCCGCTGGCGCGCTTCACGGAGGGATCCGGATGCGAGATATAGGGCGTCCACAATACGGGAACGCCGTCGATCTCCATCACCGCGTCGCGATATTCGACGATCTGGAGCTGCTTGTCGTGGATGATGTCCTCCGCCTTGATCTGCCAGACCGGCGCCTGCGTCGGGTCCTCGAGGCATGGATCGCAGGCCGAATAGACGCCGCGGCGGATCTCGGTGCGGTTGCCCTCGACGCGCCGCGCCGTGTTCCCGGCCAGGCGCGAGCGGTCGGCCAGCAGCATGCGGACGTTCTGCAGGAAGCCCTCGCGCATGTTGTCGCGCAACTCGACGTAATCGGCGAAGACGATGTCGCCGCTCGGCTGCAGCAGGCTGACATGGCCCGAGGCGGTGGCGGTATCGGTGCGCTGGTTGTAGGTGACGGTGTCGGCGAGCAGGATCTGGTCGCGCTGGTTCAGCTCGACATGGCCCTTGGCGACGATGAGGCCGAGATCCGAGTCGTACTGCACCTCGTCGGCACTGAACAGCACCGGTATCGGCGGCGCGGCGGATGGTTGCGCGGCGCCTGTATCGCGTTCGGCCGCCGCCGAAGGCAGCGGCGCTGCCGCGAGCATCGCGCCCAGCCAAAAGGCCGCCCCCCGGCGCATGCGCCTCAGCCGTCCTCGAGATGCAGCAGCAGGCTCGCGCCCAGGAGCAGGCTCACCCCGGTCGGCGTCCAGGCGGCGAGCGAGACGGGGATGGTCGCGGCGAGCCCGAGGGCGAAGATGATGTTGGAGAGCAGGTAGAGCAGGAAGCCGCTGATGATGCCGCCCGCGATCATCAAGGTGGTGCCGCCGCGCCGCTGCATGCGCAGGCTGAAGGTGGCGGCGATCAGCACCATGGCGGAAAAGAGGAAGGGCAGGGACAGCAGTCGGTTGAAGTAGAGCCGGTGGCGTTGCGCGCCGAAGCCGGAGCTTTCCAGGAGCTGGATGAAGCCCGGCAGCTCCCAGAACGACATGGTTTCAGGCGAGGCGAAGCTCTCCTGGATCTTGGTCGGCGTCAGATTGGTCGGCACCACCACCTGCTGGAAGGGTTCTGGCGGCTTTCCCGGAGTCCAGCGGATCCCGTTGCTCACCTCCCAGTTGCCGGATCGCAGCACCGCCCGCTTGGCATCGATGCGGCCGACGAGCCGCGTGTCGTCGAAGGACAGGATCATCACGTCCTCGAGCTCCGGATGCTTCGGCAGCAAGCGCTCGGCATGCACCACGGAGTTGTTGCCGCCATTCTCGCTCTGGCGCAGCCACAGCCCCGAGCGCGACAGGCTGAGTTGGTCGCCGGAGCCGCGCAGGATGCGGCTCTCCAGCGCTTCGTAGCGCGACTGCAGGATCGAGGCGATCGGATTGAAGATCGTCACCGTGACGGCGCCGACAAGGACCGCGCCGGCGAGCGGCGGCGTCAGGAATTGCCACACCGAGACCCCGGCGGCGCGCGCGACGACCAGCTCGTTCACGCGCGTCATGCGCCAGAACGCCATCATGGTGCCGAAGAGGATGGCAAAGGGCAGGATCTGCTGCGCCATGTGCGGTTGCTTCAACGCCGCCATCTCCAACAGCACGAGAAGCGTCGCCTCGGGCCGGCTGCCGCCGCGGCGGATGAGCTCGATGTAGTCGAGCAGGAAGACGATCAGCAGCATTGCCAGAAACACGCTCGCGCACCAGACGAAGAACTGCGCCAGGATGTAGCGGAAGAGCGTTTTCCACGGCGACATGATCTATTCCGCCGGAGTGGGGGAGGCCGTGAAATGGCGCAGCGGCGCCTCGCGGCTGTCGCGCCAGAGCAGCCAGCCGGTGACCAGGATCGGCGCCAGCACGTTGAGGTAGAGGAACGGCACCGCCGCCGTGCTGCGGCCGGCGAGGTTCTTGAACGCGATGTCGAGCGTCTCGAACAGGAAGGCCAGCAGAACCGCCAGCAGCACCCGCTTGGTCTGCCCGCGCCGATTGAACTCGCCGGTGAGCAGGCAGGCCAGCGGGATGGCGCAGAAGGCGAGCGCGGTGAGCGGGTTGATCAGCCGCAGATTCGCCTCGACGAGCCGGCTGGTGTCGCCCGGCGGCGCGCGGCGGAACAGCAGCTCGTTCAGGAAGAGCTCTTCGGCCTGGCGGTCGCGGAAGTCCGCCACGTCGCGATAGGCGGCGAGATCGAGGCTGTACTTGTCGAAGGTGAGCACCGACAGCTTGCCGGTGGTGCGGTCGTATTGCTGGCGGCTGCCGTTCATCATCAGCACCCGCGGCCCGCTGTCGGTATCGACGAAGGTGCCGCGCTCGGCGACGATGGTGATCGGCTTGTCGGCGTCGCGCGTCTCGTGCATGAGCAGGCCGATCAACTCGCCGTTGGCGTCGCGCGCGCGCACGTAGATGGTGAGACTGTCGGAGAGCGTGTTGAAGATGCCCTCCTGCAACAGGACGGAGGCGAAGCGGTTGCGGATCTCGAATTGCAGATCCTTGAACGCCCGGTTCGACGCCGGCAGGAAATAGAGCGAGAACGACAGCAGCACCACGAAGCTGAAGGCGCCGGCGATGAGCGCGGGGCGGGCGAGCGCCGCCTGGCTCATGCCGGTGGCGCGCATGACGATGAGCTCGCTCTCCGACATCAGGCGGTTGTAGGTGAAAAGGACGGCGATGAAGACCGCGATCGGCAATACGACGTCGATGAAGCGCGGCAGGATCAGGACGGCAAGATAGACGAAGAGGCCGAGCGACAGCCCGCGGTTGACGATGAGGTCGATGAGCCGCAGCGATTGGACGAGCCATACCGCCGCGGTGAAACTGACCGCGACGAACAGCATGATCGCCAGCGTCTGGCGCAGAATGTAACGGGTGATCCCGTTCATGGCGGCCGATTATAGAAGCGGCGCGTCGGCCGCGCATAGCCCGGATTTCTCGTCCCGACGGCCACGGCCCATCGCGTGCTTGCGACGGCCGGCGCGGTGTGGAACTCTGCGGCGCGGGCCGCGGGCGGAAGGGGGAATCGGGGATGGGCGACGCCGCTGCTCTCGTGCGGCCCGGCTTGCGTCGGGCGGCTCCGCTGTTCGCGGTGCTGTTCGCGGCGGCGGCGGTGCCGGTGCTGCTCTGCGACGTCCTGCCGCTGTTCGACTATCCCAATCATCTCGCGCGCATGCACATTCTCGCCGCCTTCGCGCAGTCGGCGCCGCTGCGGCGCTATTACGAGATCGCGTGGCGGCCGCTGCCCAATCTGGCGATGGATCTCGTCGTGCCGTCGCTCGCGCGGCTGCTGCCGCTCGCCTGGGCCGCCAAGGCCTTCGTGCTGCTCGCGCTCTTCCTGCTCGCGGGCGGCGTGGCGACGCTCAACCGCGTGCTTTTCGGCCGCTGGTCCGCCTGGTCGTGCCTCGCTTTCCTGCTGCTCTACAGCCGGGTGCTGCTCTGGGGCTTTCTCAATTATCTTTTCGGATTGGGGCTCGGCCTCTTCGCCCTGGCGTTGTGGATCGCGCTGGCGCGCCGGCGCGCCGCGCTGCGCCTCGCCGTCGGCAGCGCGCTGGCGCTGGCGCTGTTCTTCGCCCATCTCCTCGCCTGCGGCCTTTACGGCGTGCTGGTGGCGGGCCATGCGGCGGGTATTGCCTGGCGGCGCCGCGCCGTGCCGCGACGGGCGCTCGGCGAACTGCTCGTCGCGCTTCTGCCCTTCGTGCCGACGCTTGCGGTGCTGGCGCTGCTGACGCCGGGCAGCGCCGGCGGCGCCGTCGTCTACGGCAATGTCCTGCGCAAGCTCGACCTCCTGTTCAGCGTTTTCGACAATTACAGCCGGCCGTTCGACGTCATCTGCTTCACGCTCATGGTGCTGGCCTTGCTGCTCGCCTTCTGGCGGCGTTGGGTGCGGCTCGAGCCGTCCA
This sequence comes from Allostellaceae bacterium, assembly GCA_035623985.1. Taxonomy (GTDB): domain Bacteria; phylum Pseudomonadota; class Alphaproteobacteria; order ATCC43930; family CGMCC-115725; genus DAHUYF01. The sequence continues at coordinate 31,367 of DASPSJ010000012.1, read as the reverse complement.
TGGCCGCGCCGCTCGGCCTGCTGGCGCTGGTCTATCTCGCCATGCCGAGCCAGCTCGCCACCGCGTCCGGCGCCGATCATCGCATTCCGGTGATGGTGGGGCTGGTGCTGGTGGCGTCGAGTCGATGGGCGGCGCCGACGCTGCGCGGAGAGCGTCTCTTCCTCGGCGTGGCGCTGCTGCTGTTTCTGCTGCGCCTCGGCGTCGTCGCTCTTCATTGGCAGGCGAGCGACCGGGTCTATGCCGGTCTGTTGCCGGCGCTCGACGCCTTGCCGGAGGGGAGCCGGCTTGCCGTCGCTTATCCGCCGGACGCGCTCAATTCGCAACCGACGCCGCTTGCCCATGTCCCGCTCCTCGCCGTCGTCCGCCGCGATGCCTTCGTGCCGACGCTCTTCGCCTTCCCGACGCAACAGCCGGTGGCTCTGGCCCCGCGCTATCGCGCGTTGCGCGACCGCCTGCCGCCGGAACGGTTGTGGTCGGCCTTTGTCGGCGACGGACCGCCGCTCGATGCCGCGGAAGAGGCGGCGCTCGCGCAGTACGACGCCATCGTCTTTGTCGGCCGCGCCGCTTTCGCTCCTCCTGCCGCGCCGCCCTTGGTGCCCGCCTTCGCCGCGCCGCGGTTTGCCCTTTTCACCATCGCCGCTGGCGGCCTTGACGCCCCCGGCGGCGCCCGATAGACCCGCGCTCGCTCTCGCGCCGTCACGTCTCTTCGGGCAATGGAACTGCTGATCCCCAGCGGGGGCGAGCTCGCCGGATGGGGCGGCGTGCTCGCCGCGACGCTTCTCTTCATCGGCATCGGACGGCTCGCCACGGCGGGCCGCGCCGCGCCGGAGACGGCGCTTGTCGCGGGATGGGGCGGCGCCTGCCTGCTGCTGACCCTATGGGGCGTGGCGACCTCGGCCTCGCTGCTGTTTCCGGCGGCGGCGGTCCTGCTGCTCGGGCTCGCCGGTTGTCTGCTGCCGGGGCTGGCGCTGCCCGCGCCGGCGTGGCGCGGCATGGGGCGCATCCTCGCCGTGAGCCTGCCGCTGCTCGCGGTCATGGCGAGCGCGCGGCCGAGTCTGCCCGACACCTTCCTCAACCTGCTGCCCAACGCCGCCTATCTCTGGGATCACGGGTTCTTCCCGGCCGATGGCCGCGCGCCGAGTTATTCGCTGCTCCCCGGCGCGCCCTACAACATGCAGCTTGCCGCTTTCATCGTCTCGGAGATCGCCCGGCGTCTGGCGCTGAACGCGATGATCGGCTTCAACATCGCCTTGCAGTTCGGCTTGGCGCTGCTGCTGGCGCGGCAGGTCGCCGGTGCCGCGGCAGGCGATGCGGCGCCGTCCTGGACCGCCGCGGCGCTGGGGCTGCTGCTCGCGACCCTGATCAATCCGGGTTTTGTTCCGCGCTACGATCTCTCCGCCTACAGCGAGACGTCGGTCGGCGTCGCCACGGCGTTCGCCGCTTGGCTGGCTGCCGGCGCGCTGGCGCGGCTCGGCGCCGGCCGCGGCGCCGCCGGCGAGCTGACGCTGCTGTCGCTGGTGCTCGCGGCGCTCGTCGACATCAAGCAGGACAGCGTCGCGCTTGCCGCAGGCCTCGTCGCCGCGTCACTGGCGTTGGCGCTGCTGCAACCGCCGCGGGTCCGCGGCCGGGCGATCGCGGCGCTGCTGCTCGCCGCCGCGCCGGCGGCGGCGCTCTATCTCGCCTGGCGCTGGTATGTGCTCGGCCATTTCGCCGTCGGCGAGCTGAAGTTTCTGCCCGTCGGCCAATGGCAGTTCGGTCTCGTCCCGATCATCCTGCGCAGCATGGCTGGCGTCGTGGTGCAGAAGGCCTATTTCTTTCTTGCCGCCGTCGCCGCGCTGGCCGGGCTCGGCTGGCGCTGGCGGCGGCGGGCCTTCGACCGCACGACCGCTGTCGCGGCGCTCTTCGCCGGCGTCGCAATTGTCTACAACGCCGCGCTCTTTTTCACCTATATCGCGCATTTCAGCGGCGAGATCGGCGCCTCGGCCCATTCCTATTTCCGCTACAACACGCATCTGGGGCCGCTGCTGATGTTGACCCTCGTGCGGCTGGCGCGCGACCTCGCGCTGCCGCGAGGCTGGACTTTGACCCGCGTCGGGCGAGTGGTGGCGATCGCCGCGGCGCTGGCGAGCCCGGTGATTTTCTTCCCGTTCCTGCGCTTCGATCTCGACGCGCCGCGGCAGCGGGCATGGCTGCTGGCGGCCTCGGCAAGCCCCGCGCTCGACCGCGACCGGCGTCTCGCGCTGTTGCTGCCGGGCGACAACGACAGCCTCGCGACCATGCTCGAAGGCCTGATCCGCTTCGCCCCGCCGCGTCATCTCGATGCCGAGCTGCGCGTCGTGACGCGGCTGGCGCCCGCGACGCTGGACGCGCTCGCCGATGACGGTTACCGCTTCGCGCTGCTCTCCTGCGCGCCGCCGGGGTTTGCCGGCGTGGCGCCGGCGCAGGCGGCGCTGCTCGAGCGCGCGGACGGGCGCTGGCATCCGATCTCGGTCTGGGCTTATCCGGCGGCGCAACTTCCCGTGCGCCGCTCGGGCGACGTGGCGCCGGCGCCGGTCTGCCTCGCGCCGCCGCCCGGCGGTTGACACGGGCCGCTTCGCTGTCTATCGGCGGGAAAAGGGTTGCCCAGGGGGAGCTTCGTATGCACATCGTTTTTTCCGAGCCGCGCCGGTCCAAATCCGGCACCGTCGTCGTCGGCGTGCTCGAGAATCGCAAGCTCTTGCCCACCGGCGCGGCGCTCGACAAGGAGTCCGGCGGCGCGCTCAAGCGGGCGATGGCGGCAAGCCGCTTCACCGGCCGCAAGGATGAGGTCCTGGGTATCCTGGCGCCGGCCCAGCTTGGGGTGGGCCGCGTCTTGCTGATGGGGTTCGGCAAGGCGCAGGCGCTCGATGCCGCCGCGCTGCTGAGTCTCGGCGGCAACGTCGTGGCGCAGCTCAACAGCGTCGGCGAGAGCGAGGCCGCGGTGGCGCTCGACCGGCCCGAAGGGATGAAGCTCGAGCCCGCCGAAGCGGCGGCCAATCTCGCCTACGGCGCGCGGCTGCGCGCCTATCGCTTCGACAAGTACCGCACCAAGGAAAAGCCGGACCAGAAGCCGAGCCTCGAGACGCTCACCGTCATGACCCGCGACAGCGGCGGGGCGCGGCGCGCCTTTGCGCCGCTGGAGAAGATCGCCGAGGGCGTGTTCCTCACCCGCGACCTCGTCTCCGAGCCGGCCAACATCCTCTATCCCGAGACGCTCGCCGCCGCCGCTCGCTCGCTCGTCAAGTTCGGCGTCAAGGTCGAGGTGTTCGACGAGAGGCAGATGAAGAGGCTCGGGATGGGCGCGCTGCTGGGCGTGGGGCAGGGAAGCGCGCGGCCGCCGCGGCTCGTGGTGATGCAGTGGAAGGGCGGCTCCAAGGCCAAGAGCGCGCAGCCGGTGGCCTTCATCGGCAAAGGCGTGACCTTCGATACCGGCGGCATCTCGATCAAGCCCGCCGACGGCATGTGGGACATGAAATGGGACATGGGCGGCGCGGGCGTCGTCATCGGTCTCATGCGCGCGCTCGCCGGACGCAAGGCCAAGGTCAACGCCGTGGGCGTCATCGGCCTGGTCGAGAACATGCCTTCCGGCACGGCGCAGCGCCCGGGCGACATCGTCACTTCGATGTCCGGCCAGACCATCGAGGTGCTCAACACCGACGCCGAGGGAAGGTTGGTGCTGGCCGACGCGCTGTGGTACTGCCAGAATCGCTTCAAGCCGAAATTCATGATCGATCTGGCGACGCTCACCGGCGCCATCATCATCGCGCTCGGCGGCGAATATGCCGGGCTCTTCAGCAACAACGACGAATTGGCGGAACGCCTCGTCGCGGCCGGCGCCGCGGTCGGCGAGAAGCTCTGGCGCCTGCCGCTCTCGGAGCCCTACGACCGGCTGATGGACAGCGACGCCGCCGACGTCAAGAACATCAGCGGCGGGCGCGACGCCGGCAGCATCGTCGCGGCGCAATTCCTGCAACGCTTCGTCAACAACGTGCCCTGGGCGCATCTCGACATCGCCGGCACGACTTGGTCGAAGAAGGACGCCGCCACCGTGCCCAAAGGCGCCACCGCTTTCGGCGTGCGCCTGCTCGAGCGCCTCATCGCCGAGCATTACGAGCAGGGATGACCGAGATCGGCTTCTATCATCTGCGCACCATGCCGCTCGAGCGCGCGCTGCCGAGCATCCTCGAGCGCGCGCTCGCCGCCGGCCACCGCGTCGTCGTCATCGCGGGATCGCCGGAACGGGTCGAGCACCTGAACGACCTGCTCTGGACCTACGGCGAGGCGAGCTTCCTGCCGCACGGCAGCGCGCGCGACGGCAATGCCGAGCGCCAGCCGGTTTGGCTCACCGCCGCCGACGAGAATCCCAACGGCGCCTCCATGCTGGTGCTGGTCGATGGCGCCGTCTCGGCCCGGCTCGACGCCTTCCGGCGCTGCTGCGACATTTTCGACGGCAATGACGAGGCCGCGGTTGCCGCGGCGCGGCAGCGCTGGAAGGCGGCGAAGGCGGCGGGCCATCAGCTCGTCTATTGGGAGCAGAGCGACGGCAAATGGCAGAAGCGCGGCGGCGAGGCGAGTTGATCGCAGCCGCCGCCGCCGCTATAAACCGGCCATAATCCGCCCTTTTCGGGAGTTGACGCGCTCATGGCCGTGGAACGCACCTTGTCGATCATCAAGCCCGACGCGACGCGCCGGAACCTGACCGGCAAGATCAACGCCCGCTTCGAGGAGCGCGGCCTGCGCATCATCGCGCAGAAGCGGCTGCGTCTGTCGCGCGAGAAGGCCGAGCAGTTCTACGCCGTCCACCGCGAGCGGCCGTTCTTCCGCGATCTCGTCGCCTTCATGACCTCGGGACCGGTGGTCGTGCAGGTGCTCGAGGGCGAGAATGCGGTGGCGCTCAATCGCGAGATCATGGGCGCCACCAACCCGGCCAACGCCGCGCCGGGCACGATCCGCCGGGATTTCGCCGAATCGATCGAGGCCAATTCGGTGCATGGCTCGGATTCGGCCGAGAACGCCGGGACCGAAATCGCCTTCTTCTTCACCGACGCCGAGATCTGTCCCTGAGGCGACGGCGCGGAGCGCCTTCCTCCGCGGCGTCAGCGCTTGGCAGCGGCAAGCGCTGACGCCGCACCGAGCAGGTTAGGCTCAATTCTCCCGCCGCGTCTCGCGCATCAGGATCGGCCCGGCATGGTGATGCATCAGCCGCCATTCGCCGTCCTCCTTGATGAAGACGTTGGTCGCGGCGAGATGGCCGCCGGTAAGCTCTTCCTCGCACAGCACCACCGCGATATCGCCGTAGAGATAGGCGGCATCGTCGTGGCACATCACCAGCGGCGCGTCGGGGTTGGCGAGGATGTTGTGCCAGCTCGCCATCACCGCGCGGCGGCCGGCGATCGGGATCCAGCCGGGATGGGTGCAAAGAACCTCTACCCTGCGCGCCCAGAGGCGGTCCATGGCTTCGAAGTCGTGCGCGGTGAAGGCGCGGTAGAATTCGAGGTTGGCGGCGAGCACCGCGTCGTTCTCGGTCATCGCAGCGGCACTCCTCTCCCTGGCGTCGTCGCGCGATGATGGAATAGCCGGGCGGCGGATGCCAGCGCTTAAAGCGAGCCCGCGGCACGGCGCCTCATTGCGGCGCGCCGGGCAAGCGCGCCGTCGCGCGCGCTCGGCTCGCTGGCCGCGCTCGACGGGCCGAGGCGCCGGCGGCTCTGCGCGATGCCGGCCCGCTCGGTGTCGATGGCAGCACGGGTCATGACCGCGTCCGCCTCGATGGAGCTCTCCGCGAGGATAGGGTCATGGCCGCTCGCCTCGGCGGGAACCAGCGGCGATGCCGGTATCGCGAGCCGGCCGCAACCGGGCAATGCCGGCGCGCACGGCGCTGAAGCCGCTGCGAGCCGCGTCCTGCCGCCGCGTTCCATCGTCCCCCCTCATGGTCGCCCCACGATCGCCGAGCCGGCCGCCGCTTGCGACTTAACTCCCTGTAATCCAAGGCCGATTATAGAGGCCCCGGAGGCCTCGCGGCGCGGGCGGGCCGGGGCGGCGGGCGCCTTCGGCACGCCACCGCTTTCCGCCTCCCGAGAAGGGGATTGCCCGCGGCGGCAAACTCCAATACCTCTCAGGAAGGGCAAGGCAGGAGAGGACGCTCATGAGCCGCCGCACCGGCGCGCAGATCCTGGTCGATCAGCTCAAGATCCACGGCGCCGACACGGTTTTCTGCGTGCCGGGCGAGAGCTACCTCGCCGTGCTCGATGCGCTTTACGACGCCAATTCGATCGGGCTTGTCACCTGCCGCCAGGAAGGCGGCGCGACGATGATGGCGGATGCCTACGGCAAGCTGACGGGCAAGCCCGGGATCGTGATGGTGACGCGCGGTCCCGGCGCCACCAATGCGAGCGCGGGCCTCCATGTGGCGATGCAGGATTCGACCCCGCTCATCCTGTTCGTCGGCCAAGTCGCGCGCGACACGCTGGACCGCGAGGCGTTCCAGGAGATCGACTACCGCCGCATGTTCGGCCAGCTTGCCAAATGGGTGGCGGAAATCGACGACCCCCGCCGCATTCCCGAATTCCTCAGCCGCGCCTTCCACACCGCCACCAGCGGCAGGCCCGGCCCGGTGGTGCTGGCGCTGCCCGAGGACATGCTCACCGAGGCGGCCGAGGTCGCCGACGCCCAGCCCTATGTTCCGGTCGAGACCTGGCCGGGCGAGGCGCCGATGGCGCGGCTGCGGCAGTTGCTCGCGGCGGCGCGGCGGCCTTTTCTGCTGCTCGGCGGCGGCGCCTGGGATGCGGCAGGCGTCGCCGCTATCGAGCGCTTCGCCGCCGCCAACCGTCTCCCCGTCGGCTGCGGCTTCCGCCGCCAGGACCGCTTCGACAACACGCATCCCTGCTATGCCGGCGACGTCGGCATCGGCATCAATTCGAAGCTCGCCCAGCGCATCAAGGAAGCGGATCTGCTGATCGCCGTCGGCCCCCGGCTCGGCGAGATCACCACCGGCGGCTACACGCTCTTGGACCCGCCGACGCCGAAGCAGCCGCTGGTGCATGTCCATCCCGATCCCGAGGAGCTTGGCCGCGTCTTTCAGACCGTGCTGCCGATCAACGCGACGCCGCGCGCCTTCGCGCGCGAAGCGGCGGCGCTGCAACCGGTCGAGAGCGCGGCCTGGGCGGCGGCCACCGAGGCGGCGCATCAGGACTATCTCGCCTTCTGCAAGCCGCCGCGCGCGCCGGGCGCGCTGCAGCTCGGCGAGATCATGCTGTGGCTCGACGAGCATCTCCCGGCCGATGCCATCTTCACCAACGGCGCTGGCAATTTCGCCACCTGGGTCCATCGCTTTCGCCGTTACCGCCGCTTCGGGTCGCAGCTCGCCCCCACCAGCGGCTCCATGGGCTATGGCTTCCCGGCCGCGGTGGCGGCGAAGATCGTCCATCCCGACCGCGCCGTGATCTGCGTCACCGGCGACGGCGATTTTCTGATGACCGGGCAAGAGCTGGCGACCGCGGTGCAGCGCCGGCTCGGCGTCGTCGTGCTGCTGGTCAATAACGGCATGTACGGCACCATCCGCATGCATCAGGAGCGCCATCACCCCGGCCGCGTCATCGGCACCGACCTGCACAATCCCGATTTCGCCGCGCTGGCGCGCGCCTATGGCGCTTACGGCGAGGTGGTCGAGCGCACCGAGGCGTTCGTCCCCGCCTTCGAGCGCGCCCGCGCCGCCGGCCTTCCCGCCATTCTCGAGCTGCGCATCGATCCCGAGGCGCTGACCATCCGCCAGTCGCTGTCCGAGATCCGGGCCGCGGCGCTGGCGGAGCAGCGCTGAAGGAGAGGAGGAGCCGCATGAGCCGCTTCCGCGATTTCGTCCCTGCCGGCGTCATTCCCGCCTGTCTCTTGCCCTTCGACGAGGATCTCGCCATCGATGCCGCGGAATACCGCAAGCATCTGCGCGACGTCGCCTCGGTGCCCGGCCTTGCCGCGATCACCACCAACGCGCACGCCTCGGAGGTGCATGCCTGCTCTTTCGAGGAGCAGCGGCGCGTGCTCGACCTCACTCTGGACGAGATCGGTGATCGCCTGCCGGTGGTGGCCGGGGTCTATGCCGATGGCAGCCTCGCCGCCGCCGAGATCGCGCGCATGGCGGCGCGCGCCGGCGCCGCGGCGCTGCTGGTGTTCCCGCCCAACAGCATGAGCATGGGCGGCCAGCTCCGGCCGGAGATGGCGCTGGCGCATTTCAAGCGTATCGCCGACGCCGCCGACCTGCCGCTCATCCTCTTCCAGTATTCGCTGGCGAGCGGATTGGGATATCCGCTCGAGACGCTGCTGCGCCTGGTCGAGGCGGTGCCGAGCCTCCGGGCGATCAAGGACTGGTGCAACGACGGCATGCTGCATGAGCGCCACATCCGCACGCTGCAAGGCCTGCCGCGCCCGGTCAACGTCTTGAGCACCCACAGCGCCTGGCTGATGAGCTCGCTGGTGCTGGGCTGCAAGGGTCTGCTGTCGGGCGCCGGCAGCGTCATCGCCGATCTCCAGGCGGCGCTGTGGCAGGCGGTCGAGGCCAAGGACCTTGCCGCGGCACAGGCGTTGGCCGGGCGCATCTATCCTCTCGTTCAGGTCTTCTACGCGCCGCCCTTCCTCGACATGCACAACCGCATGAAGGAGGCGCTGGTGCTGCTGGGCCGGTTGAAGCGTGCGGTGGTGCGCCCGCCGCTGGTCAAGCTGCCGGCCGGCGAGATCGACCGGCTCAGATCGGCGCTCGCCGAGGCGCGCATCACCGCCGAGGGCGCCTTCGACCGCGCCGCCTGAGCGCAGGGAGTCGCAGCGGCGTCGAAAGCGGCTCGTCGCCTTCCGGCCGGGCCCGCTTGGCCGGAAGGGGACTTTTGACCTGGATCAAGGTTTGCGGGGTCGCCTGGCTCGATGATGCCCCGAATGTGACCATTGGATGAACGCTCGGCCGGTTGCGCGCCGTCGCGGCATTAAGGTCGTGCGCGAGAGGTTTGCATGCGCTGCATTGTTGTCGCTACGGATGGCTCCGACGCGGCCGACCGCGCCGTCGATTTCGCGGCCGACCTGGCCGGCAGGTTCGCTGCCGATCTTCTTCTCACCCATGTCATTTTGGCATCGGCGACGGTCCTGGCCGGCGGCGGCTTTCCCCATCCCGTCACCGACCTCCGAGCGCCGATCAGGATAGAGAACGCGTCTCTGTCCGAGCTCCTCACCGACGCTGGAAACGATATTCTGGCCAAGGCAAAGGAACGCGCCGAGGCGAAGGGCGCGCGCCGCGTCCATACGGAACTGCGCACCGGCGATGCCGCCGAGATGGTCCTTTCGGTCGCCAAGGAACACGACGCCGACGTGATCGTGCTGGGCAAGCGGGGCCGAGGGCGCTTGGCCGGGCTGCTGCTCGGGAGCACGTCTCAGAAGGTCATGATGTTGGCCTCCTGCGCCGTGATCATCGTGCCGTGACGACGCGGGTCGGGGGATCGCGACCCACCCTCCCTGAATGGATTCTGTTGAGACCGCAAAAATAGCGCGTTCGGCCAAATGGCCGCCTGCGGCACCGTGCAGCGGCAGAACGGCGAACACCGGTTCCGCAATCCTGCAATTCTGCCGCGATGCGCCCATCCCGCCGGCGCCTCGGTCGCGCGCTCATTGCCTGCGCGGGAAAAGGCGCCGGCCGCGCCCGGCCTCGTTCAGGCCGAGCGCTTGATGACGAAGCTGTAGACCTTGCCGTCCACCGTCGATTCCAGCAGCTCGTTGCCGGTGGTGCGGCAGAAGGCCTCGAAATCCTTGACCGCGCCGGGGTCGGTGGCGAGCACCTGCAGGATCGCGCCGGCCGGCAGGTCCTTCAGCGCCTTCCGCGCGCGCAGGATCGGCAGCGGGCAATTCAAGCCCTTCACGTCGAGAATCTGGTCGGCCATGCCGCTTCCTTCGCTCGCTCAGATGAACAGGTTGATCCCCGATTGCGTCGCCGTCTCTATATAGGTTGCGGCGCCGCCGAGGACAGGGCCTTCGATCATGTCGTCCATGGTGTACTCGAAGAGATCCATGGTCATCTGGCAGGCGATCATCTTGACCTCGGCCTCGATGGCGGCTTGGCGAAGCTCCTCGATGGAGGCGATGCCCTTGCGCTTGATCAGGTTCTTCATCATCGCCGTGGCCACGGCGTCGGCGCCGGGGACGGCCGAGACCAGGTTCGGCATGACCATGTGCATGCCCATCATCGGCATCTTCATCGCGGGATTGCCGAGGGTGGAGATCTCGAGGTCGAGCTTCTTCTTCAGCAGTGTCAGGCCGTAGAAGGTGAAGAACATCGTCACCTCCAGTCCCATCGCCGCCGCGGTCGTCGCCAGGATGAACGGCGGATAGGCCCAATCGAGCGTGCCTTTGGTGACGATCATCGACATCCGCTTGGCGTTGGGCTTGATATCGTCCGGCATGTCAGCGCTTCCTCCTGTTGCGGCCGCAGGCGCGCTCAGCCCGGCCTGCCGTAGCTGCGCGCAAGGTAATCGGTGATGGTCTTGGCGTCGGCGGGCTCGATCGTCGCGCCGAAGGCATTGATCATCTTGCTCACCTCCGCCTCCCACGTCTTGCCGGTCATGAACGGCGCGTTGGTGCGGATATAGTCGAGGCTGTGGCAGGCGTTGCAATTGGCGGCAACGATGTCTTCGCCCGGCCCCGGCTTCAGCGGCACCGGCTTCTCCTCGCCGCGGGCGACGCCCGCGGCAGCGATGGTGGCGATGAGCGCGGCCAGGATCGGAAGCAGGGGTCTCATGGCGCGCCTCCTCAAACGACGGTGATGGCAAGCGGGCGGATCACATTGTTGTGGTAGCCCGCGGGATTGAAGATCAGCGCCTCGGCCTGGGTTTGGCCGATGCCGTTGCTCGCCTTTGCCAGCACCGTGACGGTTCCCGGCTTCATCGGGGTGAAGCGGAAGCTCCAGGGGCGGAAGGCGAAGCGGCCATGATCCTGGCCGAGTGCCGCCTCGCGCCAGGTCTTGCCCTCGTCCAGCGAGACCTCGACGCGGCGGATGCCGTAGCCGGCGTCCCAGGCGACGCCGCGGATCTCGAGCGGCCGGCCCGCCTTCGCCTTGTGGCCCGGCGCGGGGGCGGCGACGACCAAGTTCACCACCATCTCGGTGATCGGCTCGCTCGTCTCGGTCATCTGCGTCAGGAAATGCTGCGTCACCGGAAACCTGCCGGTCGGAATCCGATAGGCGCTCTTCACCCAGAATCCGTCGAACGGCTTGCTAACCGCCTCCACCGTCACGAGATGCTTCATCCAATAGGTCGCGGTCCAGCCGGGCACGACGAGGCGCACCGGGAAGCCGTTGAAATGCGGCAGCGGCTCGCCGTTCATCTCCCAGGCGATGAGCGTGTTCTCGTCGAGCGCCTTCCACACCGGGATGCTCTTGACGAAGTCGGGCGTCTTGTCGAGCACCGGACCATCCGCGCCGTTGACCACGATCTCGATCGCTTCCTTGCGCAAACCGGCCTTTGCCAGCACGTCCTTGAGCCGCACGCCTTTCCAGCGCGCACTGCCCATCGCCCCCAATCCCCATTGGACGCCGGGAACGTGCGGGTCGGAAAGCCCGCGGCGATTGCCCGAGCACTGGCAAACGGCGGCGATCTCGACCTGCTCGAAGTCGTTCTTGAGATCGGCGAGGTCAAGCTCGACCGGCGCCGTCGCGCCTTCGCCGCCGACCTTGATTTTCCAGGTGGCGGCGTCGAGCCTCGCCGGGATGCGCGCGAGGTGATAGCGCACGAAGAAGGCGTCGTTTGGCGTGAAGGCGGAGTCGAAATAGCTCGCCGGCGTTTCATAGTTCGGCGGGCGGTAGCTGAGCTTGATCAGCGGCTTCTTGCCCGGCAACGCTTCCAGATCCGCGGTGTCGTAGACGCCCTCGGGCAGTCCCGTCGTCAAGGCCGGCTTGTCGGCGGCCGCGGCGAGGCGCGGCAGCAGGCCGGAGCCGGCGAGCGCGGCACCCCCCATGCCGCGCAGCAGCGTGCGACGATCGAGCATCCCCTCCTCCCTATCGACGGAGCGTTTTGGCGTCGGGGCGACAGTCTACGCCTAGAATGCGCTGCGGTCGCGCGCAATTCAAATACGGCCAAACCCCCTAATCCAGCGGCTCGAGCTTGATGATCGAGGCGCCGTGATTGTTGCCGATCCACAAAGTGACCGGCGCGGTCGCGTCGTCGACGAAGACGCGGCGGATATTGGTCTCGCGCGGCAGCGGATATTCGACCGTGGCGCCGGTCTTGGGGTCGAGCCGCACCACGCGGTCGCTGGTCATGCCGCCGGTCCACGCCTCGCCGTTCTTGTCGAGGGCAACGTCGTAAGGTCCGGTCCAGGGTGTCGGCAGCGCCCATTCCTGCATGATGCCGCTCCGCGTGTCGAGCATGCCGATGCGGTTGCCGCGATATTCGGCGAACCACAGCCGGTCCTCGCCGTCCATGCGCAGCCGGCGCGGCCGTGAATGATCGGTCGGCGTCTCGTAAAAGCTCCGCTCGCCGGTCTTGGCGTCGAGCCGGCCGATATAGCGGTCGTCGAAGACCGAGAAATAGAGGTTGTTCTGCGCGTCGGGCGCGATGTCGTAGATGGCGTGCGGCCGGCCGGCAAGCGGCGAGTCCTTGGGCAGGTTCTTGAACACCGCGAAGGTCTCGAACCTGCCGGTGGTAAGCGCGACGCGGTGTACGCCCTCGAGCCCGATATCGTCCATCCACACCTTGCCGTCGACCGCCGCGCGTTGCGGCTTCACCATGTTGACCTGCGCCGCGTCGTTGTTCTGCGCCGCCGGCAGGCGGAACACCTGCATCTTGCCGGAAAGCCGGTCCAAGCGGGCGACGGCGCCCTGGAACATCATGCCGAACCAGAGATTGCCGTCCTTGTCCGCTTCGAGGTCGAGCGAGCCCAGGGGAAAGCCGGGCTTCTGCTCGGGCACGGCGTATTCCGTGACCTTGCCGGTCTTGGGGTCGAGCTTGCCCAGCCGCTCCTCGCCGAAATCCGTGTACCAGACCGCTCCCTGCCGATCGAGGATCACGTCATGCGGCTCTATCGTCGGACGCGGCAGATCGTATTCGGTGATGATGACGCGCGTCGCGCGGCCGGCGGGACGCGGCAGCGTCTTCAGCGGAAATTCCCATTCCGCGCCGCCGCTGAGATCGATGCTGGCAAGGTATTCCGCCTGCTTGCGGAACTTTTCGGGGTCGCCCTCGGCTTCCGGCGCCGACACTTTGCGCTGCGGCTGGAGCGGCGTGCTGGACTGGGCATAGCCCGCCATGCGGCGCAGCACCTCGACGAAGGCGTCGGCGTCGTAGCGCGCGGTGAGCGGCCGCTCCAGCGTATGGCAGCCGACGCAGTTCAGCAGCGACGCCTTCTGCTCCACGGTTCCCGGCACGCTGGCGATCCATTCGGCGTTGCTGAGCTGCGGCACGAGGGTCTTCGTCTTGCGCAGCCGGAGATCGAGCGTCGCGGTTTTCTGCGGCGCGATCTCCGCCGCCGCGCGCCCGTCCAGATCATATCCTGCGGCGCGGATGCGCAGCGTGTATTGCCCGGGCTCGAGCCGGCCGGCGGGGAAGCGATAGCGGCCCTCGGCGTCGCTGACGACGCTCACCGTCGCCGTCGCTCCGGCGCGCCTGGCGCTGACCACGACGCCTTCCATCGGCCCTTCCTCGGCCGAGCTGACGCGCCCGGTCAGCGCGGCGCCGTCGCGGGTCTGGCCCGCGCCGGCGGTTGCATGGAAAAGAATGAAGGCCGATGCCGCGGCGACGATCGGCGACAGCCAGGCTGCCCGCATCCCGTCCTCCCCAAGCCTTTTGGATCGGCGTTTGTTTTTCCCGATCGGAGGTCCGCCCGCGCAGCCTGAGCATAGGCTCGTCAGGGCCTTGCGTTCAAGCTGACGCCGGCAAGACGCCGACGGATCGGTTCAGCCCGATTGGCGCAAATGCCGCCGGCGCAAGCCCTTCAGGACCGTGATCGCCAGCAGCGCGGTGAGCGCGTCGAGGCAGGCGACGATGACGAAGACGCCGAGCCAGCTTCCCGTCTGCTGCTTGAGAAAGGCCGCTGCCGGTCCGCCCAGGATCGAGCCGACGCCTTGCGCGATGTAGAGGAAGCCGTAATTCGTCGCCGCGAATTTCGGCCCGAAGGTGTCGGTGAGCGTCGAGGGGAAGAGCGAGAAGATCTCGCCCCAGCCGAAGAAGACGAGACCGGTCAGCACCACGAACAGGACGGGGTTGTCGAGGAAGGCGAAGAGCACGAGGATCGCCGCCGCCTCCAGCGAGAAGGCCAGCGCCATCGTCGCCTCGCGGCCGATATGGTCGGAGACCCAGCCGAAGAACGGCCGCGTCAGGCCGTTGGTGACGCGCGACAGCGTCAGCGACAGCGGCAGCGCCGCCATCCCCCCGAGCACCAGGACGTCGGCGACCTTGAACTCCTTGGCGAAGGGGCCGACATTCGATGTCACCATCAGCCCGCTGGTCGACATCATCGACATCATGACGAAGAGCAGCCAGAAGATCGGGCTCTTCAGCATCTCGGGCGGCGCGTAGCTGCGCCGGGACTGCATCTCCAGGCGCACCACCTCGGCGTTGTAGCCGGGCGGCTGATAGCCTTCCGGCGGGACGCGCAGGCCGAGCGCCGCCAGCACGCCGACCGCGCCCTGGATCACGCCCCAGACGAGCAGCGTGTGCTCATAGCCCGCGCTCTTGATCATGCTGTCGATGGGGAAGCTGGTGAAGAAGGCGCCGAAGCCGTAACCGGCGGCGGCAAGCCCGGTCGCCAGCCCCCGCCGATCCGGGAACCAGCGCACCATCAGGCCGATGATGCCGACATAGATGATGCCGGTGCCGAAGCCGCCGACGACGCCATAGGTGACGTAGAGCAGCTCCAGGCTGCCGACGAAGGAAGAGAGGACCCAGCTCCCGCCGGACAGGAGGGCGCCGGCGGCGATCAGGTTGCGCGGGCCGAAACGATCGACGAGATAGGCTTGCAACGGCGACAGGAAGGTCTGCAGGATGATCAGCAGCGAGAACGTCCATTGGATCTCGGCGAGCGTCGTGCCGAGCTTCTGGTTGAGCGGGCCGGTGAACAGCGTCCAGGTGTATTGCGGGCTCGAAATCGACATCATGGCAACGACCCCGAGAAGGAGTTGCCACCAGCGCCTTCCGGCCGCTTCGCGGGCCGACGCCATGGACACGGACATGGGCCTGGTCTCCCTGATTGACTCGCCTGTTTCCGCTCGCGACAGTGGCGCCAGCATAGCGGCGCTGTCGCGAGTCTGGCCAGCACGCCGCCGCCATCGCTATTCCGTGCAAGCCGCGTGCCAGGACAGCGGCGCGCCGTCCTCTCGAGGGTTCCTTCCTTGACCGCCTTCACCACCCGTCCGGAGATCCGCGGCACCTTCGGCGTCGTCGCCTCGACTCATTGGCTCGCCTCGGCGGCGGGCATGGGCGTGCTCGAGCGCGGCGGCAACGCCTTCGACGCCGCCGCCGCCGCCGCTTTCGTGCTGCAAGTGGTCGAACCGCATCTCAATGGGCCGGCCGGCGAGGCGCCGATCATCCTGTGGGATCGCCGGCGAGGCGCCGTCGAGGTGATCTGCGGCCAAGGCGTGAGCCCGGCCGGCGCGACCATCGCCGCTTTCAAGCGCCTCGGCCTCGACCTCGTGCCGGGCACCGGCTTGCTGGCGGCCTGCGTGCCCGGCGCCTTCGACGCCTGGATGCGTCTTTTGCTGGAGCACGGCACGCTCTCTCTTGCCGATGTCCTCGCGCCGGCGCTCGGCTATGCCGGCCGCGGCTATCCCGTCGTGGCGCGGATCAGCGCCGCGATCGAGACGATGCGGCCGCTCTTCGAGACGGAATGGCCAAGCTCGGCGGCGATCTATCTCCCCGGCGGCGCCGTGCCGGCGCCGGGCCGGCTGTTCCGCAACCCGGCGCTGGCCGCGACCTATCAGCGGCTGTTGCGCGAGGCGGAGGCGGCAAGCCCCGACCGCGACGGGCAGATCGAAGCGGCGCGGCGCATTTGGGCGGAAGGCTTCATCGCCGCCGCCATCGACCGGTTCTGCCGCGCCGAGGCGATGATGGACAGCTCCGGCCGGCGCCATCACGGCCTGTTGACCGGCGAGGACATGGCGCGCTGGCGCGCCTCGGTCGAGGCGCCCCTGACCCATGACTATCGCGGCTACACGCTGTGCAAATGCGGGCCGTGGACGCAAGGGCCGGTGCTGTTGCAGATGTTGGCGCTGCTTGACGGCTTCGATCTCGACGCCATGGATCCGACCGGGCCGGATTTCGTTCACACCGTGATCGAGTGCGCCAAGCTCGCCTTCGCCGATCGCGAGGCGTGGTACGGCGATCCCGATGTCGTCGACGTGCCCCTGGCGGAGCTGTTGAGCGCGGACTATGCGCGCGAGCGGCGGCGGCTCGTCGGCGAGCACGCCTCGCTCGAGCTGCGCCCCGGCGCGCCCGGCGGCCGCCCGCCGCGGCTTTATGGCGGGCCGACCGGCAGCGGCGTCGGCCTCGGCACGGGCGAGCCCACCGTGGCGCGCGCCGGCACGGGCGAGCCCGCCGCCGCCGATCTCCGCATCGATCCCCGCGGCATGACCGTCGGCGACACCTGCCATGTCGACGTCATCGACCGCTGGGGCAACATGATCGCGGCGACGCCGAGCGGCGGCTGGCTGCACAGCTCGCCGGCGATCCCCGAGCTGGGCTTCGCGCTCGGCACGCGGCTCCAGATGTTCTGGCTCGAAGAGGGGCTGCCGCTCAGCTTGGCGCCGGGACGGCGCCCGCGCAGCACCTTGACGCCGTCCTTCGCCTTGAAGGCGGGCGAGCCTTATATGGCGTTCGGCACGCCCGGCGGCGATCAGCAGGACCAGTGGTCGCTGCTACTCTTGCTGCATCACCTGCATCACGGCATGAACCTGCAGGAGGCGATCGATTGTCCCGCCTTCCACACCGAGCACATGCCGAGCTCATTCTGGCCGCGCGCGGCAAAGCCCGGCCTTCTCGCGCTCGAAGGCCGCTTTCCGCCGGCGACGGTCGCCGCCTTGCGCCGGCGCGGCCATAAGGTGCGGCTCGGCGAGGACTGGTCGGAAGGCCGGCTTTCCGCCTGCGCCGCCGAGCGCACGCAAGAGGGCGTCGTGCTCAAGGCCGGCGCCAACCCGCGCGGCATGCAGGGATATGCGGTCGGGCGTTGAGCGCCGGCGGCCGGCAAATCAAGGTTCCGGCATTTTCACCGCGATCGGTGTTGATGCGTCGGTTGGCACCGGCGCTTTTTCGGGTGTAGACTTGCTCATCGGCGGCCGGATCTTTTGGACCGCCGACGGGAAAGCCGAAGCATCTCAAGATTGAAGAGAGGCCGCATGTGCCTCCCGCCCATCGACCTTGGGGAGAGCGCCATGCGGCTAAGGCCGGCGGTATTGCGCGAGCTGTCGCAGCTCTATCGAGAAGCGGCAAAACGGGAGTCCACCTGGGAAATCAGGCGCAGGCTCGCCAGCCATGCGCTCGCCCTGGCCGAGCTCGCCGAGAAGATCGAACGCGACGAGTTCGTGACCCAAGCGAACATCGAGCGCTATCGGCGCATGCTCTCGCAGTCCCTTGATGAGAAGCGGCGCAAGACCATCGAGGCGCTGCTGAGGGAGGAACGGGAGAAGCAGGTCGGATCGAAGGCCGGCGAACGGCTCGAGGCGACCCTGCCGTGAGACGATGAAGGACGCCGGGTTCCCGCGTCGACGGCGCCGGCCCCGGAGCTGGTGGCGAGCGTCAATCCGCTATTCGTTGATCGTCCCGGTCACTTGATCGTCCCGAACGCATAGTCGATCTGCACTCCGACCGCGTTGGCGTACAAGAGATACGTCATGGGTCCGCTCTTTATCGCGTTTATGTAGAACGGCGCGGTTGTATCACCCTCCTTGATCAGCACCTCGATCCCTCCTGCGAGCTGTTTGCAGGCGCCGCCGCCGCTGCACAATTGGGTCGCTGCGCCGGTCGGGGTTTGATCGGCAATCCCCACCCAAAGTCCTCCGGCCGGCGCCGCGTTCTGTATGGCCACCCATAGCGTTTTCCAGTCTCCCCCGGGTTTGTATGTCAGATCCACCGAGGTATTTTTCGTCGTGTCGCCTGCCTCGCCAAGCGTCAGGTAGGGTGGGTAGAACACGAAATTGGGGATCCCCTGCACGCAAAAGAACCCGCAGACGTAGCTGATGCCGAGCGAATGCTGATAGCCATGTCCCGTGACGAACGTCCCTCCCGTCCAGGCTTGCGGCCATTGGCTTCCGCTGAGGCTGCTTTTCCCGCTTGCGGCGGGTGGGGGCGAGAACTGTGTCCATTGATAGAGCGTTCCGTCGATCAAAAGCCCGTCGCCCGGCTGGGCGGTGAAGCTCGAACCGAATTTGAGCGTAATCGTGGGAAGCGGAACCAGGGAAACCGTGCCGTTCACCGGCGGGGGCTCCACGGTGATCGGCGCCGTGCATCCGATCAGCGCGCATGAAACGGCAAGGAGCGACAGCAGCCGGTCCAACATGCTTTTCACGATATGCCTCCGGTCTTCTGCGGACGTCCCTTCGATGACCGGCCAGGATGAAGACGCTGTTCGGATTTTGCCGCGCGGCAAGAGCCATGGCGGCCAGGACCGCAATCGTCTTTGGCCGATCGTCGCCGGACGAGCCGGTATCGGAAACCGAGCTTGATGCCATTTGCCTGTTCCGGCAAGGCGTCGGGCTCTCGATCGAGGCCATGGTCTCGCTCGTCTCGTTGATCGCCGTGGCGCAGGCGCGTCTTGGGGTGCGGCGATCGAAGGCTCTGAGCGCCGGCCCGTCTGGACGCGCCGGGCTTGCGCCTCTTCGAATGATCTCGGAGGAAGGATGCCGGGTCGCGCGACGGCGTCCGCGCGGAACCGCCGCCTGCTAGTGAAAGGTATCCTTGCCGTTCGAGAAGGCGGGTTTGCCCTGCCGGTTCACATAGATGAGGGCGAACTCCGCATGAATGAGTTGATCGCTCACATAGCCCGTCCAGGAGGCAATCGAGTGGCAGTCGTTCGTTGCGTTCCTCCAGCGCACGGAGAAGCTGATTTTCTGCCCGTCGATCCATCCGGAAACCTTGAAGGGAGAATTCGGGCACGGCATTGCCGCGGCGCGATTGATATAGCTCCCGGTGAAGGAGCCATCCCCCGCGATGGTTTCAATGGTGAGCGTAGAGCCGCGTTGGCTTGTCCAGATCGCACCGGGCTGGAGCGATTGGGCCGATCCTGCCGAAGTCCATGCTGAGAGGCCGCCGGCAAGGAGGAGGGCGAAGTTGATGGGCTTCATTCTGGGCTCCTCCCTTCCATGGCCGCTTTATGCCGCAAGCACTTCCCGCCGCGCCGCTTGCGCCGGTCGCCGCGGCCGCGCGTCTTGCGGCCGAGTTGTCGCGCTGAGCCTGACCAAGGGGGATCAGAGCAGGAAGAACGCCATCAGCAGCAGAATGACGACGATGGCCGCGATCGCCCATTTCAGCAGTCTGGTGAAGCCGATCCAGACGTCCTTGTGGCGTTGCAGCTCCTGGTCCATCGTCATCGCATATCCCCCTTTGAGGCCGATCGATTGCCGGATTGGTAGAGCGCCGGTGCCGGGCCTGGCAAGCGCTCCGGCGCCAGCGCCGCGCCGAGCAGCGCCGCCAGCAAGGGCAGCCACCAGAGCTGATAATTGTGATGCGCCGCCGGCCCGGCGAGGAGGGCAGCCAGGATCAGCATGACCCCCAGCCCCAAGCGGCCGGCCGGTCCCGGCGGGCGGCGCCAGACGGCGGCAAAGGCGCCGAGATAGAAGAGCGCCAGCGCGGCATGCGCGAGGCTCTGCGCCGGCGGCGGGGCGGTGAAGAGCCAGCTCGTGCTGTCGGCCGGGCGGATCAGGTTGAAGACGACGATGTTGTCGATGAGCGCCGCCGGCGCCCGGATCAGGAAGGGCGCGACCGGCAGCAGCCCCAGCCCTATGCCCAAGGCGTAGGCGATCCGCGCCCGCGGCGCCGCCGGCAGGCAGCAAGGCAACAGCAGCGCCCCGGGCAGCAGCTTCGCCGACAGCGACAGGCCGAGGGCGAGCCCGGCCAATACCGCGCTGCGCTCGGCCAGCAACAGCGCGGCCAGCAGCGGCAGCACCGCCACGGGATCGGTGACGCCTTTGGCGAAAAGCTGGAACGGCACCAGCGGCAGCGCGAGATAGAGCAGCGCCGCGAGACCGCCGGCGCCGGCGCCGGCGATGCCGCTCGCCAGCCGGAAGATCAGCCAAAGGGTGGCAAGATGCAGCAGCAGGTTGGTGAGGACGACGCCGCGCTCGGCAAGGCTCGCGCCCAGCGGCAGATAGGCCGCGAGCGTCAGCGGCAGGTATTTGTAGCCGGCAAACCGCGCATCGCCGGTCTCTTCGCGCCCCGCGGCATCGAGCGAGGCGGTGTAAGGATTGTCGCCGGCGAGCACCGCCTCGCCGGCGGCGAGCGTCGTGGTCGCGGCATCGATCAGCGCGGGATGGCGCAGCTCCTTCAGCGCATAGCCCCCTTGCAGCGCGAGCAACGCCGCCGCGGCGAGCAGCGCCGCGCGCGCGGTCCTTCCGGCCGCGGGGTGCCGGCGTGCGGCGGCGGCAATGAACGGCGTTGCGGCAAGGAGCGCCAGCATCACCAGCGCCTTGTAGCCGCCGAGATCCCAATTGAGCTTCTGGATCAGCGCCACGGCGATCCAGAAGAGCGCGGCGGCGGCGAGCTTGACCATGCCGCGCATCTAATGCCGATGATCGCAATTCCCTGCGTCGCTCGCCCCGCCTTGGACGGATGACCTCGCCGCGCAAACATCTTCTCCTCTCCGCCCCTCGGGGCGGAGAGGCCGGGTGAGGTGGGGGCGCTGCGCGCGCAAGGAGAAAGTTTTCAGCGCGGCATCGAGAGTGTCGAGCACGTCATCGTTCCAAGGCCGTAGGGCGCCGCAGCGGCGACAGGCGATCTCTGTCCTCGTTCTCAAAGGGGTGCCAGGCCCCGCCTCACCCTCGCGGCGCGTCCTGGGCGATGGGGCATTTTCAAGTCCCACCCGGCCAGGCATCCAGATGCGTAAGCTCCGTGGCGGGCGCCGCGCCGGGGCGCGCGAGGATGCGGCCGATGGCCTGCACGCGCTCGCCTTCGCCTTCGAGCGCGGCGCGGACGCGCTCGACCGCGTCGGGTGCGACCACCGCGACCATGCCGATGCCGCAATTGAAAGTGCGCGCCAGCTCCCCGCGCGCGATGCCGGCGGTCTCGGCAAGCCAGCGAAAGACCGGCGGCAGGCTCCAGCCGCGCGCGTCAAGCTCGGCCGCCGTCCCCTCCGGCAGCACGCGCGGAATGTTCTCGATGAGGCCGCCGCCGGTGATGTGCGCGAAGGCCTTGACGCCGCCCGCCGCCAGCGCCGCGCGGCAGCCGCGGACATAGAGCCGCGTCGGCGCCAGCAGCGCCTCGCCCAGCGTCGTCCCTGGAGCAAAGGGCGCCGGCGCGTCGTAGCCGAGGCCGGCCTCCTCGACGACGCGGCGCACCAAGGAGAAGCCGTTGGAATGGAGCCCGCTTGAAGCGAGGCCGAGCACGACGTCGCCCGGCGCCACGCTGCGGCCGTCGAGCACTTGGCCGCGCTCGACCGCGCCCACGGCAAAGCCCGCGAGATCGTAGTCGCCGCGGGCGTAAAGGCCCGGCATCTCCGCCGTCTCGCCGCCGATCAGGGCACAGCCGACCTCGCGGCAGGCGCGGGCGACGCCTTCGAGAATGCTGCGGGCGGGTGCGACCTCGAGCGTGCCGGTGGCGAAGTAATCGAGAAAGAACAGCGGCTCGGCGCCTTGCACGACGAGGTCGTTGACGCACATGGCGACGAGGTCGATGCCGATCGTGTCGTGCCGGCCGGTGGCGACGGCGATCTTGAGCTTGGTGCCGACGCCGTCGGTGGTCGCCACCAGGATGGGATCCCTGTAGCCGGCCGCCTTGAGATCGAAGAGCGCGCCGAAACCGCCGAGCGCCGCTTCGGTGCCGGGCCGCGCCGTCGCCTTGGCAAGCGGCTTGATCGCCTCGACCAGGGCATCGCCGGCATCGATGTCGACGCCGGCATCGCGATAGCTTTGGCTCTTTATGGCGTCCTCGGCGGTTATGGGCTATGACCGCGGCGGGCGCGGCACGGGGACAATACCGGCGATGCGGAACGGTTTGCAATGCTCCTGAAATGCCGGTTTGCGGCGGCGCTGCTGCTGCTGTGCCTCGGCCTTGTCGAGGCCGCGGCGCAGCTTCCCGCCGGCCGCTTCGACGTCTACGCCGTCTCGCCGGTGCCGGTCGACGTCACCGCGGCCAACGCCGCCGCGGCGCGCGACCAGGCGATCGTCGAGGGCGAGAGCCGCGCCTTCGATCTGCTGATGCGGCGCATGACGCTTGCCGCCGACCGCCGCCGCCTGCCGCCGGTCGACACGGCGCTGCTCAACGATCTCGTGCAGGGCTTCGAGGTCGCGCGCGAGCGCCGCTCCGACGTGCGCTATCTCGCCGATTTCACCGTCCATTTCCGGCCCGAGGCGGTGCGCCAGATGCTGCGCCAGGCGGGCGTCGGCTTTGCCGAGACGCCGAGCAAGCCGGTCATCGTCCTGGCGGTGCTGCATCAGGGCGAGCAGGCGACGCTGTGGGACGATCCCAACCCGTGGCGCGACGCCTGGGCGAATGTCAGGCCGGTGCCGGGCCTGGTGCCCTTGACGCGGCCTTTGGGCGATCTCGAGGATGTGCAGGCGATCGACGCCGAAGCGGCGGCGAGCGGCAACGACGAGAAGCTGCAGGCGATCTCGCAGCGCTATGGCGGCGCCGACGTGCTGGTGACGCAAGCGACGCTTCAGACCGGCGGCGAGCAGCACGCCCTCGACGTCAGCAGCACGCGCTATCCGCCGGGCGTTCCGGGCGGCGAGCAGAGCTGGGTCGGCTCCGCCGCCGCCACTCCCGGCGAGAGCGATGCCGAGCTGATGGGCCGCGCCGCCGCCGATGTCGTCGCGCAGGTGGAAGAAGCGTGGAAATCCGCGAACATCCTCGACACGCGCGCGAGCGGCACGCTGACGGTGCAAGTGCCGACCGGCACCTTGCGCGATTGGCTGGCGGTGCGCGACCGGCTCAACGGCATTCCGGCGGTGCGCAGCAGCCGGCTCCTCAGCCTCGACCGCAACGAGGCGCGCGTCGAGATCCGCTATGTCGGCGATCCCGACCAGCTTCGCCTCGCGCTCGCCCAGCGCGATCTCGAGCTCAGCGGCGGCGATCCCGACTGGGTGCTGCAGCGGCGCGGCGCCTCGACCGCGCCTCCGCCCCGCTGAGGCTGAGCGCGTGGGCCTCGCCAACCTTATTACTCTCGGCCGGCTGTTGAGCGTGCCGGTGGCGATCTGGCTGGTGCTGTCGGGCGAGGTTGCCGCCGCCTTCTGGCTGTTCGTCGCCGCCGGGCTTTCCGACGCGGTCGACGGCTTCGTCGCCAAGCGCTTCGACCAGCGCTCGCGCCTCGGCGCCTTGCTCGATCCCATCGCCGACAAGGCGCTGCTGGTCAGCATGTATGTGACCCTGGGCATCGCCGGCCATCTGCCGACTTGGCTCGTCATCCTCGTCGTCTTTCGCGACGCCTTGATCATCGGCGGCTTCCTGCTGGTGGCGGCGCTCGGCCAGCCGATGCGCTGGGAGCCGCTGCTGGTGAGCAAGGTCAACACCGCGATGCAGATCGCCTTGATCGGCGTGGTGCTCGCCGAGCTCGGCCTCGGCCTCGCCTTGCACGCGCTCGTCGCCGTCATGGTCTATGCCGCGGGGGCGACGACGGTGATCTCCGGCGCGGGCTATCTCGTGCGCTGGACGCGGACGCTGGCGGGGACGGAGATGGGGACGTGACCGTGGGCCAGCGGCAGCAGGTGTATTTCTGGCTGGGCGCGCTCGTCTTCTTCTTCCTCATCGTCTATCTCCTGAGCCCGATCCTGCTGCCTTTCGTCGCCGGCTCGGCGATCGCCTATTTCCTCGATCCGGCGGTGCGCCGGCTCACGCGCTGGCGCGTGCCGCGCGGCCTCGCCACGGTGCTGGCGCTGCTGCTCTTCGTGCTGCTGCTGCTGCTGGTCTTCGCGCTGCTGGTGCCGCTGGTGGAGGCGCAGGCGGGCGAGCTGTCGCGCCGCGTGCCCGGGATGGTGGCCGAGGCCCGCGGCCGGTTCGAGCACCTCATGGAGTTTGTCCAGCAGCAGCTCGCGCCCGAGGACGTGGCCAAGCTGCGCGACGCGCTGGGCTCCGGCCTCGGCGATGTCGCGAGCTGGCTGGCGCGGCTCATCCAGCACGTGCTCACCAGCGGCATCGCGCTCGCCAATCTGCTCTCGCTGATCTTCCTCACGCCGGTGGTGTCCTTCTTCCTGTTGCGCGACTGGGACGCCATCGTCCGTCGCGTCGACGGCTGGCTGCCGCGTCAGCATGCCGCCACCATCCGCGAGCAGGCGCGGCTGGTGGACGCCACGCTCTCGGGATATCTCCACGGCCAGCTTCTGGTCTGCCTCGGCGTCGGCGTCTACTACGCTGCGGCGCTGTCGCTGATCCGCCTCGACTTCGGCCTCATCATCGGCGTGCTCGCCGGCATTCTCACCTTCATTCCCTATGTCGGCTTCGCCACCGGGCTGGTGCTGGCGCTGAGCCTGGCGCTGCTCCAATACGGCACCTTCTCCGGCCTGCTCGCGGTGATCGTCGTCTTCGCCATCGGCCAGGTGCTGGAATCGAACGTGCTTGCGCCGAAGCTCGTCGGCACGCGCGTCCATCTCCATCCCGTCTGGGTGATCTTCGCGCTGCTCGCCTTCGGCAGCGTCTTCGGCTTCCTCGGCGTGCTGCTGGCGCTGCCGGCGGCGGCGGTGATCGGCGTGCTGGTGCGCTTCGCGCTGGCGCGCTATCTCGCAAGCCCGCTCTACGACCCCGCCAACCGGCACCCCTCGGATCGATGACCCAGCTTCCGCTCGACCTGCCGCATCGGCCGGCGCTGGGCCGCGCCGACTTCCTGGTGGCGCCGTGCAACCGGGACGCCGTTGCCTGGCTCGACCGCTGGCCGCGCTGGCCGGCGCCGGCGCTGGCGCTCGGCGGGCCGCCGGGCAGCGGCAAGACCCATCTCGCCCATGTCTTCGCGCAGCGCGCGGCGGCGCGCTTCATCGATCCCGCCGCGCTCGTCACCGAGCGCGTGCCGTCGCTCCTGGGCGAGGCATCGGCGGCGGTCCTCGACGATGCCGCCGGCGCGAGCGAGGAGCCGCTGCTCCATCTCTACAATCTGCTGGCCGAGCGCGGCGGCCATCTCCTGGTCGTCGACCGCGAGCCGCCGGCGCGCTGGCCGCTGGCGCTTGCCGATCTGCGCTCGCGCCTCGTCGCCTGTCCGGTGGCGGCGGTGGCGGCGCCGGACGAGGCGCTGCTCGGCGCTCTGCTCGTCAAGCTCTTTGCCGACCGCCAGCTTCCGGTGAGCGAAGAGGTGGTGGCCTATCTCGCGCTCCAGCTCGACCGCTCCTTCGACGCCGCCCGGCGCGCGGTCGCCGCGCTCGACGCCGCCGCGCTCGCCGAGCATCGCCGCGTCACCGTGCCGCTGGCCAGGCGCGTGCTGGGATTCGAGCCGCGCGAGCGTTAATCGGCGCCGCGCAACAGCTCCTTCGGCAATACCACGGCGATAAGCCGGGCCTGGCGGCGGTCGAGCGCCGCCCAGGGAACCTCGATCTGGAAGCCCGCCAACGCGCCGGTGGGAAACCCGCCGAGTCGCGCCGTCAGAGGGCCGGCCGCTACTTCCGATAGATATGTCGCGAGATCGTAAAATCCGGGATTGTGTCCGACCAGGAGCGTGCTGCCGGTATCGGCCGGCAACCGGCGCAGCCTGGCGAGAAGCCGGTGGGCGTCGGCAAGATAAAGCCCGTCCTCGATCAGGATCTGCGGCAGGCGCGGGAAGGCGAGGGCGACGATATCGAGCGTTTGGCGGGTGCGCAGCGACGGCGAGCACAGCACCAGCGCCGGGGCGAGACGCTGCTCGGCGATCCATTGCGCCACCGCCTGGGCGGCGCGCCGGCCGCGCTGCTCGAGCGGCCGTTCACGGTCGGGACCACCTTCCTCTTGGGGTACCGCCTTGGCATGCCGCAACAGGTAGAGTTCGCTCATGATTTTCCTGCCGGCCACCATGACATCGCCATCCGGCCGTTATAAACTGGCCCCCCGAGCCAGGGAATGGGGAGCAGAGACGTGGCCGAACCTCTACGCGCTGCGGCGTCGTCGATCGACGCAAACGCGCCGGCGCGGTTCATCAACCGCGAGCTGAGCTGGCTCGCCTTCAACGAGCGCGTGCTCGCCGAGGCCGACAGCCCTCGCCATCCCCTGCTGGAGAGGCTGCGCTTTTTGTCGATCTCGGCCAACAATCTCGACGAGTTCTTCATGGTTCGCGTCGCCGGCCTCAAAGGCCAGGTGCTGGCCGGCATCGCCACGCCGAGCCAGGACGGGCTCACCCCGGCGCAGCAGCTCGAGGCGATCAACCTGCGCGCCGGCAAGCTGATGCGCGACCAGCAGGTGACCTGGCGCGTGTTGCACCAGCAGCTCGCGGAAGCGGGGATCGCCGTGGTCGGGCCCGAGGATCTCGCGGCCGACGACCGCGCCTGGCTCGAAGAGCGCTTCATGACCGAGATTTTCCCGGTGCTGACGCCGCTCGCCATCGATCCCGCCCATCCCTTCCCCTTCATCGTCAATCTCGGCCTGGGCCTGGCGCTGCAGCTCAAGCGCGCCAGCGACGGCAGCCGGATGGAAGCGCTGCTGCTCATCCCCGGCGCCGTCAACCGCTTCATCCGGTTGCCCGGCAAGGCGGTGCGCTTCCTGCCGGTGGAGCAGATGATCGGGCTCTATCTCGATCATCTCTTCCCCGGCTTCTCGGTCGTCGGCCAGGGCATGTTCCGCATCCTGCGCGACAGCGACATCGAGATCGAGGAGGAAGCCGAGGATCTCGTGCGGCTGTTCGAATCGGCGCTGAAGCGCCGGCGCCGCGGCCATGTGATTCGCCTCGTCGTCGAGACGGGAATGCCCGAGGATCTCCGCGACTTCCTGGTCGAGCAGCTCGACGCCTCGCCCGATGACGTCTTCGTCGCCGACGGCCTGCTCGGCTTTGCCGACACCAAGCAGCTCATCATCGACGAGCGGCCCGACCTCATCTACACCCCTTACAATCCGCGCTTTCCCGAGCGCATCCGCGATTTCGGCGGCGATTGCTTCGCCGCCATCCGCCAGAAGGACATCGTCGTGCACCACCCCTATGAGAGCTTCGACGTGGTGGTGCAGTTCGTCCGTCAGGCGGCGCGCGATCCGGCGGTGGTGGCGGTGAAGCAGACGCTCTACCGCACCAGCGACGACAGCCCGATCGTGCGCGCGCTGATCGAGGCGGCCGAGGCCGGCAAGTCGGTGACCGCGCTGGTCGAGCTCAAGGCGCGCTTCGACGAGGAGCAGAACATCCGCTGGGCGCGCGATCTCGAGCGCGCCGGCGTGCAGGTGGTCTACGGCTTCCTCGAGCTCAAGACCCACGCCAAGGTGTCGCTGGTGGTGCGCCGCGAGGCCGGCGCCTTGCGTTCTTACGTGCATTTCGGCACCGGCAACTATCATCCCTACACCGCGCGGGTCTACACCGACCTCAGCTTCTTCACCTGCGATCCCGCGCTCTGCCGCGACGCGCAGCGGCTCTTCAACTACATGACCGGCTATGCCACGCCGGCGACGCTGGAGAAGATCGCGGTGGCGCCGATCAGCCTGCGCCATCGCCTGGTCGAGCTGATCGAGGCCGAGATCGAGCATGCCCGCGCCGGCCGGCCGGCGCAGATCTGGGGCAAGGTCAACGCGCTGGTCGATCCCGCCGTCATCGATCTCCTCTATCGCGCCTCGCAGGCGGGCGTGCAGATCGAGCTGGTGGTGCGCGGCATCTGCTGCCTGCGCCCCGGCGTCCCCGGCCTCTCCGAGAACATTCGCGTCAAGAGCATCATCGGCCGCTTCCTCGAGCATGGCCGCATCGTCTGCTTCGGCAACGGCCACAAGCTGCCCTCCGACGACGCCAAGGTGTTCATCTCCTCGGCCGATTGGATGCCGCGCAATCTCGACTGGCGCGTCGAGGCGCTGGTGCCGATCGAGAACGAGACGGTGCACCGTCAGGTGCTGGACGAGATCATGGGCGCCAATCTGCGCGACCAGGCGCTATCCTGGCAGCTTTTGCCCGACGGCGAATATGTGCGCGAGAGCGTGGCGCCGGACGCGTTCAGTGCCCATACGTATTTCATGACCAACCCCAGCCTGTCGGGCCGCGGCAGCGCGCTGCAGCGCGCTCGCACCGCGCCGCGCCTGGTGGCGGAGAAAGCCGAGCCCTGAGCCAGGCATTGCGCATGCGCGCCGCGCCGCGGCAGAGAGCGCGGCGCAAGGCCCGACCGGCACGCGGCGGCAACGTCGCCGTGATCGATATCGGCTCCAACTCGCTGCGCCTCGTCGTCTATGACGGCATCCGCCGCGCGCCGCGCACCCTCTTCAACGAGAAGGTGATGTGCGGGCTCGGCCGCGGCCTCGAGCAGACCGGCCGGCTCGATCCCGACGGCGTCGCGCTGGCGCGCGACAATCTGCAGCGCTTCGTGGCGCTGGCGCGCAGCATCGGCGTGCGCCGCCTCGACGTGCTCGCCACCGCCGCGGTGCGCGACGCCAGCGACGGACGCGGCTTCGTCGCCG
Source organism: Allostellaceae bacterium (assembly GCA_035623985.1). Lineage (GTDB taxonomy): Bacteria > Pseudomonadota > Alphaproteobacteria > ATCC43930 > CGMCC-115725 > DAHUYF01. Next base: position 2,667 of record DASPSJ010000012.1, on the reverse strand, counting down.
AGGTCGAGCGGCGCCACCGGCTGAAAGTGAGGGTGCTGGCCGGCGCCGAGGAAGGAAGGCTGTCGGCCTATGGCGTGCTCGCCGGCATTCCCGAGGCGAGCGGCGTCGTCGGCGATCTCGGCGGCGGCAGCGTCGAGCTGGTGCCGGTGGCGGGCGGCCAGGTCGGCCCGGCGGCGACCCTGCCGATCGGGCCGCTGCGCCTCGCCGAGCACGCCGGCGACGACCGCAGGCTGCGCGACGCCATCGACAGGCAGCTCGCCGCCGTGCCTTGGCTCGCCGCCAAGGTCGACGGCACCGCCTTCTATGCCGTCGGCGGCGCGTGGCGGGCGCTGGCGCGCATCCATATGGAGCAGACGCATTATCCGCTCCACATCATCCAGCATTACACCGTGCCGCGCGGCGACGCCGAGGATTTCCTCGACGTCATCGCCCGCCAGTCGCGCAAATCGCTGGAGAAGATCACCACCGTGTCGAGAAAGCGCCTCGACGTCGTGCCGATCGCCGCGCGCGTGCTGCACCGGCTGCTGCGCCGCGTCGGACCGAAGCAGCTCGTCTTTTCCGCCTTCGGCCTGCGCGAGGGCCACCTCTTCAGCCTGCTGCGCAGCGCCTCCCAGCGCGAGGACCCGCTGCTTGCGGCCTGCGCCGACATCGAGCGGCTGAACCGCCGCTTCGGCGCCGACGGCGAGGAGGTCTTCGCCTGGACCGGCGCGCTCTTTGCCGGCGAGGGCGATATGCGCCGCCGCCTGCGCCACGCGGCGTCGCTCCTCGGCGATCTCGCCTGGCACGAGCATCCCGACTACCGCGCCGCGCAGGCGCTGCGCAGCGTGCTCTACATGCCGGTGGCCGGCCTCGACCATCGCGAGCGCGCCTGGCTCGCCGCCGCCGTGCATGCGCGCTATGGCGGCAACGAGAACGGCTTCGACGTGCTGCACGCGCTGCTCGACGAGGAGACGCTTGACGGCGCGCGCGTCACCGGCCTCGCGCTCCGCCTCGCCTTCACGCTCTCGGGCGGCGTGCCGGGATTGCTCGCGCGCAGCAGGCTCGGCTTCGAGGGCAACACGCTGGTGCTGACGCTTGGCGCCGAGGCGGCGAAGCGGCACGGCGAGAGCGTGCAGCGCCGCCTCGACGGGCTCGGCCGCGCGCTCGGCAAGCGAACGGAGCTGCGGCGGAGCTGACCGCCGCCGCGCCTATTTGAACCGCGGCATCACCTCCTCGCAGAGCAGCCTGAGCGCGGTCATCACGCGCTCATGCGCGATGAGGCTGCCGCTGTTCAGCTCGGCCAGGATGCCGTCGAGGCCGAGCGTCTCGCGCAAGCCCTGCAGGCGATCGGCCACCGCCTCGGGCGTGCCGACGACGACTTTGTCGGCGAGCGCCTCTTCATAGGTCACGGTCTGGAGCTGGCGCGCGCGCTCCGCGCGCTGCTCGATCGGCCGCGCGCCGGCGAGGCTCGCGCTGTCGCCCAGCAGCGCGCCCGTCTGGCGCAACAGCCGCATGATGCTCTCCCGGGGCTCGTCGCGCGCGCGCTCGGCGGTCTCTGCCACATAGACCGGCACGCGCAGATAGACCCTGGCCTGGCCGGGATGGCCCGCCGCCCGGTAGGCGGCGCGATAGCTCGCAATGTGCGGCGCCAGCTCCGAGAGCGTGCCGAGCCGGGCGGCGACGAAGGCGGCATGGCCGAGCGCGCCGATGGCCGCGTAGGTATCGGCGCTGGTGGCGGCGACGCGGATTTCCGGATGGGGCTTTTGATAAGGCTTCGGCACCAGCGTGAGCTTGTCGAAATGATGGAAACGGCCGCGATAGGAGAAGCTCGGCTCCGTCCAGGCCAGCTTCAGGATCTCGAGGATCTCGGCGAAGCGCTCGCGGCTTTCGGCGTAGGGCACGCCATAGGCTTCATAGGTGCGGGGAAAGCCGCTCCGCCCGACGCCGAAGATGAGCCGTCCGCGGCTCACCTGGTCCACCGTCGCCACTTCCTCGGCCAGCCGCAGCGGATGGCACAGCGGCAGCACCTGGACGGCGGTGCCGATCCTGATCCGGCTGGTGCGCGCGGCGACGGCGGCGGCCAGCACGAGGGGCGCCGACAGCACCGAGCGATGGGGCGCGAGATGAAGCTCGGCGAGCCACACCGCGTCGAGCCCCCAGCGCTCCGCCGCGTCGATTTGCGCGAAGGAGTGCTGGAACGCATCGGCCTCGCTGTCTCCGGGCGACCATTGAAACTCGTGGAACAGGCCAAATTCCATCGGTCTTTCCCTGATTGCTGCGCTCCCGCGCCGCGCTTCGCCGGTGTCCGGGCGACCGCGGGCGTCGGTCGACCCTAAGCCGGTCGGCGGAGGCCGGCAACGCCGGAATGTCCGGCCGTCGCTGACACGGCGATTGTCCGCCGCCGTGGCTTTCCGCTCTCAAGGAGGCGAGGAAGCGGCGGCGTCGCCGCGGACGGTCGTGGCCGCTCCTTCGGGGCGCAGGGCTATCGCATATGGCTTCACCACGGAGAGCAGACAGCCCTGTTAAAGATGGATCACAGAGATGAGACGGTGAGAAAACCAAGCGCATTGGCGCGCCTGCCTTCGCCGAAGCGAAGCTGCTCCTGCCTGCGCGAAGCCGAAGCGGCTTCGCTTCGGCGGAGGCAGGTCGGCTTCGCGTAGGCAGGCGAAGCGCGCCAGGACTTCTTTT
>DASPSJ010000008.1:0-27347 GCA_035623985.1 Allostellaceae bacterium | reverse complement strand
TGGGCGGCGACCAGCCGCGTCGCGATCATCGACATCGATCCGCAGGCGAGCCTCGCCACCTGGTTCCGGCTGCGCCGCGAGCGGCTCGGCGCGCTGGCGCCGGGCATCGAGGTCGCGGCGCTCGGCGGCTGGCGAGTCGCCGGCGAGGTCGAGCGTCAGGCGCGCGGCCACGACATCGTCGTCATCGACAGCGCGCCGCATGCCGAGACCGAGGCGCGCATCGCCGTGCGCGTGGCGAGCCTGGTGCTGGTGCCGGTGCAGCCGTCGCCGATGGACGTCTGGGCGACGCGGCCGACGCTGGAGCTCGCGCGCCAGGAGCGGGTGCCGGCGCTCTTGGTGCTGAACCGCGTTCCGGCGCGGGCCAATTTGACCGAGGCCATGGCCGCCGAGCTTGACGCGCTCGGCGCGCCGGTCGCGGCGGCTCAGATCGGCAACCGCGTGGCGCTGGCCTCGGCGCTCGCCGAAGGCAAGGGCATCATCGAAGCCGCGCCCAACAGCCGCGCCGCCGACGAGGTCGCGGCGCTCGCCCGCGAGGTGCTGGCCGCCATCGAGCGCCGCGACGCGGCGTAGTTCCCGCGGTTGCGGCTCGCCGCGGTGCCCCATCCGTCGATCGAGGGATGCGCGCCGGTCGTTCTCGCGCTATTTCGACAGGCGCCGGGGCAGAAGCGAGCGTTGCGGCCGCTGCGTCAGGTCGGCCGCGATCGCGTGCCGGTTCTGCCAGATCGCCGCCTCCTTCGTCAGCCAGGCGCAGAACGCCTGGACGGGGCGTCGCTCGCGATCGAGCGCGCGCGTGACGAGATGGAATTTTTTCGCCAGCCCGCACGGAACGTCGAAGAGGCGGACGAGCGTCCCGTCCTCGAGATAGGGCTCCACGATGGCGTCCAATCCCATGGCGATGCCGAGGCCGTTGGCCGCGGCCTCGTAGAGGAGATGAAAGTTGTCGAAGGCGATGAACTGGGCCGTCGGCGGCTCGGCGATGCCGAGCTGGCGCAGCCATTCTCGCCAAAGCTCCGGCTGAAGGCTCGATTCGAGAAGCGGATACTGGATCACGTCGCTCGCCGTCAGCGGCGGCGGTCGCCGCGCGAAGAAATCGGCGCTGCAGGTCGGATAGAGAGCGACTTCGAGCAGCGGCTCGGAGCGCAGCCCCGGCCAAGTGCCGCTGCCGAACCGGATCGCCAGGTCGATGTCGCCGCCGTCGAGGTCGACATAGTCGACGGCGGTGTCGAACTCGACCTGAAGCCCTTGGTGCTGCGCCAGGAAATGCGGGATGCGGGGAAAAAGCCAATGCGCGGCAAAGGCGGGCGGCGCGCTCAGCTTGATCGCGTTGCGTCGCGGCGGGGAGCGGACGCTCTCGCTGGCTCGGCGGATGACCTCGAGCGCCGGCGCGAGCTTTTCCGCGTAGCTTTCGCCGGCCGGCGTCAGCTTGAGCGCGCGGTGCATGCGCTTGAACAGCACGACGCCGAGTTCCGCCTCGAGCGCCCGGATGCGGCGGCTGATGGCGGCGACGGTGACGTGCAGGATCGCCGCCGCGTCGGTGAAGCTGAGGGTCCGCGCGGCCACCACGAAGGCTTCGATGGCCTTGAGGGGCGGCAAGCGGCCCTCGCGGCCCCTTCCGGGCCGCTTTTCGGCATGGATCGTCACGGCATCAAGCTCTGGCTGCGTCTATCCCCAATTGAAGTATGATTAGGTGTAGAACCGCGCCTGTCAATCGCAGATTGCAGGGGGTCGAGCGGTCGCCGGCGGTCCCGGCAGAGGCGTGGGCGGCGGCTACCCCTCTGGGATCATGCGCAGAGCGTAAATCCCGGGCAGGATCGGAAGGCGACGACCGTCTCGATCGAAGCACCGGAGGAGCGGCGAACCGCTCCGCTCGCTTGGCGGCTCCGCGCCCCGCCCGTTGCACCGCCGAGCCTAACAGGTTCAAATGACCAACGGACCCATTCATCTCTGGATGATACTGCGGGTGCAGGTCGCCATGTCTTTTCCCGAACGATTGGTTGCCTTGCGCAAACAGCGAAAGCTCAGTCAACGAGCACTCGCCGAGGCTGTAGGGGTCCATCTCACCCAGGTCCAGCGTTACGAGGCCGATGCCGGACAACCGCCTTGCGCAAGAAGATGGGCTACACCCAGGCGGAGCTGGCGCACGAGCTCGGCGTCTCGCAGCGCATGGTTTCCTATTACGAGGGCCGTAGCGAGTTTCCGCCGGCGAGCCTGCTGCCCAGCATGGCCCGGTTGCTCGGCGTCACCACCGACGCGCTGCTGGGCTTCAAACCACTGCGCGCGGCGAGGCCGCCGGACAACCGCTTGCTCCGGCGCATGCGGCAGATCGACAAGCTGAGCGTCGCCCGTAAGCGACAGATCATGCAGGTGATCGATGCTTTCCTTGAGAATGAGCAGCTCAAGCAGAGCTTGTCGTCATGACCGCTGCCCGGATGCCGATCGACCGCCAACGCAAGGAGCGCACCCCATGCCTACCGACCCGCAAGCCCTGATCGAGAAGATTCAGGCATTGCCGGCCGAGCGGATCGCCGAGGTCGAGGACTTCGTCGAGTTCCTCTCGGCCAAGGAGCGGCGCCAAGCGGCGCTCGACCGGCTCTTCGTCATCGCTCCCGCCATCGAGGCGGCCGGCGCTCCGCCGATCACGGAAGAGGAGATTCTCGCCGAGGTCGAAGCCGTGCGTGCCGCGCGGCGCCGGAGTCGCGGTGCGGATCATTCTTGATGCCAACGTCGTGGTGTCTGCGCTTTTGTGGCGCGGCACCCCTCATCGCCTGCGCGAAGCGATCCGTGCGCGGCCGAGCGCACGCTCTTCACCCGCGCCGTGCTGCTGGCGGAACTGGCCGAGGTCTTGAGCCGCCCCATGGCCGCGAGGCGGCTGACGCTCAGCGGTCGCAGCCTCCAGGACGTGCTTGCCGACTACACCCTCGCGGCCGATGTGGTGACGCCACGCGCCGTTCCCGCCCTGATCGCCGCCGACCCCGACGACGATCATGTCATCGCCGCGGCCGTCGCCGCCGAGGCCGATCTCATCGTCTCCGGCGACCACCACCTGCTCGTGCTCGGCAACCACCAAAACATCCGCATCGTCACCCCGGCCGAGGCCATCCGGCTGATCGCCGGATAGACGCTCGCAGGAAGGGCCAGGGAGAGAGCTACAGCGCTTCTCTCGTGGTAAATGGGCTGGGCAGCCCCACTCAGCCTTGCGCGCCTGGCGGGCCTCTTGTCAGTGCCGGGCCGGCGGCAGGCTTGACGGCACGACGACGGACTGGCCAGCTCGACGCCGGCGCGCGACGCGATCCGCGCGATCGACACCGCTTGCCGCGAGCATCGCCCGTGCGATTTGACGATACCGCCACCGCGATCGAAAATTCTCAAGCGCTTGGCACCAGCATGCTGCCATCCCGACTCCGGCGAAAAGCGCAGGCTGATTGAAAACCTTCGCGGGAATGGGCATAGTGACGGCCGGTTAACGGCCGACGGGCATTCTTCGGCTGGGGTGAGTTGTTCCGCCATGAGCAAACACGAGCAATTCAACAGGGTCTATCGGACCTATGTTACTCACCCGCGCGGCTTCGGTGCCGGCGTCCGTGACGGCTTGGGGTCGTATGCTGGCATTTGGCGGTGCCGGAACATCTTCGCCCCCACCGGCCGCGTCTATCCCTCTGATGGTCTGGCCCGTGACTGGAAGGCGGTAGGAAGCGATCTGCAAGCTGCCATTCGCAACAAAGCCAATGAGCGACAGTAACGGTTCGGCAAAAGCCCCTGCCGATCCGGTTGCACAAGCATCAGACGAAAGCTCCGACAGCGGCGCAGATTCTGTATTGGAGCCAATCAGACAACGGGTCGAGGCGGAGATTGCGCCGCTTCTGCAGTCGGGACGGCTGCAGAACCAGGCTCAAATCATTGAACGGGTCAACGCCGTTGTTCTAAGCGTTGTTCAAGAGTTTTTCCACGGTCCGCTCCCGCATCCTTCTCATTTCGAGCGCTACGAGCGCGCGGTCCCCGGATCGGCGGCCCGCATCCTCAAAATGGCGGAGAGCGAGCAACAGCACCGTCATAATTGGGAAGACAGGGCCTTGAATTTCGAGTTCGCCTATTCAGCCCTTGGGCTCGGTTTCGGCTTTCTCATTGGCCTGGGTTTGATTGCCGCGGCAGTCGTCGCGGCGCTTTACGGGCACGACTATGTCGCGGGAGCCTTTGTTGCGGCAAGCGCCATCGGGATGGTCACGGCCTTCATCAAAGGGCGAGACATATTTGGCAAGAAGATGCCGCCGTCGCCCGCGCCCTCCGGCAAACGGCGCGATGGCGGGAAGTCCGAAAAATAGGCGCTCTTGAAAGCCGCTTTTGCCCCTTCCCATGCGCCCCTGACGCTCAGCCCGCATCTACTACTTCAGCACGGCAGCCCTGCGCGGTTCGGGCGGGGACCGAGCGCGCCGGGGAGCGGCGAACCGCTCCGCTTCAGCGGCCGCGCGCGATGAAATCCGGGTTCTCGAATCCCGGCTTGCCGTAGTCGAGCCGCGCGCCGTCGAGGATCGTCACGCTGCCGCCGGCGGCTTCGAGCACCGCCTGGCCCGCCGCCGTGTCCCATTCCATCGTCCGGCCGAAGCGCGGATAGAGATCGGCCTCGCCGGCGGCGAGCAGGCAGAACTTGATCGAGCTGCCCGAGACGCGCCGCTGCGCCTGCGGCAGCGCCGCGATATAGGCGTCGAGCTTCGTCTCGTCGGCATGCGAGCGGCTGTGGAGAACGACGGCGCCCGCGTCCGGCACTTTCCGCGCCGCGATCTCTTCCGCGGCCCCGCCGCCGCGCTGGCGCCAGGCGCGGCCGTCGATCGCCCAATAGGCCACGTCCTGCGCCGGGGCGAGCACGACCCCCAGCACCGGCCGCGTCCTCTCGATGAGCGCGATGTTGACGGTGAACTCGCCGTTGCGCGCGATGAACTCCTTGGTGCCGTCGAGCGGATCGACCAGCCAGAAGCGCTCGGGCGCCGACGCCGGGACGCCGCCCGAGGCGCAGAGCTCCTCGGCGATGATCGGGATCGCCGGGCTCGCGCGGCGCAGCGCCTCGAGGATGATCGCCTCGGCCAGCTCATCGGCGCGCGTGACCGGCGAGGCGTCGGCCTTGCGCTCCACGGCGAAGGGCCGCGCGTAGATCTCGAGGATCGCCGCGCCGGCGCGCGCGGCCGCAGCGCGCATCGCCTCGAGCAGCCGGGCGGACTCCGCCATCGCGCTCGCTCCGCGCGCTCAGCCCGATTTCCGCGCGTCGGCGATGAGCTGGCGGAGCTGGTTGATATCGGTGGCGCCGGGCACGAGCGTGTCGCCGATGATGAAGGCGGGCGTGCCCTGGATGTCGAGCGCCTCCGCCAGCGCGTAGTTGCGCTTGATCAGCGCGTCGATCTCCGGCGCGTTCATCTCGGCCTTGGCCTTCTCGACGTCGACGCCGGCCGATTGCGCCACGCGCAGGATCGCCTCGTGGTCGATCTGGCCCCTGGTCGCCATCATCGCGTCATGGAAGGGCGCGTATTTCCCTTGCAGGCGCGCGGCGAGCGCGATGCGCGCGGCATAGACCGAAGCCTCGCCCAGCACCGGAAATTCCTTGTAGACGATGCGCAGCTTCGGATCCTGCCGGATCAGCGCGGCGAGCGACGGCTCGACCTCCTTGCAATAGGGGCAGCGGTAGTCGAAGAACTCGACGATGGTCACGTCGCCGGCGGCATTGCCGCCCACCGGCGTCGCCGCGTCGTGCAGCAGCTCCTCGCGCCGCGCCGCGATCGTCCGCTTGGCGTCTTCCGTCTTGTCCGCCTTGAGCTTGGCCTCGGCCGCCTGCAGCACCTGGACCATGAAGTCGGGATGCGCCAGGAAGTAGTCGTGGATCAGCGTCTCCACCGCCGCCTTCTGCGCCGGCGTCAAGGGCTCGTCGGCGGGGCTCGGCGCGACGAGGAGCAGGGCCGCGCCGAGGCCGAGGGCGAGGCGGAGGAAGAGATTGCGCATGATTCGGGCCTTGAGGCTGGGGGGATGGGGAAGGGGAAGATGCGCCGGGCGAGGCCCGGGCACATCCCGGTCGCGGCGCGCGCGGCGGCGGCGCGGCGGCGTCACGGCTTGCCCTCGCGCTTGGCTTCGCCTTGGATGTCCAGCGCCCGCTGCTTGTCCGGCCCTGGCGGCAGCAGCTTGAGCGCGCGCGCCGCCTGCTGGCGCGCCTGGGTGAAGTCGCCGTTGGCGATGCCTTCCTCGGCCAGCGCCAGCGCCATCATCCCCATATTGCCGCCGCGGCCGTAGGCGATGGCGAGGAAGTGCCAGGAGTCGGGATTGCGGTCCTCGAAGCGGATCGCGTCCTTGAGATTGCCCAGCGCCTTCGGCACCAGCGCGGGATCGTTGGTCTCGAGCTGCACCTGCGCCGTCTCGATGCGCAGCAGCGCGTTGTCGGGCTTGAGCCTGACCGCCTCCTCATAGGGCGCCACCGCCTCGCCGATACGGCCGTTCTCGAACAGCATCTGGCCCTTCAGCTCGCGGAAATAGGGATTGTTCGGCTCGTCGCGGATCAGCGCGTCGATCTCCGGCACCGCCTTCTTGAGGTCGGGCGTGCGGTAATCGGCGATCGCCCGCTCATAGCGCGCCGCGATCGAGGTGTCGCCGGGCTTCAGCGACGCCAGCGTCCGATCCGGCGGCTGCAGGAAGCCGGCGAGCTTCGCCTTCATCCGCCGGTGCATTTCGATCCACTCCGGCGGATCCTTGACGTCGGAATAGGGCGAGTGCAGCACGTGGTTGCGCACGTACTCGACGCGCTGCGAGGTCAGCGGATGGGTGCGCAGATAGGGGTCTTGATGCGCCGCGCTGAGCAGCTCCTCCTGCTGCAGGATCTCGAAGAACTCCAGCAGGCCGCGCGCCGATTGATGGCTGCGGTCGAGGAAGGTGAGCGCGGCCTGGTCGGCGGAGGCCTCTTGCGTCACCGAGAAGGCGAGGAACGAGCGCTCGCCGACGCTCTGCCCGGCGAGCACGCCGGCCGCGGCGCCGCCGGCGACGCCGGCCGCGACGCCGGCGACCATCGCGATGATGCTTTCGATGGTGGCGTTGCGCATCGCTTCCTCGCTGCGCGCGAGATGGCCGCCGGCAATGTGGCCGGATTCGTGCGCCATGATGCCGATGAGCTGGTTCGGCGTCTCGCTGCGCATCAGCGTGCCGGTGTTGAGGAACAGGTTCTGGCCGCCGGCGACGAAGGAATTGAGCTGGGGATCCTCGACGATATAGACGTGGATCGCCTCGGCGTCGAGACCTGCGGCGGTCCAGATTGGCGTCGCCCAGGCGCGGATGCTAGATTCGATCTCGGCATCGCGCAGCATGGCCATCCCCTCGGCGCGCGCCGGACGAGGGAGCGCGATGCTGGACGCCAGCACGAGCAGGAGAAGCCGCGACAGGATGCGCGAGATCACCACAAGCACCTTCCTTCCCGACGCCACCATCCGCCATCCCGGCCGGGCGCGTCAAATCACCTTTCTCGGATCGTCGCGATGGCATTGAAGCTCGCCCGGCGCGGCCGGATCCCGCCCTTCATCGCCATGGACGTGCTGCGCGCCGCCAACGAGGCCGCCGCCGCCGGCACCGACGTCCTCCATCTCGAGGTCGGCCAGCCGGGGACGCCCGCGCCCGCCGGCGTGCTCGCGGCGGCGCGCGCCGCGCTCGGGCGCGAGAAGCTGGGCTATACCGACGCCCTCGGCCTGCCGGCGCTGCGCGAGGCGATCGCCGCGCATTACCGCCGGCGCTACGCCGTCGCCGTCGATCCCGCGCGCATCGCCGTCACCACCGGCTCCTCGGGCGCCTTCCTGCTCGCCTTTCTCGCCGCCTTCGAGCCCGGCGACCGGGTGGCGATGGCGACGCCCACCTATCCCGCCTACCGCAACATCCTCGCCGCGCTCGATCTCGTGCCGCTGGAGCTGCCGGCGGGACCCGCCGAGCGCTATCAGATGACGCTCGATCTGCTGCGCTCGCATGCCGGCGCCGTCGACGGGCTCATCGTCGCCAGCCCGGCCAATCCCACCGGCACCATGCTGGCGCCGGACGAGCTTGCCGGCATCGTGCGCCATTGCCGGGAAGCGGGGATTCGCTTCATCTCCGACGAGATTTATCACGGCATCACCTATGGCCGGCCCGCGGCGACGGCGCTTGCCGGCGGCGGCGAGGCGATCGTCGTCAGCAGCTTCTCGAAATATTTCTCCATGACCGGCTGGCGGCTGGGCTGGGCGGTCGTGCCGCCGGACATGGCGCGCGCGGTGGAGTGCCTGGCGCAGAATCTCTTCATCTCGCCGCCGACGCTGTCGCAGCATGCGGCGATCGCCGCCTTCGACTGCCGCGACGAGCTCGACGCCAATGTCGCGCGCTACGCCGTCAACCGCGCGCTGCTGCTCGAGGAGTTGCCGAAAGCCGGGTTCGAGCGCTTCGCGCCGTCGGACGGCGCCTTCTATCTCTATGCCGATATCGCGCATCTTACCAATGACAGTCCGGACTTCTGCCGCCGCATGCTGCGCGAGACCGGCGTCGCTTGCACGCCGGGGATCGATTTCGATCCCGCGCGCGGCCATGCCAGCCTGCGCATCGCCTTCGCCGGTTCGACCGAGACCGTAGCCGAGGCGGCGCGGCGGCTCAAATCCTGGCGCCGCTGATCCCGCACCGAGACCGAACTCAGGGCTCCAGCACGCGGCGCCACCAGCCGCGCTTGGGATTGGCCGAGGGTCCCGTCACCGCATGCGTCGGCGTCCCGGTTGCGGCGGCGGGCTGCGCCGGCGCGGGGCTCGCCGCGGCCGGCGCCGGCGTCTGGTCGCCGCCGTCGCCGACCGGCACGCTCTCGGTGCCGCTCTCTTCGGCGCTCGGCGCCGGCGCGGCGGCGAACGCCGCCTCCGGTTCCTGCGCCGGGGTTTCGTAGGGCTCCGGCGGCATGTACTCGACCTGCTCGGCGATCGGCGCGGCCGCCGGCGAGAGCTCGCCGGCGGGCGGCATTTCCTCCTGGCCTTTGCCCGGCTCGTTGCCGCGGCGCCGGCGCCTGCCGCCGCGGCGGCCGCGGCGGCGGCGTTTGCGCTCGCCGCCCGGCTCGGCCTGCGCCGGCGGCTGCGGCTCGCCGCCCTGCCGCTCGGCCTCGCCCTCGGCCTTCGCCTCGAAGATTTCCTCCTCCTCGGCGAAGTCGCCCATCGGCGCGGTCACGTCTTGCAGCGGCGGCGGCATCATCGGCATGCCCTCGCGCGGCCGGCCGGCGGGCGCTCCGCCCGCTTGTGCCCAGCTCTCTTGCGGCTTGCCTTCCTGCGGCCGGCCCTCGCGGCCCTCTTCGCGCCGGCCGCGGCGGCGGCGCCTGCGGCGGCGGCGGCCATGGCCTTCCTCGCCCTCGGCGCGCTCCGGCGGCGTCTCGCCCGCGCCCGCCGCGGCGGGCTCGGCCTCGCTCTCCGCCGCCGCTTCGGGCGCCTCGGCCTCCTCGATCGGCTCTTCCGCCTCTTCCGGCTCCGCCGTCGGCGCCGTCGGCGCCGGCAAGGCGGCGATCTCGGCCGCGGTCAGCGCGCGCAGCCTTTCCAGGCGGAAGGCCGGCGGGACCAGCGTGTCGTCGCCGCCGATGGCGACGCGGAAGCCGTAGCGCCGCTCCACCTGCACCAGCGTCTCGCGCTTGTGGTTGAGGATATAGAGCGCCACCGGCGTCGGCACGGCGACGCTGATCTCGGCCGAGCGCCGGCGCATGCCTTCCTCCTCGATGGCGCGCAGCACGTGCAGCGCCGTCGATTCGGTCGAGCGGATATGGCCGCTGCCGTTGCAATGCGGGCAGGGCTGGGTCGAGGCCTCGAGCAGCGACGGACGCAGGCGCTGGCGCGACATCTCCAGGAGGCCGAAGGGGCTGATCCGGCCGAGCTGGATGCGCGCGCGGTCGTGGCGCATCGCGTCCTTGAGCTTGCGCTCGACCGCCGACTGGTTGCGGTGCTCCTCCATGTCGATGAAGTCGATGACGATGAGCCCCGCGAGGTCCCGGAGGCGGAGCTGGCGGGCGATCTCCTCGGCCGCCTCGATATTGGTCTTGAGCGCCGTCTCCTCGATGTTGCGCTCGCGCGTCGAGCGTCCGGAATTGACGTCGATCGCCACCAGCGCCTCGGTCGGGTTGATGACGACGTAGCCGCCCGAGCGGAGCTGCACCACCGGCGAATGGATGGCGTCGATCTGCGTCTCGACCTGGAAGCGGTGGAAGAGCGGCACCGTCGGGTCGCGATAGGGCTTGATGCGCTTGGCGTGGCTCGGCATCAGCATCTTCATGAAGGCCCGGGCGGTTTGGCAGCCTTCCTCGCCGTCGATCAGCACCTCTTCGATGTCGCGGGTGTAGAGGTCGCGGATCGAGCGCTTGATCAGGTTGCCCTCCTCGTAGATCAGCGCCGGCGCCGTCGATTTGAGGGTGAGGTCGCGGATCTCGTCCCAGAGCCGCAGCAGGTATTCGAAATCGCGCTTGATCTCGGCCTTGGAGCGCTCGCTGCCGGCGGTGCGCACGATCACGCCCATGCCTTCGGGCACGTCGAGGTCGCTCATGAGGTCCTTGAGCCGGCGGCGGTCGGTGGCGCTGGTGATCTTGCGCGACACGCCGCCGCCGCGCGGCGTGTTCGGCATCAGCACGCAATAGCGGCCGGCGAGCGACAGGAAGGTGGTGAGCGCCGCGCCCTTGTTGCCGCGCTCTTCCTTGGTGACCTGGACCAGCATGATCTGCCGGCGCTTGATCACTTCCTGGATCTTGTAGTGGCGGAACGGCCGGGCGCGCTGGCGCGGCGCCTCCTCGGCCTCGTCGCCGCCCACCGTCTCGATCGCTTCGCTCGCGGCCGCGGGGCCCTCTTCCGCCGCCGGCTGAGCCTCGCCCGCGGGATAGGCCTCGGCCGGCTCGCCCGCCGCCGCTTCCGCGCCGGAAAGGGGCGCCTCCGCTTCCGGCGGCGGCAAGGCCGCGCGCTCGTCCTCGCTGCCGGCGCCGGCCTCGCCACGGGCATGGTTCTCGTCATTGGCGTCGTCCTCGCCGCGGGCGTCGTCTTCGGCGGCACCGCCGTCATAAAGGATATCCGAGTCGGCGGCGCCGGCCGGCAGGAGGTCGGGCGCGAAACCCTCGCCCTCGGCGGCGTCGGCCGCCAGCGGCAGCTCCAGCCCGTTCGCCGGCGCTTCCGGCGGCTCGGCCGGAACCTCCTCCGGCATGTCCTCGCCCGCCTCGCCCGCCTCGGCGCGGCGCGCGTCCTCGACCAGCTCGCGCTGGCGCGCGTCGCGCGCCTCCTGCGCCCGCCGGTCGCCGACCGGAATGCGATAGTAGTCGGGGTGGATCTCGTTGAAGGCGAGGAAGCCGTGGCGGTTGCCGCCGTATTCGACGAACGCCGCCTGGAGCGATGGCTCTACCCGCGTGATCTTGGCGAGGTAGATGTTGCCTTTTATCTGCTTTTTGGTCGAAGTCTCGTAGTCGAATTCTTCGAGACGGTGGCCGCTGAGCACGACGACCCGGGTCTCCTCCGGGTGCGCCGCATCGATGAGCATGCGTTTTGCCATTCCGGCGATACTCCAAGGAGCGCGGCGCCGCCCGTGCGAAATAGGGGCGGCGGCGCGATCCTGGTTAGGGCGAAGCCGGCGGCGCCTCCGGTCACTCCGTCGAACGGCACAGATAGCAGGGCCATGGCGGAACTCGTCTAAGGCAGCCGCGCCCCGGCACGGGCCGGGCTTGGCTTCGGGTTTCATCCTGACCGCGTGATCCACGGGGCGCCGGCCGGCGGGAAGCAGCGACGCCGCCCTGGCGTCCGCCTCGGAATTCCCGCCGCGACGCCCCCATCCCGGCTTCGAGGGCCGGAACGGCGGATTGCGGTATTTCGCACGAGCAAAGATACAGAGGCCGGGAAGGCTCGACAACCGCCTCGTGAAGCGGCGGAGGGCGTGCCCAAGGCGGGGGTTGGAAACTCGCCATGAAGCCGCCATAAAGCCTTAACACCTTAGGGACACGCTTCGCCACCACCGGCCTTGTCGGCCGGGAGAAGCGACGGCTGGCGCCATGCGGTTCATCGCGTTCCTTGTCAAGTTCCTGTTCGGCCTCGTCGTCAGCCTGGTCCTGATCGGCGTCGGCGTCGCCGCGCTCGCCGTCTGGTACTTCGGCCGCGATCTGCCGGACTATCAGCAGCTCGTCGATTACCAGCCGCCGATCGTCAGCCGCGTCCACGCCGGCGACGGGCGGCTGCTGGCGGAATATGCCACCGAGAAGCGCGTCTTCGTGCCGGCGAGCGAGATCCCGCCGCGGGTGATCCACGCCTTTCTCGCGGCGGAGGATCGCAACTTCTACAGCCATATCGGCATCGACCCGGTGGCGATGGCGCGCGCCGGCGCCACCGACATCGTGCGCGTCCTCACCCATCGCCGCCCGATCGGCGCCTCGACCATCACCCAGCAGGTGGCGAAGAATTTCCTCGTCGGCAGCGAGCTTTCCTATCAGCGCAAGATCAAGGAGGCGCTGGTCGCGCTCAAGATGGAGAAGGCGCTGGGCAAAGACCGCGTCCTCGAGCTTTATCTCAACGAGATCTATCTCGGCTCCGGCGCCTACGGCGTCGCCGCGGCGGCGCTCACCTATTTCGACAAGTCGCTCGACGAGCTGAGCGTCCCCGAGGCGGCCTTCCTCGCGGCGCTGCCCAAGGCGCCCAACAACTACAACCCGCTGCGCTATCCCGACGCCGCCAAGGCGCGGCGCGATTGGGTGATCGACCGCATGGTCGAGGCCGGCTTCCTCTCGCCCGAGGACGGCGCCAAGGCGCAGGCGGCGCCGATCAAGCTCCGCCATCGCGACGAGACCGAGGTGGTCACCGCCAATTATTTCGCCGAGGAAGTGCGGCGCGATCTGCTCGCCCGCTACGGCGAGAAGGCGCTCTACCAGTCCGGCCTCTCGGTGCGCACCAGCCTCGATCCCAATTTGCAGGCGATCGCCGACCGCGCGCTGCGCGCCGGCCTCGTCGCCTATGACCGGCGCCACGGCTATCGCGGGCCGCTGGCGCACGTCGCCGGCGGCGGCGACTGGCGCGCGCGGCTTGCCGGCGTGCCCGCGCCGGCCGGCGCCGGCGACGCCGGCTGGAAGACCGCGATCGTGCTCGCCGTCGGCGCCGAGAGCGCCGCGGTCGGGCTTGCCGCCGGCACCGCCGGCGTCATCCCCTTCGACGAGATGCGCTGGGCGCGCAAGGTGCTCGACGAGGATCGCCTGGGCGCGGTGCCGGCGCGGCCGGCCGAGGTCGTGAGCGCGGGCGACGTCGTGCTGGTCGAGCCGCTGGCGGGCGAGGCCAAGAGCGCCAAGGAGCCGCGCTACGCGCTGCGGCAGATTCCGGCGGTGTCGGGCGCGCTCGCCGCCATCGACCCGCATACCGGCCGCGTGCTCGCGCTCTCCGGCGGCTTCAGCTACGAGATGAGCCAGTTCGACCGCGCGACCCAGGCCCGGCGCCAGACGGGATCGGCGATCAAGCCTTTCGTCTATCTCGCGGCGCTCGACCACGGCTACACGCCCTCGACCCTGGTGCTCGATGCGCCGGTGGTGATCGACCAGGGGCCGGGCCTGCCGAAATGGCGGCCGAGCAATTACGAGCACCGCTATTTCGGCCCGACGACGCTGCGCGTCGGGCTCGAGCAGTCGCATGATCTCATGACCGTGCGCATGGGCGCGGATATCGGGCTCGACGCGGTGGCGCAGCATGTCGAGCGCTTCGGCATCATGGACCGCATGCCGCGCGAGTACTCGATGCTGATCGGCGCCGAGGAGACCACGCCGCTGCGGCTCACCGCCGCCTATGCCATGCTGGTGAACGGCGGCAAGAAGATCGTGCCGACGCTGATCGACCGCGTCCAGGACCGCAACGGCGTCACCATCTACCGCGCCGACGAGCGGCCGTGCGAAGGCTGCGAGAACGTCGATTGGAACGACCAGCCGCCGCCGGAGCTGCCCGACACCCGCGAGCAGATCGTCGATCCCCGCAGCGCCTACCAGGTGGTCTCGATGATGCAGGGCGTGGTCGAGCGCGGCACCGGCCGCGTCGTCGCCTCGCTCGGCCGGCCGCTCGCCGGCAAGACGGGGACGACGAACGAGTCCAACGACACCTGGTTCGTGGGCTTCTCGCCCGACCTCGCCGTCGGCGTCTTCGTCGGCTACGACCAGCCGAAGGGTCTCGGCCGGCACGAGACCGGCGGCGTGGTCGCGGCGCCCGTGTTCCGCGATTTCATGGCGGCGGCGCTCAAGGACCAGCCGCCGATCCCCTTCCGCATCCCGCCCGGGATCGAGCTGGTGCGCGTCAACGCGACGACCGGGCAGCTTGCGCGCCCCGGCGACAAGACCGTCATCTACGAGGCCTTCAAGCCCGGCACCGAGCCCACCGGCGAGGGGCCGGTGACGGTGAGCGGCGCCTCGAGCCTGACCGACGACGAGGACGCGGCCTCCATGGGCGAGACCGGCGGCGAGGCGCCGCCCGCCCCCGACTCGGCGCCGACCGCCGCCGCGCCCGTTGCCGCCGGAACGGCGCCGGCGGCTGTCTCGCCGCCCCCTGCGCCGGCGCCCGCCCTTTCGACCGCGCCGCGCACGGTTCCCGCCACCGGCACCGGCGGGCTATATTAGTCGCGATGGATTTTTTGCGCGGCGTTTGCGGAAACCGCTCATAACGGTGGGATGGACCGGCGTGATCACCACGGAGACACGGAGGACACGGAGAAGGGGAGATGACGTTGTTCTCATGACGGCGTCGTGACCGTCGTGCTCAAAGACGGGCTGTGTCGTTTCATGGTCCAGGCCGCTCGTCTCTTCTCCGTGACCTCTGCGTCTCCGTGGTGAAACTGAGTAGGGTGAAACGGATCGGTTTTTGCAGGTGATATACGGGGGATTATCCGATGCGCGCTGAGATTGCAGCCGCGGCCGACGAGATCAGGCGCTCGTTGTCGCTGCTGAGGAGGCACCTTTGACTGGGACAACGCGACGCGGCGCTTGGCCGAGCTGAACGCGCTGGTCGAGAATCCCAAGCTGTGGGACGATCCCGTGCACGCGCAGTCGGTGATGCGCGAGCGCACCCGGCTCGATCGCGGCATCAACGGCACGCTCGAGATCGAGCGCGAGCTGCAGGAGACGCTCGATCTCATCGAGCTGGCCGAGGCCGAGGGCGACCGGGCGATGGTCGCCGAGGCCGAGCGCGCGCTGGCGCGGCTCAAGCAGGAGGCCGGCGAGCGCGAGCTCGAGAGCCTGCTCTCGGGCGAGGCCGACGCCAACGACGCCTACCTCGAGATCCATGCCGGCGCCGGCGGCACCGAGGCGCAGGATTGGGCGGAGATGCTGGTGCGCATGTACACGCGCTGGGCCGAGCAGCACGGCTACAAGGTCGAATGGCTCGAGGAGAGCCCGGGCGAGGAGGCCGGCATGAAATCGGCGACGCTGCGCGTCCTCGGCGAGAACGCCTATGGCTGGCTCAAGACCGAGAGCGGCGTGCATCGCCTGGTGCGCATCTCGCCCTTCGACAGCAACGCGCGCCGCCACACCAGCTTCGCCTCGGTCTGGGTCTATCCCGTGGTCGACGACAAGATCGAGGTCGAGGTCGAGGACAAGTATCTGCGCGTCGACACTTACCGCTCCTCCGGCGCCGGCGGGCAGCATGTCAACAAGACCGACAGCGCCGTGCGCATGACCTATCTGCCGCCGGGCATCGAAACGCCGGTGGTCGTCGCCTGCCAGAGCGAGCGCTCGCAGCATCAGAACCGCGCCAAGGCCATGGCCATGCTGAAGGCGCGGCTCTATGAGATCGAGCTGAAGCGCCGCGAGGCGATGGTCGACGCGATGAACGCCGCCAAGACGGATATCGGCTGGGGCCACCAGATCCGCTCCTATGTGCTCCAGCCTTATCAGCAGGTGAAGGATCTCCGCACCGGCGTCGCCATCGGCAACGCCCAGTCGGTGCTGGACGGCGATCTCGACCGCTTCCTCCAGGCCTCGCTCGCCCAGCGCATCGCTGGCGCCGACGCGGCGGCGGCGACGGACGAGGATTAGGAGATGCGCCGGGCAGAGAACTTTTCAGCGCCTCCCTTGAGGGGGAGGACGGCGGCGCCTCGGCGCTGCCGGGTGGGGGGTCGCCGCAAGCGCCGCTTCAGGCCGCCATCGCCGCACGCCATCGCCGCGGGCGTGTCGAGAGGGCGCCGATGACCGTCTATGCCGCCGCCGCGGACCGGCGCGACGCCGGCGTCGATTCCCGCTACGCCTGGCTGCGGCTTGGCGTCACGCTGCTGATCGGCACCGTCGGCGGCGCCGGCATGTGGTCGATGGTGGTGGCGCTGCCGGCAATTCAGGCGGATTTCGCCAGCGATCGCGCCGAGGCGTCGCTGCCCTATACGCTCACCATGCTCGGATTTGGCCTCAGCGGCATTCTCGTCGGCCGGCTGGTCGACCGCTTCGGCGTCATGCGGCCGGTTCTCGTCGCGGTGATCGCGCTGGGATCGGGTTACGTCGCCGCCGCCGCCGCCACGAGCCTGTGGCAGGTGGCGCTGGCCTATGGGCTGCTGGTGGGATTCGGCAGCGGCGCCACCTTCGGCCCGCTCATGTCCGATATCTCGCATTGGTTCCTGCGCCGGCGCGGCATGGCCGTGGCCATCTGCGCCTCGGGAAATTATTTCGCCGGCACGATCTGGCCGCCCTTCGTGCAGCACTTCATCGCCGTCGACGGCTGGCGTGCGACGCATGTCGGCATCGGCCTGTTCTGCCTCGCGACGATGCTGCCGCTGACGCTCGCCTTGCGCCGCCGCGCGCCCGTGCCGGACCGCGGGCATGCGCTGGCCGAGGCGGCGATGCCGCAGGACACGCTCGGCCTGTCGCCCGGCGCGTTGCAGGCGCTGCTCGCCATCGCCGGCGTCGGCTGCTGCGCGGCGATGGCGATGCCGCAGGCGCACATCGTCGCCTATTGCGGCGATCTCGGTTACGGCGTCGCGCGCGGCGCGACGATGCTGTCGCTGATGCTGGGCTTCGGCATCGTGAGCCGCATCGGCTCCGGCTGGATCGCCGACCGGCTCGGCGGGCTGGCGACGCTGCTGCTCGGCTCGGCGCTGCAAGGGGTGGCGCTGCTGCTCTATGTCGGCTTCGACGGCCTCACCTCGCTTTACGTGATCTCGGCGCTGTTCGGCCTGTTCCAGGGCGGCATCGTGCCGAGCTACGCCATCATCGTCCGCGAAACCTTTCCGCCCGCCGAGGCCGGCGCGCGCCTCGGCATCGTGCTGATGGCGACGCTGATCGGCATGGCGCTCGGGAGCTGGATGCCCGGCGCGATCTTCGATCTCACCGGCTCCTACCGCGCCGCCTTCGCCGACGGCGTGGCGTGGAACCTGCTCAACGGCTCGATCGTGCTCTGGCTGCTGCTGCGCCGGCGGCGGCTGGTGCCGGCCTGATCAGGGGCCGCTCTCGGCCGCCGGCTCGCTCGCGCGGTCGCGGTCGAGCCGGCTCTTCAGCTCTTCGACCCCGGCGAAGAAGGCGGTCTCGTCCTGCAGCGGCGCCAGCCGCAGCGTCGGCGGCAGCAGGCGGTGGAGATAGCTCTGCTGGCCGAGAACGGCGCGCGCTTCCGACTGCGTCAGCGCCTGCGCGGCGATGGCGAGGAGCGAGAGCGCGGCGACGGCGGCGGCGCTGAGGCGCCGGCGCGCGCCCAGGGCGTGCAGATGGGCGTAGCAGATGGCGCCGAGGATGCTCCACATCGCCACATACTCGTAGGTCGCGGGCCCGCGCCAGGCCAGCGCGAAGGCGGCGAACGGGGCGAACTCGGCATAAAGCGCAAAGGCGAGCAGCCCCGAGAGCGCGATGACGAGGCCGCGCTCGAACTGCGCCCGGCCGGCGAAGACGCGCGACAGCACCGCCCAGCCCGCCGTCCAGATCAGCGTGATGCCGGCGAGGCCGAGCAGCGGCATCACGTAGTGCGACGCCTTGGGCTCGCCGGTCTCGGCCAGCCACAGCGACAGCGCCTCGAGGCCCAGGATCGCCGCCGCCAGGCCCGCGGCCGCCGGCCAGAGGCGCGCCGGCGGCCGCTGCGCGCGCTCGCGCGGCACCGCATAGCCGGGCTCGCGCACGCGCAGATGGACGCCGCCGATGCGCAGGACCGTGTCGCCGTCGAGGATGACGCGCTGCTGCCGGCGCCGGTCGCCGTCGCGGTAGAGGCCGTTGGCGCTGCCGCAATCCTCGGCGACGAGATCGCCGGTCTCGGCGCGAAAGACGCGCAGATGGTGGACCGCCACGTCGGGATCGTCGAGCACGAGATCGTTGTCGTAGCCGCGGCCGATGCGCACCTCCGGGGCGGCGAAGCGGTGGCGCTGCGCCACCTCGCGATGGCGCGACAGGATCTCGACCCAGATCACCGGCTCCATTGCACCTCCTCGAGGAAGCGCCGGGCGAGCTTGACCGCGTCGTCATAGCCCACCGCCTGCAGGCCGAGCCGCGACACCAGCGCCTCGCTGCCGCGGTCCTCGGTGATCGCCGTGACGGAGACGTCGTAGAGGTCGGCGAAGTCGCGATAGGCCCTGGCGCACCACACCGCGCGCAGCGCCGGGTGCTCGCCTTGCGGGGCGACGACGACGAAATCCTCGTGGCAGCGCTGCTGGGTCAGCCATTTGCGCGAGAAGCCGCCGATCCAGGACGGCTGGCTCTGCTGCGACAGGAAGGCGGCGAATTGGAACTGGTTGAGGTCGACGGCGCGGACATAGGCGTGGGCGAGGTGGATGAGGCCGGTGTTGAGGTCGTTGGCGATGAAGAGGCGCGTATCGCTGTTGCAATTGGTGCTGTCGACGCTGGCGCGGGGCTTCGGCACTTGGCCGGCGTTGGTCTGCGCCCAGCAGGTGAACCACGGCGCGGCGCTCTCGGGCGCCTGGTAGGGCCCGAAGCCGACCGGGCGGAAGCCGCGCTCGGCGACGCTTTCGTAAAGCCGCGCCTGCCATTGCGCGAGCTGGCGGCCGATCTCGGCGCGGAATTGCGCCGGCTGCAGCGGCTCGGCGCCGCGGGCGCGCTCGATGAGCGCCTGCGCGAAGCGCGCCGGCACCAGGAAGCTGATAAGCTCGCCGCCGAGCTGCTTGGCGACGTTGATGCCGGCAAGCCGGCCCTCGGCGGTGAAGGCGGGGCCGCCGCTCATGCCGGGATTGAGCGCGCCGGTGAAATGGATGCGCTCGTTGTAGCTGCGCTCCACCAGGCCGTTATAGGTGCCCTCGACGATGGTGAAGCCGAGATCGAGCGGGTTGCCCATGGAATAGAGCCGCTCGCCTTTCGCCAGCGCGCCCGCCGCCTCCGCGAGCGTAAAGAAAGCGCCGCCGCCCTTGTCGATGCGCACCAGCGCCAGATCGTTCGGCAGGTCGATGGCCAGCAGCTTCATCTCGCCGCGGCTGCCGTCGGCCGCGACGTATTCGAGGCGGAAGGTGCCGGGTTCGAGCGCGGATTGCGAGACGACGTGATAGTTGGTGACGGCAAGCCCGTCATCGCCGACGAGAAAGCCCGAGCCCAGCGACGACTGGCGGCCGGTCGCGGCGAGCAGGGTGCGGATTTGCAGCAGCTTCGGCCGCGCCGCGGCGAACAGCCGCTCCGCCGTCGAGGAAAGCGCGGCCCCGGCGGCGTCAGGCGCGGCGGTCTCGGCCCGCGCCCGATCGGCGCCGGCGACGGCAAGCGCCAGCGCCAAAGCGGCGATGAGCCTGCGAGGCTTCGGCATCGGGGCGATTCTAGCGGCTGGGCGCGGCGTTGGGGAAGAACCGCGGCTCATGGCCGCTCGCGCGGGCGGCCGCCATCCGCCGCCAGCGGCTCGTAGAACGCGGCGCCGAACCCCGCCGCCTCGCGTCCGGCGCGGTTGAAGGGCGGCTTCAGCGCGCCCTTGAAATGCCGCCGCACGAGACTTTGATAGGTCGCCGCCGGCGACAGGCCGCGCTCGGCGCACAGCCGCTCGAACCAGCGCCGTCCGACCGCGACGTGGCCGATCTCGTCGCCATAGACGATGCGCAGCACGGCGGCGCTCGCCGCGTCGCCGGCGCGCTCGAACCGCTCGATCATCGCCGGGCTCACGTCGAGCCCGCGCGCCTCGAGCACCAGCGGCACCACGGCGAGCCGCGCCAGCAGATCCTCCGCCGTTGCCGCCGCCGCCTGCCACAGCCCGTCATGCGCCGGGAGGTCGCCGTAGAGGGCGCCCAGCGCGGCGAGCCGCTCGGCGATGAGCGCGTGATGCTTGGCCTCCTCGGCGGCGACGCCGACCCAGTCGTCGTAGAAAGCGCGCGGCAGCTCCGGCGCGGCAAAACGGGCGATGATGTCCCAGGCGAGGTCGATGGCGTTCAGCTCGATATGCGCCAGCGCATGCAGCAGCGCGATGCGCGCGGCGCGCGCCCCGCCGGCGCGGCGCTTCGGCATGGCGCCGGGCGCAAGCAGCGCCGGCCGGTCGGGGCGCGCCGGCCGGTCGGGCGGTGGCGTCCGGCCGATCTCGCCGATTGCGCCGCTGCGCCAGGCTTCGGCCGCCGCCGCGGACAGCGCGACCTTCTCCGCCGGCGCCGCGGTCCCCAGCACGGCGCAGGCGCAAGCGCTGAGGCTTCGGGCGGCGAGGCTCAGAGCGCCTTCGCGGCGGCGAGCACCGCCTCGACGTGGCCCGGCACCTTCACCTTGCGCCAGACGCCTTGCACCACGCCTTTCTCGTCGATGAGGAAGGTCGAGCGCTCGATGCCCATGTATTTGCGGCCGTACATGCTCTTCTCGACCCAGACGCCGTAGCGTTCGCAGACCTCGCCTTTCTCGTCGGCGGCGAGCGTGAAGGGCAGCTCGTATTTCTTCTTGAACTTGTCGTGCGACGCCGCCGAATCGCGCGAGACGCCGATCACCGTCGCGTCGAGCTTGCCGAATTTCGGCAGATTGTCGCGGAAGCCGCAGGCCTCGGCGGTGCAGCCCGAGGTGTCGTCCTTGGGATAGAAATAGAGCACGACCTTGCGGCCGCGCAGCTTCGACAGGCTGACCTTGCCGCCGCCGTCGGTCGGCAAGGTGAAGTCCGGCGCCTTGTCGCCGGTCTCGATGCTCATGGGGGATGCTCCTCGGGATTGGCCTCCGCCTCGATGATCGCGCGGTAATGGCCGAGCGTGCGCGCGGCGGCGGCTTCCATATCCGCCTTGAGGGCGGCGAAGTCAACTGCGCCGGCGCCGCGCGCCAGCAGCGCCTTGAGCGCCGGGCTCGCCTGCGCCTCGTCGAACGGCTCGGCGACGGTGAGCTTGATCAGCCCCTGCACGTCGCGCCACAGCGCCAGCGCGCGGCGCAGCTCCTCGGCGGCACTCGCCTCGAGCGCGCCGGCCGCGGCCAGCGCCGCCAGCGCCGCGGCGGTGTTCTGCCGCAGCACGTGCTTGTTCCGCGCCGCGTCGCGGAGCTGGAGGTATTGCGCGATGAACTCGATGTCGATGAGGCCGCCGCGGCGATGCTTTATCTCCCAGAAGGGCGGGTTGCGGTGCTGCTCTGCCATCCGCCGGCGCATCTCGGCCACCTCGCCGGCGAGCCGCCGGCGCTCGCGCGGCCGCGCCAGCACCTCTTCCACCACCGCCATCGTCGCCTCGGCGAGCGCCGCCGGCCCCGCCACCGGCCGCGCGCGGGTGAGCGCCATGTGCTCCCAGGTCCAGGCGAGCTCCCGGTGATAGCGCCGGAAGGCGGCGAGGCTCGAGGCGACCGGTCCTTTGTTGCCCGACGGCCGCAGCCGCATGTCGACCTCGTAGAGATTGCCGTCGGCGGTGCTGACGGTGAGCGCGTTGATGAGGCGCTGGCTCAGCCGCGCGTAATAGGTCGACACCGCCAGCGGCCGCTGGCCGTCCGACGCCTCCACCGCCTCCGGCGCGTCATAGACCAGGATGAGGTCGAGATCGGAGGTCATCGTCATCTCGCGGCTGCCGAGCTTGCCGAGGCCGAGCACGACCATGCCGCCGCCGCGGACCTCGCCGTGCAGACGGGCGAAGTCGGCGGCAACCCGCGGCAGCAGGCCGGCGATCGCCGCCGCGGCGATGTCGGCGAAGACGGCGCCAGCGGCCTCGCCGTCGAGCCTGGCGCGCAGGAGCTGCGCGCCGACCTGGAACTTGCGGTCGCCCACCCAGCGCCGCGCGAGATCGAGCGCGTCCTCGTAGTTGCGCGCGCCCGCCAGCAGCCGGTCGAGCTCGGCGGCAAGCTCGGCCGCGGGCGGCGGCGGATCGAAGAAGTCCTCGCTCAGCACGCCGTCGAGCAGCCCCGGCCGGCGCGCCAGCAGATCGGCGAGCCGCGGCCCCGCCGCCATGATCTCGGCGATCAGCAGCAGCAGCCCGGCGTTGTTGTAAAGCAGCGAGAAGAGCTGCACGCCGGCCGGCAGCCGCGCCAGGAACCGGTCGAAGCGCAGCAGCGCCGCGTCGGGATTGGCCGAGGCGCCGAAGGCGCCGAGCAGCGTCGGCACCAGCTCGGTCAGCAGCTCGCGCGCGCGCTGGCTGCGGGTCGAGCGGTGGCGGCCGTGATGCCAGCCGCGGATCAGCGCCGCGACCGCCGCCGGGTCGGCGAAGCCGAGCCCGGCCAGCGTCTTGAGCGTGTCGGGATCGTCCTCGGCGCCGGTGAAGACGAGATTGCCGGGCGCGGCAAGGCTCGGCGCCTCCTCGAACAGCGCGGCATAGCGGCTCTCCACCGTGCCGAGGTGGCGCCGCAGCTCGGCGGAGAAGGCCTGGACCGAGGGAAAGCCCATGAAGGCGGCAAAGCGCGCCAGCCCGGCAGCGTCGGCGGGAAGCGTGTGCGTCTGCGCGTCGTCGACCATCTGCAGGCGGTGCTCGACCCGGCGCAGGAAGCGATAGGCGGCCTGAAGCTCGGTCGCGGTCTCGGCGGCGATGCGGCCGGCCAGCGCCAGCGCCTCGAGCGCCTCGCAGGTCCCCGGCGCGCGCAGCGCGGGAAAGCGCCCGCCCCAGATGAGCTGCTGCGTCTGCGCGAAGAACTCGATCTCGCGAATGCCGCCGCGGCCGAGCTTGACGTTGTGGCCGGCCACCGCGATGCGCGAGCCGCCGCCATGGGCGTCGATCTGGCGCTTGATCGAGTGGATGTCCCGGATGGCGGCGAAATCGAGATGCTTGCGCCAGAGAAACGGCCTCAGCTCCGCGAGAAAGCCGGCGCCGGCGGCGATGTCGCCGGCCACCGGGCGCGCTTTGATCAGCGCCGCCCGCTCCCAATTCTGCCCGGCGCCTTCGTAATAGGCGAGGGCGGCGGCGACCGAGAGCGCGGGCGGCGTCGAGCCGGGATCGGGGCGCAGCCGCAGGTCGCCGCGGAAGACGTAGCCGTCGGCGGTGCGCTGCTGGATCAGCCGCACCAGCTCCTGCGCCAGCCGGGCGAAGAATCGGCCGATGTCGTTCCGGCCGCTATAATGCGCCTTTGCCGCGTCATAGAGCACGATGAGGTCGACATCGCTGGAATAGTTGAGCTCGCGCGCGCCGAGCTTGCCCATGCCGAGGACGATGAAGCCGCTGCCATGCTCGGGTATGGCGGGATCGGCGGCGGCGATCTCGCCCCGGCGCTGGGCGGCGGCCAGCAGGTGCCGCGCCGCGCCGGCGAGCGCCATGTCGGCGAAGCGGCTGAGCGCGCCGGTGACGCGCTCCAGCGGCCACCAGCCGGCGATGTCGGCGGCCGCGACGATAAGCGCCACCTGGCGCTTGGCGATGCGCAGCGCCTGCATCAGCGCCTTCTCCGCCGGTGCCGCGGCGAGATGGCGATTGAGCCGGTCCTCGACATCGGCGAAAGTAGCCTCGGGCCCCTGCTGCACGAGGCGCAGCAGAAGGCCGGGCTCTCTGAGACAGCACTGCGTCAGGAAGGGGCTGTTGCCGAAAAGCGATGCAAGCAGCCGGTTTCCCGCCGCGTCGGCGGCGAGATCGCGCATCAGGGCGGCGAGAGACGGGTCTTCGATCTCCTGCGCGGCTTCCCGCCAGCGCTCGAAGCCGAGCCGCATCTGGTCGGCATCGCCGGGCGGCGGCGGGCTTGCATAGGCGGAGGGCGGCAATAACAACGCGCACCTTGCTCGATGATCGCGGCAGCCTGGGCGCCGCCGCCGCGGGGGTCAAGACCGCGCCGGTGGAGGTCGGGCGATGATCCGGCGCACCGCCTGGAGCTTGCTGCGCGGGCTGGCGGGGTTTGCCGCCGGCCTGACGCTCGCCGCGGCGTTCCTCGTCTGGCGCCTGTCGGTGGCGCCGGTCTCGCTCGACTACCTCATCCCCAGCGTCGCCCGCGGACTGGCCGAGACCGAGAGCGGGCTTGACGTCCGCGTCGATCACACGCTGTTGAGCCTTGGCCAGGGCGCCGCCATCGACATCGTCGCGCGCGGCGTCCATCTCGGCCGCCGCGACGGCGAGGCGCGGCTCACGCTGCCGGAGCTGGACATCGGCTTCAGCCTGCGCGCGGCGCTTCGCGGCGTCGTGGCGCCGACGCGCATCGTGCTGCGCGAGCCGGAGCTGCGCCTGGAGCGCGCCGCGGACGGCACCATCCATCTCGGTCTCGGCGCCGCGGCGCCCGATCATGACGAGTGGGGCGAGCAGCTTTTGCGCGATCTTGCCGCCGCGCCCGACCGGCAAGGGCCGCTCGGCTTTCTCACCGAGGTGGCGATCCGCAACGCCCTGCTCGGCGTCGACGATCGCGCGCTGGGGCTGGCCTGGCGGGCCAAGCGCGCCGACGTCACGATGCACCGCGGCGATCGCGGCGTCACCGGCGACATCTCGCTCACCGTGGTCGAGCCCGGCGGCGCCGAGGCGCCGCTCGGCGGCAGCCTCCGCTTCGTCGCCGGCGAAAGCCGCCTCACCGTCGCGTTGCGCTTCTCCGCGCTGCGCCCGGCGCTGTTTGCCGGCGCCGCCCCGGCGCTGGCGCCGCTCGCCGCTTTGGATCTGCCGGTTTCCGGCCAGGTGCGCCTCGCGCTCGACACCGCGGCGCTGCGCCTCGGCGACGCCGCCTGCGACTTCGCCCTCGGCGCTGGCGCGCTCGTGCACCCGGCGCTCGAAAATGGCCGCCTCGCCATCGCCGCGGGGCGGCTGCGCGCGGCCTACGACCCCGCCCAGGGGCGCGTCGGCATCGCGCAGCTCGGCGTCGATCTCGGCGGGCCGCAGGTGGAGGTCGCCGGCACCGTCGACGGCGTCGGCGACGGCGTGCTGGCCGGCGGCTGGCCGCAATCGGTCGATCTCGCCGGCGAGCTGCATGTGGCCGATGTGCCGGTCGACGCCTTGGCCGGCTTCTGGCCGGACCGGCTCTCGCCGCATTCGCGGAGCTGGGTCACCGAGCACGTCCATGACGGCGTCGTCACCGCGGCGGCGGCGCATTTCGCCGCGCATGTCGATCTGGCGCCGGACGCGGTGAAGCCGGTGCGCGTCGACGGCTTCGACGGCACGCTCGCCTATCGCGGCATGACCATCGATTATTTCAAGCCGCTCGAGCCGCTGCGCGGCGTCGACGGCACCGCCAGCTTCGATCGCGCGCATCTCGATCTCGTGCCGAGCGGCGGCGCGGTGAGGGGCGTGCGGATCACCGGCGGCGAAGCGAAGCTCACCAAGCTCGACACCGACGACGAGGAGATCGCCGTCGATGCCGGCTTGAAAGGGCCGCTGCGCGACGTGCTCGAGGTGCTCGACGCCAAGCCGCTCGAATATGCCCGCGCGCTCCAGATCGATCCGGCGCAGGTGGCGGGCGAGGTCGAGGGCGAGGTCGGCTTCGCCTTGCCGCTGAAGCATGACCTGACGCTCGACATGGTCGAGTTCGGCGCTCAGGCCCGGCTGAGCGGCGTCGCCATCGCGCAGATGATCGCCGGCAGCGCCCTCAGCGCCGGCGAGCTGCAGCTCCGGCTCGACCGCACCGCGATGACTGTCGACGGCACGGCGCGGCTCGAGGATGTGCCGGTGAGCGTGAGCTGGAGCGAAGGCCTGAGGCAGCGCGGGCCGCGGTCGCGCTACGCGGTGAAAGCCCGGCTCGACGATGCGGCGCGCCGGCGCATCGGGCTCGACCTTCCCGCCGGCCTCCTGAGCGGGCCGGTCGATGTCGATGCGGTCTACACCGTCGTCTCGCCGCACCGCGAAGTGGCGAACGTGTCGCTCGACGCCGCCGGTGCAACGCTCGCGCTGGCGCAGCTCGATTGGCGCAAGCCGGCCGGCGTGCCGGCTTCGGGAAGCCTCGACCTCGATCTCGTCGATGGCCATGTCCGCGCCGTGCGCCAGGCGGCGTTCACGGGTGGCGGGCTCGATGCCCGCCTCGCCGTCGCGCTCGACGATGGCGGCGTCGTTCAGCGCGTCGACCTGTCGCGTCTCGTCGCCGGCCAGACCGATGTCGCCGGCACCCTATGGCGCCGCGACGAGGGCGGCTGGCGCGTCGAGGTCAAGGGCGCGAGCTTGGATGCCACCGCGCTGATGAGCGATCTCGACCGCTCCGCCGAGGGCGATCGCACCGAGCCGCCGCTGGTCATCGATGCCGGCCTCGGGCGGCTGATCCTCGGCCCCAAGCGCGAGGCGCGCGACGTCAAGGGTCAGCTCTTCAGCGACGGCATTCATTGGCAGGCGATGAGCATCGACGCCGCGCTCGCCGGCAACGGCAAGGCGAGCCTGCGCTTCGGCCAGGCGGCGGGCGACCGCGGCTTCCGCCTCATCACCGACGACATGGGCGGGCTGCTGCGCCTTTTCGACGTCTCCGACGCCGTCGCCGGCGGCCATCTCGAGGTCACCGGCCAGGTCGAGGATCGCGGCCGCCGCCGCCTCTTCCGCGGCAAGCTCGACGGCGGCGACTACCGCCTCGTGCACGCCCCGCTCATGGCCCGCCTGCTCTCGGTCGCCTCGCTCTCGGGCATCAGCGCCTTGCTCTCGGGCGAAGGCATCCCCTTCGCCCGCATCAAAGGCGATTTCGTCATCGACGGCGGCAGGCTCGAATTGAAGGAGCTGCGCGCCTATGGCGGGGCCATCGGCATCAAGGCCGACGGCGTCTACGACATCGACGCCGAGACGCTCGATTTCGCCGGCACGCTGGTGCCCGCCTATACGCTCAACAGCGTGCTCGGCAACATCCCGCTGCTCGGCAAGATCTTCACCGGCGGCGAGGGCGAGGGCGTCTTCGCCGGCAATTTCCGCGTCGCCGGCCCGCTCGCCGAGCCCCGGATCACGGTCAATCCGCTGAGCGCGCTGGCGCCGGGCGTGCTGCGCAAGCTCTTCCTCTTCGACGCGCCGGAGCCGAAGCAATCGGGAGCCAGCACGAGCCGCTCCCCTTAGAGCAGAATCCGCTGGACGCGAGTCGCGGGAACGCGGGCTACAGATCGTGCTGCGGGAGGGGCGTGAGGTCCACGAGTGGTGTTGATGGTCGGTTGGCGCGCAATATTCGAATCGCGGCGCGCTCGAATGAGCAACAT
>DASPSJ010000006.1:0-28125 GCA_035623985.1 Allostellaceae bacterium | reverse complement strand
ATGTTGCTCATTCGAGCGCGCCGCGATTCGAATATTGCGCGCCAACCGACCATCAACACCACTCGTGGACCTCACGCCCCTCCCGCAGCACGATCTGTAGCCCGCGTTCCCGCGACTCGCGTCCAGCGGATTCTGCTCTAGACCGTCCCGAAGAATATTTTTTAGCCCATTAACGACTTCGTTAAGATGTGCGTTTGCTTCTTCCGCCTCAGATATACGACCATCCAGATAGTCCTGCTTTGCGATTTTTTCGTTCAGGCGCTGGCGGCGTTCATGCTCTCGCGCCTGAGCAGCACGCTCACGGGCGCGAGCGCGGGCCGCGAGTACTGAAGCACGAGCTGCACGATTTAGCGCTGCAATAAAGCTTCGGCTCATGACGCGCGTTTCAATCTGCTGCAATCGGCATATTCGAAATAGGTGAGCTGTCGGGTGCACAAAGTGATCGTCGTTACGCGAAACTGAGGCTTCACCCAGTTATCGAAATCCAATCGCGGGCTGCCTCCGCTCGCTTCACTCTCCGAGATCGCCATAGCCACCTCAATCGATAATTGCTATGTGCTGATAACTATGCCCGAGTCGCAGGATTTGCACAGCAAAATTGAAAATAGTTTTGAAAACAATAGAGTTAAGTGCATCGCCGAACCAATGCTGAGGTCGCGACCCTTGGGTCTCGAATAATCCTTCACGCTATTTTAGATTACAGCGCCTCCAGCACCGCCTCGGCCGCCGCACCCGGCGCGTCGAGATCGGCGAGATGGCCGGCGCCGGGGATCAGCCGCACGCTGCTCTTGCCGGCAATTCCCGCGGCGAAGCGCTGGGCATAAGAGGGCGCCAGCACCTTGTCCTCGGCGCCCCAGAGGATGAGCGTCGGGCAGCGGATGCGGTGGAGCCGCCGCTCGAGCCTGGTATCGGCGAGCGGCCAGAGCAACCGCGCGGCGGTCTCGTTCGCCCGCGTCGCGACGATCGACCATTCGGTGACATCGACGCCCTCGGGCGCCGCGGCGAAGGCGGCACAGGTCTGGGGCCGCACCGAGAGCAGCGCCGCCTGGCTGCCCGGCTTCTGCGCCCAGAGATCAACGGGCGGCGCGGCCTTGTCGTAAAGCCCGAAGGGCGCGATCAGCACCAGCCGGCGCACCAGCCCCGGCGCCATTGCCGCCGCCTCGGCGGCAAGCGCGCCGCCGATCGAGGCGCCGATGAGGTCGCCGCCGGCAAGCCCCGCGCCTTCGAGCAAATCGAGTACCGCCGCCACCCAGTCGAGCGGCTGGTCGAGGCGGTCATGGCCGGCGGCGCCGGGAAAGCCGGGGATCGACGGCGCCACCACGCGATGGCGCTCGGCAAGCCGATCGAGGAAGGGCGTCCAGCGCGGCAAGCCCAACAGCCCCGCGAGATAGAAGACCGGGCTGCCGCCCCCCTTCTCCCAGACCCGGCAGGGCGCGCCGTTGACGGCGACGCTGCGTTCGCTCGGCGCGCTCATTCGGCGGCTTCCCGCGCCTCGGGCTGCGGCGCGACGCGCTCCGGCTTGGGCAGCGGCTTCGGCCACCAGCGGTCTTCCCAGGCATCGTCGAAGAGACCGCGCAGTTGCGGCGCCACCCGCTCGGCGAAGAGCCGTATGTTATGGTTGGCGACGTCGCGGCTCATATTGCCGAACTGCATCAGCAGCATGAAATGGCCGACATTGAGATCGGTCGCCACCTTCCGGAGCTGGTCCGCCACCTCGTCGGGCGAGCCGATGATGACGAAGCCCTTGGCGACGATCTCCTCCCAGCTCGCGCCGCCGCCCATGGTCGCCGCGCGCTGGGTGACGAGCGTCACCTGCGAGGTGATCTTGGCGCGCTGCGTCGCCTCGCTGTTATAGCCGGGCGGATTGCCGTAGCGCGGATCGACATGGAGGCAGCGGTTATAGAAATACTCAGCCGGCTCCTTGTAAATCCGCATCGCCTCCTCGCGGCTCTCGGCAACGCCGACGAATTGCAGGAAGCCGGCGCGGTAGGGGTTGCGGTCCTTGCCCAGCCGCTCCATCTCACGCCAGAAGCCCATCATCGTCTCGCGGCCTGCCTTGTAACCGAAATAGGAGAGGTAGCAGTAGACGTAATCCCGGGCGGCGCACCACTGCCAGGTCTCGACCGAGCCGCCGCCGGGAATCCAGATCGGCGGATGCGGCTTTTGCAGCGGATGCGGCCAGATGTTGACGTAGCGCTGCTGGTTGAAGCGGCCGTTGAAGGCGAAGGTCTCCGGCCGCGTCCAAGCCTCGAGGATGAGATCGTGCGCCTCAAGATAGCGCGCGCGCAGCATGCTCGGATTCTGGCCGTAGGCGTAACAGGTGTCCATCGGCGTGCCGACGGGAAAACCGGCGATGAGGCGGCCGCCGGAGATGCAGTCGAGCATTGCCATCTCCTCGGCAACCCGGGTCGGCGGGTTGTAGAGCGCCAGAGAATTGCCCATGACGCAGATCGCCGCATCCGAGGTACGCCGCGCCAGCGCCGCGGCGATGAGGTTGGGCGACGGCATCAGCCCATAGCCGTTGGAATGATGCTCGTTGACGCAGACGGCGTCGAAGCCGTGCTGAGCGGCGTATTCGAGCTCGTCCATGAACTCGTTGTAGAGGCGGTGGGCGATGGCCGGGTCCAACAGGCTGCGGTCGACATCCACCCAGACCGAGTTGTGGCGCTCGCGGAAATCATCCGGCAGGCGTGTATACGGCATGAGGTGGAAGCACATGAGCTTCATGTGGGCGCCCTCCCTGAGCGGCTTTCCCATGTTCCGGCCAAATGCGTCGGCGCGCAACCGGTTCCGGGCTTGACCGTGCAAGCCCATCGCCCTAATCCCGCGCCATCATCGCCGGAGCAAGTCCCTCTCCGCCTTTCAGGGCGGAGAGGGAGCAGTTAACCACTCGTCTCTAGGGCAGCGTGCCGACGATCACCATCATCACCCCCTGCCTCAACGCCGCGGCCTTTGCGGCGGAGATGGCGGAGAGCGTGGCGCAGCAGAGCGGCGTTTCCGTCGAGCATCTTGTCATGGATGGCGGGTCCAGCGACGGCACGCCGGACATCCTCGCGCGCTTTCCTCATCTGCGCGTGATCAGCGCCGCCGATCAGGGCTCGCATGACGCGATGAACAAGGGCCTTGCGCTGGCGCAGGGCGACATCATCGGCTTCCTCAACACCGACGACCGCTATGCGCCCGGCCTGCTCACCGAGGTGGTCAAGCGCTTTGCCGCCACGCCCGCGCTCGACATTCTGCTCGCCCGCTCCTGCGTGCTGGCGCGGCAGGGCGATGAATGGCGGGTCGTCGCCCGGCATCCGCTGTGCCGCGGCGGCGGTCTCGATCTCGACGATCTCATGTACGGCATTCCCTGCATCAACGCGCGTTTCTTCCACCGCCGCGTCTTCGAGCGTATCGGCGCTTTCTCGCTCGACTTCTCCTTCGCCGCGGACCGGCATTTCCTGCTGCGCCTGGCTCTGGCCGGCGCGCGCGGCGAAGTGCTCGACCGCCTGGGCTATTTCTATCGCAGCCACGCCGGATCGCGCACGCTTAACCGCGCGGGCAACCGCGCCGCCGAGATCGGCGAAGAGCATATTGCGATCACCGGCGCGCTCCTCGCGACGCCAGGGCTTGCCCTGGAAGCGCGCGACGCGCTCGCCGGCTGGCGCGCCTATGAAGAGTTGAGGGCCGCGTTGCGCGCGGCACAGGCCGGACGCTGGCGCGCGGCGCTGGGACATGCGGCCGATCTTTCCGTGACGGATCTGCCGCGCGGCTGCGCCGGCAAGCTCGCCACCCTTTCCCGCCGGCGACAAGCGCAGCGCGCGGCTTGAGCAGCGAGGCTCACGCGATGCGGTCGCCCTTCTTGATCTCCACCGTGCGGCTGTCGACGGCGGGCAGC
Source organism: Allostellaceae bacterium (assembly GCA_035623985.1). Taxonomy (GTDB): domain Bacteria; phylum Pseudomonadota; class Alphaproteobacteria; order ATCC43930; family CGMCC-115725; genus DAHUYF01. The sequence goes on along the minus strand of DASPSJ010000006.1, from coordinate 24,245 downwards.
ATCTTGCCGGGATCGCGGGTGACCACGACGTCGATCACCGTCGGCCGGTCGCGTTCGGCGATGGCGGCGGCGAGCGCGCCGGCGAGCGCGCCGGGCTCCTCGACGCGGATGCCGCGGCAGCCCATGGCCTTGGCGATATCGGCGTAGTTCATCTCGACGAGGTCGCTCGACTGGTAGCGGCCGGCGAACATGGCGTGCTGCAGCGCCTTGACGTAGCCCGAGGCGGCGTTGTTCACCACCACGACGGTGAGGTTGGCGCCGGCGCGCCGCGCCGTCTCAAGCTCGCCCAGCACCATGTTGAAGCCACCATCGCCGGTCACCGCCACCACCGGCTTCTCGGGCGCGGCGAGCGCCGCGCCCATGCCGCCCGGCAGGCCGTAGCCGATCGAGGCGAGGCCGCGATCGGCGATGAAATGCCGGCCCGCCGCTTTGGTGTCGTAGAGCAGGCCCGTCCAATGCGCCGCGAAGCCGCCATCGGCGACCAGGATGCTTTCGGCCGGCATCACGCGGTTCAGCTCGTAGCAGAGCCGCGCCATGTTGATCGGCCGCTCCTCCGACAGCAGCCGCGGCTCGGCCTCCTCGCGCCAGCGCCGCATGCGCGCGCCGAGATCGGCAAGGCCGCCGGCGCGCACCGATTTGAGCCGCTGGGCATCGGCCGCGCCCGCCGCGGCGAGATCCTCGAGGCCGGCCCGCGCATCGCCCCACAGCGCGATGTCGGCGGGATGGCAGCGGCCGATCTCCTCGGCGACAATCTCGAGATGGATCACCGGCACGGCTTTGGACAGCAGCGCATAGCGCTTGGTCGGGATCTCGCCAAGCTTGCAACCGACCACCAGCAGGCAGTCGGCGGCGGCGATGAGATCGTTGGCGATGCGCGAATAGCGGCCGAAGAGCCCGGCGGAGAGCGGGCTGGTGCAGGCAATCGCCCCCTTGCCGCTCATGGTGTGCGCCACCGGGATCGACAGTGTCTCGGCGAGATGCGCAAGCACGGCGCCGGCATCGGAAAGGTGAACGCCGCCGCCGGCGAGGATCAGCGGGCGCTTGGCCTGCGCGAGCAGCGCCGCGGCGCGCGCCACATCGCCGGCATCGGGCCGGATGCGGCGCGCCGGTGCGGCGAGCGTCTGCGGGTCGAAGACGAAATCCTCGGCGGCGAAGTCGTGCTCGCCGTGGCAGACATCCTCGGGCACGTCGAGCAGCACTGGGCCGGGCCTGCCGGAGGTCGCAACGGCAAAGGCGCGGCGCAGCAGCTCCGGAACGCGGCTCACCATCTCGATGCGGATCAGCTCCTTCACCGCCGGGCGCAGGATCTCGGTCTGGCGGCATTCCTGCGTCATGTTCTTCCAGGAATGCGCGCGATGAGTGTCGCCGGTGAAAGCCACGACGGGCGTTCCGGCATTGAGGGATTCGACGAGACCGGTGACGAGATTGGTGGCGCCGGGGCCGAGCGTGCCGTCGCACAGCCCCGGCCGGTTGGTGACGCGCGCATAGGCGTCGGCGGCAAAGGCGCCGCAGCGCTCGTCATTGATCAGGCAATGGCTGAGTCCGAGCTGTCCCACCGCGTCGTAGAACGGCAGAAGCTGGAAGCCGCCCATGCCGAACATCGGCCCCGCCCCGGCAAGCCGCAGCATCTCCGCCATCGCACGCCCGCCGCTCATGCGGCCGGAAGGACGATTGGCAAGAGACGGAGAGACGGACATGATCCTTCCTTTCAGACTCCGGAGGCTGCGGCGCGGCGGCTTTTGCCGGCCGCGATCACGGCGGCGACGAAATCGGGCACCGCCATGCCGAGGCGCGCGCCGACGCGCTCGGCGGCCGGGTTGAGCGTGGAGAGGCGGCCGCTCTGCCAGACCGAACGCGCCTCGCCGATGCGCGCCGTCTCGCCCGCGACGGTGGCGGCGATGATGCCGCGCCCCTCGAGCGCCGGCAGGCGCGAGATGCCGGCGCGATCGATGCCGATGCCGGCGTCGTGATAGACCGCGGCGCGCACCGCGACCCTTATCGCGCTTTCCGGCCGGCCGCCGAGCAGCCCGCCATGCGAGCCCGTGACGACGATCATGCCGGCATCCTCGGCGCGCACCAGCGCGTTGGAATCGATGCCCCACACTTCTGGCTCGCCGGCTTCGTGGCGCAGCAGGAAGCGTGCTTCTTCATAGGATGGCGGGTCGGCCGCGCAGGGCGCAGCCTGCAACATTTTCTCGGCGCAGTCCCGGCAATTCTCCCCCGCGACGCAGCCGAGCGCCGCGGCGGCGCGATTGACGTGACTCACCCGGCCGCGCGCCGCCATGTCGGCGCCGTCGCCGATGCGGGCAGAGAGATGGCCGATCGTCGCCGCCGCCATGCCGAGCCGGTCGAGATAATCGAGGCTAGCGATGCCGGCCCGGTCGAGGCCGAGCCCGGCATCGTGCAGGATGACGCCACGGAGGTGCGCCTTGGCGGCGAGATAGGCGGGATAGACGCCGCCATGAGAGGCGGCGATCAGCACCTGGCCGGCATCGCTCGCATCGAGCTTGGTGATGCTGTCCACCACCTTGACCGCCGCCATGGCGTTTCTCCTTGTCAGGCCGCCGCAAGGCTCCGATATAAGGACGGGCGACCGCGAAATAGCAAGCCACGACAGGGAGGCAGAAGATGGCAGAGGCGCCGCGCGCCAATCTCGACGCCGAGCGCCTGCTCGCGCATTACCGCATGATGCACCGCATTCGCGCCTTCGAGGAGGCGGCCGAAGCGGCGCAGAAGGCGGGCGAGGTCAGGGGCGCCATTCATCTCTCGATCGGCCAGGAGGCGATCGCCGCCGGGGTCTGCGCCAATCTCCGGCGCAGCGACCTCATCGCCAGCAACCATCGCGGCCATGGCCACACCCTCGCCAAGGGCGCGTCGCCCTCGGCCATGATGGCGGAGCTGTTCGGCCGCGCCACCGGCACCTGCCACGGCAAGGGCGGCTCGATGCACATTGCCGATTTCGACATCGGCATGCTCGGCGCCAACGGCGTCGTCGGCGCCGGCATCCTCATCGCCGTAGGCGCGGCGCAGGGCATCAAGCTCAGGCGCGAGGACCGCATCGTCGCCTGCTTCTTCGGCGACGGCGCGATCAATCGCGGCCCGTTCCTCGAAGGCCTCAACTGGGCGAAGATCTACGAGCTGCCGGTGCTGTTCGTCTGCGAGGACAACGGCTTTGCCGCGATGACGCGCACCGCGGCGCTGTCGGCGGGCGGCGGTCCCGATGCGCGGGCCGAGAGCCTCGGCATCCCCGCCACCTTGGTCGACGGCAACGACGTCGCCGCCGTCGACGAAGCGGCGCGCGAGCTCGTGGAGCGCGTCAGGCGCGGCGGCGGCCCGCAATTCCTGCTGGCGCGCACCTATCGCCTCAAAGGCCATACCGCCACCGACGCCGCGGGATATCGCAGCGCCGAAGAGGTGGCGGCAAAGCAGCGCGACGAGCCGATCGGCCGTTGCGGCGAGGCGTTGCTCGTCGCCGGGCGCAGCGAGGCCGAGCTTGCCGCTGCCGCTGCCGCGGCGCGACGCGAAATAGCGGACGCGGTCGTCGCGGCGCGCGCCGCGCCCTGGCCGGACCGCGCGGTCGCCTGGACCGATGTGCAGGATGTGGGATCGCCGCAGGAGGCCCGGCGATGAGCATGATGAGCTATCTCGAGGCCGGCAAGCTGGCGCTGGCGCAGGAGATGCGGCGGGACCCGCTGGTCTGGACGCTGGGCGAGGATTTGGGACGCGGCGGCGTCTTCGGCCAGTACAAGGGGCTGGTGGAGGAGTTCGGGCCGGAGCGCGTCCTCGACACGCCGATCTCCGAAGCGGCGATCGTCGGCACGGCGGTCGGCGCGGCGCTGGTGGGCACGCGGCCGGTGGTGGAGATGCGCTTTGCCGATTTCGCGCTGTGCGCCATTGACGAGCTGGTGAACCAGGCGGCGAAAGCGCGCTACATGTTCGGCGGCCAGGCCCGCGTGCCGCTGGTGGTGCGCCAGCCAAGCGGCATGTGGCGCTCCTCGGCGGCGCAGCATTCGCAATCGCTCGAGGCCTGGTACGCGCATATTCCGGGCCTCGTCGTGGTGGCGCCGGCGACGCCGGTCGACAATTTCGGCCTGCTCAAGGCCGCGATCCGCTGCGGCGATCCCGTCATCTACATGGAGCACAAGGATCTCTGGGGTCTCACCGGCGAGGTCGATGAACGCGCGGAGCCGCTGCCGCTGGGCGTGGCGCGCCGCGTCCGCGAAGGCGGCGACGTCACCATCGTCACCTGGTCGGGCATGCTGCGCCAGGTCGAGGCGGCGGTCGAGTTGCTCGCCGGAGCTCCTTCAGTCGAAGTGATCGATCTGCGCACGCTCTATCCCTGGGATCGCGATGGGGTCTTTGCCTCGGTGCGGCGGACGCGCCGGCTGCTGGTGGTGCATGAGGCGGTGCAGACCGGCGGCTTCGGCGCCGAGATCGCCGCCAGCGTCGCCGAAGAGCTGTTCGAGGTGCTGCGCGCGCCGGTGCGCCGCCTCGGCGCGCCGCGCATTCCGGTGCCTTACGCGCCGCCGCTGGAAGAGGTCTGCAAGATCGGCGCCGCGGCGATCGCCGAGGCGGTGCGCGCGATCGTCGGATGAGGCGACGCGGCGGAAGCCAATCCGACGCATCCGCCGTTCAGGGACCGGTTGTCTCCTTCAGAGACGAGTTGAGGATCCAGCCCTCCGGCCTGTACGCGCCGTTTGCGCCGCCCATTCGAACCAGCACCCAGGTCCCGCGCCGCTCGAGGGGCACGACTTCGGTGTCGCGCGGCAAGGTCGCGAGCACGCCCGCCGCGGCCGAAGGGAAGGCCCGCAGCTTGGCGCTGGAGCCGGCAATAACCGTGTGCCGTTGCGCGACGGGCGCCGATGGCGGTGGCGGTTGGATCGAAGGCTCGGCGTCTCGCTGGGACGGCTCGACCGCGGCCGTAAGGGGATCGATCCTTGGTCCCCAGATTTCCGGAAGCATCGGCTGCAGCGCGGCATAGGCCATGGCCAGCATCCCCAGCGCGGCGAGCGCAATGCCGCCCTGAACAAGACGGCGCCTGATCCTCGATGACCGCCGCCGCTCGACTGCCGGGGGAGGCGCGGCCTCGCTATCGGCGACCGGCGCGTCCTTCTGCACGTCCACCCGCTCCGCCAGGACCCGCCGGGTCTGTTGGAGCCGCGCGACGTCCACCGTCTTCTGCGGCGCGGTCCGAAGCTCCACGCTCTCGCGTTGCGGCGCATGCTCGATGGCCGACCGCGCTTCGGCCAGCTCGCTCTCGCGGAGCGCAAGGGAGGCTTTTATCTCGGTCAATTCGCGGCGCAGACGGCGGGCCTCGGTCTCCTTGGCGGTTCCCTCGGCGCGCGCTTGCGCCAGCGCCGCCTCGGCCCGCTCGAACCGCGCCGTCGCCTCCGCGAACGCGCATGCCGATTGCTCCTGCGCTTGCGCCGCGACCGCCGTGAGCCCGACGGCCGCCTCGGCTGTCCCGGCATTTCCCGCTTTCGACCGCGCCGCTTTTCGCTCCTCGGCCAAGTCGCTCTCGAGCGCCGCGAGCGATGCTCTCACCTCCGCCAATTCCCGGCGCAGGCCGTGACGCTCGACGTCCTCGCTTTCGGCCTGGGCACGTGCCTGTGCCAGCGCCGCTTCGGCCCGCTCGAACCGCGCCGTCGCCTCCGCAAGCGCGCGCGCCGACTGCTCCTGACCTTGTGCCGTGGCGGCAAGCCGAACGGCTTCCTCGGCTTTCCGGGCTTCCTCCGCCTGCGACACCGCCGCTGCCCGCTCCTGAGCCAATGCGCTTTCGAGCGCCGCAGAGGAGGCTGTCATCTCCGCCAAATCGCGGCGCAACCGGCGCGCCGCGGCATCGGCTTCTTCGGCCTGGGCGCGCGCCTGCGCCAGTGCCGCCTCGGCCTTTTCGATCCGCACCGTCGCTTCCGCGAGCGCCCGCGCCGATTGCTCCTGCCCTTGCGCCGCGGCTGCGGCGGTGGCAAGCCGGGCGGCCTCCTCGGCCCTTCCCGCTTCCTCCGCTTTCGAGAGTGCCGCTTTTCGCTCTTGAGCCAGCGCGCTCTCAAGCGCGGCAAGGGCGGCGTTCACCTCCACCAATTCTCGGCGCAGGCGGCGCACCTCGGCCGTCTCGCCCTCGGCCTGGGCACGCGCTTGCGCCAACGCCGCCTCGGCTTGCTCGATCCGCGCCGTCGCCTCGGCCAGCGCCTGCGCCGATTGCTCCTGCCCTTGCGCCGCGGTGGCGAGCCGAGCGGCCGCTTCGGCCTTCCAGGCTTCCTCCGCCTGCGACAGCGCCGCCTGGGCTTCCCGTTGCCAGCTTTCGTAAGTCTGCTCGATATGTTGCCGCGCGCGCTCTTCGGAAGCCGCGCGGTGTTCCTCCGCTTCCGCCTGCCAAGCGGCATAGCTCTTCTCGAGCGTCGTTGCGGCCTCGGCCGCGGCTTCGGCCAGGCGCTGGCCAAGCTCGGCCTCCCACGCGCTTCGCGCCACGGCCAGCTCGGCCTCGACCTGCCGCGCCCCTTCTGCTCGGGCGCGCTCGATCTCCTGCCGCGTTTCGGCCAACGCGCTCTCATGCTCCGCCAGCGATGCCGTCGCCGCCGCCAATTCGCCGCGCAGGCGGCGAGTCTCGGCGTCCTCGCCATCAGCTTGGGCGCGCGCTTGCGCCAACGCCGCCTCGGCCTGCTCGGCCCGCGCCGTCGCCTCGGCCAGCGCCTGCGCCCATGGCTCCTGTCCCTCCGCCACCGCGGCGGCGAGCCGAGCAGCCTCTTCGGCCTTCCAGGCTTCCTCCGCCTGCGACAGCGCCGCCTGGGCTTCCCGTTGCCAGCTTTCGTAAGTCTGCTCGATGTATTGCCGCGTGCGCTCTTCGGAAAGTGCGCGGTGTTCCTCCGCTTCTGCTTCCCACGCGGCGCGACTTTTTTCGAGCGTCGCTGCTGCCTCCGCCGCGGCTTCGGCTAGGCGCTGGCCAAGCTCGGCCTGCCACGCGCTTCGCGCCGCCGCCAACTCGGCCTCGATCGCCTGCCGGGATCCTTCCGCCCGGGCACGCTCGGTCTCCTGCTGCGTTTCGGCCAACGCGCGCTCGCGCTCCGCCAGCGCCGCCTTCGCCGCCGCCAATTCGCCGCGCAGGCGGTGAAGCTCGAGGTCGTCGACCGTCTCCGCCGCGCCGCTCGGCGCCGGCGCCGCGGCAGGAGCCGGCCGTGATCGGACATCGCCGGCCGAGACGGGGAAATCGAGCAGCGCGAGCGTGGCGCCATAATCGTCATCGAGGCTGACGATTCGAATGGCGAGCGTCTGCGCCTCGCTCGCGTCTTTCGCGGGCAGGTAGAGGAGGCCGTCCAGATCCTCCGGCATCAGCGACCAGGTGCGGTCGCCGTTGTTGCGGCCTCGGGAAAAGCGGGCTCGATCGGGCAGACGCTCGACTCTAAGGGCGAGGCTCTTGTGACGCCCGTAGGATGCCAGCAACGGGGCGAGCTCGAGCGGAATGCCGCGCGGCGCCGCCGTCGCTTCTGCTCTCGCGTGCTTCACTTGCTTCACGCGGTTCGCTCCTTTGGCGTCCAGTCCTTCGATCGATCCGGCTGCCCCATGATTGCCGACCGACCTCAGCGCCCGACAGTCGTGCGTAGCTCGCGGTATTCTTGCAGAGTCCGGTAAAGGAATCGTTCGCCAAACGGGGACCGGCGATGCCGCGCGCCTTATGTGAATGCGGGGATTCGCCTCAATTTGGCGCGGCTTGGAAGCACAGAGGAAAGGTTCGAGGCGCCACAGGCGAAGAGCTGGCGCGCCATCGCCGCTTTACGACCCGACCGGACAAATTTGCGGACAATTGTCCCGTCTTTGGCAAGCTTGCATGCGCTCCGATCTCGGCTAATCGCCGAGCAGTTCGGCAGCTTCGGCCATCGCCACCGGCTTTCCCGCGATCAGCATATCCATCGCCGGTTTCTCCCATGGACGCTCCTGCCGCGCCAGCGGATCGCGCGGCGCCAGACGATGCTCCAGCACCAGGCGGCTTATCAGCGCGCGGCGCGCGTCGGCGGGATCGCGCGTGCCCTCCCAGGCGAGCAGCACGGCGGCGACGGCGTTGTAGAGCGCGCTGGCGGCGCTGCGCGCCTCCGCCTCGGCCTCGGGATGGCGCGCCACGTCCTCGGCGAGAAGCAGCGCGCGGTCGAGCGTGCCGCCGAGGCGCTGGCGATGGGCCTCCGGCAAGGACGCGGCGCCGAGGCGCTCGGTCAAGCGCTGCGCCAGGCCGCGATGCGCGCCGGACTTGCCGACCGCGCGGGTGACGAGATCGAGCGCGATGATGTTGCTGGTGCCTTCCCAGAGCACGCCGATATGCGCGTCGCGCACCAGGCGCGCGGTGGCCCATTCCTCGATATAGCCGTTGCCGCCGCGCGCCTCCATGGCGCCGGTGGCCACCTTGATGTTGTCGCGGCAGGCGCGGAACTTGATGAGCGGCGTCAGGATGCGCAGGAGATCCTCCCGCCCCGCCGCCATCGCATCGGCGGTGAAGAGCGCCATGGACAACGCCTGCTCCGTCGGCAGCAGCAGCTTCATGAGCTGGCGGCGCATCAGCGGATGGTCGATCACCGCCCGCCCGAAGGCGCTGCGGCTGCGCGCCGCGGCAAGCGCCTCGTTCAGGCAGCGCCGCATCATCGATGCCGCACGCACGCCATGCGACAGCCGCGCCAGATTGACCTGGTCGAGCATCTGCTTGAAGCCGGCTTCGCGTCGCCCCAGGAGATAGGCCTCGGCGCCTTCGAGGCGGATCTCGCCGCTGGCCATGGAGCGGGTGCCGAGCTTGTCCTTGAGCCGCACGATGCGATAGGCGTTGCGTCGCCCGTCCTTGCGCCGGCGCGGCATGGCGAAGAGCGCGAGACCCGCCGTACCCTTGGGCGCTCCTTCCGGACGCGCCAGCAGCAGCGCCACATCGGCATCGGCGTGCGAGCAGAACCATTTCTCGCCGTGAAGCCGCCAGGCGCCGTTCTCCTGCCGCGCCACCGTCTCGATCGCGCCGACGTCGGAGCCGCCGGCTTTCTCGGTCATGAATTGCGTGCCTTTCCACAGCAGCGCCGGGTCGGAGGTCAGCATGCGCGACAGCAGATACTCCTTGGTCGCGGGCTCGGCGTATTTGCGAATGAGGTGGATCGAGGTGTCGGTGACGCTGATCGGGCACATCAACCCGAACTCACCTTGCACAAAGAGGTATTGGAAGACGTATTTGGCGACCGGCGGCAGCGCCTCCTTGCGGCCGAGCACGCCGCGATGGCTCATCGCCTGGAACTCGAAATCGCCGAAGGCGATCTGCTCCATCTCGCGATAGGAGGGATGGTATTCGATCCAGTCCTCGTCGCGCCCCATGCGGTCGCGCGCATGGAGCTGCGGCGGGTTCTTGTCGGCAATCCCCGCCAACTCGTCGAGCCGGCCGCCGGCAATGTCGCCGAGCCGGTCGAAATGCGGCTGAAGCTCCGCCAGCGTCGCCGGGTCGAGATAGAGCGGCAAAAGTTGACGCAGCCCGTCATCGTTGCGAAAGAAATTCTGCCCCCGGCAGTCGCCGGCGATAGGGCTTGGTGCCATGCCGCTCATTCCCGTTCTCCCTGTCCGCGCTCGCGCATCCGCGCCCATTGCTCGTCGCTCAAGCGCTCCAGCGACGAGAAGGTGCCGGCGCCCTTGAGCCAGCGCCCGCCATCGATAATCACCGCCTCGCCGTTGATATAGCCGGCGTGATCGGAGACCAGGAAGGCGGCGAGATCGCCGAGCTCTTCCGGCCGGCCGGGGCGGCCCAGCGGGTTGTTGGTGCCGTATTCGCCCGGCCGGACGTCATCGGGCACGAGGCGCTCGCTGGCGCCGGGCGTCGGGAAATTTCCCGGCGAGATCGCCACCAGGCGGATGCGCTTCGGTCCCCATTCGACGGCAAGGCTGCGCGTCATGGCGAGCACCCCCGCCTTGGCCATGGCCGAGGGCACAACGTAGGGCGAGCCGTGAAACGCGGCGCCGGTGAGGATGCTCAGCACCGTGCCGGCCTTTCCCGCCGCGATCCAGCGTTTGCCGGCGGCAAGCGTCGCATAGACCGTGCCGTGGAGCGTAATGCCGAGCACGGTATCGACGGCGCGGCTCGACAGCGTCTCGGTGCGGGCGACGAAATTGGCCGCGGCGTTGTTGACGAGGATGTCGAGCGGCCGGTCGCGGAAAGCCATGTCCATCAGCACGTCGACCGCTTCGGCATGGCGGAGATCGACGCGGTGGATGCGCACCGGCCGGCCGAACGCCGCCTCGAATTCTTGCGCGGTGGCCGCCAGCACTGCCTCGCGCCGACCACAGATCATGAGGTCGGCGCCGAGCTCGAGGAAGCGGCGGCCCATCGCCTTGCCGAGGCCGGTGCCGCCGCCGGTGATCAGGACCGACCGGGATTTGAGAAGGTCCGGCGCGAACATGGCTGCCCTTTCCCTGGTTGCGAGGGACAGCCTATCATCCGCCGCGACCGGGAGGAAATCATGCAGCCTTTCGACCTCGGCGGCCGTGTCGCCATCGTCACCGGCGGCAATGGCGGCATCGGCCTCGGCATGGCGCGCGGCCTTGCCGAAGCCGGCGCCAGCGTCGTCATCGTCGGCCGCGACAAGGAGAAATGCGCAAGCGCCGCCGCCGCGCTGCGCGAGGCCGGCGGCAAGGTGGCAGGTGTCGCCGCCGACATCACCCATGAGCAATCCTGCCGGTCGGTGGTGGGAGAAGCGGTGCAGGCCTTCGGCGGCATCGACATCCTGGTCAACAATGCCGGCATCAACATCCGCAAGCGGCCCGAGGACTACGCCCTTGAGGAATGGAACACGGTGCTGGCGACGAATTTGTCGAGCGCCTTCGTCCTCGCCCAGGCGGTCTACCCCGAGATGGCGCGCCGCGGCGGCGGCAAGATCATCAATATCGGCTCGATGATGTCGCTCTTCGGCGCGCCCTACGCCGCGCCCTATGCCGCGAGCAAGGGCGGCATCGTGCAGTTGACGCGCGCGCTCGCCACCGCCTGGGCCAAGGACAACATCCAGGTCAACGCCGTGCTGCCCGGCTGGATCGACACGGATCTCACGCGCAACGCGCGGCGCGAGGTGTCGGGGCTCCATGAGCGCGTGCTGGCGCGCACGCCAGCCGGGCGCTGGGGCGTGCCAGAGGATTTGGCCGGCATCGCCGTCTTCCTGGCAAGCCGCGCCGCCGATTTCATCACCGGCGCGGCGATCCCGGTCGATGGCGGCTATGCGGCGCAGGGGTAGAGATCCGGCCGTGGCAGGCGGCGGCGCGGCATCGGCGATCCTTGCCGCCGCGGCTTACCGATCTTCGGAATCGAGCTGCAAATATTCGGCGCGCTCGGGCAATCCTTTGAATCTCTTACGCGCGCAATATAAAGATTATAACCCGCCACACGGATTTGACGGGCAGCGTTGAAAACCGGATATGCCTTCCATTACGTCGGTCGGACCCGTCGAGGCTTTAGCTGCTCGCGAAGCCCGGCCACGTCCGATGTCGTGATGAGAACAGCGCCATCGGCAGGAACCGGTCTGTCGAGATAGACGAGGCGCGCCATTTCCTGAATTTCCTTGCGATGCTTTCGAAAGACATCAAGGCGGCCTTCTTTGGTCGGGTCATCCGCGCCGAAATGATCTCCAAGGGCTTCGCGGCTGATTGCACATAGAATGCGCTCGCGCCCGGCCTGTGCCTCGAACCTCACGGTTTCGTCGGAAAGATTGTAGCGTGGCGGCGCGTCCGTGAAGCGCAGATCGGAACCGGGCAAAATGCTCCGGGCCGCTCCGAACACGTGCAGCGCCCGATCCCTCACGGCAGGAGCAATCATGCTCAGTCCCTTGGTCATCAATTCCCGCCATTTTGCCCCACGACCTGCGGCTTCGTTCCAGGCATCTTTCAGATCATGCGGCCGCCGAGCAACGAGTGCGTCGATGAGCGCCTCGGCCTGCTTCAGGTCCTTGTCGACCTTCGCCGCACCTTCCTTGCGTCTTTGGGCGACGATCAGCTTGTGAACGGCAAAACGTGCCGGCGACGGCACGTTGACCAAGATGCCGGCATCGTGGAGCACCACCGCGGGAATTTCCTCGTAAATGAGGAAATCGAGGAAACGGAGCGGCAAGGCATGGGTGCCGAGCGCCGGAAGGCGGATCGGCGCGTCGCGGTCAGGGCCTCTATTCTCCGTTAGCACGTCCACCCGAAAGCCGCCGGCGTTCACATATGACGCGGTTGCGCCGGCCTTCAAATGAGGAACGGCGCGGAAGGATGGTTCGGCCTGCTGAAGGACTTCGAGCAGGGACGGCATATGCTCGTCCTTGCCGATCGCGATTGACACCGTCGTGAACTGTGCGATGTCAATGTCGCCGGTTTGCAGAATCGCATGCGGCAGGCGGATGCCGAGCATCGGCCCATAGACCTGATAGGCGATGATGCCGACAAGACAGGCTCGCAAGCGGAACACGCCCGCCGCAGCGAGCGCCGCCAGAATCGAGCCGACCTGATCGGGAGAGCTCTGGAACCCGGCGCGCCGCAGGATGGCGACCAAATGTCGTCGTTCCCGATAATCGTTTTTTGCCTGCTTGTGTTCCTCGATGCGTTTGCGGATCTCCGGCGTATCGGGACCGACGTATTTCCGGGGTTGGCTGCCCGAGGCATCGCGGGCGCCCTGCTGAAAGTACCAATAGTCTCGCTCCTTGACGGCAACGCGAACGAAGCTGCCGGACGGAGGAAACTCCGTCTGGAACACCGCGGCGGCACAACGATCCACCAACTCGGCATAGGCCGTTTGGGTCATGAGAGAAACAGAATCGGCCATGAGACCGCCTTGGGTGATTATACTTATTTTGCCGTGATAAGTATAATTACTGCGGCGCGCGCGAGCAACCCTGTTATACTTATCAAGGCACGGGAAGCATAACGCAAGGTCCAATCTCGTCGAAAACCATACTTAACCAATTGATTCCAAATGAAAATATGACAACTTCCGCTTTCGCATCACGGCAATTGACAACGCCGCCGCGGGCGCTATCCCCTCTTCCAACCGGAGCCAGGGAAGGACGCAAGCCATGACCGATTTCACCAAATTCTACATCAACGGCGAATGGGTCGCGCCGCTCGAGGTCCGGCCGTTCGCCGTCATCAACCCCGCCACCGAGGAGAAGGTGGCGGAGATCAGCCTCGGCAGCGCGCGCGACGTCGACCGCGCGGTGGCCGCCGCCAGGGCCGCCTTTCCCGCCTATGCGCGCACCGGCAAGGACGAGCGCGTGGCGCTGCTGCAAAGGATCGTCGAGGCCTACAAGACGCGCTATGACGAGCTGGCGCAAACCATCACCAAGGAAATGGGCGCTCCCTCCTGGCTCGCAAGCCGCGCCCAGGCGGCCGTCGGCATGGCGCATCTCAACCAGATGCTGGTCGTGCTCAGGGATTTCGCCTTCGAGGGCCTGCGCGGCAAGACGCTGATCGCGCATGAGCCGGTCGGCGTCTGCGGCTTCATCACGCCGTGGAACTGGCCGATGAACCAGATCGCCTGCAAGGTGGTGCCGGCGCTCGCCGCCGGCTGCACCATGGTGCTGAAGCCCTCGGAGTTCACGCCGCTCGACGCCGTCATCTTCGCCGAGATCCTGCATGCGGCGGGCGTGCCCAAGGGCGTCTTCAACCTGGTCAATGGCGACGGGCCGACGGTGGGCCAAGCGCTCGCCGCCCATCCCGATATCGACATGGTGTCGTTCACCGGCTCGACCCGCGCCGGCATCGCCGTCGCCAAGGCCGCGGCCGACACGGTGAAGCGCGTGCATCAGGAGCTTGGCGGCAAATCCGCCAACATCATCCTGCCCGACGCCGATCTGCAAAAGGCGGTGGCGGGCGGGGTGCAGGCCTGCTTCCTCAACAGCGGCCAGTCCTGCGACGCGCCGACGCGCATGTTCGTTCAGGCGCAGCAGCACGACCAGGCCGCCGCCATCGCCAAGGCCGCCGCCGAAGCGACCAAGGCCGGCGACCCCACCGTCAAGGGCATCAGCATCGGCCCGGTGGTGAACGAGGCGCAGTTCCGCCGCATCCAGAAGCTGATCGAGACCGGCATCGCCGAAGGCGCGACGCTCGTCGCCGGCGGCCCGGGGCGGCCCGAGGGGCTCAACCGCGGCTATTACGTGCGCCCCACGGTCTTCGCCCATGTGAAGCCCAGCATGACCATCGCGCGCGAGGAGATCTTCGGCCCCGTGCTCTCGATCCTGCCCTACGAGACGGAAGAGCAGGCGATCGCCATGGCCAATGACAGCGTCTATGGCCTCTCGGGCTATGTGCAGTCGGGCGACCTCGAACATGCGCGCCGGGTCGCGGCGCAGCTCCGCACCGGCCAGGTCCGCTTGAACGGCGCCGGCCCGGATTTCGCCGCGCCTTTCGGCGGCTACAAGCAGTCCGGCAACGGTCGCGAATGGGGCGAGTTCGGCCTCGAGGAGTTCCTCGAGACCAAGGCGGTGGTCGGCTACGCCGCCTGAGCGCGGCGCTCGGCGTGTCGCCGGCTTGGCCGGCGGCACGCTGCCGTGCGGGTGTTCGAGGGGAGCTGGCGGTGACGTGCGGCACCGGCCGGCGGCGCCGATTTAGGGCGCGTATTCATGAACGCGCCCGACCGCACCGGGACATGTCCGGACCTGTGCTCGATGCCGGCCGGTTAAAGCGGGGCGGCTGGCGCGTGCTTTGGACCCTTAGTCGATGTTAGCGCCGCTGCGGGCAGCCAGAACGCGCTGATAATCGGACCGTGCGCGAGCACTGTCAGGCCGCCCGATGCGTTCGCATTTTGCGCTGTGGCTGTGCCGCGCGGGCCTCGAGCCGGCCCGGCACGAGACGGCCGTAGCGATCGAGCACGTTGTCGGCGAGCTCGTCCTGGACGTAAAGCAAGTCGTCGATCTCGATAATCGCGTAGGGGAAAGGCCGGGGTATAAGGCCATGATACTTGGCACAGAGTACATACCGCTTTTGCAAAGAGGCGGACGCCCGCAGTGCAAGGCGCACCATCTTTGCGCACAGGTCTTCTGGCAGTTCGTCGCGGGTCGCTGGATGACTGGCGTGGTGGTGGAGGACCGGCAGGAGCAGGCGCGCCGGGTCGCACAGGGTTATCGCGCGGTGCACAGCGAGCCGGCGATGGTGGGTCCCACTAACCGCTCGGTTAGTCTGGACCTCGGGACAACCTCCGCGAGGGAATTATAATCGATCGGTTAGTTTTATTGATTTCTGACGCCCAAACCCTTATTACTAACCGAACGGTTAGGGCGACAGCCATGGCGCTTGGACAAGACACGAAGCTCTCCAGCCCATTGGACATCGGCGAGCTGATTCGCCGCCGGCGGCGGGACATGAAGCTGACACAGGTCGCTCTGGCCGAGCTTTCTAACGTCAGTCACAAGTTCGTTAATGAGGTCGAGCACGGGAAGCCGACAGCAGAGATTGGCAAAGTGCTGGTCGTGCTGCAGATGCTCGGCATCGATCTTTACGCTCGGACGCGGTGATGGCGGACCTTCTTGATGTGTATCTTGGCGCCCGCCACGTTGGGACGCTCGAGCGCGATGTCGAAGGGCGCATGAGCTTCCGCTACGTATCGGCGGACCCGTCGCTCGGCTTGTCGCTTTCTCTGCCGCCGCGGCTTGATCCCTATGACGACACGGCCTGCCGGCCTTTCTTCGCCGGCCTGCTGCCCGAAGGCGCGGCGCTGCAGAAGGCCGCCGAAAGCAAGAGGCTCCAGGTCTACGAGACCTTCAAGCTGCTGCGCGTCTTCGGAGCCGAATGCGCCGGCGCCGTTCGCCTCCTATCCGAGGGCGAAACGCCGCAGATCAAGCAAAGTTACGAGCTCCTCGAGGCTCCGCGCCTCGCGGAGGAAATCCGTGCTATCAACCAAGCTCCGAATTTTGCACGCGACGGGCGGGTTCGGCTCTCGGTCGCCGGTGTGCAGTCGAAGACGGCCGTGAGGATCACGCCGGAAGGCATCTTCAAGCCGCTGGGCGGCTCGCCCTCGACTCACATTCTCAAAGTCGGCAGCGAGCAATACCCGGATCTGCCCAAAAACGAAGGTTTCTGCCTACAGCTCGCCGCCCGCCTTGGCATTGCGACCGCGGAGACGGAATTGAGGACGATTGATGGCATTCCTGTCCTCCTGGTCCGTCGCTATGACCGCACCGTCGTCGACGACATCGTCGTCGAGCGCCATCAAGAGGATTTCTGCCAAGCCCTCGGCTATCCCCCCTCCGCGAAATACGAAATCGAGGAGGGCACGGGCACCAAGATTGGCCCGGGCTTCGCGGAATGCGCGGCGCTCATTCGCAAGACCAGAAGCCCCGCGGTCGAAATGCAGACCTTCATTCGCCGGATCATTTTCAACTATCTTGTCGGCAATGCCGACGCCCACGCGAAAAACCTTTCTCTGCTCTATGATGGGCATGCCGGGCCTCCGAACCTCGCCCCACTCTACGATGTCGTGTGTACACGACTTTATCCGAGTGTGACGGAACACTTTGCGACGCGGCACGGTGGGCTTAGCGATCCTGCGCTCATGTCCCAAGAAGCATGGTCGCAGCTCGCGCGCGACCTCGGCGTACGATTCTCCCTTCTGCAGCGGATCGCGCGCGAGATTGGCCGCACGATCGTGCCCGCCGCGCGCGCGCTTATGACGGCGGCGCCTTTCAACGAGTTTCCTCCCTACGCGCATATCCTCACCGCCGTCGGCGACCGCACCCAGCGGCTCAGTGATGATCTATCGCTCGGGATCCATGTCGACACGCCTCCGTTCATGCTCCGAGCGCCCGGGTGGGGAACCATGTCCTGATTTCAAGCGAATTTCACAACGGCTCACGACGACAAGACGCAGGCGGTATAGGGAATGAACTATAGCGACAGTCGGTCGCCCGGAAAGCTCGATAGGACCATCCAGGCATGTATCGACAATGCCGAGCGACTGTACACAGAAACCTACGACCTCGAATTCCGCAAGCCGTGCGCGACCCGCTACTTCCTTCTGATTATCGCTCAGGAGGAAGCAGCGAAGGCATTCCTTCTCTACCTGATCAAGGAGGATGTCGTGCCGCTCACGTCGGCCGTTCGGCGTGCGATCAACGACCATGCCTGCAAGCACCTGGTCGGGATGATCATGGACTACATGATCATGCACTGGGAGACCATCGAGGAGCTGAGAGAACTCATTCGCATCGATCTCGGTCTTGGCAATAATCTGCCGAACGATGTCGGCAGTGCCCTCGAAATCCTTCGCTACGAGAAGATCGGCCGATGGGCAGCCAACAACCGGGTCTGGACCGAAGACCCCGCTTACGATCGCGCAGCGACGAAGCTGGCCGAGGGAAAGCGGGACCGCCGGAAGCAGGATGCGCTCTACGTCCGCATCGGCTCGGACGGCCAAATCGCTTCGACCCCAACGGAGATAACGGAAGCCGAAGTCGCGATCGAGCTGCAGCGAACGCGCCGGTACGTCACCTTCGCCGACGCGCTCACGACGACAGAAAAGCGGTATGGTTTCGATAGAGACCGGTTCGCGAAGGTCATCGCAGCGCTCAAATTGCTGTTTGACCCGAAAAACGGCCCGGTGGCACCAAGATAATCGGAGGTCTTAGCTGTGGCTCTCTGATATGGGACTCGCGCGACTTTTGGACCGGTCCGTAGCCGCAAAGTCTATCTGGGCTAATCCGAACTTCCGATACGGGAAGGACAGAGTGTGGCACTTCGGCGACATTGCGCGCCGATGGCTGTTGGCCAGCACATCAAGGGATCGCAGACATATCCATCCGGCGCCTGACCCGCGCCCGTCATGAATACACGCTCTACACCCGGCCGAGGGCGCGCAGGATGCGCGCCGGCGTGAAAGGCTGCTCGGCAACCCGCGCGCCGAAGGGCGCCAGCGCGTCGTTGATGGCGTTCATCACCGCCGCCGGCGCCCCGGCGGTGCCCGCCTCGCCGACGCCTTTGGCGCCAAGCTCGGTGCCGGCAAGCGGCGTCTCCAGATGCGCCACCTCGATGTCGGGCATCTCGGCCGCCATGGGCACGAGGTAGTCGGCGAGCGTGCCGTTGCGGAGCTGCCCGGCCGCGTCATAGAGGCATTCCTCGAAGAGGGCGGCGCCCAGCCCCTGGACGACGCCGCCGCGGATCTGCTCGTCGACCAACAGCGGGTTCACCATCCGGCCGCAATCCTCCACCACCCAATGCTTGAGGAGGCGGACAAAGCCGGTCTCGACGTCGAGCTCGAGCCACGACGCCTGCACGCCGTTGGTGAAGGCAAAGGGATAATCGCGCGGCTGATGGTGGCGCGTCGCCACCAACTCGGGCTGCAGGCCGGGCGGCAGCGTGTCGCCGCGGAAATAACCCGCGCGGCCGACCTCCTCGAGGCCGATGCGGCGGGCGCCGGTTCCGGCGTCAACGATCCAGCCCTCGACGATATCGAGACCGCCCGGCGCCGCCTGCAGCATGGCGCCGGCCAGCGTCAGGACGTTGGCGCGCAGCGCCTTCGCCGCCTGGAGCGCCGCCTCGCCGCCGATGCCGGTGCCGCGCGACGCCCAGGTGCCGCCGCCATAAGGCGTGCGCTCGGTATCGCCGGTGACGACCCGCACGCGCGCGAGCGCCACGCCCAGCACCGAGGCGACGATCTGCGCCACCACGGTCTCCGTGCCCTGGCCCTGCTCGGTGACGCTGATGGCACAGGTGACGGTGCCGCCGGGCTCGAGGCGGAGGCTGCACCCGTCCTGCGCCGAGATCGGCGCGCCGCCGACGCCGTAGAAGGCGGGGCCGGGATTGGTGATCTCGACGAAGCACGCAAGCCCGATGCCGCGATGGACGCCTTGGGCGCGAAGCGCCTTCTGCTCGCGGCGCAAGCCTGTGTAGTCCATCATGCCCAGCATGCGCTCGAGCGCGCGCTGGTGCGACAGCTTCTCGAACAGCAAGCCGGCCGGGCTCTTCCAGGGATAGGCGTCATCGGCGATGAGGTTGCGCCAGCGCAGCTCGGCCGGGTCCATCGCGATGGCGCGCGCGGCGAGATCGACCAGCCCTTCGGTGACGGCGCAGGCGACGGGATGGCCGACGGCGCGGTATTGCGACATCGGCGGCTTGTTCTGAAAGACGACGCGCAGCCGCGCGCGATAATTGGGCGAGCGATACCAGGAGCCCGCGAGATTGACCACCTGGTTGCCTTCGACGGCGCTGGTGCGCGGATAGGTGGAGAAGGGTCCGATGCCGGTGAGATCGTCGATGTCGATGGCGAGGATCTCGCCCGATTTGCTCACCGCCACGCGCGCGGCGACGCGATGCTCGCGCGCATGGATGTCGGAGACGAAGGATTCCAGCCGGTCGGCGACGAACTTGACCGGCCGGCCCAGCATCAGGGCAAGCGCGATCACCGTCATCTCGTCGGGATAGACATGGATCTTGATGCCGTAGGAGCCGCCCACGTCGTGACAGACCACGCGCAAGTCGGCTTCCGCCAGCGGGAAATGGCGCAGCACGATCTCCTTCATCATATGCGGCGCCTGGGAGGAGCAGTAGAGCGTCAGCCGGCGGTCGGCCGGATTGAACTCGGCGAGGATCGAGCGCGGCTCCGGGCAGACGCCGGTGTGGCGGGCGAAGGTGAAGGTCTCGGCCACCACCGCATCGGCGCGGTCGAAGGCGTCGTCCACCGCGCCGGCATCGATGGTGCGCGTGAAGGCAAGGTTGTCGCCGAGCGCCTCGTGGATCGCGGGCGCGCCGGGAGCGAGCGCCGCCTCGACCGAGGCGAGCGGCGGCAGCTCTTCCCATTCCACCGCGATCTCCGCCAGCGCGTCCTCGGCCGCGGCGCGGGTTTCCGCCGCCACGGCCGCCACCGGCTCGCCTTGCCAGCGGGCGCGATCGAGGGCAAGGGGATGCTGCGGCGCCGATTTCATGCCTTTCAAATGCGTGAGCACGCCGACCCAGGGCGTATAGAGCCCGGCAAGATCGGCCGCCGTCACTACCCGCACCACTCCCGCCCGGCGCGCGGCCGCCGCGGTATCGATGCGCTTGATCCGCGCATGGGCATAGGGGCTGCGCAGGAAGGCGGCGTGCAGCAGGCGCGGCAGGCGGAGATCGTCGACGAAGACGCCGCGCCCCTGCAACAGGCGTTGCGCATTGGGGCGCGGCACGCTTTTGCCGATATAGCTGTTGGGCCGGTCGAAGAAGGAGAGGGGTTGTTCGCTCATGGGCTCGCCTTCTCCGCCCGCGCGCGGCACGCCTCCTCGACGGCGTCGATGATGGCGCAATAGCCGGTGCAGCGGCAGTAATTGCCGGAAAGGAAGTCGCGGATCTCCTCGCGGCTCGGCACTCCGCCGCGGCGCAGCAGCGCGGCGGCGGTGACCAGCATGCCGGCGGTGCAGAAGCCGCATTGCAGCGCATTGCGCCGATGGAAAGCCGCTTGAAGGTCGGCGATCTCGCCGCTGTCGGAAAGACCCTCGATGGTCTCGACGCGCGCGCCGTCGAGCTGCGCCGCGAAGAGCAGGCAGGCGCGGACGATCGCGCCGTCGAGGCGCAGGGTGCAGGCGCCGCAGACGCCGTGCTCGCAGCCGGCGCGCGTGCCGGTGAGCCCAAGCTCCTCGCGCAGGAAATCGACCAGGCTCTGCCGCGCATCGACGCGGCGCGTCACCGCCGCGCCGTTGACCGTCAGGCGGATTTCGACGCTCTCGCTCATGCCGCCGCCAACGCGCGCGCCGCGCGGCCGAGCAGCACGCGCGCGAGATGGAGCTTGGTGGCGCCGTCGGCCTGAAGATCGCCCGGCGGATCGAGGTCCCGGGCGAGCGCCGCCTGCGCCGCGGCGATGTCCCTCGCCGCCAGCGCCGACGCCGCCGCGCCCGCCTCGACGGGCCTGC
The DNA here is from genome assembly GCA_035623985.1 of Allostellaceae bacterium. GTDB lineage: Bacteria > Pseudomonadota > Alphaproteobacteria > ATCC43930 > CGMCC-115725 > DAHUYF01. The sequence goes on along the minus strand of DASPSJ010000006.1, from coordinate 3,414 downwards.
CGCCGACGCCGAAGAAGACGAGGCGAAGACCGTCCTCCCGCGCCTCGGCGGCGAGACCGGCCAGCGCGTAATCGCCGCGCCGCCGGGCGAGCTCGAGAAAGACGCTGCGCGCCCCCTTCGGCGCCACGGGGATGTCGACGGCGGCGATAACTTCGTCGGGCGCCAGCGCCGTCTCGTAGGGTCCGCGGAAGAAATCGCGCGCGGCAACCCTGCGCTCGCCGCGGCGGCTGGCCAGGTGCAGCACCGCGTCGAGCGCCACGACGCAGGCTGGAAGTTCCGCCGCCGGATCCGCCTGCGCCAGGCTGCCGCCGAAGCTGCCGCGGTTGCGGATGGCGGGATGGGCGATGTGCGGGACCGCCTGATGGATGAGCGGCGCGAGTTCGGCCACCAGCGGCGAGGCGCCGACCTCGCTGTGCCGCGCCAGCGCGCCGATGCGCAGCACGCTCTCTCGCCGCTCGATGCCGGCCAGCGCCGCGATGGGATTGATGTCGATCAGCAGGCGCGGCTCGGCGAGCCGCATGTTGAGCGCCGGCACCAGGCTCTGCCCGCCGGCGAGAATCCGCGCCTCCTCGCCGTGCTCGGCGAAGGCGTCGAACACCTGGGCGAGCGAGGAAACCCGCAGATAAGCGAAACGGGGCGCCTTCAGGAAATCCTCCCACCGCGGCGTGCTTCTTCCGGCGCGCCGGCCGCGGACAGAATGTGACGCCGGTGCGCGCGCGTCAATCGGCGGGCGCGCCGGATCGGCCGGCAAGCAAGCCTCGCCAGGCGTTGACAGAACGCGCGGCGAGGTTATCGTTTATCTCTGGATAAATTGCCGGGTGTTCGGCGATGCCTAAAGCGATCCGTGCCAACTCCGCTCCGCCCTCTTTCACGGAGCTGCGCCAGCGCGCCGAGGCGCTGGTCCCGGTGCTGCGCGAGCGCGCGGCGAAGACCGAGGCGCTGCGCCGGCTGCCCGAGGAGACCATCGCCGATCTGCATCGCTCGGGCCTTTTCCGCATGCTACAGCCGGCGCGGGTCGGCGGCAGCGAGCTGCCCTACGCCGCGATGATCGAGCTTGGGGCCATCATCGCCCGGGGCTGCGGCTCTACCGCCTGGGTGCTCAACAACCTCGCCAGCCATCACTGGATGCTGGGATACTGGCCCAAAGCCGCGCAAGACGAGATCTGGGGCCCGTCGCCCGACACGCTCATCGGCTCGGCTTTCATCTTCCCCGGCGGCCGCGCGCGCAAGGTCAAGGGCGGCTATCGCCTGAGCGGGCGCTGGCCGTTCTCGAGCGGCATCGACCCTTCCGCCTGGACCATGATCGCCGCGGTCGTGCCGGACGAGCAGACCGGCGCCGGCGAATATCGCGTCTTCCTCGTCCCGGCGAGCGATTACAGCGTCGTCGACACCTGGTACGTCAGCGGGCTCGCCGGCACCGGCAGCAAGGACGTCGTCGTCACCGACGTGCTGGTGCCGGAGCATCGCACGCTCTCGACCGAAGCGGGCAAGGGCGGCGAGCATCCCGGTCGCGCGGCCAATCCCGGCACGCTCTTCCGCCTGCCGTGGTTCGCCCTCTTCGGCTTCGTCGTCGCCAGCGTCTCGCTCGGCATCGCCAAGGGCGCCATCGAGCAATTCGTCGCCGCCACCCGCGGCAAGCTCGGCACCTACACCGGACGCAGCCTCGCCGATTTCTCCACCATGCAGGTCCATGTGGCGGAGGCCGGCGCGCTGACCGATGCCGCCGAAGCGGTGATGCTGCGCGATTGCGAAGAGGCGACGGCCTTCGCCGAGGCCGGCCAGATGCCGCCGATGGAGGACAAGGTGCGCTGGCGGCGCGACGGCGCCTATGCCGCGCGCCTGTGCGGCAAGGCGGTCGACATCATCTTCACCGCGGCGGGCGGCGGCGCCATCTACGAGAGCAACCCGCTGCAACGCGCCTTCCGCGACATCCACGCCGCCAACGGGCATTTCGCCGTCAACTGGGACGCCAATGGCATCAATTATGGCCGCGTCGCCCTTGGATTGCCGCCGGACTCTGCCAATCTCTAGCGGGGAACGCGATGCCGCACTCCAAAGACCCCGCCATGCCCGACCCGGCCGTCGCCGCACCTGCGCCGACGAGTTTCGACACGCGCGACTTCCGCGCCGCGCTCGGCACCTTCGCCACCGGCGTCACCATCATGACCGCGCGCGGCCGCGAGGGGGAGCCGGTGGGGCTCACGGTCAATTCCTTTGCCTCGGTTTCGCTCGACCCGCCGCTGGTGCTGTGGAGCCAGTCGCTCTACGCGCAGAGCCTGGCCTCCTTCCAGGAAGCCTCGCATTTCGTCGTCAACGTGCTGGCGGCCGACCAGGTCAATCTGTCGCGGCGCTTTGCCGGCGCCCATGACAACCGCTTCCTCGAGGTCGAGCATATCGTCCCCGAGCACGGCGCGCCGATCATCGCCGGCTGCGCCGCGCATTTCGAATGCCGCAACGAGGCGCGCTATTACGGCGGCGATCACGTCATCTTCCTCGGCCGCGTCGAGCGCTACGCGCATACCTCGAAGCCGACCTTGATGTTCTGTCACGGCCGCTACATGCGCGGCCGCCCGCTCGAGGCGATCGCCGAGGAGTAAGCGCCCGCGCCGACGGCGCAGTCGCCAGGAGGGCCAGGAGGGATAGAGTCGCAGCTTCGCTCATGCCGGGCTGCACGGTTATTCGGAGCGAGGAATGCAAAGGCGGCTGGCAATGCGTCCCGTCTTCGGCCATTCTAGCGCGCGTCAAAAAAAGCATCCCGGTCGAGCAAGAAGCCGGGAGCGAGAACGGGAGGGCAGGATGGGCCGGCGTCTTCTTCATGCGATGAACCGTTGGCTTGCGGCAACGATTTTTGCGGCGAGCCTGGCGCCCGTGACGGCGGGCGCGGCGGAGCCGATCAAGATCGGTTTCGGCATGGCGCTCACCGGGGGGCTTGCCGGCAACGGCAAGGCGGCGCTGGTCGCCATGCAGATCTGGGCGGAGGAGATGAACGCCAAGGGCGGGCTTTTGGGCCGGCCGGTGCAGCTCGTCTATTACGACGACCAGACCAACCCGGCGCAGGTGCCGGGCATCTATACCAAGCTGCTCGACGTCGACAAGGTCGATCTCGTGATCTCGGGCTACGGCACCAACCTGCAGGCGCCGGCGATGCCGGTCATCATGCCGCGCGGCATGGTCTTCATCGGGCTCTTCGGCCTCGCGGTGAACGATCAGTTCCATTACGACCGCTTCTTCCAGATCCAGCCCAACGGCGAGAACGCCAAGATCTCATCGATCGAGGGCTTCTTCGCCGCGGCGATGACGGCGAAGCCGACGCCCAAGACCGTAGCGATCGTCGGCGCGGACGCGGAATATCCCAAGGTTGCGACGGAAGGCGCGCGCGAGATCGTGCAGAAGCTCGGCCTCAAGATCGTCTAT
>DASPSJ010000005.1:0-32810 GCA_035623985.1 Allostellaceae bacterium | reverse complement strand
ATAGGCCTGGTGACCGACATCCCAGATCAACCGGTCCCGCGGCGTGTCAAACACATAGTGCAGCGCCACCGTCAGCTCCACCACCCCAAGCCCGGCCCCGAGGTGGCCCCCCGTCACAGAGACCGCGTCCACCAACTCGCGACGAAGCTCCTCGGCAAGCTGGCCGAGCGCGCTCTCCGGCAAAAGGCGCAAATCCGCCGGAATACTCACGCCATCCAGCAACGGGGTATAATTGCCACGTTGCAACATGTCGTCCTTTCCATCCCGGCGCTCTACTGCGGGGGTCTTTGCCACGGCTATAAATCCTCTTTTGAGCGTGATGTCCCCGTTTATTCGGGGAGAACTAAACACAGATGAGTAGGAATGGCAAATTGCACGTCCAAGACGCCATGGCCGAATCCGTTCTTTATCCAACGCCCATGGCCGCGCGGTCGTTCCTTCGCAAGCGTCGGCAAGGGCGGCGCGGACCGCCGCCGCGCAGTCGTGCCGGCGGCGGGCCTTAGGGCTCAGGAACGAGCCCTAGCCGGTTGACGTTTTCCGCGTATAATGCGGCCGCCATAAGGGATTAGCGGCGATGGGAGCCGCGTCCGACCCGAAGGGAAAGCACATGCGGGTGGTCCTGGCGCAACCCAGGGGCTTCTGTGCCGGCGTGGAGCGGGCAATCGAGATCGTCGAACGGGCGATCGAGAAATACGGTCCGCCGATCTATGTCCGGCATGAGATCGTGCATAACCGCCATGTGGTGGAGCGGCTGCGCGCCAAGGGCGCGCATTTCGTCGACGAGCTCGACGAAATCCCGCCGGGCAGCGTCACCATCTTCAGCGCCCATGGCGTCTCGAGCGCGGTTGAGGACGCCGCCGCCCGGCGCGACCTGCCGGTGATCGATGCCACCTGCCCGCTCGTCTCCAAGGTGCACAGCGAAGGGCAGCGCTACGCCAATCAGGGTCGCGAGATCATCCTCATCGGCCATGCCGGGCATCCCGAGATCGAAGGCACGATGGGGCGGATCAACGGCAAGGTCCATCTCATCTCCCGCGCCGAGGAAGTGGCCGGCCTTACCGTGAGCAATCCGGCCAAGCTCGCCTTCATCACCCAGACCACGCTCAGCGTCGACGACACCCGGGCCGTGATCGATGCGCTGCGCGAGCGCTTCCCGACCATCGTCGGCCCCGACACCAAGGACATCTGCTACGCGACGCAGAACCGCCAGCACGCCGCGCGCGCGCTGGCGCTCGATGTCGATGTCGTCCTGGTCGTCGGCGCCGCCAACAGCTCGAACTCCAACCGCCTGCGCGAGATCGCCGCCGAGCAGGGAGTACCGGCCTATCTCATCGCCGATGCCGACGCGCTCGACCCGGCCTGGCTCAAAGCCGTCGAGTCCGTCGGCATCACCGCCGGCGCCTCGGCGCCAGCCGAGCTCGTCCAGCGGCTCATCGACCGCTTGCGCGAGCTTGCCGAGGTCGAGCTTTCGACCCTGCCGGGCATCACCGAAAACGTCCGCTTCCGCATGCCGCCCGAGCTTGCCGACACCATCATCTGATCCCTGGACCAGGCACGAACCAGCAAAAGGACAATCCGTTGGCCGTTCCATTGCACCAGAAGATCCGAGTCGGCGCCTATGTCGCGGCCAAGCGTCTCAAGGGCGTGGAGCGCTACCCGCTCGTGCTGATGCTGGAGCCGCTGTTCCGCTGCAACCTCGCCTGTGCCGGCTGCGGCAAGATCGACTATCCCGACGCCATCCTCAACCAGCGCCTGTCGGTGGAGGAATGCCTCCAGGCGGTGGATGAATGCGGCGCGCCGGTGGTGTCGATCGCCGGCGGCGAGCCGCTGCTCCACCGCGAGATCGACGAGATCGTCCGCGGCATCATCGCGCGCAAGAAATTCGTCTATCTCTGCACCAACGCGCTGCTGATGGAGAAGAAGCTGCACCTCTTCCAGCCGGGTCCGTTCTTCGTCTGGTCGGTGCATCTCGACGGCGACCGGGAGATGCACGACCATTCGGTTTGCGAAGAGGGCGTCTACGAGCGCGCGGTGGAGGCCATCGCGCTGGCGAAAGCCAAGGGCTTCCGCGTCAACATCAATTGCACGCTGTTCGACGGCGCCGAGCCCGGGCGCGTCGCCCAGTTCTTCGACCGCGTCATGGCGATCGGGGTCGACGGCATCACCGTGTCGCCAGGCTATGCCTACGAGCGTGCGCCCGACCAGGCGCATTTCCTCAACCGGCGCAAGACCAAGGAGCTGTTCCGCGACGTCTTCCGCCGCGGCCGCGGCCACAAATGGTCGTTCAGCCAATCCTCGCTGTTCCTCGATTTCCTCGCCGGCAATCAGAGCTATCACTGCACCCCCTGGGGCAATCCGACGCGCAATTATTTCGGCTGGCAGCGTCCCTGCTACCTGCTCGGCGAAGGCTACGCCAAGACCTTCAAGGAGCTGATGGAGGAGACCAACTGGGACGCCTACGGCACCGGCAATTACGAGAAATGCGCCGATTGCATGGTGCATAGCGGCTATGAGGCAACCGCGGTGATGGATGCGGTGAAGCACCCGCTGAAGGCGCTCGCCGTCGCGCTCAAGGGCGTCGCCACCGAAGGCGCATGGGCGGCGGAGATACCGCTCGACCGCCAGCGCCCGGCCCAATACGTCTTCTCGCGCCATGTCGAGGACGCGATGGCGCGCATAGAGACCGAGCGCGAAGCCTCCAAGAACCGGCCAAGCGCCGCGGAATAGCGGCAGTCCTCCCGCCATCGCCGAAAAGGCCGGGCGTCGCCCGGCCTTTTGTCGTTCGTGACGAAATCGCCCCAGCCACAAACCTGTCGGGTCCCGACCATCGCGATGCCACAATCGACGGCTTCAATGCCGGCCTGCCGCTTGGCACGGCCGGGAGCAATGATGCAATACCTGTTGGAATACGAAGACGCGGCTCGCCTTTACCGCCGGAAGATGACTGAAGGCAATGGGCTGTTCCGCCTGGCGCCGCCCCGGCCGAGCGCCGCGCTGTCGCATCGCGATGACGAAACCTGGTATCTCCGCGACGATGACGGCCGGCTCATCACCCGCGTCAGCCGCGCCGGCGTGCAGCTCGCTTGAGCCTTACCGCACGGCGTCGTTCTTGAGCCGCGCCGCCTCGGCGCCGAACACGCCGGCCAGATACCGCAGCTCGTCGGCGCGCGCCTTGTCGGCGATGGAACGTGCATCCATCAGGAATTGACTCGCCCGCGCCTGCAAATGCCGGATCAGGCCGCTCTTGGGATCGCCCGAGGTGAAGGCCGGCGCCGCCGGGACTCGGCCCTCCATGAGCTTTTCATAAAGCGCGGTGAGGTCCTCGAATTCCTTGGCGATGCCCGGCGTCCGCGCCGACGCGGCCGTCTTGCGGGCATAGTCCGCGCGCCGCTGCAACAACGACATCCAGCCGAAATCGACCCCGGCTTCCATGTGCTTCCCCATCCGATTGAACCCGGCTCCTGGAATTAGCGCGAAGTCCTTTTCAATTTACTAACGAAGCCGAGGCGGGAATCGCCACTCGGCCGAGCAGCGGCGCGGCGCGGCGCAAGGCGCGAAGCGCCGCCTTGGTTTCGCAGGCGATTTGCACCAGCGCCGGAAGCTGCGCCGGCTGGCGCCAGAGCGATTGCAGCACCGGACCGAGCGCGGCATGTCCCTCATCGTCGAGGCCCGCCAGCGCCGCCGGCGGCAAGCGGCGCGCGGCAGGGTCGGCGACGGCGCGCAGCACCAGGAACGGCAAGCGCGCCGCGCGCGCGGCTTGCGCCACGAAATGGCTTTCGAGATCGACGGCCACGGCGCCACCGGCATGGAGCGCCCGCTTCCGCTCAGGCGTCGCGGCCGGCGCCGCCGCGCCAAGCAGGTCGCCCGTCGCCGCGGCGATCCCGGCCTCGGCCAGCGCCGCCGCCACCGCTGCGTGCCAGGCGCGATCGACGGGGAGGCGTGCGCCGGTCTCCTCTCGCACCGCCAGCGGCAGCAGCAAGCTGCCCGAAGCGAGCGCCGGGTCGAGGCCGCCGCAAATGCCGAAGCTCACCAGCCCGTTCGCGCCTTCGGCGATGAGGCCCGCAATGAGCGAAGCGATGCGCGTGCCGCCGCCGCCCGCAGCCGCCGCCCGCAGGCCCGCGCGTCGGGCGATCGTCGCCTCCGCGGCCAGGCCCGTGACCGCGGCCAGCGCCATCACAAGCCGTAGGCGGGCGACGCGCCGTTGCCTTGGCGCAGGTTGCGATACCGCGCCAGCGCCCAGAGCGGGAAGAAAGCGCGGTAGCCGTGATAGCGGAGATAGAAGACGCGCGGGAATCCCACGGCGGTATACCAGGCCTCGTCCCAAAGCCCGTGCGAGCGCTGCGTCGCTGCGAGATAGGCGATGCCGCGCGCCACGGCGGGGTGGTCGACCTCGCCCGCCGCCATCAGCCCGAGCAGCGCCCAGGCGGTTTGCGACGCCGTGCTCTCTTGGCCTTCGCCGCGCGGCTGGTCCGGCCAATAGGAAGTGCCGTCCTCGCCCCAGCCGCCGTCCGGCCGCTGCCGCGCCAGCAGCCAGTCGACGGCGCGGCGGATGGCGGGAGCGCCTTTGTCCAGCCCCGCCGCGTTGAGCCCCGCCAGCGCCGACCAGGTGCCGTAGATGTAATTGGTGCCCCAGCGGCCGAACCAGCTCCCGTCGCTCTCCTGCTCCCCCAGCAGGTAGGCGACGGCCTTCGCCACTATTCGGTCGTTCTCGGCATTGCGCCCGATCTGCCGCAGGAAGCCGATGCAGCGCGCCGAAACATCCGCCGTCGGCGGATCCAACAGCGCGCCGTGATCGGCGAAGGGAATGTAATTCAGGTGATAATAGGTGTTGTCGGCATCGAAGGCGCCCCAACCGCCATTGCGGCTCTGCATGCCCGCGATCCATTCCGCGGCCCGGTCGATGGCATCGCGGTAGCGCGCGCCATCGAAGCGGTCGAGCGCCATCGCCACCACGGCGGTGTCGTCGACATCGGGATAATGCGGATTGGCATATTGGAAGGCCCAGCCGCCGGGCCTGAGTCCCGGCCGCCACTCGGCCCAATCGCCCGCGAGATCGAGCACTTGGCGCTCGACGAGCCAGTCGAGCCCGCGCCGCACCGCCGCCTCGGCCGCAGGCCCGCCCGCTTCCATCAAGGCATGGGCGGCAAGCCCGGTATCCCAGATCGGCGAGACGCAAGGCTGGCAATAGGAGCGCTCGGGATCATCGAGCATGAGAAGCTTGCGCAGCCCGGCTTTGGCGGTGACGAGCGGCGGCGCGTCCTTGGCGAAGCCCAGGCACTCCATCATCATCACGCTGTTCGCCATTGCGGGATAGATCGCGCCGAGCCCGTCCTCGCCGTTGAGCCGCTCATGCACGAAGGCCAGGGCCGCGTCGATGGCGCGACGGCGCGTCCGCCGCGGCAGGAACGGCTCGACGACGCGCAGCACGCTGTCGAGCCCGTTGAACAGGCTCGCCCAGACCGAGCCCTTGGCCTTGGGCGGCCTTACTTGCGTGCCTAGCGCAAACAGCTCCTTGACGGCGATGCCGCGCGGGTTCTTGGCCCGCGGCTTCAGCGCCATCAGCACCAGCAGCGGTGCGATCACCGTGCGCGACCAGTAGCTGACCTTGCTCAGATGGAAGGGAAACCAGCGCGGCAACAGCATGATCTCCACCGGCATCACCGGTACTCCATGCCAGGGCAGCTCGCCGAAAAGCGCGAGCTGGATGCGGGTGAAGACGTTGCAATGCGCGGCGCCGCCGCGCTCCAGGATGGCCCTGCGGGCGCGCGCCATATGCGGCGCCTCCGGCGCGTCGCCCGCCGCCTTGAGCGCGAAATAGGCTTTGACGCTGGCGGAAAGGTCGAAGGCGCCGCCATGGAACAGCGGCCAGCCGCCATGGGCGCCCTGGATCGAGCGCAGATAGCGCGCCAGCGCCTGCTGTACCCGGTCATCGATCTCGTCGAGATAATGCTGCAGCAAAATATACTCGGCCGGGATCGTGGCATCGGCTTCGAGCTCGAACACCCAATGCCCGTCCGGGCGCTGCCGCTCGATGAGCGCCGCCGCCGCGCGGTCGATGGCGGCGGCCAGCCCAGCCGCCCTTTGCGGCGCGGCTTCGGCGGCGATCGAAACGGCCCGTGCCATGGCTCTCCTGCCCTGTCCTCCGCGTGAAACTGCCGCGCCACCATGGTCCGGCATATGCCGGTACTCAAGCCCTTTTCGCGCCGCCGCTGGAGCGATTGCGCCGACAGCCTGCCAGACAAGCCGCCATCCGCTTCGGCATGGCGGCGCATCGGCGGCAACCTCGTCGACCGATCATCCCGGCGTCCATGGTTTTTGCAGCAGCCGCGCCGCTGCGGCATCGCCGGAGCGGACGGCGCCTTCGATGGTGGCGGGCAGACCGGTGGCGGTAAAGTCGCCGGCCAGCATCAGGTTGGTCCACCGCGTCGCGGTTCCGGGCCGGCGTCGCTGCTGCGCCGGCGTGGCGGCGAAGGTGGCGCGCTTCTCCTTGACGATCTGCCAAGTCGGCATCCCCGCTTGGCCGAGATCATAGGCGCGCCGCACCTCGGGCCAGAGCCGCGCGGCAAGCTCGTCGGCCGGATGATCCACCAACCGGTCGGCGGCGCTGATGGTGACCGACAGCACGCCCGGCTTGCGGAACACCCATTCCGCGGTGCCGCCGATGAGCCCGACGAACAGCGGCGCGCCGGCCGGAGCGTCGATCCGGTAATGCGCGTTGACGATGGCGCGGAAGTCGTCGGGCACGGCGAGATCGGGCACCAGCCGCGCCGCCACCGGCGCGGTGACGGCGAGGATGACGGCCTCGTCGGCGGCCAGGCTTTCGCCGCCTTCATCGAAAGCAAGCGCGATGGCACGCTCGCCGGCGAATTCGATCGCCCTGAGCCGCGAGCCCAGGCGCAGCTCGGCGCCGAGCGCCCGCAGGCGAAGAAGCGCCGGATCGATCAGGCTTTCCGACAACCCCTCGCGCGGCATCAGCGGCCGGCAGGCGGCGCCGCCGGCGCCGAAGCTCTCGCGCAGCAAGCGTGCCAGCAGCACGGCCGAGCCCTGCTCCGCCTCGGTGTTGAGCCCCGCCACCGCCAGCGGTTGCCACAAGCGGCGGAAGATGAGCGAGCGGCGGTCGAAGCAGTCGGCGACGACGTCATCCGCCCCCGCCCGCGCCAGACTGAGGCCGCCCAGATAGTCGCGCGCGCGCGTGCCGGCAACGCGGCGCGATGGCGTGAACAGCCACCACGGGAGGCGGCCGGCATTGGGCCTCACCGTCCAGCGCTCGCCACCGGCGAGGTCGAGAAAGTCGTAGGCGGCCGCGTCCGGGCCGATGAGCGTGTCGCTGGCGCCGATGCGGCGAAGATAGTCCATGGCCGCATGATTGCCGGCGATGAGCAGATGATTGCCGTTGTCGATACGGCAGCCGAGCGCGGCGTCGAGATAGGAGCGGCAGCGCCCGCCGGCCTGGGGCGCCGCCTCGTGCAGCACGACGGCGACGCCGCTTTCGGCCAGCCTGAGGCTCGCCGAGAGGCCGGCGAGGCCGGCGCCGACGACATGGACGCGACGCGGCCCCCTCACAGCAAGCCGTGGCGCAGCGCAAGCCAGAGCTTGAGCCCGGCGGGCAGCCTTACCTCGCGCTCGATGTCGCGCCAGCCGCGCCGGCACAGCCGTATCAGGATCGCATGGTAGACGGCGCCCATCACCGCGGCGGGGCGCATGGCGCGGCGCGGGCAATCGCGCATCGCCGATCGCGCTTCGGCAAAGCGCTCTTCGGCAAGATCGGCGAGGCGGTCGCAGACCTGCGCCAGATGGGGATGGCGCAGCACCGCCTGCGGCTCGGTCTCGGCGATGCCGGCTTCGCGCAGGTATTCACGCGGAAGATAGAGCCGGCCGCGCGCGGCGTCCTCGGCGAGATCGCGCAGGATGTTGGTGAGCTGCAGCGCGCGGCCCAGCGCTGCCGCGACGCGATCGGCAGCGGGAAGATCGGTGCCGAAAATGCGCACGGAGAGCCGGCCCACCGCGCTCGCCACGCGGTCGCAATAGAGATCGAGATCGGCAAGGGTGGGCGCGCGGATGTCGGCAACGGCGTCCATCTCCATGCCGTCGATGATCGCGAAGAAATCCTCGCGCGGGAGAGCAAAGGCGTGCACGACCTCGGCAAGCACGCGGGACAAGGGCGTCCGCGGCTTGTCGGCATAGACGGCATCGATCTCGCGTCGCCAGGCGCCAAGCCCGGCGCGCTTGGCCGGCGGCGGTTCGTTGCTGTCGGCGATGTCGTCGACCTCGCGACAGAAAGCATAGATCGTGAACATGGCCTCGCGCCGCGCCTCGGGCAGCAGCCGCATCGCCCAATAGAAGGAGGTGCTTGCCGCGGCGACGCGGGCGCGGATGGCCGCGCGCGGATCGGCCGCCGGCTCCCGTTGCAGCGCCGCGCTCATCCCCGCCCCCAGCGCCGGCCGCGCCACAGCCCCAGCAGCAGCGACAAGGCGAAATCGCCGCGGGTGAGCTTGACGCGGCTCGCCAGCGGATCGCCGCGCCGCAGCCGCCGGGCCAACCGCTCGGCCAGGGTGACGATGACCGCGGTCTCGCGCCGCAAGCCCGGGCTCTGCACGGCACGCGGCAAGCCGCGCGCCCGGTCGATGAGCCGCTCGGTGCCGTCGAGCAGCCGGTCGATGACCCGGCGCAGCCCCGGGCTGGCGGAAGGAAGATCGAGATCGGCGATGGAGCCGCCGCACTCGGCGAGGTCGCGCTCGGGCAAGTAGACGCGATCGAGCGCGTGGTAGTCGGCGACGCAATCCTGCAAGTGATTGAGCACTTGCAGCGCGTCGCAGAGCGGATCAGACCAATGCCAGGTGTCGCGCGATTCGCCATGGAGATCGAGCACATGGCGACCGACAGGCGTCGCGGAATAGCGGCAATAGCCCATGAGGTCGTCCCAGTCGCGATAGCGCAGCTTGGTGGCGTCCAAGGTGAAGGCGCGCAGGATGTCGTGGCAATGCTGCGGGCTGACGCCGGTCTCGGCGAGGCTTCGGCGCATCGCCAGCGCCGCCGGCGAGTCCTCGCCCGGCGCGCCATCGAGGATGGCGCCCATGCGGGCAAGCCGTCGGACCTTCTCCTCGGCGGCAAGCCGCGGATTGTCCGCGATGTCGTCGGCCTCGCGGGCGAAGCGGTAGAAGGCGTGGACGTGCGGCCGGAGCGGGCGCCGGATGAGGAAGGAGCCAACGGGGAAATTCTCGTCCCCGCGGCCCTTGCCCGACGGCGTCTCCAGGCTGCTCGTCAGCTCGGCCTGCGCCACTCCACCCGTCCCTTCCATTCGCCGCCGGCGCCTTGCCAATAGCGGCGCGCCGAATCGACCGTGGCCGCCAGATAAACCGACGCCGCGGCCGGCAGCAAGAGGGCCCAGGCCGGCGACAGGGCGTAAAAGCGCACCATCGGCAGATAGGCCAAGGTCATGGCCGCCCAGGCCGCGCCGGCCAGCCAGGCGACGATACCACCGGCAAAGATCAGCGCCACCGGCGCCAGATAGGCGACGGCGAGCCCGAGCACGGTGCCGGCCAGCAGCAGCGGCGAATAGCGGAGCTGCGCATAGGCCGTGCGCGCCACCATGCGCCAGACATCGCCGACGCCGGGGTAAGCCCGCACGCTGCGCGTCTGCCGCGTGAGGCCGAGCCAGATCGAGCCGCCGCTCTTCTTCACCGCCTTGGCAAGCGCGCAATCATCGATGAGCGCACCGCGGATCGAGGCGAACCCGCCGATGCGGCGCAAGGCGCTGGCCCGCAGCAGCACGCAGCCGCCGGCCGCCGCAGCGGTGGCGCTCCGCGGATCGTTCGACCAGCGGAAGGGATAGAGCATGGCAAAAAAGAAGACGAAGGCCGGGACCAGCAGCCGCTCGGCGAGACTGTCGCAGCGCAACAGCACCATCTCCGAGACGAGGTCGCGGCGCTCGGCCTCGGCGCGCGCGACGAGCGCGGCGAGATCGTCGGGCGCATGCACGATATCGGCATCGGTGAAGAGGTAAAGCTCGGGCGGGTCGCCCGCGGCCTCGACCGCGTCTACGCCGGCGTTCAGCGCCCAAAGCTTGCCGCTCCAGCCCTGAGGCAGCGGCGGCGCGGCGCGAAGCTCCAGCGATTGCTCCTTGCCGAACCGTGCGGCGGCGGCGCGCGCCACCTCCGACGTACCATCGGTGCTGTGATCGTCGACCAGCACGATGCGAAAGCTTCCGGCATAGCGCTGCGCCAGCAGCGAGGCGATGGCATCGCCCACCACCGCCGCCTCGTCGCGCGCCGGGACGATGGCGGCGACGCTCGGCCAGCGCCCGGGCGGCGCAACGGGATCGCCGCTGTAAGGACGCCAGAAGCCGCCGCGGCCGAACAGCAGATAGAGCCAGACCGCCAGCGACAGCGCGGCAACCGCCGCCGCCGGGCTCACGGGCACATCCCCGCGCGGCGGAACCAGGCGATGGCGTCGGCAAGGCCGGCATCGGCCGGGCGCGCGTGATAGCCGAGCTCGCGCTCCGCCTTTTGCGCGGTGAAGAACATCTTGTGCCGCGCCATGCGCAGCCCGTCGCGGGTGACGAAAGGCTCGCGCCCGGTGACGCGCGCCGCCGCCTCGGCCAAGAGCGCCACCGGCCAGATTGCCGGGATCGGCAGCGCCAGCAGCGGCGGCCGGCGCCCAGTGAGCAGGGCGATGCGCCCCAGGATCTCCTTCAGCGTCAAATTCTCGCCGCCGAGGATGTAGCGCTCGCCGATGCGGCCCTTCTGCTCGGCCAGGAGATGTCCCTGAGCGACGTCGTCGACATGGACGAGATTGAGGCCGGTATCGACGAAGGCCGGCATGCGGCCCGACGCCGCTTCGACGATCATGCGGCCGGTGGGCGTCGGCTTCACGTCGCGCGGGCCGATCGGCGTCGACGGATTGACGATCACCGCCGGCAGGCCCTTCTGCCGCACGAGATCGCGCACGACCTCCTCGGCGAGGAACTTCGAGCGCTTGTAAGGGCCGATCATGTCCTCGAGCGTGGACGGCGTGGTCTCGTCGGCGGCGCTGCCGTCCGGCTTGAGACCGAGCACGGCGACGCTGCTGGTATAGACGATGCGCTCGACGCCTTGGGCGAGCGCCGCTTCCATCAGCGCCCGCGTGCCGTCGACATTGGCGCGATACATGGCGGCTTCATCGCGCACCCAGAGCCGGTAATCGGCGGCGACATGAAAGAGCGCGGCGCAGCCGGAGAGCGCCGCTTCGAGCGAGGCCCGGTCTTCCAGCGCGCCGATACGCGCGTCGACCGCGAGATCGGCGACGTTGGTGCGCGCGCTCTCCGGGCGCAGCAGGACGCGCACGGAGCGTCCCTGGGCAAGCAAGGCGCGCGCCACCGCCGAGCCGACAAAGCCCGAAGCGCCGGTGACGAGGACGGGACGCGCGCTCGCGGTCATCGGCGGTTAAATATCCGCGGTAGTAAATTTTCTCCTCTCCGCCCCTGGGGGCGGAGAGGCCGGGAGAGGTGGGGGCGCTTCGAGCGCGTGGTGGATCGTCTCCAGCACGCCGTCGAGATTATCGAGGACATCGTTATTCCAAAACCGAATTACGCGATAGCCGTGAAGCATCAGCTCGGCGGTACGCCGGTCGTCCGCGTCCATCCGCTCGGCATGCTGACTGCCATCGAGCTCGATGACCAGCTTGCCCGCAGGACAAGCGAAATCCGCGATGCGGAGTCCGATCGGATGCTGTCGGCGAAATTTCCAGCGCGGGATACGCTCGCGCAAGGCGCGCCAGAGAATTTTTTCCACATCCGTGGCGTCTCGTCGCAAGCGCCGCGCGATCTCTGTTCTCGCTCTCAACCGCATTGCTAGCCCCACCTCACCCTACCTCTCCGCCCCAAAGGGGCGGAGAGGAGAAGATCACGGCTTGTCCCCGACAGTGGCCGCTTATCCTCACGCGCGCGCGGCGCGGCGGGCGCCGTTGCCGGCGAGCCGGGTGGCGACATCGCGCGCCGCGCGGTCGCAGTCGTAGACATCCTCAAGCGTGTCGATACGGCGGCCGGGCAGCGCCGCGAGCGTGTCCTCGACGATGGCGGCGATGTCGAGAAAGCCGATGCGGCTGTCGAGGAAGGCGGCGACCGCCACCTCGTTGGCGGCGTTGAGCACGGTGGGCGCGCCGCCGCCGGCCAGCAGCGCCGCGCGCGCCAGACGCAGCGCCGGGAAGCGCTCGAGATCGGGCGGCTCGAAGGTGAGGCGGCCGAGCCGGGCCAGGTCGAGGCGCGGGCTCGGCGCGGCAATGCGCTTGGGCCAGCCCAGCGCATGGGCGATGGGCGTGCGCATGTCGGGAGATCCCAACTGCGCCAGCACCGAGCCGTCCTTGTAATAGACGAGGCCGTGCACCACCGATTGCGGATGGACGACGACGTCGATCTGCCCGCTTTCGAGCGCGAAGAGATGATGCGCCTCGATGATCTCGAGCCCCTTGTTCATCATGGTGGCGCTGTCGATCGAGATCTTGGCGCCCATCGACCAGTTGGGGTGCTTCACCGCCTCGGCCGGGGTCACCGCCGCCATGGCCTCGATCGACCGCTCGCGGAAGGGGCCGCCGCTCGCCGTCAGCACGATGCGCTCGACCGCGTGCGCGTCCTCGGCGTCGAACACCTGAAAGATCGCGTTGTGCTCGCTGTCGACGGGAAGGAAGCGCGCGCCATGCCGTTTCGCCTCGGCGGTGGCGAGCGCGCCGGCGCAGACCAGCGCTTCCTTGTTGGCGAGCGCCACGATGGCGCCGCGGCGCACGGCGGCAAGGGTGGGCGCGAGCCCGGCGGCGCCGACGATCGCCGCCATGACCCAATCGGCGGGCCGCATCGCCGCCTCGACCACGGCGTCGGGCCCGGCGGCGGCCTCGATGCCGCTGCCGTCCAGCAGCGATTTCAACGCGCGGTAGCGGCTCTCATCGGCGACCACGGCGAGCTTGGCGTGGAGCTGGCGCGCCTGCGCCGCCAGGCGCTCGACGCTGCGCTGCGCCACCAGCGCCTCCACGGCATAGGCGTCGGGTTGCGCCGCCACCAGCTCGACCGTGTTGCAGCCAACCGAGCCGGTCGAGCCCAGGATGGCGATGCGCCGCGTCCCCTCGCTCATCGGGTCCTTTCCCCAGTCGGGCTATTGATAGAACGGCCGCCGCCGCGGCGCAAACGGCGCGGAGGGGAGCGCCATTACCGGGCCGGCTCGTACACGACACCGCGGTCAAACCCCGGTCAGCGTCGCCGCTGCAAATGGCTGAGATCGGTGCAAAGCGGGCGCCATTACCGCCGCCCCGGCGCAGCGCCGGCACGGCATCGCCGAGCGTGACGACGATGCCGGATTTGATCAGCCGACGCGCCATCCTTCACGCGCTCCTTGCGACGGCGGGAGGGATCTACCCCATTGTCCTATGACTTCGTCTCGACGCCCGCGGCGGGCCCGGAGAGCCGCGCCGGCGCTGCTTCGCCGCAGCGCCGTCCGCCGGCGCAAAAAGCATATCGCGGGATCCCTCCGAAGGACAGGCTCACGGCGGGAATGGCGAAGTCCGGCCCGCCGCCGCCTATCCGCGATCGCTGCCCGGGCCGGCACCGGCGCCTCGCCGCCCGGCCAAACGCGGCGGGAAAGCGTCGCAAGCCCATCTGTGGCCGTCCTAAAACACCTGGTCGAAGCGCAGGGAATAACCCACGGTAAAATACCAATCCGGCGCGGCGCCGTTCAGTCCGGTCCCGACCTTGAGGTCGATCTGGCGGGTGGGCGCGTAGCGGTACGATCCTCCGACGGAGACACGGTTCAATGTCGGCGCGCCGTGCTGAAGGTCGTTCGCATATTCGAAGAAGACATCGGCGGAATCGCCCAATGTCCTGTCCAGGAACACCGTCGACAGATTGTCGGGAGCGCTGACCGTTGCGCCCGGATGGAAGGTCACGCCGTACATGCCGTTGGCGGTCCATCCGCCGCCCAAATCGAACGTCCACGGGAGCTGCGCATAGGGCGCCGGTCCGCGCCCCGCAACTTGACGCGCTCCGGTGCCGAGAGCCGCTCCGATCGCGCCCGACAGCGTCAGCCCGTCGGGCAGTCCGCCGAACTGATGCTTGATCGTCGGCGCGACGCTGGTCCAGCCATGCGCGCCCGGCCGGGTGTCGGCCACGGTGTAATCCGGAAGATCGACCAGGAATTCGGTGCAGGCTGCGACAGCGAAGCGTGCTCGCGTCTCCGGCAGGTCCCAAATCGTCGTTGCCGCGCTCTGGCTCGCGCCCACGCCATTCTCGAGCTGCAGGCTCGCCGTCGGCACCACGCTGCTCGAATTGGCGAAAGCAGGTCTGTCCGTGGCGATCGGGTCGGCGGCGGTCGGACAGTCGGCCTGAGCGCCCGCCGCAGGAGCGAGAAGCGCCAGTGACGCTGCGAAAGCCATCGGGCCCGTGCGCTTCATAGTGCTCGTCCCCCGCTCGACGACCGGTTTGCGGACATGGCCGCGGCACCGCACCCGCGAGACCATCCTGCCCCGGGGACACGGCGCACCGCCAAACCTTAGCCGATCTCCGTTCCATCGGCGGGGCTCTATCTCGCCTGGGAGGGGCAGCCCGCGTGCCCGCCGCGGCTTTTATCAATCCGACAGGACCTGGTCGTGCATTCCGGACCAGCAACCCGGCCGACCGCTTTGCGGGTGACCCGTTCGCCGGCTTCGCCGGCGAACCCTTCGGGGCCGCGCGTGATTGAAGCCGATACGGGGGCGCCGGTCGTCATCGGGCGCGGCGCTGGCGCGCCTGCGCCGCCAGACGCTCGACGCTGCGCTGCGCCACCAGCGCCTCCACGGCATAGGCGTCGGGTTGCGCCGCCACCAGCTCGACCGTGTTGCAGCCAACCGAGCCGGTCGAGCCCAGGATGGCGATGCGCCGCTTCCCCTCGGTCATCGGGTCCTTTCCCCAGTCGGGGTATTGATAGAACGGCTGCCGCGGCGGCGCAAACGGCGAGGACGGGACCATCATTCGCGGCCAGGCTCGTAGATCAGGGTCAAAACCCGTTCAGCGTGGCCGCTGCAAACGGCTGAGATGGGGTGGGAAGCCGCCATTCGATCCGGTTGCCGAAATTGGCGGGAGTGCGCATAGCGGCAACTATGGGATTACAATCGGACTGTCGAGTTCGACTGAAAACGGAACGCGGGCCGATCCAACGACGACCTTCCAGGACTGGTGGTGCACCTCTGGGCGAGTTCGCCGCTTTTCTTTGAAGCGATCGATCGTGAATGGTAGTTTCTCTGACATGTGATCTAGGGGCGCTAAGATCGCGGCCGGACCTCCCGCGCGATCCGACGAGAGGGGGAGGCGTGACGCCTGCGGAGCTTCAATCCATCGTGGCAGAACTCGTGACCAAACCTCGGCACGAGAAAGTCCGAGCGCTCCTGCATCGATTGCTCACGGATGCGCTCGGGGCCGATTCGCGTGCGATCGACTTCGAGCGCCGTCTGCCCGAGGTTCATGGCCGCATCGATGCACTGCTCGGACGCACGGTTTTCGAGATCAAGAGCGACCTCGTCCGTGAACGCGCCGAGGCCGAACGCCAGCTCCTTGACTATCTGCCGCAGCGCGAGCGGGAAACGGGACAAAAATTCGTCGGGATCGCCACGGATGGCGCGGATTTTCGCGTCTACATCGTTCGAGACGGCGAACTCGATGAATTGGCGCAATTCCGGCCCAAGGCCACCGAACCCGCCGGATTGATAGCATGGCTCGAAAGCGTGGTCGTCGTCACCGACGAGATTCCACCCGATGTGCAGAGCGTCCAGCGTGAACTAGGCCGAGAGAGCGTTGCGTATCTCAGAGCGTTGCGCGAGATCGAAGCCTATTGGAACGACGTCAGCGACCATCCCGAGGCGAAGCTCAAGCGCGAACTCTGGAGCGGCTTGGTGCGTGTCGCTTACGGCGGCGACATAGACGCTCCGAAACTCTTTTATCAGCACACCTACCTGACAACCGTCGCCAAGGCGATCGCAACGGTTGCGCTGCTCGACACCCTCCCGGCGACTGGAGCCTCGCTCCTCGAAGGGAAAGCATTCCGTGATATCCGCATAATCGGTGCAGTCGAGAGCGATTTCTTCGACTGGATTCTCCTGCACCCGAAGGGCGCTGGCTTGGTGATGGAGATCGCGCGCCACGCCAACCGCTTTCGTCTCCGGGACATAGAGGTCGATATCCTTAAGGGACTTTACGAGAGCCTGATTGATCCGGACCAACGTCATGACCTCGGAGAGTATTATACTCCGGACTGGCTGGCCGACCGAATCTGCAAGGCAGCGATCCGAGATCCTCTGCGCGAGCGGGTCATCGACCCAGCCTGCGGTTCGGGAACATTTCTGTTTCACGCCATTCGCCGGCTGCTGTCAGCGGCAGAAGAACAGAAAATCGCGCCCGCACCGGCCGTCGTCGTCGCCATCGAAAAAGTCGCGGGTATCGATATTCACCCGGTCGCCGTGATTTTCTCTCGCGTGACATACCTGCTAGCGCTGATGCCTACACTTCAGCGCGGAAGGCCCGGCTCCATATCAATTCCCGTCTATCTCGGTGACGCGCTGCAATGGAATGCGCGGAGGTTGGTGAGCCTCGAGGAACTCGAGATCGTCGTACCTGGTACGCACGAGCAGGTGCGGACGGACAATGGGACGCTGCCGAACGAAGACGAATTTGGTCGCGTGATCTTGCGATTTCCGTTTGATATCGCGAGCAATCCCGGACTGTTCGATTCGGCGCTCGATGAGATGCTGAGCCTTGCCGGCCGCGACCAACCCGTGAGTGCGTTCTCGGGATGGCTCGCCCGCCACGGCATCGCAGCCGAAGCCGAGGCCGATATTCTCCGAGGCACCTACGAATCCCTGAGACGCCTGCAACGGCAGGACCGCAATCACATATGGGGATACGTCGCGCGTAACCTGTCACGGCCTATTTGGCTTGCGACCGAAGCGCAGAAAGCCGATGTGGTTCTCGGAAACCCGCCTTGGCTTGACTACCGCGCCATGAATGCGGCAACCCAGGTACGATTCCGCGAGGAAATGAAAGCCGTAGGACTTTGGCAGGCGAAGACGCACGGCGCTGCCTTCGATCTATCGGCTTACTTCTTTGCACGTGCGGTCTACCTTTACATGCGACGATCCGGACGCATCGCCTTCGTGATGCCCTACGCTTCAATGACACGCAATTCATACCGACCATTTCGCGCGGGGCGTTTCAAGAAGCCGGAATATCTCCCAGTTTATGTTAGGTTTTTCGATGCATGGGCCTTTCCAGCCGATGTTCAGCCACTTTTCCCGGTTCCTTCGTGCGTTCTGTTCGCCGAGCGTTCGGATGAAGCCGCCGCACTCCCGCAAAGCATCCACATTTATTCGGGCCATCTGCCGAGGCGCGACGCGCACGCAAATGAAGCGAACAAGAACCTCGCCGAGCGGCTCGGCCCCTGGCCGACGGACGAGCGGCCGGAAGGATCGGCTTATCGCGAAAAATTTCGGGCCGGAGCAAAGCTCGATCCTCACCGGCTGATTCTGGTGGAAAGAGTCGTAGCTGGCAGACTCGGCGCGAGCCCGGATGCGCCGCTCGTCAGAGGCCGTGTCGGTACCCTCGACAAGAAGCCCTGGAAGTATGTTGATCCGCCTCAGGCGGCAGTCGAGGCGCGGTTTCTTCGCAGCGTGTATCTCGGCGAGTCCATCGGCCCATATCGATTGTTCGAGCCAGTGCTGGCCGTCATCCCTTGGGACGATGACAGCGCCGAATTGCTTACATCGGAACGAGCGGGCCAGCGCGGCTACCCGCGCCTATCAAGCTGGTTGTCGACAACCGAGCGTCTGTGGGAGGAACATGGCAAAGGCAAGACCAGTTTCGCCGAAAAGATGGACTTCTACGGATTGCTTTCCGCACAGTTCCCGATTGCGGCCCGTCGCGTCGTGTATAGCGCCTCCGGAACCAATCCGGCGGCGGCCACGATCGTCGATCGGATCGCCGTTATCGACCACAAACTCTATTGGGCTGCGGTGCAGACGCAAGACGAGGGCCGATACCTCGTCGCTGTGCTGAACAGCGAGACCGTGCGGGCACGCGCCGAAAGATGGCAAAGCAGGGGGCAGTGGGGCGCAAGGGACTTTGACAAGGTTGCGTTTAATCTACCGGTGCCGATTTACGACGGGAACGCGGCATTGCACCGTGCGCTCGCTTCCGCCGCGGCACGCGCGGAGCGGGTCGCGGCAATGGTGGAATTTCCCGAGGGCGAGCATTTCACGAGAACCCGAGGGCGCATTCGCGATGCGCTGCGGGCAGATGGTATCGCCGGTGAAACCGAAAAGTTGGTCGCCCAGCTCCTACTTTAAAGGGCTGAAAACGGGCGGGTCTCCCTGGGAGGTTGAAAAGATTACAAGAACCAAGACCGAGCTGGCCGTCGGGCTGCGTAAACCGGCCAATTTCGGCGGTCCACAAGATATGGTGTGCTGGGGCTTAAATGTGATATAGACGCAGTATGACCGTTTCACAGCTTAGCCTCTTTGCCGGCGAAAAGCGCATGCCTGACCAGCCGTCGCTTACGGTATCGCACGAACAGCCCGAGGAGTTCATCGCGGATATCCGCGCGGAATTGCAAGCAACGCTCCTGCGGGTTAGCAAAGCTACCTCTCTCCCCTGGAGCGATCTGACGCGAGCCACGCTGGCCGAATTGCGGTTCAAATCGATTGCCGGTTGGCTGCCCGAGGCTGAGGCCGCCGAACTCCGAACGGCGTTCGCATTGGAAATGAGGCGCCTTTACGAGCTTGCGGGCGAAGCCTAGCATTTTCCTTGCCGCCCATGCCGAGCCGGGCCGAGGCTTGATGCTGTGCATCAAGCCTCCGGGCGCCGTTGGCGGACGATAAAAATATCTGGCGCTCCGTCTCCCAGGAACACGCACTGCCGGCTTGTCCGGTTCGATCCGCCGATGCTCCTTAGGCGGATCAAATGGACCGGTTAGGGTGGGAAGCCGTCACTCGCTCAAACGGCCTGAACGGCGCCAGTGTGTCAGGGGCGAACATCGATGTTCAAAAAATCGGGGCAAGCGCGCGGTTAGGCTTCACGCCCCGCTCTAGCGCGGAGAGAACCATCTCGAAAAGTTCATCAGGTCTGTTAGTACAGCCGACGGCGCCTCTTCGCCTGGCTTCCGCCCGATGTTCAGGCGCATGTGACCCTGAATAGATGATAAATGGCGTTCGATCTCCGCTCGCCCGAAGTTTGTCCAACAGCGTGTATCCCGCTTGCGGATCCGCGGGACGATCCATGTCGGAGATGATTACGTCAAACGACTGACGCTTGAGTTTCTCGAGCGCCTCGTCGGTCGACTTGGCCAACACGAAGCTGACGCCCAAAGCTTCCAGCGCATGCTGTTCGTGCACGTTATTGCCGGGATTGTCATCTACCCAAAGCACTGTCGACCTTGCTGCCTGCCGAATTACCCGGGGGGTCGCGACTTCTGCAACGATATCAAAGGCCGCCCGAGCATCTCTCCCTATAGCTTCGGGAGTCGCGCCGGGTTTCGGACCAGAAACAGCAGCGGCAGTCAGCGCCTCGGCGGCGTCGGCTTTCCTCCGTCTTGCCGATGCCTCAAAGCCCGCGCCCCTTAGTGAAAACTCTCCGAGGCTGGCTACGAGCTCGCGGAGCGCCGGGCCGAAGCGGATCAAGACGAAAACCAGTACGCTGGGCCAGACGAGCACCCCAAATAACTTCGTGGCCGCCTCGAAGAGTCTTACGCCATCATCGATGGTCATGCGCGTGAAATGTCCTGGCGAGCCTACCTTTGCGATTATTCAAAGCCACTAACCGCTTGGGGTCAACTCGCGCCAGACAGCACGTCCGCCGAATGACCGGATTGGGTCGTTCCACGCATTCGGCCGGCGCGGCGCTCCCGCCCGCCTATGAGCGCGCCAGCTAGGTCCCCTCCGCCTGCTCGATCCTCGCCGCCACGCGATCGCGCAGGCGCTGGAGCCGGCTGTCGCGGATGCCGAGCGCCTCGAGATGCGCCACGGTGTTGAAGAGATAGGTGGCGCAGGGGCCCAAAGGCCCATGCGCCTCGGCGATCACCGCGGTCACCCGGTCCTCGGGCAGCCGTCCGGCATAGCGGGTATGGCCGCGGTTGATGAGGAAAGCGATGGCATGGAGCCCGCCCGCCTCCGTCTCGAGCTTGAGCCAGCGCGGCGCATAGGCGCCGGTCAGCATCTCGAGCCCCCAGACGACCTCGAGCTCATGCGCCGCCTGCGCCTGGCCGATGCGATAGGCGACGCCGCGGCAGCAACCGCCGCGCTCCAGCCCCAGGGTCAGTCCCGGCTTCGCCGTGGTGCCGCGGCCGGTGCGCGACCAGAGGCAGAAGCGGCGGTGATATCCGCGCGCCGTGGCGATACGCTTCTCGACGAAATGGATGAGCGGGTTCCAGATGAGCGAGCCATAGGCGAAAAGCCAGATGTCGCCGCTGTCCGGCCGCTGCTGCATCAGGCTCGCGATCGAGGCGCGGTGCTCCTCCGGCGTCAGCAGCGTGAGCTCGGGATCCATCGCCCGCATCCGGGCGCGGATGCCGTCGCCGAGAATGGCTTCGCGGGTGATCTCGAATGGCGGGCGGGAGCGCGGCATGAGCAGCGAAGGATAGCGGAGCGGCAGCGCCGGCGAAACCGCGGAAGCGGCGTGGCGGCCGTGCAACATTGACACCCCCCGGGACCCGCGTCTAAGGTCCGGAACAAATACCAAACAAGGGAGGCGCCCGATGATTCGCCCCACGCTGCTCGCCGCGCTGTGGAGCCTCGCCCTCATCACCCCCGCCGTCGCCGCCGACGCGCCCGCCGAGATCAAGCTCGGCGCGCTCTACGCCTCCTCCGGCCGCTTCGCCAGCATCTCCATGCCGGTCCATGACGGGCTGAAGCTGTGGCTGGAGCAGAAGAACGCCGAAGGCGGCGTTTTCGTCAAAGCCTTCAACCGGAAAATCCCGCTGAAGCTCGTCGCCTATGACGATCAGAGCAACACCGGCACGGCGGCGGCGCTCTACAACCAGCTCATCACCCAGGACAAGGTCGACATCCTGATCGCCGATTCAGGCTCGGTGCTGACCTCCGTGGGGGTGCCGATCGCGCGCGACAACAAGATGCTGCTGATCGACCAGACCGGCACGGGCGCCACCTTCTTCACGCCGGACAACCCCTATATCGTGCTGCTCGACGATCCCGTCTCGAGCATCTGGCCGAAGCCGCTGGCGGATTTCCTGACCCAGGCGGGGCCGAAGCTCGGCATCAAGCGGGTGGCGATGCTCTACGCCACCAACGATTTCACCGGCACGCAGGCCGGCGCCGTGCGCAAGTTCATCAAGGAAGCGAATAGCGGCGTCGAACTCGTCTATGACCAAGGCGTGCCGACCGAGACCTCGAACTACGCGGTTCTCATCAACAACATCCGCGCCGCCAACCCCGACGCCGTGATCGAGTTCGGTTATGCGCCCAACGACATCGCCTTCCTGCGCAATCTCGCCGACAGCGGCACCAAGTTCAACTTCCTGTTCTGCGTCTATGCCGGGCTCGAGACCGAGCTCCTGGAAAAGAACGTCGGCGCGGCGGGGCTCAACGGCGTCTTCACCTACGTGCCGTCCTCGCAAATCAGCTATCAGACCGAGTTCGGCATGACCCTGGCGCAATACAAGGCGGCCTGGACCAAAGCCTATGGCGACAGCAGGGTCGAGTTCGGGTTCAACTCCGTCGCCGGCTACAATACCGGCCTGGTCTTGGAGAAGGCGCTCGCCGCCGCCGACAGCCTCGACCAGCTCGCGCTGCGCAAGGCGATCTTCGACCTCTCCGGCAAGCTCAAGACCATCAACGGCACCTTCGAGCTGAACGCCGAGGGCGCGCAGACCGGGGAGATCACGCCGCTGGGCCAGGTCTTCGCCAACGGCGAGGAGATCAAATTCGTCGTCGTCTGGCCATCGGACGTCGCCACCGGCAAGCCGGTCTATCCCGCGCCTTAGGGGGCGATGCAGTGGCCGACGGCGACGATCGCCGCTTGTGACGGCGTAACCGGAAAGATGACACACCCCACCTCACCCCAACCCTCTCCGCCCCAATGGGGCGGAGAGGGAGGGAAGGTGGGAGGCCGAGGCACTCGCCTCTCGTCTCGCGCCTTTGCGATGCCAGAGACCAGGACGCATGCCGGGCGCCCGCGATGCTGACCTACACGCTGCTGGCCGGGCTGCTGTTCGGGCTCTATTTCAGCCTGGTGGGGCTCGGCCTCAATCTGGTGTTCGGCGTCATGCGCATCGTCAATCTCGCGCATGGCGATTTCCTCATGCTCGGCGCCTTTCTCGCCTTCTGGCTGTTCAACCTCTTCGCGCTCAACCCCATCCCCGGCGTCGCCGTCGCCTTTGCGCTTTTCCTGCTGGCGGGGCTGCCGCTCTACTACCTGCTGGTGCCGCGGCTGCTCGCGGCGCGCGATCCGGAGATGCTGTCCTTCATCCTGTTCTTCGGCTTCTCGCAAGTGATCGAGGCCGTCGCCACCATCGCTTTCGGCACCAGCGAGCGCTCGATCCCCGGCAGCACCATGGCGCGCGCCGCGGCGGCGGTTGCCTCGCTCCTCGGCCTTCCCTACCGGCCCGGTCCCGTCGAATTCCTCGGCCAGTCCTTTCCCGTCGCCTGGGCGGCGGGCGGCATCGCCAGCGCGCTCGCCGTGCTGCTGATCTATCTCTATCTCTACCGCACGCGGTTGGGCTATCTCACCCGGGCGGTGATGGCGAGCCGCGAAGAGGCGATCAGCACCGGCATCGACGTGCATCGCGTCTCCGCCGTCGCCTTCGGCATCGGCATCGCGCTGGCCGCCGTCGCCGGCGTCTTCGCGCCTTTCATGCTGGGCTCGATCACCCCGGCCATGGGGGTCGACGTCACCATTACCTCCTTCGCGGTGATCGTGATCGGCTCGCTCGGCAATCCCTTGGGCACCGTGCTGGGCGGCGTCCTCTACGGCGTCTCCTACATGTTCATGCAGAGCTATTACGGTTCCTGGGCCAATCTCCTGCCCTATCTCGTGCTCATCGCCGTGCTGCTGGCGCGGCCGAGCGGCCTCCTGGGCCGGCAGGTGCGGCGTGCCTAGGCTGCTGCGCCACGTGCTTTTCGTTCTCGTGCCGCTGATCGCCGCGCTGGCGATCGCGCCCGCGGTCTACGGCAACCATCTGCTGCTGTTCAACGTCATCGTGTTCATGACGCTGGCGCAGGGCATCAACGTCGTCTACGGCTTCACCGGCTATCTCCCCTTCGGCTATGTCGGCTTCTTCGGCGCCGGCGCCTATGGCTTCTCGCTGGCGGTGATGCATCTCCACGCCCCGCCCTTCGCCGCGCTGGCGCTGGGCGCGGCCGCCGCGCTGCTGCTGGGATTGGGGCTCACGCCGCTCTTTCGCCTTTCGGGCGCCTATTTCTCCATCGCGAGCCTCGCCGCGGCGCTGGCGGTGCTGCAGATCGTCTCCAATCCCGCGCTCGAAGACATCACCAAGGGCCCCTACGGCGTGAGCCTCAGCGGCGTCTTCAATCCGACGCTCGCCTATGCCGTGGCGCTCGCCATTCTCGCCGGCACCGTGCTGCTGGTGATCTGGCTGCGCAACGCGCGCTTCGGCATGGCGCTGCAGGCGATCCGCGAGGACGCCATCAGCGCCGGCATGGCCGGCATCAACGTCGTGCGCGGGCGCGTCACCGCCTGGCTGCTCTCGGCGCTCATCGCCGGCCTCACCGGCGGCGTCTACGCCTGGTACATCTCGGTGTTCTATCCCGAGACGGTGTTCAGCGGCGAAATCACCATCTTCGCCATCGTCTTCGCGCTCTTCGGCGGCACGGCGACGATCCTGGGACCGATCCTCGGCGTCGCCATCCTCTACGGCATCTACAACGCCATCGGCATCTCGACGCCGCAATATTTCCAGCTCATCTACGGGCTGCTGATCATGGGCGTGGTGCTGTTCCTGCCGAACGGCCTTGCCTCGCTGCTGCGCCGCCGGGGCATCGATGTCCCCTGAGACATGAGCATGGCGCCGGCCGATCCCCTTTCCCAGGCGGGCGCCGGCGCGCCGCTGCTGGCGGTCGACGGGCTGGTGAAGCGCTTCGGCGGCTTCCGCGCGCTGGACGGGCTGAGCTTCGATTTGAAGCCGGGCGAGATCCTGGGCCTGGTCGGCCCCAACGGCTCGGGCAAGACCACCTGCATCAACGTCATCTCCGGGCTTTACGCGCCCGACGGCGGCAGCGTGACTTTCGCCGGCCGCGCCATCGGCGGGCTCAGATCGCACCAATTGGTCCATCTCGGCATCAACCGCACCTTCCAAGTGCCGAAGCCCTTCATGAGCCTGACGGTGCGCGAGAACGTCGCGGTCGCCGACGCCTATGGCGGCAAGCCGCAGGAGCGCGTCGACATCGGCGCGCTGCTCGCCTCGCTCGAGCTGGCGCCGCTCGCCGGGCGCCGCGCCGAGGAGCTCAACTCGGCGCAGCAGAAGATGCTCGACCTCGCCCGCGCGCTCGCCACCGGCCCGCGCCTGCTGCTGATCGACGAGCTTGCCGCCGGCCTCAATCCGGCCGAGCTCGAGCGCGTCGCGGCGCGGCTCAAGGAGATCGCGCGCGCCGGCGTCGCCCTGCTCGTGGTCGAGCATCTCATGGGCTTCATCCAGGAGATCACCGACCGCGTCATCGTCATGAACGCCGGCAAGGAGATCTTCGAGGGCGTGATGGATGACGCCGTTCGCGACAGGCGCGTCGTCGAGGTCTTCCTCGGAGGCGAGGATGAAGGCTGAGACGCTGCTCTCGGCCGAGGCGCTGGAGGCGGGCTATGGCCGCGTCCAGGTGCTGTGGGGCGTCGAGCTTACGGTGCTCGAACGCGAGACGGTGGTGCTGCTGGGCGCCAACGGCGCCGGCAAGACGACCCTGCTCAAGACGCTGCTCGGCCTCGTCCCCGCCTGGCGCGGGGCGGTGCGCTTCCTCGGCGAAGAGGTGACGGCCTGGCGCACCGACCACCGGGTGCGCCGCGGCATGGCCTATATGTCGGAGACCGCGGTCTTTCCCGGCATGACCATCGAGGAGAACATCCGCATCGGCGGCCAGTTCCTCTCGCGCAACGCGCTCCGGGCGCGCGCCGGCGAGCTTTACGCCATCTTCCCGGCGCTCGGCGAGCGCAAGCGCGCGCTCGCGGCCTCGCTCTCCGGCGGGCAGCGCAAGATGCTCGGCATCGCCAAGGCGCTGGCCGGCGATCCGCGCCTGCTCGTCATGGACGAGCCGTCGGCGGGACTCTCGCCGCTCTTCGTCAAGGAGGTGATCCGCGTGCTCGCCCAGTTCCGCGGCCGCGGCCTGACGCTGCTCGTCGCCGAGCAGAACGTCAAGTTCCTCGAGCTTGCCGACCGCGTCTACACGCTCGAGGGCGGCCGCATCGGCTTTGCCGGCACGGTGGCGGCGATGCACGAGAACGACGCGCTGCGGCGCGCCTATTTCGGGCTCAAATGACCGAAGCGGCGCTTCCGCCGCGGCTTTCCGCAAACCGCCGGCCGCGCCTCGGACCGGGCTGACGCGGCGGCGCCGGCCCTGTAAGCTCCCGCGGTTCCGATCCGACTGACGCAGGGGAGGCGGTCCATGACCAGTGAAGCGAGCGCCGCGGCGATCGACCGGATGGCGGAGCGGCCGACGGTCACCACCTCCGGCGACGACCTCTTCACCTTCGTCCGCGAGTACCGCGGCGCGGCCCGCCCGATCGGCGGCGGCGACATCGTGGAGTGGCTCCTGAGCGAGCAGGGCCGTGGCATGGAAGGGGTCGAGCTGTTCGACGCGCTGTGCTGGCGCATGGTGGGCCAAGGCATCCCGCTGTGGCGGGCCAATCTCAGCATCGGCACGTTGCACCCGCAGATCATGGGACTGGGTTTCCGCTGGTGGCGGGAGAACGGCCGGACGCAGGAATTCCGCATCAAGCACGGCATGGAAAAGCGGTCTGACTATCTGGACAGCCCGATGCGGCCCGCGATCGAGCAGGGCGTCACGGTGCGCCACCGCCTTGAGGAGGGCAGCGCGGCGCTTGAGCAATACCCGCTGCTGCGCGCCTTCCTCGCGGCCGGCGCCACCGACTATCTCGCCTGCCCCTTGCATGCCTTCGTCGGCCGCCACCGCGTCATCACCTGGGCGACCGACCGGCCCGGCGGATTTACCGACGCGCATTTGGCGGCGATCGAGGCGATCCTGCCGGCGATCGCGGTCGTCGTCGAGACCAACGCGCTCAGGCGTATGAGCGCCATCCTGCTCGATATCTATCTCGGCCGCACCATCGGCCGCCACATCCTCGACGGCGAGATCTTCCGCGGCCAGGGGCGCCGGCTGCGCGCGGCGCTGATGGCGGTGGATCTGCGCGGCTTCACCAACCTCGCCGACCGGATGCCGGGCGAGGAGTTGATCCGACTTCTCGACGATTATTTCGACGCCGTCGCCGCCGCGGTGCATGGGGAGGGCGGCGAGATCCTCAAATTCGTCGGCGACGGCGTGCTGGCGATCTTCGAGCCGGACGGCCGGCCCGAGCGCGAGGCGGTCCGGGCGGCGCTCGCCGCCGGCCAGGAGACGCTGCGCCGCATCGACACGACCAACAACAACCGGGCGGCGGTCGGCCAGGAGCTGATCGCCATCGGCATCGGCCTCCATCTCGGCGAAGTCATCTACGGCAATGTCGGCGCCGCCGACCGGCTCGACTACACCGCCATCGGCCCGGCGGTGAACCTCGTCTGCCGGCTCGAGGGGCTGACCAAGCGGCTGGGGCGGCCGTTGCTGCTCTCCGAGAGCTTCGCCGAGGCCTATGGCGGCGGGCTGGTCTCGCTGGGCTTCCAGCCGGTGCGCGGATTGAGCGAGCCGCAGGAGATCTTCGCGCCGCCGGAACGATCGACCGAAATCTGAGGCGCGGCCGGGCCGGACGGCCGCCGGCACTCCGGCTTTTGGTCGGTACGCCGATCCTGTAGGCTGTCTTGCCGCACAGGAGCATGCCGTGGCCGCCCTTCCCGACCGCAGAAAGCAGCTTTGGTCCGTGATCCGCGTCTCCAGCGGCAATTTTCTGGAGATGTACGACTTCTTCCTCTTCGCCTATTACGCCGGCATCATCGGTCGCGTCTTCTTCCCCAGCGACAATCCCTTCGCCTCGCTGATGGCCTCGCTGGCGACCTTCGGCGTGGGCTTTTTCATGCGCCCGCTGGGCGCGATCGTGCTCGGCGCCTATCTCGACCATTACGGCCGCCGCGCCGGGCTGCTGCTGACCCTGGCGCTGATGGCGGTGGGGACGCTGACCATCGCGCTGGCGCCGGGCTATCAGGCGATCGGCGTGCTGGCACCGCTGGTCATCGTCTTCGGCCGCCTCGTGCAGGGCTTCTCCGCCGGCGTCGAGCTGGGCGGGGTCTCGGTCTATCTCTCCGAGATCGCCACGCCGGGCCATAAAGGCTTCTATGTGAGCTGGCAATCCGGCAGCCAGCAGGTCGCCGTCATCTTCGTGGCGCTGCTCGGCGTGGCGCTGGCCAAGACGCTGACTCCCGAAGCAATGGGCGATTGGGGCTGGCGCATTCCTTTCCTCATCGGCTGCCTCATCCTGCCGCTGCTGTTCCTGCTGCGCCGCTCGCTCGAGGAGACAGGCGAGTTCCTGGCGCGCGGGCAGGCGCATCGCCATCCCAAGCCCGGCGAGATCCTGTTTTCGGTGGTACTCAACTGGCCGATCGTGATCATCGGCATGATGATGGTGACGATGACGACCGTGTCGTTCTATTTCATCACCGCCTATACCCCGACCTTCGGCCAGGAGGTGCTGAAGCTCTCCGCCACCGACAGCCTCCTGGTGACGTTGTGCGTCGGCGTCTCCAACCTGTTCTGGCTGCCGGTGATGGGCGCGGTCTCCGACCGCGTCGGGCGCCGGCCGCTGCTGATCCTGTTCACCGCGCTGGCGCTGGTCAGCGCCTATCCCGCGCTCTCCTGGCTGTCGGCGGCGCCGAGCTTCGCGCGGCTGCTGGCGGTCGAGCTTTGGCTCTCCTTTCTCTATGGCAGCTACAACGGCGCGATGGTGGTGGCGCTCACCGAGATCATGCCGGTCTCGGTGCGCACCTCCGGCTTCTCGGTCGCCTACAGCCTCGCCACGGCGCTGTTCGGCGGCCTCACGCCGGCCATCAGCCACGAGCTCATCCACGCGACCGGCAACCGCGCCGTGCCCGGGCTGTGGCTGATGTTCGCCGCCGGCTGCGGACTTGCCGCGGCATTGCTGGCCTGGCGCCAGCCCTTCGCCGCGCGCGAGCTGAAACCGGCGGAGTAATACCGTCAGGAAAGCTTGACGAGCGCCCTGGGCACGGCGCCGCGCCGCAAGGCGGCGCGCACCGCCCAATCGCTGCCGGCATCCAGCGTCTCGCGCAACTGCACCTCGCCGCCGGAAAGGAAGGCGATGGGCAGCCCATCCCGGTAAAGCAGGCGATTGCCGGTCAGCGCGGCAAGCCTCGCTCCAGGGGTCAGGATGCCGGCGAGGTTGAGCGGGTCGGCGCCCGACAGCGACAGCAGAGCGTCCGAGGCGGACTTGCGGCGGATCTCGCGCAGCATCCCTACAGCCTCGGGCAGCGCGAATTGCTCGCCCGCGAAACCCGCGACAAAGCGGCCGCCGCGAATGTCGCCGCGCGCTTCGAGCCGGCGATAGACGCGCAGCAGGTCGCGCCAGGGCGGGAGCCAGCCCGCCTCGCGCTCGAGGAGGCGCCAGAAGACCACGCCGTAGCGGCGCAGCAGGCCGTGCGCCAGATGCTCGATCGCGTCCCGCTCCGCCTCGGGCGCGGCGGCGCCCGGCCGCGGACGCCGCGCCAGCGCCCAGCGTCCCGCATCCTCCATGGCGAAGCCGAGGCCGCCCCGCCGTCGCGACGCGCCGTTGCGGCGCTTTTCGGCCGGCACGAGCAAGGCGCGCAAGCCGGCAAAGCTGTCGGAGGCGACGAGGCCGAGCGCCACCAGCTCGGCCAACGCCTCCTCGACCTGCGGGCGCAGCAACCCCGCGCCTTCGACCAGCTCGTCGAAGAAGGAGGCGCCGTGCTGGCGCAGGCAGTCGAGGACGGCGCGGGCACGCGGACCGGCTTGGGCGGCATCGGGCGCCGGCGAAAGCACCGCCCAGAACGGCGCGTGGCGGCGCGCCAGCAGCGTGATCGGCGTGGTGCGCAGCGGCGTCACGCTGCGCTCGCCCCCGCTGCGCGGCCTGAGCCGCGCCCAGGTGACGCGGCCGGCGAGGCAGAGCTCGTCGAGCCAGCCGGGCTCATAGCGCGCGAGCCGCGCCGGCAGGATCTCGGTCTCCCACGCCCCGGCCGGCGCCTCGAAGCCTTCGAGCTGGGCGATGACGGCTTCGAGCGCATCGGGCCCTTCCATGCGGCTGTCGGCCTCGACCTTCTGCCAGCTCAGCAGGAAGCGCAGGAAATCGCGCGCCGCCACCGGCTCGATCTCGGCCCGGAGGCGCTTCACCGTGTAGCGATGGATACGCGCCAAGAGTCGGCGCTCGCACCATTCCTCCGCCGCGGCGCCGGGCGTGAAACGGCCGCGCATGGCAAAGCCTTCGCTTTCGAGCGCGGCCAAGGCCGCGGTCATAGCCGCCGGCGACAAGCCCAGCGGCGCCGTCAGCGCCGTTGCGGTTACCGGCCCCAACCCTTCGAGCCGGCCGCGCAGCAGCTCGACGAGTGCGCCTTCAGGCGTGACCGGCTCGGCCTCCTGGCTCGCCGCGGGCGCGGTGATCGCGGGGTCGAGTCCGGCCTTCGGCCACAGCGCCGCGACATGCGGCAGCCGCTCGGCGGCGATCCACAGGCTCGCCCCCGGCAACAGCAGCCGCGCCGCGCGTTTCTCGCGCGCGAGTGCCGTTAGCCAATCGGCCCAACCCGGCTGCGCCGCCACTTCCTCGGCGGTGAGGAATCCCAGCCAGACCAGCGCATCGTGCAGCTCGTCGGCGTTGGCCGCCTCGGGCCAGGCTTCCTGCCGCACCCGCACCACCGCTTCGGCGTCGAGCCGGCCGAGATCGGCGGCGTCCTCCGGCGCGAGCCAGCGCCGCGCCATCACCGCCTGGGTGCGGCGCTCTTCCAAAGGCGCGTCGTCGAGATAGGCGTAAGGCCGCGCCGAGAGCACTTCGAGCGCCAGCGGCGACGGTTCCGTCAGATCGCGCGTCACCACCTCGATCGCACCCGATTCGATCCGGGCGAGGATGCGCTCGAGGCCGGCGATGTCCATCGCTTCCTCGAGGCAATCGGCGATGGTCTGGCGCACCAGCGGATGATCGGGGATCTCGCGCTCGCCCACGAGATTCTCGGCGCACGCGATCTGGTCGGGGAAGATCGCGGCCACGAGATCCTCGGCATTCATCCGCGCCAATTGCGGCGGCACCTTCTTGCCGCCGCGGAAACGCGGCAGCGCCAGCGAGACGCCCGCCACCCAGCGCCAGCGGGTGATGAACATCGGCGCATCGAGCAGCGCCTCGATGAGGAGCTGGCGGATGCTCGCCGAATGGAGATAGCGGGGCACCTCGGCGAGATCGAAGCTGTGCGCCGTGGTCAGCGACAGCACGATGTTGTCCTCGGTGGCGGCCGCCTGCAGCTCGAAATTGAACTTGCGGCAGAAGCGCTTGCGCAGCGCCAGGCCCCAGGCGCGGTTGATCCGGCTGCCATGGGGCGAATGGAGCACGAGCTGCATGCCGCCGGCCTCGTCGAAGAAGCGCTCGAGGACGAGCGTCTCCTGCGTCGGCAGCACGCCCAGCGCCGCCTCGCCCGCGGCGAGATACTCGGCAAGCTGGCGCGCCGCCGGCGCGCCGATGCCGCGCGCCTCGACGAGCCAGCGAAAGCAAGACTCGCCGGCGGGATCATGCCGGAGCCGCTCCCCCGCCTCGTGCCGAAGCCGCGAGACCGCATGCGACAGCTCGTCGCTGCGGCCGGGCGCCTCGCCGAGCCAGAACGGGACGTTGGGCGTGGCACCGGCCGCATCGGCGACGCGGACAACGCCGCGCTCGGTGCGCAGGATGCGATAGGCGGCGTTGCCGAGCTGGAAGACGTCGCCGGCGAGGCTCTCGACGGCGAAATCCTCGTTCACCGTGCCGATGAACTGGTTCTCGGGCTCGAGCAGCACCTGGTAGTCGGCGGTGTCGGGGATCGTGCCGCCCGAGGTGAGCGCCGTCAGCCGCGCGCCGCGCCGGCCGCGCAAGCGATGGTTGACGGCGTCATGATGGATGAGCGCGCCGCGCCGGCCGCGGCGGCTGGAATAGCCCTCCGCCAGCATGGCAAGCACCGCGGCGAAATCCTCGCGCGGGAGCGCGCGGTAGGGCCAGGCGCGGCGGATGAGCGCGAAGAGCGCCGCCTCGCTCCATTCGCGCGCCGCGACCTCGGCGACGATCTGCTGCGCCAGCACGTCGAGCGGCTGTTCGGGGATCGCCAGGCGATCGAGCTCGCCGCGGGCGACGCTGTCGAGCAGCGCCGCGCCTTCGACAAGCTCGTCGCGCGACAGCGGAAAGAGCCGGCCCTTGGGCGTGCCGTCGATGGCATGGCCGGAGCGGCCGACGCGCTGCAAAAAGGCGGCGATCGAGCGCGGCGAGCCGAGCTGGCAGACGAGGTCGACATCGCCGATATCGATGCCAAGCTCGAGCGAGGCGGTCGCCACCAGGGCGCGGAGCCCGCCGGCCTTCAAGCGCTGCTCGGCGTCGAGCCGGCGCTCCTTGGCGAGGCTGCCGTGATGCGCCGCGACATCTTGGGCGCCCAGCCGGTCGGAAAGCTCGCGCGTCGCGCGCTCGGCCATCCGCCGCGTGTTGACGAAGATGAGCGTGGTGCGATGGGCGGCGACCAGCTCGGCGAGCCGGTCGTAGACCTCCTTCCAGACGGCGATCGACATCACCGCCTCGAGCAGCGAGGAGGGCAGCTCCAGGGCAAGGTCGCGCGCGCGGCGATGGCCGGTATCGATGATCCGGCAGGCGGGCGCCGCGCCTTCCCCGCCGGTGCCGACCAGGAACCGCGCCACCGTCTCGATCGGCTTCTGCGTCGCGGAAAGCCCGATGCGCTGCAGGCGGTCGCCGCAAAGCGCGGCAAGCCGCTCGAGCGACAGCGCCAGATGCGTGCCGCGCTTGTTGGACGCCACCGCATGGATCTCGTCGACGATCACCGTGCGCACCGCCGCCAGCATGGCGCGGCCGGATTCGGAGCCCAGCAGCACGTAGAGCGATTCCGGCGTGGTGACGACGATGTGCGGCGGCAGCCGCCGCATGCGTTCGCGCTCGCCCGCGGGCGTGTCGCCGGTCCTGACCCAGCTCCGGATCTCGACCTCCGGCAGGCCGCGCGCGGCGAGCGCCTCGCGGATGCCGGCGAGCGGCGCCTCGAGGTTCTTGCGGATGTCGTTGGAGAGCGCCTTCAGCGGCGAGACGTAGACGACCTGCGTCTCGTCGCCGAGCGTGCCCTCGAGCCCCTGGCGGACCAGCGTGTCGATCGCCGCGAGAAAGGCCGCCAGCGTCTTGCCAGAGCCGGTGGGCGCGGCGATGAGCACGTGCTCGCCCGCCTTGATCGCCGGCCAAGCCTCCGTCTGCGCCGCCGTGGGCGCGGCGAAGCTCCGCCTGAACCAGTCGGCCACCGCCGGATGAAAGAGCGCGAGCGGATCCATGAGGGTGGCCGGGATAATGGGGCGGCGGGAAGCGAAATCAAGTCTCGCGGCCAAAGGCAGGGCAATCGCATTTGGCGCCGCGCCGGCGGCAGGAAGGGATTCACCAGTGAGGCGGTGAGGCAGTGAGGAAAAAAGAAGTCCTGGCGCGCTTCGCCTGCCTACGCGAAGCCGACCTGCCTCCGCCGAAGCGAAGCCGC
>DASPSJ010000101.1:0-32892 GCA_035623985.1 Allostellaceae bacterium | reverse complement strand
ACGAGGATCACTATGGCCTGGAGAAGATCAAGGAGCGCATTCTTGAATTTCTTGCGGTGAGGCAGTTGGTGAAGAATCCCAGGGGATCGATTCTCTGCTTCGTTGGGCCTCCGGGCGTGGGCAAGACCTCGCTGGGGATGTCGATTGCGAAGTCCACCGGCCGCAAGTTCGTCCGCCTCTCGCTGGGCGGCGTGCGCGACGAGGCCGAAATTCGCGGCCATCGCCGGACCTATATCGGCTCCATGCCCGGCAAGGTCATCCAGGGCATGAAGAAGGCCAAGTCGTCGAACCCGCTCTTCCTCCTGGATGAGGTCGACAAGCTCGGCGCCGATTGGCGGGGCGATCCCTCCTCTGCCTTGCTCGAGGTGCTCGATCCCGAGCAGAACTCGACCTTCAACGACCATTATCTCGAGGTCGATTACGATCTCTCGGACGTGATGTTCGTGACCACGGCGAACACGCTGCGCATGCCGCAGCCGCTGCTCGACCGCATGGAGATCATCCGGCTGCCGGGCTATACCGAGGACGAGAAGGTCGAGATCGCCAAGCGCCATCTCATCCCCAAGCAGATGAAGGCGCACGGGCTCAAGAAGACCGAGTGGAACGTCACCGACGACGCCTTGCGCGATCTCATCCGCTACTACACGCGCGAGGCCGGCGTGCGCAATCTCGAGCGCGAGATCGCCAATCTGACGCGCAAGGCGATCAAGGACATCCTGATGCGCAAGCTCGCCAAGATCACGGTGACGCGGCGCAATCTCGAGAAGTTCGCCGGCGTCAGGCGCTTCCGCTACGGCGAGGTCGAGGAGACCGATCTCGTCGGCGTCACCACCGGCCTCGCCTGGACGGAGGTCGGCGGCGAGCTGCTGTCGATCGAGGCGGTGACGGTGCCCGGCAAGGGCAAGGTGACCGCGACCGGCAAGCTCGGCGACGTCATGCGGGAATCGGTGCAGGCGGCGGAGAGCTACGTCAAATCGCGCAGCTTCGCCTTCGGCATCGCGCCCACCCTCTTCGAGAAGAAGGACATCCACGTCCACGTGCCGGAGGGCGCCACGCCCAAGGACGGGCCGTCGGCCGGCGTCGCCATGGTGACCTCGATCGTCTCGGTGCTCACCGGCATTCCGGTGCGCAAGGACATCGCCATGACCGGCGAGATCACGCTGCGCGGTCGCGTGCTGCCGATCGGCGGGCTCAAGGAGAAGCTGCTCGCTGCGCTGCGCGGCGGCTTGAAGACGGTGCTGATCCCCAAGGAGAACGAGAAGGATCTCGCCGAAATCCCCGACAACGTCAAACGCGGCCTCACTATCATTCCGGTCGCCGCCGCCGACGAATTGCTCAAGCACGCGCTGGTGCGTCCGCCGGAGCCGATCGAGTGGACCGAGGAGAGCGAGGCGCAGCGCGTGCTGCCGAAGCCCGGCGAGGATCGGCCCGGTCTTCTCACGCATTAGGACGGAGCCGCCCCCGTCATTCTTTGCGCCGCCGTTCTCCTGCACGACGGCGGCGCGGTTCTCTCGCGACGACGTCGAACGCGAAAAACTCCGTGAAGCTCGACGATTGACGGCGCGGAGAGCCGCGATCTAAACTGCCGCGCGGCCGATAAGGCCATGGCATCGAGGATAAGGGGGCGCTCGTGAACAAGAATGAACTCGTGGATGCCGTCGCCATTTCCACCGGTCTCAAGAAGCAGGAAGCCGAAAAGGCGGTGGACGCCGTGTTCGACTGCATCACGGGCGAATTGAAGAAAGGCAGCGAAGTACGCCTCGTCGGCTTCGGCACCTTCATCGTGACGCAGCGTGCCGCCTCCGAGGGACGCAATCCGCGCACCGGCGAGAAGATCGCCATCGCTGCCTCGAAGCAGCCCAAGTTCCGCGCCGGCAAGCAACTCAAGGACGCGGTGCAGTAGACGCACGGCGATTCCGCTTCGATTTTCCGATTTGCCGCATCGGCCGGGCGTTCTCATGCTAGGCTGCCGCCGGCTTCGCGGGCGATTAGCTCAGCGGTAGAGCATCTCGTTTACACCGAGAGGGTCGGGGGTTCGATCCCCTCATCGCCCACCAGCCCTTGCCGCCGGCATCGCCGTCCGTTGCCATGGCATGATGACGCAGGGCGCGGGCGATGAACGCGCGGCAAGCGGCCGACCGACATCCCGCCCGCGACGGCCGCGGCGCCGCCCGACGGCCTCGGGAGGCTCGGCATGATCGGCACCGGCCTTCATGTGGCATGATGCCACGCCTAAAATTGGTGCAACGATCGACCATGCACCGCCGCTCCGCACGCGCGGTGCCAAACCGCGGAAAATCGAGGAAACCCGTGGCCCTGCGCTTGACACTTCCCAGCTTGCGGGTCTAGTAAGCCTCGCCGCCGAGCAGGTGCCGCGGGGGTGTAGCTCAGTTGGTTAGAGCGCCGGCCTGTCACGCCGGAGGCCGCGGGTTCGAGCCCCGTCACTCCCGCCATGGCGGCGACCTGAGTCTTCGGGGGCGGCGACCGAGACCCGTTTTCGCAGGGGGTGGCGTTGAACCGTTGGTCTCGTTCCTTCACGCCGGCGCCGCGGTGCCGCCGCTGCCGCTGCGTTGCCGCGCCGGGCGAGTGAGGAGTCCGCGCCATGGACAGCTTGCTGCGCGAGTACCTGTCCATCCTGATCTTCATCGGCGTCGCCATCGCCTTCGCGGTGGTGACCGTGCTCGCCTCCTTCGTGATCGCGCGCCAGAACCCGGATTCCCAGAAGCTGTCTCCTTATGAATGCGGCTTCGAGCCCTTCGCCGACGCGCGCAGCAAGTTCGACGTTCGCTTCTACCTCGTCTCGATCCTGTTCATCATCTTCGACCTCGAGGTGGCCTTCCTCTTTCCCTGGGCGGTGTCGCTGGGCTCGATCGGGCTGTTCGGCTTTTGGTCGATGATCGTGTTCCTCGCGGTTCTGACCGTGGGATTCATCTATGAATGGAAGAAAGGGGCGCTCGAATGGGAGTGACCACCGCCGACACGCTGCCTCCGGTCCCGCCCGGTCCCGAGCAGGAGGCGCTGCTGCGCCGGGCGACGGGCGAGCTGCAAGACAAAGGCTTCATCGTCACCCAGCTCGACAACCTCGTGAACTGGGCGCGCACGGGATCGCTCTGGCCGATGACCTTCGGATTGGCCTGTTGCGCCATCGAAATGATGCACACCGGCGCCGCGCGCTACGACCTCGATCGCTTCGGCGTGGTGTTCCGGCCAAGTCCGCGCCAATCCGACGTGATGATCGTCGCCGGCACGCTCACCAACAAGATGGCCCCCGCCTTGCGCAAGGTCTACGACCAGATGTCGGAGCCGCGCTGGGTGATATCGATGGGCTCCTGCGCCAACGGCGGCGGCTATTACCACTACTCCTATTCCGTCGTGCGCGGCTGCGACCGCATCGTGCCGGTCGACATCTACGTGCCGGGCTGCCCGCCCACCGCCGAGGCGCTGCTCTACGGCATCCTGCAGCTACAGAAGAAGATCCGGCGCGAGCGGGTCTTTGCGCGCTGAAGGGGCAGGAGCGCCATGAGCCAGCCTCTGCGCGAGCTCGCTGACCACGTCGCGGCGTCGCTGCCGCAGGACGTGACGGAAACCGCGATCCTCCACGGCGAGCTCGCCGTCACGGTGCGGCGCGAGGCCGTCGTCCGGGTGCTGGGCTTCCTGCGCGACGATCCCAAGTGCCTCTTCAAGCTGCTCGCCGATCTCTGCGGCGTCGACTATCCCGACCGGGCCGAGCGTTTCGAGGTCGTCTATAACCTGCTGAGCCTCAAGCTCAACCAGCGGATCCGCGTCAAGCTCGCCGTCGACGAGGAGCAGGCGGTGCCCTCGGTCGTCTCCGTCTACAGCGCCGCCGGCTGGTTCGAGCGCGAGGCCTGGGACCTTTTCGGCATCTATTTCTCCGACCACCCCGACCTCCGCCGCCTGCTCTCCGATTACGGCTTCGAAGGCCATCCCCTGCGCAAGGATTTCCCGCTCACCGGCTATGTCGAGGTGCGCTACGACGAGGATCAGAAGCGCGTGATCTACGAGCCGGTGCGGCTCACCCAGGAGTTCCGCAGCTTCGACTTCCTCTCGCCCTGGGAAGGCATGAACCACGTGCTGCCCGGCGACGAGAAGGCGAAGGAGGAGAAGAATCCATGACCGCCGCCGCCGAAGCGGAAGCCAGGATCAAGAGCTTCACCATGAATTTCGGGCCGCAGCACCCGGCGGCCCACGGCGTGCTGCGCCTGGTGCTGGAGATGGACGGCGAGGTGGTGGAGCGCGCCGACCCGCATATCGGCCTGTTGCACCGCGGCACCGAGAAGCTGATCGAATACAAGACCTATCTCCAGGCGGTGCCCTATTTCGACCGGCTCGACTACGTCTCGCCGATGGGCATGGAGCACAGCTATGCGCTCGCCGTCGAGAAGCTGCTCGGCATCGAGCCGCCGCCGCGCGCCAAGTACCTGCGCGTCCTCTATGCCGAGATCACCCGCATTCTCAACCACCTCCTCAACATCTGCGCTTTCGGGCTCGACGTCGGCGCGCTGACGCCCTTCCTCTGGGGCTTCGAGGAGCGCGAGAAGCTGATGGAGTTCTACGAGCGCGTCTGCGGTGCGCGGATGCACGCCGCCTATTTCCGTCCCGGCGGCGTGCATCAGGATATGCCGGCGGGGCTCGGCGACGACATCCTCGCCTGGTGCGAGGACTTCCC
This sequence comes from Allostellaceae bacterium, assembly GCA_035623985.1. GTDB lineage: Bacteria > Pseudomonadota > Alphaproteobacteria > ATCC43930 > CGMCC-115725 > DAHUYF01. Next base: position 28,205 of record DASPSJ010000101.1, on the reverse strand, counting down.
GCGCGTGATCGACGCCATCGAGGAGCTGCTGACCGAGAACCGCATCTTCAAGCAGCGCACCGTCGACATCGGCCGCATCGTCGCCGCGGACGCGCTCGATTGGGGTCTGACCGGGCCGATGCTGCGCGCCTCGGGCGTGCCGTGGGACCTGCGCAAGGCGCAGCCCTACGACGCCTATGAGAGCATGGATTTCGACATCCCCGTCGGCAAGAACGGCGATTGCTGGGACCGCTATCTCGTGCGGCTCGAGGAGATGCGCCAGTCGCTGCGCATCATGAAGCAGGCGATGGCGCAAATGCCGGGCGGGCCGGTCAAGGTCGACGACCGCAAGGTGGCGCCGCCGCCGCGCGGCGAGATGAAGAGCTCGATGGAAGCGCTCATCCACCACTTCAAGCTCTACACCGAGGGCTACCACGTGCCGGCCGGCGAGACCTACACCGCGACCGAGGCGCCAAAGGGCGAGCTCGGCGTCTATCTCGTCTCCGACGGCACCAACCGGCCTTACCGCTGCAAGATCCGCTGTCCCGATTTCGCCTTCCTGCAGGCCGTCGACTTCATCGGCCGCGGCCACATGCTGGCGGACATCGTCGCCATCATCGGCTCGATGGACATCGTCTTCGGGAGCATCGACCGATGAGCGGGGAGAGCGACGCGCCGGTCGAGCAGCCCCCGAGCTTCGCCTTCACGCCCGAGAACCTGGCGAAGGCCAAGGCGCATATCGCGAAATATCCGCCGGGCCGGCAGGCGAGCGCGGTGCTGCCGCTGCTCGACCTGGCGCAGCGCCAGCACGACAACTGGCTGCCGCGGGCGGCGATGGACGTGGTGGCGGACATGCTGGGCATGGCGCGCATTCGCGTCTACGAGGTCGCCACTTTCTACTCCATGCTCAATTTGAAGCCGGTCGGCCGGCATTTCTTCCAGATCTGCACGACGACCCCGTGCTGGCTCAGCGGCTCGGACAAGGTGGTGCGGGCCTGCGAGAAGAAGCTCGGCATCGCCATCGGCGAAACCACGCCCGACGGCGAGTTCACCTTGGCGGAGGTCGAATGCCTGGGCGCCTGCGTCAACGCGCCGATCGTCCAGGTCAACGACGATTTCTACGAGGACCTCGACGCCGCCGCCACCGAGCGGCTGATCGACGCCCTGAAGCGCGGCGAGGCGCCGCCGCCGGGCTCGGCCAGGGGACGCCAAACCTCGGCGCCCGAAGGCGGGCCGCAGACGCTCACAGAACTCTCTTTCGCCGAAGGCAAGCCCTGATGCTCAGCGACAAGGACCGCATCTTCACCAACCTCTACGGCCTGCACGACTGGCACCTCCCCGGCGCGCGCGCGCGCGGCGATTGGGACGGGACGCGCGAGCTCATCCTCAAGGGGCGCGACTGGATCGTCAACGAGGTGAAGAACTCCGGCCTGCGCGGCCGCGGCGGCGCCGGCTTCCCGACCGGGGTCAAGTGGTCGTTCATGCCCAAGCAATCCGACCGGCCGACCTATCTCGTCGTCAACGCCGACGAGTCCGAGCCCGGCACCTGCAAGGACCGCGACATCATCCGCCACGACCCGCAGAAGCTGGTGGAGGGCTGTCTGCTGGCCGCCGCCGGCATGGGCGCCCATCACGGCTACATCTATATCCGCGGCGAGTTCGTCAACGAGGCGAAGCGCCTGCAAGCGGCGATCGACGAGGCCTATGCGGCCGGTCTCATCGGCAAGAATGCCTGCGGCTCCGGCTATGATTTCGAGCTTTATCTCCATCGCGGCGCCGGCGCCTATATCTGCGGCGAGGAGACCGGACTGCTGGAGAGCCTCGAGGGCAAGAAGGGCCAGCCGCGCTTGAAGCCGCCCTTTCCGGCGGCGGTCGGGCTCTATGGCTGCCCCACCACGGTCAACAACGTCGAGACCATCGCCGTGGTGCCGGCCATCCTGCGCCGCGGTGCCTCCTGGTTCGCCGGCATCGGCCGGCCGAAGAACGAAGGCACCAAGATCTTCTGCATTTCCGGCCACGTCGAGAAGCCGTGCAATGTCGAGGAGGCGATGGGCATTCCGCTGAAGGAGCTGGTCGAGCGCCATGCCGGCGGCGTGCGCGGCGGCTGGGACAATCTGCTCGGCATCATCCCCGGCGGCTCCTCGGTGCCGGTGATTCCGAAATCGGTGTGCGACGGCGTGCTGATGGACTTCGACGCGCTGCGCGACGTGAAGAGCGGCCTCGGCACCGCCGCCGTCATCGTCATGGACAAATCCACCGATATCGTCAGGGCGATCGCACGGCTCGCCAAATTCTACAAGCATGAGAGCTGCGGCCAATGCACCCCCTGCCGCGAAGGCACCGGCTGGATGTGGCGGGTGATGGAGCGCATGGTGAAAGGCAACGCCTCGGTCGAGGAGATCGACGTGCTGCTCGAGGTCTCCTACGAGATCGAGGGGCATACCATCTGCGCTCTGGGCGATGCCGCCGCTTGGCCGATCCAGGGCCTCATCCGCCATTTCCGCCCGGAGATGGAGCGGCGCATCAAGGAGTATCGCGAGGCCGCGTCGCGGCGCGCGGCATAGGCTCCTAGGGACGAGAGACAGGACCATGCCCAAGCTCACCATCAACGGGATCGCGGTCGAAGTGCCGGCCGGCACGACGGTGCTGCAGGCCTGCCAGCAGGCCGGCGTCGAGGTGGCGCATTTCTGCTTCCACGAGCGCCTGGCGATCGCCGGCAATTGCCGCATGTGCCTGGTCGAGCAGGAGAAGGCGCCGAAGCCGATCGCCTCCTGCGCCATGCCGGCGACGGACGGCATGGTCATCCACACCGACAGCGAGACGGCGAAGAAGGCGCGGCGCGGGGTGATGGAGTTCCTGCTCATCAACCACCCGCTGGACTGCCCGATCTGCGACCAGGGCGGCGAATGCGACCTGCAGGACCAGGCCATGGCCTATGGCTTCGACCGCGGCCGCTTCCTCGAGAACAAGCGCGCGGTGAAGGACAAGGATTTCGGGCCGCTGGTCGCCACCAGCATGACGCGCTGCATCCACTGCACGCGCTGCGTCCGCTTTCTCACCGACGTCGCCGGCGTGGAGGAGCTGGGCGCCACCGGCCGCGGCGAGAACATGGAGATCGGCACCTATATCGAGCGCGCGCTCACCTCCGAGCTTTCCGCCAACATCATCGATCTCTGTCCGGTGGGGGCGCTGACCTCCAAGCCCTACGCTTTCGCGGCGCGGCCCTGGGAGCTGCGCAAGATCGAATCCGTCGACGTGCTCGACGCCATAGGCTCCAACATCCGCGTCGACAGCCGCGGCCCGCAGGTGCTGCGCGTGCTGCCGCGGCTCAACGAGGACGTGAACGAGGAGTGGATCTCCGACAAGACGCGTTTTGCCGTCGACGGGCTGACGCGCCGGCGGCTCGACCGGCCCTATATCCGCCGCGACGGCAAGCTGGTCGAGGCGGAATGGGCCGACGCCTTCGCCGCGGTCGCCGCGCGGATGAAGGGCGTGCCGGGCGGCCGCATGGCCGCCATCGCCGGCGACCTCGTCGATTGCGAGGCGATGCTGGCGCTCAAGGACCTGATGACGGCGCTGGGTTCGCCCCATCTCGATTGCCGGCAGGACGGCGCGGCGCTCGATCCCGCCTGCCGCGCGGGCTATCTCTTCAACACCACCATCGCCGGCATCGACCAGGCCGATGCCTGCCTGCTGATCGGCACCAATCCCAGGCGCGAGGCGCCCCTGCTCAATGCCCGGCTGCGCAAGCGCTGGCTGCAGGGCGCGTTGAAGCCGGCGGCAATCGGTCCGGCGCTCGATCTCACCTTCCCCGTCACTCTGCTCGGCGGCGGTCCCGAGACGCTGAGCGCGCTGGTCGAGGGCAAGCACGATTGGCTGCCGGCGCTGCAATCGGCCAAGCACCCGATGCTGATCCTGGGCCAGGGGGCGCTGACGCGGGCCGACGGCGGCGCCATCCTGGCCTTGGCGCGCCGGCTCGCCGAGAGCGCCGGCATGGTGCGCGAGGGCTGGAACGGCTTTAACGTGTTGCACCGCGCGGCGGCGCGGGTGGGCGGGCTCGATCTCGGCTTCGTGCCGGGGCCGCAAGGGCGCGACATCGCCGCCATCCTGCGCGGCTGCGAGACCGGCGAGGTCGAGATCGTCTATCTCCTCGGCGCCGACGAGATCGACGCAAGCCGGCTCGGCAAGGCCTTCGTCATCTATCAGGGCCATCACGGCGATGCCGGCGCCCGCCGCGCCGATGTGGTGCTGCCCGGCGCCGCCTATACCGAGAAGGACGCGACCTACGTCAACACCGAGGGCCGCGTCCAGCTCGGCCGCCGCGCCGTCTTCCCGCCCGGCGATGCGCGCGAGGATTGGAAGATCCTGCGCGCGCTGTCGGACGCGCTCGGCCGCCGGCTGCCCTACGATTCGCTGCCGCAGCTCCGCAAGCGGATGCTGGCGGCGAACCCGGTTTTCGCCGCCCTCGAGGCGGTGATGCCGGCGCCTTGGGGCGCCTTTGGCAAGGACGGCGCCGTCGTCGCCGCGCCCTTCGCCTATCCCATCGACGATTTCTATCGCACCGACCCGATCAGCCGCGCCTCGCCGACCATGGCGGCGTGCGCGGCGACGATGGGCGCCGAGAGCCGGCAGAAGACGGGGACCCATGGCTGAGTTCTGGCAGGGCTATGCGCTCCCGGTGGTGATCACGGTGATCGAGATCTTGGCCATCATCCTGCCGCTGCTGCTGGCGATCGCCTATCTCACCTATGTCGAGCGCAAGGTGCTGGCCTGGGCGCAGCTCCGCAAGGGCCCCAACGTCGTCGGCCCCTTCGGGCTGTTGCAGCCGATCGCCGACGGCGCCAAGCTGCTGCTCAAGGAGACGGTGATCCCGAGCGGCGCCAACAGCGTCGTCTTCCTCGCCGCGCCGATCATCACCTTCAGCTTGAGCCTCGTCGCCTGGGCGGTGATCCCCTTCGACAAGGGCGTCGTGCTCGCCAACATCAATGTCGGCATCCTCTACCTCTTCGCCATCAGCTCGCTCGGCGTCTACGGCATCGTCATGGCCGGCTGGTCGTCGAACTCGAAATACGCCTTTCTCGGCGCCTTGCGCTCGGCGGCGCAGATGGTGTCCTACGAAGTGTCGATGGGCTTCGTCATCGTCTCGGTGCTGCTCTGCGCCGGCTCGCTCAACCTCACCGCCATCGTCGAGGCGCAACGCACCGTCTGGTACTGCATCCCGCTGCTGCCGATGTTCGTGGTCTTCTTCGTCTCGGTGCTGGCGGAGACCAACCGCTCGCCCTTCGATCTGCCGGAAGGCGAGAGCGAGCTGGTGGCGGGCTTCTTCGTCGAGTATTCGGCGATGAGCTTCGCGCTCTTCTATCTCGGCGAATACGGCAGCATGATCCTGATGAGCGCGATGACCAGCATCCTGTTCCTGGGCGGCTGGCTCGCGCCCTTCAATTGGGAGCCGTTCACCGGCATCCCCGCGCATCTCTGGGCCGGGTTCTGGTTCGCGCTCAAGGTCTCGGCCGTGCTCTTCTGCTTCCTCTGGGTGCGCGCCACCGTGCCGCGCTTCCGCTATGATCAATTGATGCGGCTGGGCTGGAAGGTGTTCCTGCCGCTGTCGCTGTTCTGGCTGGTCCTGACCGCCGGCGTGCTGGTGGCGACGGGCTGGCTGCCGAAATAGGGACCGATCCCATGGCCATCCTCGACCGCGGCGCGCGCGCCGTCCTGCTCTCCGAACTGGCGGCGGGGCTGTGGCTCACCTTGAGATACATGTTCAAGCCGCCGGTGACGGTGAACTACCCCTACGAGAAAGGGCCGCTCAGCCCGCGCTTCCGCGGCGAGCACGCATTGCGGCGCTATCCCAACGGCGAGGAGCGCTGCATCGCCTGCAAGCTGTGCGAGGCGATCTGCCCGGCGCTCGCCATCACCATCGAGGCCGAGCCGCGCGAGGACGGCAGCCGCCGCACCACGCGCTATGACATCGACATGACGAAGTGCATCTATTGCGGCTTCTGCCAGGAGGCCTGCCCGGTGGACGCCATCGTCGAGGGCCCCAATTTCGAATTCGCCACCGAGACGCGCGAGGAGCTGTACTACGACAAGGACAAGCTGCTGGCGAACGGCGACCGCTGGGAGGCGCAGATCGCGCGCAACCTCGCCGTCGACGCGCCCTACCGGTAGGCCGCCGATGATCGTCCAGGCCCTCTGCTTCTATCTCTTCGCCGCGCTCACCGTGGCGTCGGGCGTGATGGTGATCGCCGCGCGCAACCCGGTGCATTCCGTGCTCTTCCTCATCCTCGCCTTCTTCAACGCGGCGGGGCTCTTCGTGATGATGGGCGCCGAGTTCCTGGCGCTCATCCTGGTCATCGTCTATGTCGGCGCGGTGGCGGTGCTGTTCCTGTTCGTCGTCATGATGCTCGACATCAATTTCGTCGAGCTGCGCCAGGGCTTCCTGCAATACCTGCCGATCGGCGCGCTGGTCGGGCTGATGCTGCTGGTCGAGCTCGTCCTGGTGTTCGGCGCCTGGGCGGTGGCGCCCGACGTGATGAAGGCGATCGCCGCGCCGTCGCCGTCGCCGGCAAGCGTCACCAACACCGCGGCGCTGGGGCAGCTCCTCTATACCCGCTACATCTACGTCTTCCAGGCCGCGGGAATGATCCTGCTCGTCGCCATGATCGGCGCCATCGTGCTGACGCTGCGCGCGCGCGGCGACGTGCGCAAGCAGAGCATCGCCGCGCAGGTGGCGCGCCGGCGCGAGGCGACGCTGGAGATCGTCAAGGTCCGGCCGCGGCAGGGGGTGTGAGCATGCTCGAGATCGGTCTCGCCCATTATCTGACGGTCGCCGCCATCCTGTTCACGCTGGGCATCTTCGGCATCTTCCTCAACCGCAAGAACGTCATCATCATCCTGATGTCGATCGAGCTGATGCTGCTCGCGGTCAACATCAATTTCATCGCCTTTTCCGCCTTCCTCCACGACCTCGTCGGCCAGGTCTTCGCCATGTTCGTGCTCACCGTGGCGGCGGCCGAGGCGGCGATCGGGCTCGCCGTCCTCGTCGTCTATTTCCGCAACCGCGGCAGCATCGCGGTCGAAGACATCAACCTCATGAAGGGCTAATCCGGTGACGGTCGCAGCCATCTTCCTGCCGCTTCTGGGCGCGTTCATCGCCGGCTTCTTCGGCCGCTGGATCGGCGACCGCGGCGCGCAGATCGTCGCCTGCGCCGGCGTCGGCCTCGCCGCGGTCTTCGGCGTCGTGCTGTTCGTCGACGTCGTCCTCAACGGCCACGGCGTCACCACCAATCTCTTCACCTGGATCGACACCGGCGACCTCCAGGTGCAGTGGGCGCTGCGCTTCGATCCCTTGAGCGCGGTGATGGTGGCGGTGGTGGCGGTGGTCTCGTCCATGGTCCACGTCTATTCCGTGGGCTACATGGCGCACGACAAGTCCATACCGCGCTTCATGTCCTATCTCAGCTTCTTCACCTTCTTCATGCTGATGCTGGTGACGGCCGATAATTTCGTGCAGCTCTTCTTCGGCTGGGAGGGCGTCGGCCTCTGCTCCTACCTGCTGATCGGCTTCTGGTACGACCGCCCCTCGGCCAACGCCGCTGCGATCAAGGCGTTCATCGTCAACCGCATCGGCGATTTCGGCTTCGCGCTCGGCATCTTCGCCGTCTATGCGCTGTTCGGCTCGCTGCATTTCGGCACCGTGTTCGACGCCGCGCCCAATTTCGCGCACACGCCCTTCGTCTTCCTCGGCTGGCAGGTCGACGCGCTCACCGTCACCTGCATCCTGCTGTTCATCGGCGCCATGGGGAAGTCGGCGCAGCTCGGCCTTCATACCTGGCTGCCCGACGCGATGGAGGGCCCGACGCCGGTCTCGGCGCTGATCCATGCCGCGACCATGGTCACCGCCGGCGTCTTCATGGTGGTGCGGCTGTCGCCGCTCTTCGAATACGCGCCCGTGGCGCTCGCCGTGGTCTGCGTCGTCGGCGGCAGCACCGCGCTCTTCGCCGCCAGCATCGGCATGGCGCAGAACGACATCAAGCGGGTCATCGCCTATTCCACCTGCAGCCAGCTCGGCTACATGTTCTTCGCCGCCGGCGTCTCGGCCTATTCCGCGGCGATCTTCCATCTCATGACCCATGCCTTCTTCAAGGCGCTGCTCTTCCTCGGCGCGGGTTCCGTCATCCACGCCATGTCCGGCGAGCAGGACATGCGCAAGATGGGCGGCATCTGGCGGCTGGTGCCGATGACCTACGCGCTGATGTGGATCGGCAGCCTGGCGCTCGCCGGCATCCCGCCGTTTGCCGGCTATTTCTCCAAGGACGTGATCCTCGAGGCCGCCTGGGCCTCGGGCAGCGGCGTCGGCCTCTACGCCTTCTGCCTCGGCGTCGCCGCCGCCTTCCTCACCGCCTTCTATTCCTGGCGGCTGCTGTTTCTCACCTTCCACGGCGCGCCGCGCGCCAGCGCGGAGGCGATGCACCACGTCCATGAATCGCCGCAGGTGATGATCCTGCCGCTGGTGGTGCTGGCGGCGGGCGCGATCTTCGCCGGCTGGCTCGGCTACAACGACTTCGTCGGCGAGGGGCGGGAAGCCTTCTGGCGCGATTCGATCCTGGTGCTGCCGGAGCATGCGAGCCTCGAGGCGGCGCATCACGCGCCGCTTTGGGTCGGGCTCTCGCCCTTCGTCATGGGTCTTCTCGGCATCGCCGTGGCTTGGCTCGCCTATATCCGGCGGCCGGGGATCCCGGCGGTCGTTGCCCGCAACCTTCGGCCGATCTACCTCTTCCTGCTCAACAAGTGGTATTTCGACGAGCTCTATGACGCGCTCTTCGTGCGGCCGGCCATGGTGCTGGGCCTCGCCTTCTGGAAGCGCGGCGACGGCACGGTGATCGACGGGCTCGGGCCCGACGGCGTCGCCGCGACCGCGACCCGGCTCGCGGTGCGGGCAAGCCGGCTGCAGACGGGATATCTCTACCACTACGCCTTCGTCATGCTGATCGGCGTGGTGGCGCTCGTCTCGTGGTATCTCCTGCGGCAGATCGGAGGCTGAGCGGCGCCATGCAAAGCTGGCCACTCCTGACCCTCGTCACCTTCCTGCCGCTTTTGGGCGCGCTCTTCATCCTGGTGCTGCGCGGGCCGGCGGAGGCGGTGGCGCGCAACGCCCGCTGGATCGCGCTCTGGACCTCGCTGATCGAGCTTGCGCTCTCGCTGGTGCTGTGGGCCGATTTCGATCCCGCCCAGGCCGATTTCCAGTTCGTCGAGCTGGCGCCGTGGCTGCCGGGGTTCCACATCTTCTATCACCTCGGCATCGACGGCGTCTCGCTGTTCTTCGTGCTGCTCTCCACCTTCCTCACGCCGATCTGCGTCGTGTCGAGCTGGGCGTCGATCACCGACCGGGTGAAGGAATACATGGTCGCGTTCCTGGTCATGGAAACGCTCATGGTCGGCATGTTCTGCGCCCTCGACTTCGTCGTCTTCTACGTCTTCTTCGAGGGCGTGCTCATCCCGATGTTCCTCATCATCGGCGTCTGGGGCGGGGCGCGGCGGGTCTACGCCGCCTTCAAGTTCTTCCTCTACACGCTGCTGGGCTCGGTGCTGATGCTGCTCGCCATCCTGGCGATCTACTATCAGATCGGCTCGACCGACATCGTCGAGGCGCTCGACCGCGGCCTGCCGGCGGGGCTGCAGACCTGGCTCTGGCTCGCCTTCTTCGCCTCCTTTGCCGTCAAGGTGCCGATGTGGCCGGTGCATACCTGGCTGCCGGACGCGCATGTCGAGGCGCCGACCGCGGGCTCGGTGATCCTGGCGGGGGTGCTGCTGAAGATGGGCGGCTACGGCTTCATCCGCTTCTCCCTGCCGCTCTTCCCGGTCGCCTCGCACGAGCTTGCGCCCTTCATCTTCACGCTCAGCATCGTCGCCATCATCTACACCTCGCTGGTGGCGCTGGCGCAGGACGACATGAAGAAGCTCATCGCCTATTCCTCGGTGGCGCATATGGGCTTCGTCACCATGGGCACCTTCACCATGACCTCGGAGGGGCTGCAAGGCGCCATGGTGCAGATGCTGAGCCACGGCATCGTCTCCGCCGCGCTCTTCCTTTGCGTCGGCGTGGTCTACGACCGCCTGCACACGCGCGAGATCGCGCGCTATGGCGGGCTCGCCGACACCATGCCGAAATACGCCACGGTCTTCATGGTGTTCATGCTCGCCTCGGTGGGCCTGCCCGGCACCAGCGGCTTCGTCGGCGAATTCCTGTCGCTGGTCGGCGCCTTCGAGGTCAATACCTGGGTGGCGTTCTTCGCCACCAGCGGCATGATCCTCGGCGCCGCCTACATGCTCTACCTCTATCGCCGCGTCATCTTCGGCGTCGTCACCCGCGCCGACGTGCGCGCGATGCTCGATCTCTCCTGGCGCGAGGTCGCCGTCTTCGCGCCGATGATCGCCGTCGTGCTGTGGATGGGGGTCTATCCCGGCTCCTTCCTCAAGCCCATGCAACCCTCCCTCGCCAAGCTCATCGAGCGCGTGCAGCTTTCGCTCCATGAGAACGCGGCGACCAGGCTCGCCGAGCGGTAAGCGATGACCGACGCGCTCCCCAATTTCCTGCCGGCGCTGCCGGAGATGTTCCTCGCCGCGAGCGCCATGGTGCTGCTCGTCCTCGGCGTCTTCCAGCACGGCGCCTACGTCGCGCGCGAGATCGGCTGGCTCGGCGTCGTCGTGCTGGCGGTCGCCGCGGCGCTGGTCATGGGCTTCGGCTATGAGCGCCAGGTGAGCCTCTACGGCATGATCGTCACCGACGGGTTCGGCGCCTTCATGAGCGTGCTGGTGCTGATCGGCTCCGCCTTCTCGATCGTCCTCGCCATGCGCTTCGGCGAGCGCGAGGGGGTGGCGCGCTTCGAGTATCCCGTGCTGGTGCTGCTCGCCACCACCGGCATGCTCATGATGGTCACCGCCAACGACCTCATTTCGCTCTATATCGGCCTCGAGCTGCAGAACCTGGCGCTTTACGTCATCGCCAGCTTCCAGCGCGACGTCACGCGCTCGAGCGAGGCGGGGCTCAAATACTTTGTCCTGGGCGCGCTCTCCTCGGGCATGCTGCTCTATGGCGCCTCGATGGTCTACGGCTTCGCCGGCAGCACCAATTTCGACACGCTGGCCCATACGCTCGATGCCGCCAACGTGTCGATCGGCCTCATCATCGGCATCGTCTTCCTCGCCGTCGGCCTCGCCTTCAAGGTCTCGGCCGTGCCCTTCCACATGTGGACGCCCGACGTCTATGAAGGCGCGCCGACGCCGGCCACCGCCTTCTTCTCGGTCGCGCCCAAGACCGCGGCGCTGGCGCTCTTCATCCGCGTCATGATCTACGCCTTCGGCGAGCTGGTCGACCAATGGCAGCAGATCATCATGGCGATCTCGGTCGCCTCGATGATCCTCGGCGCGCTCGCCGCCATCAACCAGCGCAACATCAAGCGCCTGATGGCCTACAGCTCCATCGGCCATGTCGGCTACGCCTTGATCGGCCTTGCCGCCGGCACCCCCGCGGGCGTGCGCGGCATCCTCGTCTACATGGCGATCTATATCTTCATGAACGTCGGCACCTTCGCGGTCATTCTGTGCATGCGCCGCCAGGGGCGTCTCGTCGAGGGCATCGAGGATCTGGCCGGGCTGGCGCGCACCCAGCCGATGCTGGCGGCGGCGCTCGCCATCTTCATGTTCTCCATGGCCGGCATCCCGCCGCTCGCCGGATTCTTCGCCAAATTCTACATTTTCATGTCCGCCATCGACGCCCGGCTCTTCTGGCTCGCCGTGATCGGCGTGCTGACCAGCGTGGTGGGGGCCTATTACTACGTGCGCATCGTCAAGATCATGTATTTCGACCCGCCCAAAGCCGCTTTCGACCCGGTGATCGGCCGCGAGATGCAGGCGGTGCTGCTGATCTCGGCGCTGGCGATCCTGCTCTTCGTCGTCTTCCCCGCGCCGGTCATCGGCAGCGCCGAGCTTGCCAGCATCACGCTCTTCCCGGGATGACCGGCGGCTCCGGCCTGCCGGCCTTCTTCCGTCTCCACCGCTTCGCCGAGCTCGACAGCACCAATGAAGAGGCCAAGCGCCAGGCGGCCGCCGGCGCGCCGGCGGGGACGCTGATTTCGGCGCTGGCTCAGCGGGCGGGGCGGGGCCGGCGCGGCCGGGCCTGGGTCTCGCCGCCGGGCAATCTCTATATGTCGATCCTGCTGCGGCCGGAGCGCTCGGCCGGCGCCTCGGCGCAGCTCGGCTTCGCCGGCGCGCTTGCCGTCGGCGAGGCGGTGCTGCCGCTGCTGCCGGAGGCCGCCGAGCTTGCCTATAAATGGCCCAACGACGTGCTCGTCGACGGCCGCAAGGTCAGCGGCATCCTGCTGGAATCCCAGGCGGCGGGCGAGGGGCGGATCGACTGGCTGGTGGTCGGGATCGGCGTCAACCTCGCCTCCTTTCCCGCAACCGGCGACTATCCCGCCACTTCTCTCGCCGCCGCCGGCGCCGCGCCGGTCGCGGTCGAGACGCTGCTGGAAGCGGTCGCCCGCTCCTTCCATATCTGGTATGAGCGGTGGCTCGAGCACGGCTTTGCGCCGCTGCGCCGGGGCTGGCTCGCCCGCGCGCGGGGCCTCGGCCAGCCGATCCGCGTGCGGCTGCCCCAAGGCGAGAGCGAAGGGCGCTTCGCCGGCCTCGACGAGGACGGCGCGCTGCTGCTCGATACCGGCACGGCGCGGCAGCGCATCGCCGCCGGCGACGTTTTCCCGGCGGCGCGGTGAGAGGAGGCTTCATGCTGCTTGCCATCAACGCCAACAACACCAACACGGTGTTCTCCGTCTGGGAGGGCGACCAGCTCAAGGGCGCCTGGCGCGCCGCCACCGAGGCTAAGCGCACCGCCGACGAATACGTCGTCTGGCTCGACCACCTGCTGGCGCTCGAAGGGCTGGTCCGGCGCGGGCTTACCGGCTCGATCATCGCCAGCGTCGTGCCCGAGGCCAATTTCAACCTGATCACTCTCTGCCGGCGCTATTGCAACAGCGAGCCGCTGGTGGTCGGCGAGCCGGGGGTGGTGCTGGGAGCGAAGGCGCTGGTCGACCGGCCGGAGGAAGTCGGCGCCGACCGCCTGGTCAACACCGTGGCGGCGCACGACCGCTACAAGCGGCCGCTGGTGGTCGTCGATTTCGGCACCGCGACCAATTTCGACGTCGTCGACAGGAACGGCAATTACTGCGGCGGCGTCATCGCGCCGGGCATCAACCTGTCGCTCACCGCGCTGCATATGGCGGCGGCGAAGCTGCCCAGCGTGCGCATCCGGCGCATCGACCACGTCATCGGCAAGGATACGGTCGCTTGCATGCAATCCGGCCTGTTCTGGGGCTATATCGGCCTGGTCGAGGGGCTGGTGAGCCGCATCAAGCAGGAATTCGGCGCGCCGATGGTGGTCGTCGCCACCGGCGGGCTGGCGCCGCTGTTCGACGGCGCCACCGCCGTCATCGAGCACGTCGATCCCAACCTCACGCTCTGGGGCCTGCGCCTCGTCTATGAGCGCAACCAGAAGAAGCCGGCATGACCGACGCGCCGCTCGCCGCTCCCAACCGACCCGACGAGTTTGCCTTCCTGGCGCTGGGCGGCGTCGGCGAGATCGGCATGAACCTGTCGCTGTACGGCTATGGCGGGCGCTGGCTGATGGTGGATTGCGGCATCTCCTTTGCCGACGACACGCTGCCCGGCGTCGACGTCATCATGCCTGACCCCGGCTTCATCGCCGAACGCGCGGGCGAGCTCGAGGGGCTCGTCGTCACCCACGCGCATGAGGACCATATCGGCGCCATTCCCTATCTCTGGCCGCGCCTGCGCTGCCCGGTCTATGCCACGCCGTTTACCGCCGCGGTGCTGCGCCAGAAGCTGATCGAAGCCGATTTCGAGCACGAGGTGCCGATCATCGAGGTGCCGATGTCCGGCAGCTTCTCGGTGGGACCCTTCGAGATCGAGCTGGTGACGCTCACCCATTCGATCCCGGAGCCCAACGCCGTGGTGCTGCGCACGCCGCTCGGCAGCGTCTTCCACACCGGCGATTGGAAATTCGATCCCAATCCGCTGGTGGGAGAGTGCTCCGACCTCGATCGGCTGCGCCGGCTCGGCGAGGAGGGCATCCTCGCCATGATCTGCGACAGCACCAACGCGCTGCGCCCGGGCGAGGCGGGCTCCGAGGCCGAGGTGCGGCGCTCGCTCATCGAGCTGGTCGGGCGCTGCCGCCAGCGCGTCGTCATCGCCTGCTTCGCGTCGAACGTGGCGCGGCTCGGCTCCGCCGCGGCGGCGGCGGCGGCGCATGACCGGCATGCGGCGCTGGTCGGGCGCTCGCTCTGGCGCATCGAGCATGCCGCGCGCGAAACCGGCTATCTCGAGGGGGTGCCGCCCTTCCTCACCGACGAGGAGGCGGCCTATCTGCCGCGCGAGAAAGTGCTGCTGGTGTGCACCGGCAGCCAGGGCGAGCCGCGCTCGGCGCTCGCCCGCATCGCCGAGGACGACCATCCCGAGATCGTGCTCGAGCAGGGCGACACCGTGATCTTCTCCTCGCGCAAGATCCCCGGCAACGAGCGCGCCATCGATCGGCTGCAGAACCGGCTCGCCGGCCTCGGCGTCGAGATCATCACCGAGCAGGACCATCTCGTCCACGTCTCGGGCCATCCGGCGCAGGACGAGCTTGCGCGCATGTATCAGTTCGTCCGGCCGCGGATCGCCGTGCCGGTGCATGGCGAGACGCGGCACCTCCTGGCGCAGGCGCGGCTCGCCGAGCAGTGCCAGGTGCCGCAGACGGTGGTGACGCGCAACGGCGAGGTGGTGAAGCTGGCGCCGGGACCGGCGGCGGTCATCGGCGAGGTGCCGACCGGCCGCCTCGTCGTCGACGGCAAGCGCCTCTTGCCGGTGGGCGGCGAGGCGCTGCGCTCGCGCCAGAAGATGACCTTCAACGGCGCCGCGCTCGCCACCATCGTCGTCGACCGCGACGGCAGGCTGCAGGCGCCGCCGCAAGTGACGGTGCACGGCCTCGGCAGCGCCGAGGAGGACGCGGCGCTGACCGGCGAGCTGCGCCAGCGCGTGAGCCAGGCGATCGAGGATCTCGAGCCCAAGGCGCGGCGCGACGACGCGGCGCTGCGCGAGGCGGCGCGGCTGGCGGTCCGGCGCTCGCTGCGCGCCTGGCATGGAAAAAAGCCGGTGACCGAGGTACATCTGGTGCGGATTTGACAGGAGAGAGACTGGATGATCGGCAGGCTTAACCATATCGCCATCGTGGTGCCGGATGTGCGGCAGGCGGCGGCGGTCTATCGCGATACCTTGGGTGCCAAGGTGTCGGAGCCCACGCCGGTTCCGCTTCACGGCGTCATCGTGGTGTTCGTCACCTTGGACAACACCAAGATCGAGCTGCTGGAGCCCTTCGGCGCGGACTCTCCGGTGCTGGACTTCCTCCACCGCAACCCCAACGGGGGCGTGCATCACGTCTGCTACGAGGTAAACGACATCTTTGCCGCGCGCGACAAGCTGAAGGCCGAGGGAGCCCGGGTCCTGGGCGACGGCGAGCCGAAGCCGGGCGCCCATGACAAGCCGATCCTGTTCCTGCATCCCAAGGATTTCTGCGGCACGCTGGTGGAGCTGGAACAGGTCTAGAGCTCGGGATGACCTGGTTCCAGGGCATCGTCGCTTATGTCATCATCTGGTGGATGGTGCTCTTTGCCGTTCTACCGATTGGCGTGCGGCCGCTGGAGAAGGGCGATATCGGCCATGCCGCGGGCGCTCCGGCCAATCCGCGGCTGTGGCTCAAGGCGGGTCTTGCCACGCTGGGGGCGGCGGTGCTCTGGCTCGGCTTCTATGTCCTTGCCACCTCCGGCCTGATCAGCTTCCGCCCGTCATGAGCGCCACCTATTGCCGAAACGCCCCGGGCCATCCCCTCCACGGCCCCTATCACGACCGCGAATACGGCTTCCCCTCGCGCGATGACGCGGTGCTGTTCGAGCGCTTGGTGCTGGAGATCAACCAGGCCGGGCTCTCCTGGCTCACCATCCTCGCCAAGCGCGCCGCCTTCGCCGAGGCTTTTGCCGGCTTCGACCTCGACCGCGTGGCGCGCTTCGACGACCGCGACCGCCGCCGGCTGCTGGGCGATGCGCGCATCATCCGCAACCGGCTCAAGATCGACGCCGCCATCGACAACGCCGGGCGCCTCCTGGCGATCCGCGACAGCCACGGCTCCTTTGCCGCCTGGCTCGACAGCCACCATCCGCTGTCCAAGGCGGCCTGGGTCGGCCTCTTCAAAAAGACCTTTCGTTTCACCGGCGGCGAGATCGTCGGCGAGTTCCTGATGAGCCTCGGCTATCTCCCGGGCGCCCACCAGGATTGGTGTCCGGCCTACCAAAAAATTCTCGCCCTCGATCCGCCCTGGCGACACGCCAAGGCGTCATCCGCGCCCAAAAGGCGCAGAGCCACCGGCGACAAGCGACCTTGATGCGGCGAGCGGCCAAAAAATGAGGGCAAGATCACCGCGTGATCTTGCCCGGAGCTTACTGCGGTTAAGGCTCGGCCTTGTTCTGCGGGACCGTCTCCCCCGACCGTTGCTTAACGGCATTCCTCCCTAAACCTGGGCCTTGTCGCAATCTTGCGCGCGACCGTTGCAGGCGGCGCGATTGTATGAAACTCTTCTTGGCTCGTCATCTAAAATCTGTGCAACAACGGCTATTGCGTCGCGATGGCTGGATTTATCTCGCCGCGCTAGTATTTCTTCCATGCGACGCACCATTATGGCAGCGCTTGCGCTGCTCGCCGCGGCGCCGGCTTTCGGCCAACGGCAAGTAACGCCGCCGCCCGGCATCGAAGATCCGATCCCGCCGCCGCCGCCCGGCGGCTTGTCGGTATCGGGCCAGGGCCGCATCCTCATCTCTCCCGATCTCTGCGCCAGCCTCGGCGGCGCCTCGGCGGCACCGGGCGCCGATTATCGGCCGGGCGTCGACGTCAATGGCGATGCCGTGGCGCCTGCCGACCTCCCGAGCGGCGCGCCGCACGCGGCCGGGAACTTTCCGATCGACGTGGGCGTTTTTCTACAGAAGCGTTATGGGGTTTCCGCCAATTCTCCCTTGCTGCGCGGCAAGGCGGCCGTGGGCGTGGTGGCGCTGCGCGACGGCCGCGTCTATTTCAACGGCGAGCCGATCGGCGACAACGAGCGCGACATGCTGCTGGCGGCGTGCCGGGACGCGAAGCGATAGGCGAGCTCCCGCAGGAAGTTCGTCCGCGCCGGCCGCGCATGGACATCCGCCACCGCCTTGCCTAAAGTCGCGCCGCCTTTGGCGGCAGAACGGGGTCTGATGCGTCTTTCCGCCTATTTCCTGCCCTTGCTGCGAGAGACTCCGAGCGAGGCGCAGATCGTCTCGCATCGGCTGATGCTGCGCGCCGGCATGATCCGCCAGTCGAGCGCCGGGATCTACTCCTGGTTGCCGCTTGGCTTGCGCGTGCTCAAGAAAGTGGAGCAGATCGTGCGCGAGGAGCAGGACGCCGCCGGCGCGCTCGAAGTGCTGATGCCGACCATCCAGCCGGCCGAGTTGTGGCAGGAAAGCGGCCGTTACGACGATTACGGCAAGGAGATGCTGCGCATCACCGACCGGCACGAGCGGGCGATGCTCTACGGCCCCACCAATGAAGAGCAGATCACCGACATCTTCCGCCACAGCATCAAGAGCTATCGCGACCTGCCGAAGAACCTCTATCACATCCAATGGAAGTTCCGCGACGAGGTAAGGCCGCGCTTCGGCGTCATGCGCGGGCGCGAGTTCCTGATGAAGGACGCCTATTCCTTCGACGTCGACAAGCGCGCGGCGGTCGCCGCCTATTTCAAGATGTTCGTCGCCTATATGAAGACCTTCAAGCGGATGGGGCTGACGCCGATCCCGGTGCGCGCCGATACCGGCCCCATCGGCGGCGATCTCAGCCACGAGTTCCACGTCCAGGCCGACACCGGCGAGAGCGAGCTCCATTTCGACAGCGACGTCGTGCAGCTCGACGAGAACACCATCGATCCGGATTCGCCCACCGTGCAGGACTACATCGCCGGCTGGTACGCCGCGACCGACGAGAAGCACGACCCGGCGGAGTTCGAGCGGCGCGTTCCTGACATGCGCCGCCGTCAGGCGCGCGGCATCGAGGTCGGTCAGATCTTCTATTTCGGCACGAAATATTCGGGGCGGATGCGCGCGGTCGTGACCGGTCCCGACGGGGATTCGGTCCCGGTCGAGATGGGCTCCTACGGCATCGGCGTCTCGCGCCTCGTCGGCGCCATCATCGAGGCAAGCCACGACGAGGCCGGCATCGTCTGGCCGGAGAGCGTCGCTCCCTTCAGGGTCGGCCTCATCAATCTGCGCGCCGGCGATGCGCGCTGCGTCGCCGCCGCCGATGCTCTCTATGCGAGGCTCGTCGCCGCCGGGATCGAGACGCTCTACGACGACCGCGACGAATCCCCCGGCGCCAAATTCGCGGCGATGGATCTCATCGGCCTCCCCCATCAGCTCGTCATCGGCCCGCGCGGCCTCGACAAGGGCGTGGTCGAGCACAAGGAGCGCCGGACCGGCAAGAGAGAGGAGCTTTCGCCCGAGGCGGCGCTCAACCGGCTCGGAGGAAAATGATGGCGTTCGACGCCTTCGAGCGCATGGTGGCGTTCCGCTATCTGCGCGCCCGGCGCCAGGAAGGCTTCATCTCGGTCATCGCCATCTTCTCGCTGCTGGGCATCATGCTCGGCGTCGCCACGCTCATCATCGTCATGTCGGTGATGAACGGCTTCCGCGTCGAGCTTCTGGGCCGCATCATCGGCCTCAACGGCCATCTCGGCGTCTATGCCGCGCAAGGCTCGATCGCCGATTACGCGGCGCTGGCCGGGCGCGTTAAGCAGATACCGGGGGTGGTCGCCGTCCATCCGATGATCGAGGGCCAGGTGCTGGCCTCGGCCAACGGCCGCTCGACCGGCGTGCTGGTGCGCGGCATGAGCGAGGCGGACGTCGCCGGCGAGACGCTGCTCGCAAGCCACGTCGTCGCGGGCTCGCTCGACCGGTTTGCCGACGACACGGTGATGCTTGGCGACAAGCTCGCCTTCAAGCTCGGCCTCAAGCTCGGCGATCCCATCACGCTGCTCTCGCCCAACGGCCAGGCGACCGCCTTCGGCAGCGTGCCGCGGGTCAAGACCTATCGCGTCGGCGCGCTCTTCGACGTCGGCATGTACGAGTACGACAGCAATTTCGTCTTCATGCCGCTGCCGGCGGCGCAGCTCTATTTCCTGCTCCCCGACGCGGTGAGCACGCTCCAGGTCTTCGTCGCCGACCCCGACCAGGCGCGCGCCATCGGCTACGCCGTCCGTCAGCAGCTCGGCGGCCAGTACCAGGTCTATGACTGGCAGCAGAGCAATTCGGCCTATTTCGGCGCGGTGCAGGTCGAGCGCAACGTCATGTTCATCATCCTGTCGCTCATCATCCTGGTGGCGGCGTTCAACATCATCTCCAGCATGATCATGCTGGTGAAGGACAAGACGCGCGACATCGCCATTTTGCGCACCATGGGGGCGACGCGCGGCATGGTGCTGCGCATCTTCATGCTGAGCGGCGCCAGCATCGGCGTCGTCGGCACGCTCCTGGGCTTCGTCTTGGGCGTCGCCTTCACCACCCATATCGAGCAGATCCGCGCGCTCGTGCAGGACGTGCTGCACGTCAACGTCTTCAACGCCGAGATCTATTTCCTGACGCAGATCCCGGCGCGGATCGATCCGCATGAGGTGGTGATGGTGCTCGCCATGGCCTTCGGCCTCTCCTTCCTGGCGACGCTGTACCCTTCCTGGCGCGCCGCGCGTCTCGATCCCGTCGAGGCGCTGCGTTATGAATGATCCGGGCCGCCTGCCGGCGCTGGAGCTGCGCGGCGTGGTGCGGAGCTACAGGCAGGCGGGCACGCTGCTGCCGGTGCTGCGCGGCGTGTCGCTTTCGCTCTATCCCGGCGAGATCGTGGCGCTGGTGGGGCCGTCGGGCGCCGGCAAATCGACCCTGCTGCATGCCGCGGGTTTGCTGGAGCGGCCGGACAGCGGCGAGGTGCTGCTCGGCGGGCGAAGCTGCGGCGGCATGCCCGATGCGCAGCGCACCGCCATCCGGCGCGCGCAGTTGGGATTCGTCTATCAGTTCCATCATCTCCTGCCGGAATTCTCCGCGCTCGAGAACGTGATGCTGCCGCAGATGATCGCCGGCGTCTCGCGGGCGAAGGCGCGGGCGCGGGCGCAGGAGCTGCTGGCCATGGTCGGGCTTGCCGCGCGCGCCGACCACCGCCCGGCGCGGCTCTCCGGCGGCGAGCAGCAGCGCGTCGCCGTCGTCCGCGCGCTTGCCAATGCGCCGCGCGTCCTTTTGGGCGACGAGCCCACCGGCAATCTCGACATCCACACCGCCGCCGAGGTGATGGCGGCGCTCATCGACATCGTCCGCCGCACCGGCCTTGCCGCGCTCATCGCCACGCACAATCTCGATCTGGCGCGGCAGATGGACCGCGTGCTGTCGCTGGAAGAGGGCAAGATCGTCGAGCGTGCGGACGAGGCGGCGCGCGAGCGGCGGGGGTAGGGGTCGAAAATCGACGGTCGGAGAATGTCCATCCCGCGCCGAGCCGCGGACCGATGTCGAGCAGCAAGCGCCCGGCGGCTATGCCGATGGCTCCCTGTTACCGCAGGGCGAAGGTCAGCGGAAGAACCAGTCTCAGCAGCGGCTCGGGATAGGAGGATGGCGGCGCGGGCAGCGGGCTGGCGCGGCGAAGCATGTCCTCCGCCGCCCTGTCCAGCACCGGGCTCCCGGAATGCTCGCGAATGTCGAGAGACAGAACCTGTCCGCTGCGATCGATCACGAAGGCGATGAGCACCGTCCCTTCGTCGTGCCGCGAGCGGGCCTCGTCGGGATATTCCTTGTGCCGTTCGAGCCAGGTCATCACTTTGGCGAGATAGTCGGCGGCCGGCGGCGCCGTCGCTGCTGCCGTCGCTACCGTCGCGGCGGCTGCACCGTCGGATGCCGCCATGCCGTCCGCCGGGCGAGCCGCCGCCTTGCCGATTTCCTCGGGCGGGGGCGCCGGCGGCGCCGTTACGGGTGGCTCCTCGCGGCTTGCCTGCTGGAGAGGAGCCGTGGCGACGGCGGTATCGGGGCGGGGGGACCGGAGGTGTCGTCCGCTCTTCTTGATTGCCGCCGGCGGCGCCGGCGGGGCGTTGGGCGCCGCCGCCTCTGCCGCCGGGGCGGCAGAGGCGAGCTCGGGCGGCCCGACCGATGCCGCGGGTTCCGGCGGCGGCACCATGGCAATGCTTGCCGGTCCCGCGGCAGCGGCCGGCTCGAGCACAAGCCGCACCGCGATTGCGGCCTGCGGGGCGGCCGGTGGCGGCGCTCCCATCGCGTTGACCAGAGCCGCAAGCGCGGCGGCGTGGCCCAGCATCGATGCCGCCGCGCCGATGAGCAGGGTCTTGCCCCTCTCCATAGGAGCCGGTGGCGCGCCTGCGCGGGGGGCTGGGCTTCTACGGCGCCCTATACCCATGGGCCGCGACCGCATAGGGGCTCGCCGGCCTCGTGACGAGACCTCCGATGACGGCAAGCCGGTTCAGCACGAGCAGCCCGAGGAAGGCGGCGGCGTTGATCGCCAGGATGCGGAAGACGATCGCCGGCAGGAAATTCTCGGTTCCGCCCATCAGCGTGGCGGAGACCAGGAACAATCCGCCCTCATACGCGATGAAGGCGCCGGCGAAGGCTCCGAGCGAGACGACGGCCGCGGCGCGTCTTTCGAGCTGCCGCGCCGTCCCGCGCGCCGCCACGGTGGAAAGGACCGCCACGGCGCCCAGGATGACGCCCCAGGCGAGCGTGCTTGCCGTCCAGGGATAGTTCAGAAAGGCGAAGCCGACGAGCTGATTGGCAAGCCAGACCGCGACTGTCAGCAACAGCGCGTCGCGACGGCTCAAGGTGAGCGCGGCGATGGCGCCGAAGGCGGCGAAGGGCACGGCGCAGGCGAAGCCGAAGCTGAAAACGACGCTGGCCGCGACCAGCAGGGTGAGCCAGAACGTGTGGCGCCAGGCGACGCTGTTCCGGGATTGTGCGCCGGCGTGTCGTGAGATGGACATCCTGTCTTGCATGGTTCTTCTCCTTGGGTGAGGGAACGGGCGGCTCGACCGTCAAAATCGGCGGGCGCGGCTCCTATCCGTGGCGAAAGCCGCGGCCGGAGCGGTCGAAGGGATCGGGCTCGGCAAGGCCGAGCCAGCGCGCCCGCAATCGATCCCACAGCGCCAGCCGCGACCAGTCGGGCGTCTTCAGCACCTTGCCGGTTTCGGGATGCAGGAAGGGATTGGGCAGCAGCACGGTGATCTGCTGCTCGTTCTTGCCGTTGAACAGGCGAAGCCCCCACGAGATCGGGGTCCTGGACCGGCTGAGCCGCCGATAGAGCTCGGCGCGCGCGGTGCGGCGATGGCGGGCCAACGCCGGCGATACCGGGTTGTTGTGCGGTCCCCGGTGCTCGCCGATGCAGATGTGGAAGTGCGGCACGCCGAACGCCACGGTGAGATAGCCGTCGAACATCTTGACCGTGTCCGGCGCCTGCGCCGCCCGCATTTCCCAAGCGGCGCCCTGGATGAGCGGTCCGAAGGTGATCTGCTGCCAATGATTCTGGAAGAGATCGCGCAAAAGCTCTTCCAGCGTCGCCGCGTCGGTCGGGAGCGCGAAGACCTCGACGCTCGCGCCGTCCTCCTCCACGAGGCGATGCGGTTGGATGTCGACAGTCATGTCGCGCCTCTCTTCCTATGATCATCGTCCCCAGGCGCCGGTATCCAAGGCGACGCGCAGGCCGGCGAACGCTCCGATCCCCTGATGCAGGAAGCCGATCGGGTCCTGGTAGTGTTGGTCGAGCAGATTGTTGATGCGCGCGAACGCGGTCACGCCGTGGCCGAGGTCATAGGACCCGTCGAGGTTTACCAGCGTGTAGCCGCTGGCGGTCAATCCGCTCGCCGTGCCGTCGCGATTGATGTCGATCCAGGGTCCGACATAGACCAGCGTCGCCGACAGCGAGGCCGCTTCGCTCGCCTGCCAGGCGGCGTTCAGGCTCGCCTTGTGCTTCGGCCGCCGCAGCAGTTCCTGATGCAGGATGTCGTCCTCGGCCAGGGTGTAGGTGTAATCGGCGCGCAGGGTGAGCGGGTCCCAGGGCTTGTAAGAGACGAAGTTCTCGAAGCCATAGGTCGTCGCCCGCCCGATATTCTCGTAGGTCGTGCCGGTGTCGTTGATCTCGATGAGATTGCGGATGTCGTTGTGGAAGTAGGTGGCGCCGAACGCCACGCGCCGCTTGAGCGCCGTCTGCTCGAAGCCGAGATCGTAGCCGAGGCTCGTCTCCGGCTTCAGGTTGGGATTGGCGAAGAAGTCGAATTGCGGGTAGTTGTCGAAGAGCTCATCCAGGGTGGGCGCCTTGAAGCCGGTGCCGACGCTGCCTTTGAGCTTCGTGCCGGTTTCGGGAACGAGGAAGGCGGGGGCGACGCGATAGGTGAGCTGGCTTCCGAACCGGTCGTTGTCGTCATAGCGCAGGCTGACCGTATCGAAGAACCGCTCGCCGAAGCTCGATTGAAGCTGAACGAAGCCGGCATTGTCGGTCATTTGCGCCTGGACCGGCGAGCTGTCGTTGATCTCGTCGAGCTGGTGCTCGGCGCCGAGCGTCACGATTTGTCCCGGCATGAGCTTGATGTTTCCCTGCCAGTCGAGCTTCACCCGATCGCCGCGGTAGAAGCCGGGATCGTTGCCGGCCGCCAGATCGGTGGCGTTCGGGTCGAAGAACCGCCGCCGATAGCTGGTATAGGCAATGCCTGCCGTCTGGTCGAAGAGGCCGTCGAACAGGACGAGATGCGCCGTGCCGCGCGTGAACAATTCGCGATTGTCGCTGTCGCTGGGCAGCGCCTCCGGCCCCAGCGCATCGTCGCTGGTGGAGCGTAGCGCCGTCAGGACATAGCGCGCCGCCACGCCGACATCGAAATTATCCGTGATGCCGGCGCCGAACTTGGTCGAATAGCTCTGGTTGTCGTAGGAATCCGGGTTGAGGGGACGGCCCGGCGGCACCAGGTCGGCCGGCGTCACGTCCGTGTCGCCGGCGTGAAAATGGGCGAGGTTGACGTCGTAGTTGAAGCGCGAGAGCGAGCCGCTCACGCCGGCGATCTGATTGAAGGTGTCGAAGGAGCCGCCTTCGATGCTGCCGCGGATCTGCGCCGGGCCCTGGCCCTGCTTGGTGATGATATTGATGACGCCGCCGATGGCGTCGGAGCCATAGAGGCCGCTCTGCGGCCCGCGCAGCACCTCGACGCGCTCGATGTCGGAGGCGAGAATCTGCGAGAAATCGAAGGAGCCGTCGGGCGAGCTGGGGTCGCTGACGTCGATGCCGTCGATGAAGACCTTGGTGTGATTGGCGTTGGTGCCGCGCATGAAGACCGAGGTCGTGCCGCCCGGGCCGCCGGTTTGGACGACGTTGAGGCCGGGCACGTCCTGGAGCACATCCGGCAAGGTGCGCTCCTGCTTGCGCTCGATGTCGTCGCCGGTGATGACGGTGACGGTGCTGCCGAGCTGCTCCTCCGGCGTCGGAAGGCGGGTTGCGCTCACGACCATGGGCGGCAGCGGAACGGAATCGGACTCATCGGCGTGCGCGGCGGGCAAAATGGACCAGGAAAGGCCGAGCGCGGACAACGGCACGAGCAGCCGTCGGCTCGCCGGAGCTTGGACGAACGGGTACATGATCAATGTCCTCGCGGCAACGTGACACGTCACCGCGAACCAAAGTCAGACCCGATTCAGGCAGAAACCGGCTCCTGATCTCCATCGGTGCACCCCGCCCAACGTGTTCGCGCGTGACCACGGTTGATGGCAGGTCTCCTGGCTTGCGGGTCCTTGCCTTGCGCCGCCTTCCCGGCTTTCGCCAGTGGCTTTGTGGCGCTCGGCTCGCCGCTCACAGTTGCGGGGGCAGCCACGGCATCGGGCTTGCGCCCTCACCGTGTTCCCATTCAATCCCCGAAGGGAACCATCGCGGCCAGAATGAGCGTAATGTGCGGCGTCTGTCAATTGCCAACATCGCGGCGACGGTGCGGCAGCGCGGGAACGGCGGGGGTAGGGCATCGCCGGCGGAAAAGATGGAACACGGAGGTTGAGCCGCGAAGCGGCTCAACCTCCGTGGTGAATTCCGTAGGCGATTGCCTTGCCCCGCAGCCGCGCTGTGGCCGCCAGGGGGCGAGTTGACACCTCCTCGGTGCCCGGCCCATCATTCTCATAACAACAGCAACATCACGTGGGGAGGAAGCCATGGCGAAGCCTGTGCCGTTGACCGTCAACGGCCGATCGGTGACGGTCAGCGTCGACGATCCCGACATGCCTTTGCTCTATGCGCTGCGCGACGATCTCGGCCTGCGCGGGCCGCGCTTCGGCTGCGGCCTCGGGCAATGCGGCGCCTGCACCGTGCATGTCGACGGCAAGGCGGTGCGCTCCTGCACCGTGCCGCTGTCGGCGATCCGGCCAGGGGACAAGATCGTCACGCTCGAAGGGCTGGGCTCGCCGGAGAAGCCGCATCCCCTGCAAAAGGCGTTCATCGACGAGCAGGCGGTGCAATGCGGCTATTGCATCAACGGCATGATCATGGAGGGGGCGGCCTTTCTCGCCGCCAACAAGAGCCCAAGCGACGCCGATATCCGCCAGGCGCTTGCCCACAATCTCTGTCGCTGCGGCACGCATCTGCGCATCATCCGCGCGGTGAAGCGCGCGGCCCAAAGCATCTGAGCGGAGGCAGTGCCATGACCGACATCATCGCTCTCGCCACGCGCCGCGACGTTCTCAAAGGCGGCGGCGCGCTCATCGTCAGCTTCGGCCTCGCCGCTCGCTTCTCGCCCGCGCTGGCGCAGGCAAGCGCCACGGCTGCGGCCGCCAAGACCGTCGCACCCGACGAGGTCGACGGCTTCCTCGCCATCGGCGCCGACGGCAAGGCGACCGTCTTTTCCGGCAAGGTCGATCTCGGCACCGGCCTGCGCACCGCCATGACCCAGATCGTGGCGGACGAGCTCAATCTGCCCCTGGAGCACGTCACCGTCATCCAGGGCGACACCGCGCTCACCCCCGACCAGGGCCCGACCTATGGCAGCCTCGGGGTCCAGAACGGCGGCGCGCAGATCCGTCAGGCGGCGGCGACCGCGCGCAAGCACCTTGTCGAGCTTGCCGCCCAGAAGCTTGGCGTGCCGGCAACCGATCTCGCCGTCGAGGACGGCACGATCAAGCCGAAAGCGGGCGGCGCCGGCGTGAGCTATGCCGCTCTCATCGGCGGCAGAACCTTCGCCCTGAAGCTCGACAAAGAGGCAAAGACCAGGGATCCCGCGACCTTCCGCGTCGTCGGCAAGCCGGTGGCGCGCCTCGACATTCCCGACAAGGTCACGGCCCGCTTCACCTACATGCAGGATATGCGCGTCGACGGCATGCTGCATGGCCGCGTCGTGCGTCCGCCGGCCATGGGCGCGAGCCTCGAAAGCGTCGATGAGTCCTCGGTCGCAGGCATCCCCGGCCTCGTCAAGGTGGTGCGCGACGGCAATTTCCTGGGCGTCGTCGCCGAAAGCGAGTGGGGCGCGATCAAGGCGTCGCGCAAGCTCAAGGCCACCTGGTCCAAATGGGCGGAGCTTCCCGAGCAGGCAAAGCTTTTCGAGCATGTCCGCGCGACCAAAGTGTCGAAGGACGACGTCACCAGCAATGTGGGCGCCGTCGAAGAGGCGCTGGCGAAGGGCGCGAAGACGC
Source organism: Allostellaceae bacterium (assembly GCA_035623985.1). GTDB lineage: Bacteria > Pseudomonadota > Alphaproteobacteria > ATCC43930 > CGMCC-115725 > DAHUYF01. The sequence goes on along the minus strand of DASPSJ010000101.1, from coordinate 1,422 downwards.
TCAAATCGACCTACGACTTCGCCGTCCACACCCACGGCTCGATCGGCCCCTCCTGCGCCATCGTCGAGATCAAGGACGGCCAGCTCACCTGCTGGTCGCCGTCGCAGGCGACGCACAATCTCCGCAAGCAGCTCGCGGCGATGCTGGGCCTGGCGCCCGAGGCCGTGCGCTGCATTTATGTCGACGGCTCCGGCTGCTACGGCCGCAACGGCCATGAGGATGCGGCCGGCGATGCCGCGCTGCTCGCCCGCGCGGTGGGCAGGCCGGTGCGCGTGCAGTGGATGCGCGAGGACGAGCATGGCTGGGACCCCAAGGGCCCGCCGACGCTCATCGACCTGCGCGCGGCGCTCGACGCGCAAGGCGAGGTGACCGCCTGGGACTCGGCGTTCTTCATTCCCGATGGCGTGACGGGTAACGTGCCGCTGGTCGCGGCGAGCCTCGCGAGCCTGCCGCATGAGACGGCCTATGCGCCCGGCAACGTCATCCAGAACTCGGCCATTCCCTATACCTTCGCCAACATCCGCACGGTCTGTCATCGCCTCGCCGAGACGCCGTTCCGGCCGTCCTGGATCCGCACGCCCGGCCGCATGCAGAACACCTTTGCCAATGAATGCTTCATGGACGAGCTTGCCGCGGCGGCTGGCGCCGACCCGCTGGAGTTCCGCCTGAAGCATCTGAACGACCCGCGCGGGGCGGAGCTGTTGCAGCGCCTCGCCGCGCTCGCCAAGTGGGAGAAGCGGCCCTCGCCGCAGAAGCAGGCCGGCGGCGGCGACATCAGCCGCGGGCGCGGCATGGCTTACGTGAAATACGAGCTAGTCCGCACCTATGTCGGCGCGGTGGCCGAGGTCGAGGTCAACCGCCGCACCGGCGAGATCCGCGTGCCGCGCTTCTACGTCGTCCATGATTGCGGGCAGATGATCAACCCGGACGGCGTCCGCAACCAGATCGAGGGCAACGTCATCCAGACGGTGAGCCGCACGCTCTTCGAGGAGCTGACCTGGGACCGTTCCATGGTGACGAGCCTCGACTGGGCAAGCTATCCGATCATCACCTTCCCGGCAGTGCCCGAGGTGGTGATGGATCTCATCGACCGGCCCACCGAAAAGCCCTGGGGCGCGGGCGAGCCCTCGGCGGCGGTGATTCCGTCTGCGATCTCGAACGCCGTCTTCGACGCCACCGGCGTGCGCCTGCGCTCGGTGCCGTTCACGCCGATGAAGGTGAAGGCAGCGACGCAGTCGATTTGAGATTGGTTTGTAGGCAAAGCGGCAGCAAACCCAGCAGCCCTACCTCACCAGGGCGGTGAGGTCAGGTTAACGCGGCTTGGGGGATGAGGGGGGTGATCCAGAAAGCGTAGCTTTTCAGGGCGAAGGGTGATTCTCTTCCGATAGGGAGGGAGCCGATGGAGACCTGGTCAACCCAGCC
>DASPSJ010000087.1:0-72291 GCA_035623985.1 Allostellaceae bacterium | reverse complement strand
TTCTCCCCACCGGCGAGACGGCGGGCTATGGTGCGATTCTCTGTTCGATGGGGGGAACATCGCCATGGATCGATTCGATCAGGCAAAGAGCCTTGCGCCGCGAGCCGATTTCTCCCGCCGCGGCTTCGTCATCACCGGCCTGACCGCCGGCTTTGCGCTGGCGGTGCAGCCGGTCTCGGCCGAGACCATCATCACCGACAGCAACGGCCTCGCCGCGGGCGAGGTGAAGATCCCGGTCGCAGACGGCGAGATTCCCGCCTATCGCGCCATGCCGGCCACGGGCGGCCCGTTCCCCACGGTGATCGTCATTCACGAGATCTTCGGCGTGCACGAGCACATCAGGGATCTCTGCCGCCGCCTCGCCAAGCTCGGCTATTTCGCCGCGGCGCCGGCGCTTTATGCGCGCCAGGGCGACACCTCGACGCCGTCCGATGTCCCCACGGTCATCAGGACGGTGGTCGCCAAGGTGCCGGACGCCGAGGTCGCCTCCGACATCGACGCCGCCGTCGCCTGGGCGCATCAGCAGAAAGACGCCGACACGCGCAGGCTCGGCATCACCGGCTTCTGCTGGGGCGGCCGGCAGACCTGGCTCTATGCCATCCACAACCCGCATGTGAAGGCCGCGGTCGCCTGGTACGGCGCGCTTGCCGGCAATCCGGACCCGCTCCACCCCAGGACCGTGCTCGATGCGGTGAAGGATCTGAAGGTGCCCGTGCTGGGGCTTTATGGCGGCGCCGATCAAGGGATCCCGGTCGCCGATGTCGAGAGGATGCGAGCCGAGCTTGCGGCGCTGAAGAAGCCGGCGGAGATCGTGCTTTATCCCGACGCGCCGCACGGCTTCAATGCCGATTACCGGCCGAGCTACCGGCCGGAAGCGGCGAAGGACGGCTGGGCGCGGATGCAGAAATGGTTCAAGCGGCACGGGGTGGCCTGAAACCGCCGCCGATGAGCGATGGCCGGAGGGCGGCCGACCCGGCGGGCCGGCCGCCTCAGAGCGCCTTATGCTGGCGCGGCGCGCGACGGGCGGGCTTCGCCGCCTTCTCGTCCTCGTCGAAGAGCTCGGCGAGCTTCTCGAGCATGGCGCCGCCGAGCTGCTCGGCATCGACGATGGTGACGGCGCGGCGGTAATAGCGCGTCACGTCGTGGCCGATGCCGATGGCGACGAGCTCGATGGGCGAGTTGCGCTCGATATCGGCGATGACCTCGCGCAGATGGCGCTCGAGGTAGTTGCCGGGGTTCACCGAGAGCGTCGAATCGTCGACCGGCGCCCCGTCGGAAATGACCATCAGGATGCGGCGCTGCTCGGTGCGCGCGATGAGCCGGTTATGCGCCCAGAGCAGCGCCTCCCCGTCGATGTTCTCCTTGAGGATGCCCTCGCGCAGCATGAGGCCGAGCGCGCGCCGCGCGCGCCGCCAGGGCGCATCCGCCGACTTGTAGATGATGTGGCGGAGATCGTTGAGCCGGCCGGGATTGGCCGGCTTGCCGGCGGCGATCCAGCGCTCGCGCGACTGGCCGCCTTTCCAGGCGCGGGTGGTGAAGCCCAGGATCTCGACCTTGACGCCGCAGCGCTCGAGCGTGCGCGCCAGGATGTCGGCGCTCATCGCCGCCACGGTGATCGGACGCCCGCGCATCGAGCCCGAATTGTCGATCAGCAGGCTCACCACCGTGTCGCGAAACTCGGTCTCCTTCTCGCGCTTGTAGGACAACGGATAGACCGGGTTGGTGATGACGCGCGACAGCCGCGCGGCATCGAGCATGCCCTCTTCGAGATCGAATTCCCAGGCGCGCGTCTGCTTGGCCAACAGCCGGCGCTGCAGCCGGTTGGCAAGCCGGCCGATAACGCTCTGAAGATGGGCAAGCTGCTGGTCCAGCAAGCCGCGCAGGCGCGCGAGCTCGTCGGGATCGCACAGCGCATCGGCGTCCACCGTCTCGTCGCACTCCGTGGTGAAGGCGCGATAGGCGGTGGGATCGAGGTTGAGCCCGTGGCGGAGCTGATTGCCGGGACGGCCGGGGCGGCCGGGATCGTCGTCGCCCGCGCCGGGCATGAGCTCGCCCTCGATCTCTTCGGCGCCGGCGGGCTGGCCGTCCTCCGGTTGATGCTCGGGGACACCGCCCTCGATGGCGCCCTGGGCGCCGGCGGCCGCACCCTCGCCGCCGTCACTCTGGCTTTCGCTCCGATCGGCGTCGTCCCCCTCGCCATCGCTGTCGTCGCTCTCGGCATCCTGCTCGGTCTCGCCGAGATCGAGGTCGAGATCGCGGATGAGCTGGCGCGCGATCTTGGCGTAGGCCTCCTGGTTGGCGACGTGGCGGCCGAGCTCCAGCAAGTCGCGGCCGACCTTGCCCTCGAGGAAAGGACGCCACATCTCGACGACGCGCTGCGCCGCCGGCGGCACCGACGCGCCGGTCAGCGTCTCGCGCGCGAGCAGCCTCACCGCCTCGGCAAGGGTCGTTTCGTTGCGCTCGGCAAGGTGCTCGTAGCCTTGCCGGCGATAGCGCTCATCGAGCATGGCGGCGAGGTTGCCGGCGACGCCGGTCATGCGCCTGGCGCCGAGCGCCTCGACCCGCGCCTGCTCGACGCCTTCGAAAATGGCGCGCGCCGTCTCGCCGCTGGGCAGGCGCTTGGCGTGAAGCGCCGCGTCGTGATACCGCAGCTTGAGCGCCACCGCGTCGGCGGCGCCGCGCACCGGCGCCGCGTCGGCAATGGAGAGATCGCGGCCGGGCAGCGGCAGGCGGACGCGCGGTCCGGCGGCGGCGGCGGGCTCGGCGCCATAGCTCACCGTCACGTCCTCGCGCTCGGCGATGGCGCGCACGGTGGCGGCGGTGGCGCGCTTGAAGATCTCAAGCGGAGTCTCGTTCTCGGCCAAGGCTCAGCCTTCAGTCAAAGACAGATGCACCACGGAGGCACGGAGAGCACGGAGGAAGAAAGGGATGACGCGCTTCGCGCGTCCGTTCCTGTTTTTCTCCGTGACCTCGGTGGCTCCGTGGCGCATCTTAAATCTTTCGGCAGGCGGCGCTCGCGGCTAGACGAGCTGCGCCTTCACGCCGGTCTCCTTGAGCTCGGCCCCGAAGCAGCGCTGGTAGTATTCGGCGACCGTGGCGCGCTCCACCTCGTCGCATTTGTTGAGGAAGGTGAGGCGGAAGGCAAAGGCGATGTCGTTGAAGATACGCGCATTCTCGGCCCAGGTGATGACGGTGCGCGGCGACATGACGGTGGAGATGTCGCCGTTGACGAAGCCGGCGCGGGTAAGCTCGGCAAGCGCCACCATCGCATGGATGGCGCGGCGGCCTTCCTCGGTATCCCAGCTCGGCGCCTTGGCGAGCACGATCTCGACCTCGGCCTCGTGCGGCAGGTAATTGAGCGTGGCGACGATGTTCCAGCGGTCCATCTGACCCTGGTTGATCTGCTGCGTGCCGTGATAGAGGCCGGTGGTGTCGCCCAGCCCCACCGTGTTGGCGGTGGCGAAAAGGCGGAAGGCCGGGTGCGGCTGAATGACGCGGTTTTGATCGAGCAAGGTGAGCTTGCCCTCGACCTCGAGCACCCGCTGGATGACGAACATCACGTCGGGACGGCCGGCGTCGTACTCGTCAAAGCACAAGGCGGTCGGATGCTGCAGCGCCCAGGGCAGCAGGCCCTCGCGATATTCCGTCACCTGCCTGCCGTCGCGCAGCACGATCGCGTCCTTGCCGACGAGATCGATGCGGCTGATATGGCTGTCGAGATTGACGCGAATGCAAGGCCAGTTGAGCCGCGCCGCCACCTGCTCGATGTGCGTCGACTTGCCGGTGCCGTGATAGCCCTGGATGAGGACGCGGCGGTTGTAGGCGAAGCCGGCGAGGATGGCGAGCGTGGTGTCGTGATCGAAGCGGTAGGCCTCGTCGATATTGGGGACGTGATCATCGGCGCGCGAGAAGGCCGGCACCTGCATGTCGCTGTCGAGGCCGAAGGTCTGTCGCACGGAAACGGTGATGTCGGGCCGATCCAGCGGTGTCTCTGCCGTGCCGGTGGTGCTTTGTGGCGAAGCCATTGGAGTATCGATCTGCTCGTGGAAGGGAAACTAAAGTCTCGGAAACGCCGCCGAGGTCAGCTCGAAGGGAAGTAGCTGGCCTTGAGGGTGGTGTAGGCTCGATTGATCACCTTCAATCGCTCTTCCGCCGCCTTGTCGCCGCCATGGGCATCGGGATGATGCAGCTTGACCAGCGCCTTATAGCGCGATTTGAGGCCGACGAAGGTGAAAGGCGGCGACAAGTCAAACACCACCAACGCCTGCTCCTGCTCGGAGAGCGGCCGCCGCTTGGCCGCCGCCACCCGCTCCTCCTCATCCTGCATGCCGAAGAGGCCGAAATCGCGTATCCGCGGATCGAAGCGCAAACCGATACGACTGCCGAGCGGCCAGGTCGGGCGCTGCCAAACCGTGTCGTTGCGGATCTCCGCCTCGATCTCGGCCGCGCTCATGCCGGCGTAATAATTCCACTGGGCGTTGTAGGCGCGCACGTGATCGAGACAGAACCAATAGAAATGGCGCAGCCGATCGCGCGCGCGCGGCGCTCGATAGTCGCCGCCCGCGGTGCAGCCGGGATGATCGCACAGCCGAGTCGCCGCCGCTGCCGCGGTCGGATCGACACCGGCTTCGAAGCTGGCGCGTGGCATGGACGTAAGTATGGGGGGTGTACCTAGCCGTGACAAGCGCTGCGGCGCAACCCCGCAGCGGTGCCTTGACAGGCCGGGTGCTACCTTTCAGCTTTTCCCGCATGCGCATCGCCCAACGCATCCGAGACAAACTCACCGCGGGATTGCAGCCGCTGCGACTCGAGATCCGCGACGAGTCGCACCGCCATGCCGGCCATGCCGGCGCCCATCCAGAGGGGGAAAGCCACTTTCACGTCGAGATCGTCTCCGCCGCTTTCACCGGCAAAAGCCGCATAGCACGCCAGCGACAGGTCTACGCGCTGCTTGCCGAGGAGCTGGGGGGGCCGGTCCATGCGCTCGGCCTGACAACGCTAACCCCCGAAGAAGACGAGAAAAATTGAGCAGCGGTACGGCTAGAGCAAGCCATTTTTCCATCAGCGGCAACCCGCGGTTGCCGATTCGTTAACTTTTCTCGAAATGATTGCAACTGTCGCAAATTAGGCATAAAGTATGTCTATGCGACGCGAAAACACTCACCCGTCCACCGACCGCACCGCGGAGGCCGAACTTTTGCGTTCGGCCTCGACGCTGATCAATCGCAACGTCACGGTTGGCGGCCGGCGCACCAGCATGCGGCTCGAGCCGGCCATGTGGGACGCGCTGCAACAGCTCTGCCGACGCGAAGGCAAGACGCTCAACGAGCTCGTGACCGAGATCGATCGCCAGCGCTCGGAATCGAGCCTGACCGCGGCGATCCGCGTCTATCTGCTGCGCTATTTTTGCGCCGCGGCGACCGATGAGGGCCATCGTCTCGCCGGCCACGGCCCGCTGTCGCATCATTTCCCGGTATAGAACTCCGGCCAGTAGTACCGCACCACCTCGCCGTCACTGGCAAAGGCGTGGCAGCTATCGATCAGCTTCGGCTTGCGCGTCGGGCGCTCGGCCGGCTTGCCCTCGCGGGCGAGACGCTGCTCATGCTCTCGCGCCCGGTATGGGAAGACCGTCTGGTAGGCGGTGGTGGCCAGCGGACCCAAGAGATCGACGAGATGAGTGCAGCCTTCGGTGCCGCCCAGGAGATCGCGCACCTGCTTCTGGAAGCCGGGATAGATCCGGAGCCCCTTGAGACGCTGGAAATTGGCGATGATGGCGCCGCAGACGGCATAGGGGCTCGCCTCGGTAACCGCCTCGACCGCGTGGATGACGAGCCGGTCGTCGACGGTGATGCGCAGCCACATGTCGTGCACCGGAGTGCCCGCGGGCAGCTCGCCGCGGAAATGGTCGCTGAAGCCATAGGTTTTGGTGTCGGCGAGATGGCCTTCGATGTCCCAGAGCCCATCCTCGCGGCGGAAGCCGCGGCAATCGATGGTACGGGTATGAATATGCTCGCGCGGAGCGGCGGTGGAGAACGGCATGGGGCGGCTTGACGTCGTTGCGGCAGGGAAGGCCGTATTTAGAGGCCGGCGCGCGCGGCTTCCAGCGAATTCTGCCCGCGCTCCAGCGCCGCGGCGAGGAAGCTCGCCAGCGTCGCCGGCGTCACGTCGCGGCAGATGAAGGCGTCGCCAATGTCGCGCGCGAGGATGAGGGCGACGCGGCCGTCCGCAACCTTCTTGTCTTTCCGCATATGCGTCAGCAGCACCTCGGCCGCAAGCGTGCCGCCGGCAAGCCCCGCCGGCGAGGTCGGCAGGCCGATGGCGGCGAGATGGCGGCGCAGGCGATCGGCCGCCTCCGGCCGGCAGAAGCCGAGCCGGACGGAGAGATCGAAGGCAAGCTGCATGCCGACCGCCACCGCCTCGCCGTGCAGCAGCTTCTCGCCGAAACCGGTCGCCGCCTCGAGCGCGTGGCCGAAGGTATGGCCAAAGTTGAGCAGCGCGCGCTCGCCGCTCTCGCGCTCATCGGCGGCGACGATCGCGGCCTTGGCGGCGCAGCTCTGCCGCACCGCGTGCTGGCGCGCCGCCGCATCGCCGGCGATCAGCGCCGCGCCGTTCTCCTCGAGCCAAGCGAAGAAGCCGCGGTCGCGGATGAGGCCGTATTTCGCCGTCTCGGCATAGCCCGCAAGCAGCTCGCGCCGGGGCAAGGTGGCAAGCACGTCGATATCGGCGATCACCAGCCGCGGCTGATGAAAAGCGCCGACGAGATTCTTGCCGTGGCTGGTGTCGATCGCGGTCTTGCCGCCAACGGAGCTGTCCACTTGAGCGAGCAAGGTCGTCGGCACCTGGACGAAGTCGAGGCCGCGCAGCAGGCACGCCGCGGCAAAGCCGGCGAGATCGCCGATGACGCCGCCGCCCAGCGCCACGATCGGCGTCGCGCGCTCGATGCCGAGCGCCAGGATGTTCTCACAAAGCTTGGCGAAATGCGCGAAATCCTTGGTCGCCTCGCCCGGCGGCAAGATGATTGACTGATGCTCGACGCCGGCAGCGGCAAGCGCCGCGGCAAAGCGCGCGAGATGGAGCGGCGCGACATGGGCGTCGGTGACGATGACGGCGCGCCGGCCCCGGATGACCGGCGCCAGCAGCGTGCCCGCCTCGGCGATGAGGCCGCGGCCGAGGACGATGTCGTAGCTGCGCGCGCCGAGCCCGACGGTAAGGCGCTCCGCGGCGCTCACGGGGCCGTCCGCAGCGGCAACGCGCCGGCGAGCGCCGCCAGAACGCGCTCGAGCGTCGCTTCGGGCGGTCCGTCGACGCTGTCGACGGTGATGTCCGCCTCGGCGTAGACGGGATAGCGCTCGGCGATCAGCGATTCGAGCACGGCGCGGGGATCGCCACCTTTGAGCAGCGGCCGGTTGTTGCGGCGCGCCACGCGCGCCAGCATGACATCGAGATCGGCGCGCAGCCAGACGGTGATGGCGCGCGCGCGCAGCAGCGCGCGGGTCGAGGAATCCATGATGGCGCCGCCGCCGGTGGCGAGCACCTGCACGGGACCGTCGAGCAGCCGCGCAATGACGCGACGCTCGCCGTCGCGGAACGCCGCCTCGCCGTGGCGCCGGAAGATCTCCTCGACGCTCGTGCCCGCCGCCGCCTCGATCTCGGCATCGGCGTCGACGAAAGGCAGGCCCAGACGCTGCGCCAGGCGGCGGCCGATGCTCGTCTTGCCGGCGCCCATCAGCCCCACCAGGGCGATCGTCTTCGCCGGCCGCGGCAAGGGCGGGCTCATGCCGGGGCCGGCCGCGCCGTTGAAACGCCGGGAAGGCGTCGATACACTTGTCGCAAAGAAGCCATGAAGGCACCCTAGCATACCGCGTGGCCTAATCGTCAACCGAGCGGCGGCCCGTGCCGCGCCGCGCAAATTGCGCAGGAACCTACGGAAAAGATGGGAAAATTCGCTTTGATCGCCGCCGCCGTGCTGGTCGTCATCGTGATCGGCATCGCCGGCGCGCTGATGTTCTGGAACGCGCCCGCACCATCGGCCCGAGTCGAGCACGTCATCCCGGATGCCAAGCTGCCGAAATGAGCCGCGCCAGGCCCTCGCCGGGGCCGTGGCCGTCTTGATGCTGCTGATGCCGATGACCGCGCGGGCTCAGCTCGGTCCGCCGGTCCGTCTTTTGCCGCCCGCGCCGGGCACCGGTCCCGCGCTTCCGTCGCCGCCACCGGCACCCGCCGCGACACCAGCGCCACAGACCGACGACTCGATCCGCTCGACGCCGCTCACGCCGGTCGACCCGGCCTGGATCGGCGCGCTCCCCGACAGCACGCAAGCCCTGCCCGCAAGCCTGTGGCAAGGCACGCCGCGCAGCTTCGTCGCGGCGGCCTTGCCGCAGCTCCAGCCCTCCACCTCGCCGACGCTGCAATCGCTGGCGCACCGCCTCTTGCTCAGCAATGCCGTGGCGCCGCCCGGCCAGGACCCGCCCGACCGGTCGAGCCTCGCCGCGCTGCGCGTCGAACGCCTGATTGCGCTGGGCGAGATCGACGGCGCGCTTGCCGTGCTCGACGCCTTGCCGGCGGCGACGCACACCGACGATCTCGACCACCAACGCGTCCAGCTCAGCTTCGCCAGGAACGACGCCGAGGACGGTTGCCGCCGGGTGCAGCAGGATATCGGCCGCTACCAGGGCATTTGGTGGGATCGGGCGCTCATCGCTTGCCAGGCGCTTGCCGGCGACCAGGCGAAGGCGACGCTCGGGCTCAGCCTGTTGCGCGAGCAGAAAGCACCCCCCGACGCAGTCTTCGAAGCCCTCGTCGCGGCGCTGGGCGGGCATGCCGCAAGGATCGAGAAGCTGCCGGAGCCGACCCCGATCGTGGTGACGCTGATGGCGGCGGCCAAGCTGCCGCTGCCGCCCGAGGCGGTGGCGAGCGCAGATCTCGCGACCCTGCGCGCCTGGGCCGGCAATGAGGCGGTGCCGCCGCTGCAACGCCTCGCCGCCGCCGAGCGCGCCGTGTCGCTGGGGGCGCTGCCGGCGGCCGCGCTCGCGGGGCTTTACGGCAAGGTCGAGTTCAAGCCCGAAGAGCTTGGCCAGGCGATCAAGCAGGGCAAATCGCCGGCGAGTCCGCGCGACCGCGCCTTGCTTTTCCAGGTGGCGCGCACCGACCCGGTCGCTGCGGCGCGGGCGACGGCGTTGAAAGCGCTGTTGGCGGATGCGCGCAAGCGCGAGGATTTCGCCGCCGTGGCGCGCGTGGTAGCGCCGATCCTGGCGGATTTGCCGGCCGGCGAGGAGCTTGCAGCCTTCGCGCCGGAGGCAGCGCGCGCGCTGCTGGCGGCGGGGCGCGCCGACGCGGCGGCGCCGTGGCTGGCCTCCGTCGATCCGGCGCAGGCGCCCTTGCTGCTGGGACTGATGCGGCTGGCGAGCGCGGATGGCGACACCGCCGCGCTGCGCGAGGCCGCCATCGCCGGGGCGCAGCGCGATGCCGGCCGCGCGGCCCTGCTGCTGGCGCTGGCAGACGCGCTGGGGCAGCCGCCGAGCCCGGCCGATTGGGCACCGTTCATCGCCGCCCCGGCGCATGGCGCGAGTTTGCCCAGCGTGGCGCTGTGGCTCGACCAGGAAGAGGCGGCATCGGGACGGCGTCTCGGCGAGACCGTGCTGGCAACGCTGATCCTGGCGCGCCAGGGCGAGCATCTCGCCGGCGAGCCGATCATCCTCAGTCGAGCCGTCGCCGCGCTCAAGGCCGTCGGGCTCGCGGACGACGCGCGCGCGCTCGCGGTCGAAGCGGCGCTGGCGGCCGGCCTGTGACGGCACCGGCGCCGCGCGTCCGGACGGGCCGCAAGCCGGCGCCGTCGATCTCGCGCCACGTCGAAGCCTTTCTCGAGATGCTTGCCGCCGAGCGCGGCGCGGCGCGGCTGACGCTTGCCGCCTACCGCGGCGATCTCGTCGATGCCGCGCGCTTTCTCGGCGGCACGGCGCTCGAGGCGGCGGCGACCGAGGATCTTCGACGCTATTTGGGCAAGCTCGCCCGCGCCCGCCTCCAGCCGCGCACGGCGGCGCGGCGGCTCTCGGCATTGCGGCAGTTCTACAAATTCCTGGTCACCGACGCGCGGCGCAAGGATGACCCGACCGCCGCTCTCGACGCGCCGCGCCTCGGCCGGCCGCTGCCCAAGCTGATAAGCGAGGCCGAGGCGGCGGCGCTGATCGAGGCGGCAGGCACCAAGGCCGGCGCCGAGGGTGCGCGTCTCGTCTGCTTGCTGGAGCTGCTCTACGCCGCGGGCCTGCGCGTCTCGGAGCTGGTGAGCCTGCCGCTGGCGGCGGCGCGCGGCGACCGGCGCTTTCTCGTGCTGCGCGGCAAGGGCGAGAAGGAGCGGCTGGTGCCGCTCGGCGACCGGGCGCGCACGGCGCTTGCGCGCTATCTGGAAGAACGCGGCGCCTTCCTCGGCGAGGGCGAGACCTCGCGCTTTCTCTTTCCCTCGCGCGGCGCCTCCGGCCACTTGACGCGGCGGCGTTGCGGGCAATTGCTGAAGGAGCTCGCGCCCGCGGCCGGAATCGACCCGAAGAGGCTCTCGCCGCACGTGCTGCGCCATGCCTTCGCCACCCACCTGCTCGACCACGGCGCCGATCTCCGCAGCGTGCAGGAGATGTTGGGCCATGCCGACATCGCCACGACCCAGATCTATACCCATGTCGCCGGCGAGCGGCTGCAGCGCCTGGTGCAGCAGCATCACCCGCTGGCACGCAGAAGCCGACGCTGACCGGCGAGGCCGGGCGGCGCGGCTTTACCATCCGGCGCCTTTCCCCTATTGATCCCGCTTCTCTCGTCCCGCGAGGCAGGCCATGAGCTTCACCGTCATCGACAACGCGCGCGCGCGTCTCAACCGCAGCGAACTCGCCGTGCCCGGCAGCCAGCCGCAATTCTTCGACAAGGCGGCAAAGGGACCGGCCGACATCGTCTTTCTCGATCTCGAGGACGCGGTGGCGCCCGATGAAAAGGAGAAGGCGCGCAAGAACATCATCGAAGGGCTCAACACGCTCGACTGGCGCGGCAAGACGCTGTCGGTGCGCATCAACGGGCTCGACACGCACTATATGTATCGCGACGTCGTCGACGTGGTCGAGCAGGCCGGCGACAAGCTCCACCTCATCATGATCCCCAAGGTCGGCACGGCCGCCGACATCTACGCCCTCGACATGCTGGTGACGCAGATCGAGACGGCGAAAGGCTTCAAGAACCGCATCGGCTTCGAACTCATCATCGAGACCGCGCTCGGCATGCAGAACGTGCACGCGATCGCCGGCGCCTCCAAGCGCATCGAGTCGCTGCATTTCGGCGTCGCCGATTACGCCGCCTCGACGCGCGCCCGCACCACCAATATCGGCGGCGCCAACCCCGATTACGCCATCCTCACCGACAAGGACGAGCAAGGCCGGCGCGAGATCCATTGGGGCGACATGTGGCATTACGCGCTGGCCCGCATGGTGGTGGCGGCGCGCGCCAACGGCATCCGTCCGATCGACGGGCCGTTCGGCGATTTCTCCGACGTCGAGGGCTACAAGGCGGCGGGCCGGCGCGCGGCGGCGCTGGGCTGCGAGGGGAAATGGGCGATCCATCCCTCGCAGGTGGCGCTCGCCAACGAGACCTTCACGCCCTCGGCGAAGGAGGTGGAGCGCGCGCGCCGCATCCTCGCGGCGATGGAGCAGGCGGCGCGCGAAGGCCGCGGCGCGGTAGCGCTCGACGGCCGCCTCATCGACATCGCCTCGATCCGTCAGGCGGAGGCGCTGGTGAAGAAGGCGGCGGCGATCGGCGCCGACTGAAGCCGGGGTGGCATCGAAACGGTGTGTGTGGTAGAGCCTCGGCAATGCGTCATTTTCTCGATTTTGAGAAGCCGCTCGCCGAGCTCGAAAGCAAGATCGAGGAGCTGCGGCACCTCTCCAACGGCAAGGACATCAACATCGCCGAGGAGGTGTCGCGCCTCGAAGCCAAGGTCGACCGGCTGTTGCGCCAGACCTATGCCAAGCTCACCCCGTGGCAGAAGGTGCAGCTCGCGCGCCATCCCGACCGCCCGCACGGTTCCGATTACCTCAAGGAGCTGATCACCGAGTTCGCGCCGCTTGCCGGCGACCGTGGCTTCGCCGAGGACCGGGCCATCCTCGGCGGCATCGGCCGCTTTCGCGGCCGCAGCGTCGTCGTGCTGGCGCATGAGAAGGGCGCCGACACCGAGGCGCGCCTCAGGCACAATTTCGGCATGGCCAAGCCCGAAGGCTATCGCAAGGCGCGCCGGTTGATGGCGCTCGCGGAGCGCTTCGGCCTGCCGCTGCTGACCTTCGTCGACACGCCCGGCGCCTATCCCGGCATCGACGCCGAGGCGCGCGGCCAGGCCGAGGCGATCGCCCGCTCGATCGAAGCCTGCTTGCGGCTCAGCGTGCCGATGATCGCCACCATCATCGGCGAAGGCGGCTCCGGCGGCGCCTTGGCGCTCGCCGCCGGCAACCAGGTGCTGATGATGGAACACGCGATCTATTCCGTCATCTCGCCCGAGGCCTGCGCCTCGATCATCTGGCGCACCGCGGAGAACGCGCAGGACGCGGCCGAGGCGCTGAAGCTCACGGCGCAGGATCTGCTGAAGCTCGGCGTCATCGACGCCATCGTCGCCGAGCCTTTGGGCGGCGCACATCGCGAGCGCCAAGCCGCGATCGCCGCGACGGGCGAAGCCATCGAGGCGGCGCTGCGCCCGCTGGTCGGGCTGGACGGGCCGAGCCTGCGCCAGCAGCGCCGGGAGAAATTCCTCGTCATGGGCAATCGCGGCTTGTGAGGACCGCATGATCGCCCCTTGCAGCGCGGCATGCGCCGTCCGATCTTAGCAACACCGCTTTCGCCATCGCGAGGCCCGTCATGACGCCGCAGGAACGCGATCTCGTCGTCGCCCTTCTCGCCCGACTGAAGCAGCAAGCCAGCCAGCCCAAAGATGCCGAGGCCGAAGCGCTCATCCGCCAAGGCATGGCCGAACAGCCCGACGCGCCCTATCTGCTGATGCAGACGGTGCTGATCCAGGACATGGCGCTACACGACGCCCAAGGCCGCATCGCCGAGCTCGAGCGTCAAATCGCGGCCAAGGCCGCTCCCGCGCCGCAAGCGGCTGCGAGCTTCCTCGGCGGGCGTGGCAGCGTGCCGGCGTCCGGCGCCTGGCCGCAACGCCCGAGTGCGGCGCCGGACTCCGAACCGCCCGCGCCGGTCTGGACGCAGTCGCGGACCGGCGTGCCGGCGGCGGGCCCGCCGCCGGGCGCGCCGCAGCTTCTGTCCGGCGCGGGCGCGGGCTTTCTGCGCCAGGCGGCGGCGACGGCGGCCGGCATCGCCGGCGGCGCCTTGCTGTTCCAAGGCATCCAATCGCTGTTCGGCCCGCATTACGCCGGCGGCTTCCTCGGCGGCGCGGCGCAGCAGCCGGGGCTGAGCGAGATGGTGGTCAACAACCATTACGGCGATCGGGCCGCGCCGGACTCGAGGAAGGCCGACGCGCTGCCGGACCAGAGCGATCTCCCGACCGATCCCGGGCAGGACTACGCCTCCGATCAGGACATATCCGACACCGATATCGGCGATGCATCGGATTTCGGCGACGACGGCGGCAGCTACGACGTGTAAGACGGCGGCGCCGGGATAGCACCGCATTACGGCGCGCGGAGCGTGTAGCCGGCGCCGCGCACGGTGTGCAGCAGCGGCGTGGCAAAGCCCTTGTCCAGCTTCTGGCGCAAGCGGCTGACATGCACGTCGATGACGTTGGTCTGCGGATCGAAATGATGGTCCCAGACCTTCTCCAGCAACATGGTGCGGGTGACGATGTGGCCGGCATGCCGCATCAGGTATTCCAGCAACCGAAACTCGCGCGGCAGCAGGTCGATGACGCGGCCGGCGCGGGTCACGATGCGGGTCAGCAGATCCATCTCGAGATCCGCCACCTTGAGCCGCGTCTCGGCGTTGCCGCGGCGGGTCAGCGCCTCGAGCCGCGCCAGAAGCTCGGCAAAAGCGAAGGGCTTGGAGAGGTAGTCGTCGCAACCGGCGCGCAGACCCTTGACCCGATCCTCGACGTCGCCCAGCGCGCTCAGCACCAGCACCGGCGTCTGGTTGCGCGCGGCGCGCAGCGCCGCAACGATCGACAGGCCGTCGAGGCCCGGCAACATGCGGTCGATGATCACGGCGTCGAAGCTCTCCTGCGTCGCGCGCTCGAGGCCGTCGCGGCCTTCCTCGGCAAGCGACACGCGGTGACCGCTCTCGGTCAGCCCCCTGACGAGATAGGCGGCCGCCTCGCGATCGTCTTCGACGACGAGAATGCGCATGACACCGACCGGGAAAGCGGCGGCGGGACCGGCGAAGCGGGCGCCGGTCCCGCCGCGGCCGGATCAGCCGTTATCGCCCTTGCTCATCGACAGCGCCAGATACTGGTTGACGCCGTGGCGGTTGATGAGCAGCAGCACGCTCGTGTTCCGGCCCGATTGCGCCTCTTTGAGCTTCGCCTCCGCCTGTTGCGGCGTCGTAACCGGCTCCTGATTGACTTGCTCGATGACGTCGCCGGGCTGGATGCCGAGTCCGGCCAGCGGACTGCTGTCGTCGATGGCGGTGACGATGACGCCCTTCACGTCCTTCGGCACGCCGGCGCGCTGGCGGAGCTGGCTGGTGAGCGGCACCAGCTTGACGCCGAGCGCGGTGGCGTTGTCGCCGGCGCCCGGCTCGCCGCCGCCGCCGTTCTGCGCCATCTGCAGATTCTCCGGCATTTCGCCGATGGCGACGTCCAAATGCTCGTCCTTGCCGTTGCGGAACACGTCGACCTTCGCCTTTTCCCCAACCGGCGTCTGCGCCACGACGATCGGCAGGTCGCGCACCTTGGCGACCTCGTGACCGTTGAAGGACAGGATGACGTCGCCCTGCTTGAGGCCCGCCTTGGCGGCGGGACTGCCCTGAGTCACGTCGGCGACGAGCGCGCCTTGCGCCTTGGGCAGGTTGAGGCTCTTGGCGATCTCGGGCGTCACTTCCTGGATTTGCACCCCGAGCCAGCCGCGCTCGACCTTGCCGTGCTCGCGGAGCTGCTCGATCACCGGCTTGGCAAGGCTCGAGGGAATGGCGAAGCCGATGCCGACCGAGCCGCCGTTGGGCGAGTAGATCGCGGTGTTGATGACGATCACCTCGCCCTTCAAGTTGAAGGTCGGACCGCCGGAATTGCCGCGGTTGATGGCGGCATCGAGCTGAAGATAGTCGTCATAGGGGCCGGAATGGATGTCGCGGCCGCGCGCCGAGATGATGCCGGAGCTGACCGTGCCGCCGAGGCCGAAGGGGTTGCCGACCGCCAGCACCCAGTCGCCGACCTGCGCCGCGTTGCTGTCGCCCCAGGCGACGTAGGGCAGCGGCTCCTTGGCGTCGATCTTGAGCAGCGCCAGATCGGTCTTGGTGTCGCGGCCGAGCAGCTTGGCGGGATGCTTGCTGCCGTCCTGGAATATCACCGTCACCTTGTCGGCATCGGCGACGACATGATTGTTGGTGACGATATAACCGGCGGGATCGATGATGAAGCCCGAGCCGAGCGCAACGCGTTGCTCGGCGTGCGGGTTGGGGTGCATCGGCATGCCGGGAAAGCCCTGGCCCTGCTGCTCGAAGAATTTGCGCAGGAACTCGTCGAAGGGCGAGGGAGGCATGCCCGGCTGCGGACCGCCCCTGTCGCCGTCCATGTCCTGCTCGTCGCCGGCGGCCATGCCCACTTTCTCGGTGACGGAGACGTTGACGACGGCGGGCAGCACTTTCTTCACCAGCGGCGCAAAGGTCGGCAGTTGCGCGCCGGGGCCTGCGCCTTGCGGCGCCGGCGTCTCCGTCTGTGCCCAGGCCAGCGGCGCCAGCGCCAGGCTGAGGCCGACGCTCGTGGCGAGCGCGGCGGCGCGGACTCGCCGGAATGCCGAGACTTTCGGGCGGGAAGAGGTCGGAGAAAGCATGATGGTTCCTCGTTTGAACTGAAGCGGTGGCGTATCGCTGGCACCTTGCCCGAAGGCCCGGCGCTCGCGAGGGGATAATTATATATCCGCCATTACGCCGCCCCTTCGACCGGATTAAATCGGTGTAACTTCGCCCGGCGGCGGCGGTATTCCTCGATGAGGGAAGAAGAGATGGCGGGCGTCAGACCCGGCCGTGGCAGTGCTTGTATTTCTTGCCGGAACCGCAAGGGCAAGGGGCGTTGCGCGGCGTCTTGGCCCAAGGCGCCGCGACCGCCACCGAAGCGCCGGCGGCGCCGATCTCGGCCGAAGCCGGATCGTCGTGGCGCTCGACCATGGCGCGCGGCCGGGGCGGCGGGGGAAACGGCGACGGCGCCGCTCCCGTCCCCGGCGTCTCGTCGCCGCGCTGGACGCGCAGCTCGACATGGGCGAGCACGCGGGTCACCGTCTCGCGCAGATCGACCAGCATCCCGCTGAACAGCTCGAAGGCCTCGCGCTTGTACTCGTTGACGGGATCGCGCTGGGCGTAGGCGCGCAGATTGATCCCCTGGCGCAGATGCTCGAGCTGAACGAGATGCTCCTTCCAGTTCTGGTCGAGGACCTGCAGCAGCAGGCTCTTCTCCGCCATGCGCATGATATCGGTGCCGTAATTCGCCGCCTTCTGCGCCATCTTGGCGTCGGCGGCCTGAGCGATGCGCTCCTTGATCTCGCCATCGCCGATGCCCTCCTCCTTCGCCCAGTCCTTGACCGGAAGGTCGAGGTTGAAGATGCGCAGGCAATCCTCGCGCAACGTGTCGACGTCCCATTGATCGGGCAGCGCGTTCTCGGGAATGCAGCGCGCGACCATCGCGTCCACCGTCTCATGGCGCATGTCGGCAATGGTGGCGGCGACGTCCCTCGCGGCCATGATGTCCTTGCGCTGCTCGTAGACGACCTTGCGCTGATCGTTCATGACGTCGTCGAATTTGAGAACGTATTTGCGCGCCTCGTAATTGCGCGCCTCGACCTTCTGCTGCGCCTTCTCGAGCGCCTTGTTGATCCAGGGATGGATGATCGCCTCGCCCTCCTTGAGGCCGAGGCGCTGCAGCATGCCGTCCATGCGCTCGGAGCCGAAGATGCGCATCAGGTCGTCCTCGAGCGAGACGAAGAACTTGGAGGCGCCGGGATCCCCCTGGCGGCCGGAGCGGCCGCGTAGCTGGTTGTCGATGCGCCGGCTCTCGTGGCGCTCGGAGCCGACGACGAAGAGCCCGCCGGCCCGGCGCACCGCCTCGCGCGCCGCCTCGATCTCGGCGCGGATCTCCGCCTTGCGCCGCTCGCGCGCCGCCTCGTCGGGGATCGCCGGCAAATCCTGGCGCAGCCGCATGTCGAAATTGCCGCCGAGCTGGATGTCGGTGCCGCGGCCGGCCATGTTGGTGGCGATGGTCACCGCGCCGGGACGCCCGGCCTGGGCGATGATGTAGGCCTCCTGCTCGTGATAGCGGGCGTTCAGCACCTGATGCGCGATCTTGCGCTTCTTGAGCAGCGCCGAGAGCGCCTCCGACTTCTCGATGCTGACGGTGCCGACCAGGACCGGCTGCTGGCGCTCGTGGCACTCCAGGATCTGCGCGATGATCGCCTCGTGCTTCTCGCGCGCGCTGCGGTAGACCTCGTCGTCGTTGTCGGCGCGCTGCATCGGCACGTTGGTCGGAATCTCGACGACGTCGAGCTTGTAGATGTCGGAGAACTCCGAAGCCTCGGTCATCGCCGTGCCGGTCATGCCCGCGAGCTTGGGAAAGAGGCGGAAATAATTCTGGAAGGTGATCGAGGCGAGCGTGACGCTCTCCGGCTGGATTTCGACGCTCTCCTTGGCCTCGAGCGCCTGATGCAGCCCCTCGGAATAGCGCCGCCCCTCCATCATGCGGCCGGTGAACTCGTCGATGATGACGACCTTGCCGTCCTTGACGATGTAGTCGGTGTCGCGCGCGAAGAGCTTGTGGGCGCGCAGCGACTGATTGACGTGATGCACCAGGGCGACGTTGTGAATGTCGTAGAGCGTGCCGGCGGCGAGCAGCTCGGCCTCGCGCAGCATCACCTCCATCTTCTCGACCCCGGATTCCGTCAGCGCCACCTGGCGCTGCTTTTCGTCCTTCTCGAAATCCTCGGCCGCAAGCCGCGGGATGAGCCGGTCGACCGTGCGGTACATCTCGGAGGAATCCTCGGCCATGCCCGAGATGATGAGCGGCGTGCGCGCCTCGTCGATGAGGATCGAATCGACCTCGTCGACGATGGCGAAGCTGAACGGGCGCTGCACCATGTCCTCGAGGCGGAATTTCATGTTGTCGCGAAGATAGTCGAAACCGAACTCGTTGTTGGTGCCGTAAGTGACGTCGGCCGCGTATTGGGCGCGGCGCTCGGCGTCATCGAGCCCGTGCACGATGCAGCCGACGCCGAGGCCGAGGAAACGGTAGATCTGTCCCATCCATTCGCTGTCGCGCCGGGCGAGGTAGTCGTTGACGGTCACGACGTGCACGCCACGGCCGGTAAGCGCGTTGAGATAGACCGGCAAGGTCGCCACCAGCGTCTTGCCTTCGCCGGTCTTCATCTCCGAGATCATGCCGCGATGGAGCACGATGCCGCCCATGAGCTGAACGTCGAAATGGCGCTGGCCCAGGCTGCGCTTGGCCGCCTCGCGCACCGTCGCGAAGGCGTCGGGCAGGATGTCGTCGAGCGTCTCGCCGTCGGCCAGGCGCTTCTTGAGCGCCGGCGTCAGCGCGCGCAGCTCGTCGTCGGAGAGCCGGACGAGCGCCGGCTCAGCCGCATTGATCTCGTCCACGAGAGGCTGCAGACTTCGGACATATCGATCGTTTGCTGAGCCGAACAGTCGCCGAGCCAGGGCGCCGATCATCCAAACCTCGAACTGGAAGCGGGAGGGGTGAGGGGCCGCGCGGATCCCGCATGACAGATAGGCGGATCGGGGATGGGTGTCAATTCCGTCGGGCACGCCAAAGGCGCGTCTATTGGCGTTGCCTCCGTCCTTGCGATGTGCTTTATGAGCGCCCGACGCCGCCCCCCAGCGACCGCGAAGGGCGCGTCCGGCGCCGGCGGTCGGCCGCGCCCGCTATCAAAAAGGAACGCAAATGACACTTCGAGCGACCCTTGCGCTTGCTCTCATGCTCCTCGCCGGCCCGGTTTGGGCGCAAGCGGCGAAACCGACGCCGTCGATCGTCAGCGACCCGGTGGTGGCGCGCATCAACGGTTTCGAGCTGCACCGCTCCGACATCGAGGAAGCCGCCCGCGCCCTGCCGCCGCAGGCGCAGCGGCAACCGCCGGACAAGCTCTATATGGAGCTGCTGAACTCGATGATCGGCTCCACCCTCGTCGCGCAGGCCGCGCGCAAGGCCAAATTCCAGGACGAGGCCGAGGTCAAGCGGCACCTGCTGCTCGTCCAGGACCAGGTCATCGCCAACCTTTACATCAATCGCCTGGTCGGGAAGAGCCTGAGCGAGCAGAAGCTCAAGGCCGAATATGACAAATACGTAAAGGAAGCGCCGCCGCGCGAAGAAGTGAATGCGCGCCACATCCTTCTCGCCAGCGAGGCGGACGCCAAGGCGGTGATCGATCAGCTCAAGAAGGGCGCCGATTTCTCGGCGCTCGCCAAGGAGAAGAGCACCGACCCCGCGGGCAAGACCTCGGGCGGCGATCTCGGCTGGTTCACCAAGGACCAGATGGTGCCGGAATTCGCCGATGCCGCCTTCAAGCTGAAGAAAGGCGAGTTCACGGAAACGCCGATCAAGACGCAATTCGGCTGGCATGTCATCAAGCTCGAGGACCGCCGCACGGCGGGCCCGCTCAGTTTCGAGCAGATGAAGCCGCAGCTCACCGAGATGTTCGCACGCGAGACGATCGGGGAAAAGATGAAGGAGCTGAGGGCGGCGGCCAAGATCGAGGTGTTCAACGCCGATGGCAGTCCTCCCGGCACGCGGCCAGCCCCGGTCTCCGCCCCGGCCCCCAATCTCTCCGGCGCGGGTGCCCCAAGCGCGGCGCCAGCGCCCGACGCGCCGGTGCTCTCGCCGGCGACCAAGCCGAAAGACTAGGGGCGGCGCGTTCGCCGCCGGGAGCCATCATGGCCGCACCTTCGCCGCTCGCGCCCGCCCATCCGCCCGACCTGCCGCCGATCGCCGGCGTGCGGCTCGGCGCGGCGAGCTGCGGCATCCGCTATCCGGGTCGCTCGGACCTGATGGTGGCGCTGCTCGAGCCCGGAACAAGCGTTGCCGGCGTATTCACCCGCTCGCTCACGGCCGGCGCTCCAGTCGATTGGTGCCGGGCCGCGCTCGCTCGCGGCAAGGCAAGGGCGATCGTGGTGAATTCCGGCAATGCCAACGTCTTTACCGGCCGCGCCGGGCGCAAGGTGGTGGAAGAGACGGCGCGGACCATGGCGACGCTCGCCGCGTGCCACCCGCGCGAGGTCTATATCGCCTCGACCGGCGTCATCGGCGAGCCGCCGCCCGGCGCGAAGATCATTGCCGGGCTTCCGGTTGCGGCGAAGAGCGCAACCGAGACCGGCTGGATGACGGCGGCGGCGGCGATCATGACCACCGACACCTTCCCGAAGCTGGTCAGCGCAAGCGCCGAGATCGACGGCATCGCGGTGACGATCAACGGCTTCGCCAAGGGATCAGGCATGCTCGCGCCGGATATGGCAACCATGCTCGCCTATCTCTTCACCGACGCGGCGATCCCGGCCAAGGCGTTGCAGCAATTGCTCACCGCGGCGAACCAGCGCTCCTTCAACTCGATCACCGTCGACGGCGACACCTCGACCAGCGACACGGTGCTGCTGACGGCGACCGGCAAGGCCCGGCACAAGCGGGTGACGCGCGCGGGCGATCCCCGGCTCAGGGATTTCCGCCGCGCGCTCGATCAGGTGATGGTCGATCTTGCCCAACAGATCGTGCGCGATGGCGAGGGCGCGGAGAAATTCGTCACCATCGAGGTGACCGGCGCCAGCTCGCCGCAGGCGGCGCGGCGGGTCGGGCTCGCCATCGGCAATTCGCCGCTCGTCAAGACGGCGCTGGCGGCGGGCGACGCCAATTGGGGCCGTCTGGTCATGGCCGTCGGCAAGGCCGGAGAGAAGGCCGACCGCGACCGCCTCGCCATCAGCATCGGCGGCGTGCGCATCGCCGAGAAGGGCGGGCCGGTGCCGGGCTATGACGAAGCGCCCGTCGCCAAGCATATGGCGGGACGCAACATCCACATGGCGCTCGATCTCGGCGTCGGCAAAGGCCGCTGGACGGTGTGGACGTGCGATCTCACCCATCGCTACATCGACATCAATGGCAGCTACCGGAGCTGACGGAGCCGAGTTACCGATCGTCCTGGTCGTCGCCGTGGCGCTGGTCGACGCCGACGGGCGCGTGCTGCTGGCGCAGCGGCCGGAAGGCAGGCCAATGGCCGGGCTCTGGGAGTTTCCCGGCGGCAAGGTGCAACCGGGCGAAGCGCCGGAGGCCGCGCTGATCCGCGAACTCAAGGAAGAGCTCGGCATCGACGTCAGCGAGGCCTGCCTCGCGCCGCTCACCTTCGCCTCGCACCGCTATGAGCGTTTCCATCTGTTGATGCCGCTCTATGTCTGCCGCCGCTGGAGCGGCACGGTCACGGCGCAGGAGGGCCAGAGCCTCGCCTGGGTGCGGGCGCAGAAGCTCGACCGATACGCCATGCCGCCGGCGGACAAGCCGCTGGTGGCGGTGCTGCGGGACCTGCTCTAGCCGCGGCCGTTGGCGGCAACTTCCTGCCGGCGCAGCAGGATGAAATCGATCAGCGTGCCGTCCTCCGCGGTACGGAAGGCGATGGGCGTGCCGCTGTCGTCGAGCCAGACGAATTGGCGTTTGTCGCTGTCGATTTCGTATTGACGAAGCCGCAGCGTGCTGCCGGCGATCGCCACCGGCTTCGTCTCGCCGCCGCTGACATGCACCGGCAGGATCTGGCCGGTGCGGGTCGACATCATGACGTCGGTGTCGAGAACCATCGCCGACCAGGGGTTGGAAGGATGGACGCTGGCCGGCGCCATGACGGTGCCGGCCGAGGTGGTCACGGCGAAACCGCCCTCGCGCGCCTCGCCATGCACCTGGAGCCGCTCGCCATTGGTGACCGTGACGCCGTCGAAGGCGACCAGCCTTTGACCCTGCCAGCGCTCGCTTCGCCGCGCCTCCTGGCGATAGACGACGATGCCGAGCAGCCGGACGGCGATGCGCAAATCGCTCGTGACCTCGGTATCGTCGCCGACGCGCTCGACCAGATTGGTATAGGTCCCGATATCGCCATAAGTGGGGTGGACGACGCGGTATTCGAGGCTCCGCGGCGCCGCCCATGCCGAGCCGGCAAAGGCCGCTGCCAGCAGGGAGGCGGCAAAGAGGGAGATCGGTCGGCTCATATGACGCCTGCTTGCTCCATGCCGTAAAAGCGCCGGCATTCTAAGGCAGGCGTCGCCGCGACGCTATCGTTGCTTCAACCGGCGATCCAACGGCGCATTTCGCGCTCGACCAGGCGATCGGAGGGCAGCACAATGCGTGCCGTGGTGCCCTGGCCGGGGGTGCTTTCGAGCTCCAGGCGGCCGCCATGCAACGCCGCGAGCGCGCGCGCCAGCGGCAAGCCGAGGCCGGTGCCCTCGTAGCGGCGGCTCAAGCGGCTGTCGACCTGGCCGAAGGGCGACAGCGCGCGGGCGATATCCCCGGGCGCGATGCCGATCCCGCTGTCACGGACCTCGATGACGACGCCGCGCTCGCTCTCGACCGCGACGCGGATGAGGATCTCGCCGCCGGCGGGGGTGAACTTCACGGCGTTGGACAGCAGGTTCATCAACACCTGCTTGAGCTTGCGCTCGTCGGCGCGCAGCAGCAGCAGCGCATCGGGCAGCTCGACCTTGAGCGTCAGCCCCGCCGTCGCGACGCGCTCGCGCAGCAGCAGAACGACGCTCTTGACGATGCTCTGGATGTCGACGATCTCCTCGACCAGCTCGAGGCGTCCGGCCTCGACCTTGGACAGGTCGAGAATGTCGTTGATGATGCCAAGGAGATGCGTGCCCGAGCTGTAGATGTCCTGGGCGTATTCGGCGTAGCGGTCGGCGACCGGTCCGAGCAGCCGGTCGCGGATGATCTCGGCGAAGCCCAGGATGGCGTTGAGCGGCGTGCGCAGCTCATGGCTCATATTGGCGAGGAATTCGGATTTGGCGCGGCTGGCCGTCTCCGCCTGCTCCTTGGCGTGCTGCAGCGAGCGTTGGGCCAGCACGTCGCGGGTGATCTCGCTGCCGGTGCCGCGATAGCCCGCGAACTTGCCGCGGTGGTCGTAGACCGGCGCC
Source organism: Allostellaceae bacterium (assembly GCA_035623985.1). Taxonomy (GTDB): domain Bacteria; phylum Pseudomonadota; class Alphaproteobacteria; order ATCC43930; family CGMCC-115725; genus DAHUYF01. The sequence goes on along the minus strand of DASPSJ010000087.1, from coordinate 49,008 downwards.
CCGCTCAGCGACCAGAACTGCTCGCCGCCGTCGGGGCGGCGATAGGAATAGCAGAAATCGCGGAACGGCCGGCGCGCCGCGACATCCTCGAGATGGCGGCACCGGCTCTCCTCAGCGGGTTCCCCCCTGGTCAGCTCGACCAGCGTCTTGCCGATGATAGAGCCGGCGTCGCCCGTGCCGTCATGGTCTGCACCGCCGGAGAAATAGGCGACGCGATTCTGCGCGTCGGTCTCCCAGAACCAGTCGGAAGCGACCTTGGCGAAATCGCGGAAGCGCTGCTCGCTGTGCGCCAAGCGGCCCTCGGCGCGGAGGGCGATGCGAAAGGTACGCCAGGCGAGACCGATACCGGCCGTCAAGAGCAGGACGCTGCCCAGCGCCAGCCCGAACATCGCCAGATCGCGCGCGGCGCGGGCCGCCTCGCCCATATGCGCGGAGAAATCGTCCTCGAGGCGGGTCAGCCGGTCGTCGATATCGTTGATGCCGGCAAGAAAGGCATCCCGCTGGGCACTGTCGAACGGGCCCTTCGCCAGCGCCGCGGCGATTTCATCGGCACGGCCGACGAGTTCCGCCACCAGCCGGTCGCCGGTGCGCCAGTCCTGGATCGCGCGATCGAACGGCAGCCACCAGGAAAACCAGACGAAAAGACGCGACTGCGACAGGATGTCGCGAGGATCGTTACGGCCTTGGACGAACCCCGCATACGCCTTGGCGAAATCGGGCGGCTGTGCCTCGAGCGCGTCACGGCCGATCCGGTCGCCGATCGGTACGGCGATCTCGCGGCGGAAACTGTCGAGATAGGCCTGCTGGCCCCAGACGACATAGCGGCGGAGATCGAGCGCTGCATGCTTTTGCGCCTTGGCATAGGCGTCCTCGCCCGCAACGTAAGCGCGCGTAGCATTGACGCCCTCGATGGCGACAAGAGAGAGTATGAGAATGATCGCCTGGATGGCGACAAAGATGACGATGACCAGCGCGAAACGGCTGGTCATCGAGCGCGGCGACAGGGACTCCTCGGCGCGGCGGGAACCGTGGAGCGACAAGCCGGGCTGGACGTCACCGAGCGAATGCATGATGCGGGCAAGCCTCAGGCGAGAGCAGGCGAAAGCCTCTCCATGCCAAGAAAGATTGTCGCAAATCCAAACTAAAGATGGATTAATCCAAAGACGTTGCCAGCCGAAAGAGTTTCTGTTTCAAGGAGTTATTCTCTAAAAAAGAGAGCGGCCCGGAAAATTCCCCCCGTCAGCGTGTCTCTTCTCCAGCCGAGCGCTCGATCGTGCCGAGAGCGGCGGCGAGTCGAGCGCGCGCGCTGCCGGGGCGGAGCGGCAGCGGCTGGTTCGCATGCGGCGCCCAGGCGGTCAGAGTGACGATCTCGAAGCGCGCGGGTATGCGCCCGTCGGGCAGGGCGAAAAGGTCGCGGTAGAGCGCGGCGGCGCGGGCGAGCGTCGCGCGACGGGTAAATCCGCGACGGCGCTCGGTCACCGCGTTGCTTTCGCCCATGGCGCGCAAGTCGCGCATCAACGCCAGGGCGTCGGCATAGGTCACCTCGATCGTGTCGCGGTCGACCACCGGCAAGGCGAAGCCGGCGCGCTGCAGCAGCCGGCCGAGGTCGCGCAGATCGGGAAAAGGCGAGACGCGCGGGCTGATGCCGCCCTCCTCCGCAAGCTCGGCCTCCATCAGCGCGCGGCGCAATTCGGCCAGCGTCTCGCCGCCGAACAGCGAAGCGAGCAGCAGCCCATCGGGCTTGAGCGCCTGGCGCAGTTGCAGCAGCGCGCCCGGCAGATCATTCGTCCAATGCAGGTCGAGATTGCTCAGCACGAGATCGAAGGTCGCCGGCTTGAACGGCAGCGCCTCGGCCTCGGCAACCGCGGCCGGCGGCGGCGCAAGACGGGCAAAGCCCCAGGCGGCATCGGCATGGATCAGCGTTCCGACCTCCCCGCGGCCGGTCAGGCGGCGAGCGAGCGCGCCGTCGCGACAGCCGAGATCGAGCGCCAGCGGGAAGCGCCGCGCGACATCCGCGAGCCGGTCGGCAAGCCGCGCCGCCGCCTCGACGACCAGGAAATCGGCCGATCCGAAACCGCGCGCGGCGCGGCTGCGATGAAGGCGCAGCGCCCGGCGATCGAAAACGCGCAGGGGATCGGCGGCCGGCGGCATGGACGGTTATATGGCATGAGCGCGCCGGGCGCGCCAGCGGCGGCCCGGTTGACAGCCGGCCGGCGCCAGGCTGACATCGCCGCCGATGCAAGACCTCGCGCGACCACCGGCGCTGCGCCGCGCCGCCACGGCGCTTCTCGACCTGCTGCTGCCACCGCGCTGCCTCTCCTGCGGCACGGCGGTGAGCGCCGCGGGCACGCTCTGCGCCCAATGCTGGCGCGACATTACGTTCCTCGGCGCGCCCTGCTGCGCCTGTTGTGGCTTGCCTTTCGAGTTCGAGGTGGCGGCGACGGCACTGTGCGGAGAATGCGCGCGCGCCCGTCCGCCCTTCGAGCGTGCCCGCGCGGCAATGCGTTACGATGCGGCGAGCCGCAAGCTGATCCTCGCTTTCAAGCACGGCGACCGATTGCATCTGGCGCCGGCCTTCGGCCGCTGGCTGCGACGCGCCGGAAGCGACCTCGTCGCCGATGCGGACGTTGCCGTGCCGGTGCCGCTGCATTGGACACGTCTCTTTGCCCGCCGCTACAACCAGGCGGCGGTGCTCGCCCATGCGCTGCGTGACGCCGGCGGCCCGCCGGTCGGCGCCGACTGGCTGCGCCGCCGCCGTCGCACCCCTTCTCAAGGCAAACGCAACGCCGCCGGGCGCGAGCGCAACGTCCGTGCCGCTTTTGCGGTGAAGCCCGGCTGCGATGTCCGCGGCAAGCGCGTTCTCGTCATCGACGATGTCTTTACCACCGGCGCCACCGTCAGCGAATGCGCGCGCGTCCTGCGCCGCGCCGGCGCTCGAAGCGTCGACGTGCTCACCTTGGCGCGCACCGTGCGGCAGGAGGGGTAGCCGAGGGCCTCGCGCGCGGCTCCCGCTCTGGGTTAACATGTTGAATCTTCTGGTATTTCCGGTTAATCCAAATGACCCGGCTCGTGGCTGGACAGGGCCACGGGGTGAAAGCGGGACGGCCATGTCCCAGGCCATGGACGCGGCGTGAAGAGACGTTCAAAAACCATCCGAATACCCCCTGGCGCTCACCTGCAAGAGGCCGGCCCCGCCGCCGCCCGCTCCTTCGAATGCATGGTCTACCGGCGCGCGGCCGATGCCGCGCCAAGGCAGGCCCAGGCCACGCGGCGCGAGCCGACCATCGCCAAGCGGCTCGATGCGGCGCCGAAAAACCCGCCCCGCGCCGAGGGGCGACGCCGGCTCTTCCGCCGCGGATGGGAGCGGGCGACGCTCGACCTTCGCTCGCCTCCGCCATGCCGCCAACGCCGATGCCGCGCGGCGCTCCTTCACGAAAATTTCTTGAATTATCGCGATTTTCGACTAGATGGGACGTGAAGACTTTCGGCTGGAGCGGTCATGGCGCAGGTTGAGATTTATGCGACGTTGTTCTGTCCCTATTGCGCGCGGGCCAAGAGCTTGCTCGAAAAGAAGGGCGTCGCCTTCATCAACATCGATGTCATCGAGGACACCGCCAAGCGCGAGGAGATGATCGAGCGTTCGGGCGGACGGCAGAGCGTGCCGCAGATCTTCATCGACGGCGAGCATATCGGCGGCTCGGACGAGCTTTACGCCTTGGACCGTGCCGGCACGCTCGACGCCAAGCTCGGGATCGCGCCCCGGTGAGCGGCCGTTTCAAGGCCGCCTGCATCCAGCTCTCCTCGGCGCGCGAGGTTGAGCCCAACATTCTCGCGGCGAGCGCCCTCATCCGCGCCGCGCGCGACGAGGGCGCCGACCTCATCATGACGCCCGAGGTAAGCGACATGATGGAGCCGAGGCGGACGGAGCGTGTGGCCAAGGCCAAGGACGAGGCCTCCCACGCCATGCTCGCCGCCTTTCGCGACCTCGCGCGCGAGACCGGCGCCTGGCTGCTGCTGGGCTCGGCGGTGGTGCGGCGCGAGGACGGCGACGAGCGGCTGGCCAATCGCTCTTTCCTCATTGCTCCCGACGGCGCGATCGCCGCGCGCTACGACAAGATCCATATGTTCGACGTCGAGCTCGCCGGCGGCGAGAGCTATCGCGAATCGAATGCGTTCCGGCCCGGCGAGGCCGCGGTGCTGGCGCCGCTGCCCTGGGGCATGCTCGGCATGACCATATGCTACGATCTGCGCTTTCCGCATCTCTACCGTGCCCTGGCGCAGGCAGGCGCCGACTTCCTCTCGATCCCCTCGGCCTTCACCGTGCCCACCGGCCGCGCCCATTGGCATGTGCTGATGCGCGCGCGCGCCATCGAAAATGGCGCCTTCGTCTTTGCTCCGGCGCAATGGGGCGAGCATGCGGAAGGGCGCAAGACCTACGGTCATTCGCTGATCGTAGCGCCCTGGGGCGAGATCCTCGCCGAAGCCGAGGACGGCACCGGCTACATCATCGCCGAGATCGACCCTGCCGCGATCGCCGACGCGCGCCGCGCTGTGCCCGCGCTCCGGCACGACCGGCCCTACGCCCTGCCGCAGCGCAAGCCGGGCGCGCTGGCGGCGGAATAGGCCGCCGGCGCCGCGCGCCCGGCCCTCAGCCCGGCAAGGCGCCGACCTCGCCCTTCACCGCGGCGATGCGCTGGATCACGGCCGGGCGGGGGGTGCTTACCGTGCCCTGCTCGAAGGCGATGATGCCGAGCCGGCCGAGAAACGCCGCCAACAGTTCGCCGGGAAGCAGCAGGAAATCCGGGTTGGCGGGCTTGCCCAGGCGCTCGTTCCCGAGCATGAAGGTCTCGTAGAGGAGCACCCCCTGGGGCGCCAGCGCCGATGCCAGCGCCGGCAGCAACGGGCGCCAGAGATAGTTCGCGACGACAATGCCGTGATAGCCTTGCCCGAGACGCCACGGGCCACCATCTTCCAGGTCTTGCTCGATGACCTCGCAGAGCGGGTCGCCGGCGAACTCGGCCCGGAGCCGGGTAACGTCGCGGTCGACGGCAACCACCTGGTAATCCGACTGGCGCAGGAGCTTGACGTGGCGCCCGCCGCCCGCCGCCAGGTCGAGCACCCGCCCGCCCGGCGGGATCAGCGGCAGGAAGCGGCGGATCCAGGCGGAGGGAGACGTCGCCGGAGGCATGGGCACTGGTGGCATTGGCACTCGATGACGATGATTGCTAAATAACCGGGGGACGTGTATCAACGGTCAGAAGGTCCGGTACGGCATGATCCTATTCAAGCTCAGATGTGCCGCCGAGCACGAATTCGAGGCCTGGTTCCGCGACGGCGCCACCTATGAGCGGCAGGCGCAGCGCGGGCTGATCGCCTGTCCCGACTGCGCCAGCAACATCGTCGAGAAGGCGCCGATGGCGCCCCGCCTCGCGCGATCCGCCGCCGCAAGCGAGCCGAAGGCACCGCCCTCCCCCGACCAGCTTCGCCGCACGCTGCAGCAGCTCCGCCGCCAGGTCGAGACGCATTGCGACTATGTCGGCAACCGCTTTGCCGAGGAAGCGCGCCGCATCCATAGCGGCGAGAGCGAGGCGCGCAGCATCTACGGCGAAGCGAGCGAAGCGGAGGCGCGCGCGCTCGCCGACGACGGTATCGAAGTCGCGCGCATTCCCTGGGTCCCGTCGAGCGACGCCTGAGCCGAGCCGAGCCCTGAGCGGCGCGGCCGCTCTTTCCTTCTCGCGCCATGCGACATACCCCGCGCCGGCGCTCGGATGCGCGCGGCCCCGACGGCCGGCTCGCTAATGCGGCTTGCGGAAGGTCATCACCTTTGCGAAATAGGCGATCCGGCTCTCTTCCAGCGTGAGGCCCGCCGCGCGGAACAACGCCGCCAGATCCTCGCGCGCGTATTGCGCATAATAGGGTTCGTGGAAGGCCAGCGGGAAGAACTCGACGAGCGCGTCATAGTCCGGCACGTCGCCGAGCTGGATCGAATCGACCAGGATCGCCGCGCCGCCCGGTTGCAGCAGCCGCGCCATTTCGCGCGCGACGTCCCTGCGCTCGCGTGCCGGCAGCTCGTGGAAGAGGAAGATCGAGGTGACGACGTCGAAGCCGGCGTCCTCGCGGGGCACGCGCTCGGCCGGCGCGGCAATGAACTCGGTGCACGGCCATGGCCGAAGCGCACGCCGCGCGGCGTCGAGATAAAACGGGCTGAGATCGAGCGCGGTGACGGCGAGGCGGGGATAATTGCTCTTCACCTCGCGCAGGAAGCGTCCGGTGCCGCAGGCGAGATCGATCAGCCTTGCCCGGCGCACGCCGCGCTCGGCCAGCACGCGCTGCAGCGGCACCAGCGCCTGGCGCCGCATCGCCTCGGCGCCGCCGCCGAACAGCACTTCGACCTGATGGTCATAGAGCTCGGCCGAGCGGCGGCTGAGATAGCCGTCGGTTTGGTAATGGAAGTTCTGCAGGAAGTAGCGGGGATAGTCGCCGTCCCCGACGGCGCGGAACACCTCGTCATTGGCGGCGGCGCGGCGGCGCTCGTCGACCTGGCGCAAATCGGCGAAGTAGCGCCCGGCCTTGCGCAACGCGGCGAGCGGTCGGATGACGACGTCCTCCGGCAGGCGATAGCGGCCTTCGGCGATGTTGCGCCAATCCTGTTCCAGGAGCGCGCGCAAATCGGCGAGCACGTGCGCGCGGTCGGGCATGCGCCGCTTGAGGTCGGGCGAGGCCGCAACGCCCTCGGTGAGCCGCGCGCTCAGCCATTTCTGACCGGAATACCAGGACACCCGCAACCGCTGAGTGGCGTGATAGGCGAGCCGTTCGAGCGCGCTGGCCATGGGTCTCTCAACCGGTTCCCGGCGCCCATCCGGCGGCGCGCCGTTGCCGCGCCCGGCAAATTGACGCAGCCGGCGCGCTTTGGCTAGGACTGCGACATGGCAAGGTTCCCCACGCTCGACGATATCGATCCCGCGGGCAAGCGCGTTCTGCTGCGTGCCGACCTCAACGTGCCGATGCAGGACGGCAAGATAAGCGACGCGACGCGGATCGATCGGCTGGCGCCGACCATCCGCGAGCTTGTCCGGCGCGACGGCAAGGTGGTGGTGATGTCGCATTTCGGCCGGCCCGATGGCAAGCCCGACGCCGCCTGCTCGCTGCGTCCGCTGGCGGCGCCGCTGGCCGACGCGATCGGCCGCCCCGTCGCTTTCGCCGAGGATTGCATCGGCCCGGCGGCCGAGCGGGTGGTGGCGCGGCTGCTGCCGGGCGAGGTCGCGCTCTTGGAGAATCTCCGTTTCCACAAGGAAGAAGAAGCCGACGACCCGCGCTTTGCGCGCCAGCTTGCCGCGCTTGGCGATCTCTACGTCAACGACGCCTTTTCCGCCGCCCATCGCGCGCATGCCTCGACCGAAGCGCTGGCGCGCTTGCTGCCGGCGGCGGCCGGACGGCTGATGCAGCGCGAGCTCGAGGCGCTGGCGAGCGCGTTCGAGACGCCGCGGCGCCCGCTGGCGGCGTTGATCGGCGGCGCCAAGGTGTCGACCAAGCTCAAGCTCCTCGCCGTCATGATCGACAAGGTCGACACGCTCATCATCGGCGGCGCCATGGCCAATACCTTTCTCCTTGCGCAAGGCATCGCGATCGGCCGGTCGCGGTGCGAGTGCACCATGGCCGAGACCGCGCGCGACATCGTCGAGCGCGCGCGGCGGGCGAACTGCCGCCTGATGCTGCCGGCGGACGCGGTGGTGGCGCGCGAGCTCAGGCCCGGCATCGCAAGCGAGACCGTCGCCATCGATCGCGTGCCGGCGGACCGCATGATTCTCGATATCGGCCCGAAAACGGTGGCAGCCATCGGCGAGCAGCTCGAGCTGAGCCGCACGCTGGTCTGGAACGGGCCGGTCGGCGCCTATGAGACGCCGCCTTTCGCTGCCGGGACCGACGCCATCGCTCGCCGCGTCGCCGCGCTCACCGCGCAGGGAAGGCTTCTGAGCGTGGCCGGCGGCGGCGAGACGGCGGCCGCGCTCGCCCAGGCCGGCGTGATGGGCGCATTCAGCTACGTCTCGACCGCCGGCGGCGCCTTTCTCGAATGGCTCGAAGGGCGCGAGTTGCCGGGCGTTGCCGCGCTCATGTCCCGTTAACCATAATTAGGGGAAATTCTTGCCGAGTGACACCTTTTTCTGATATATTGCCTGCCAAGATCGCAGGAGCATGCGGCCATGCAGATCGTGCCAGTGCAAGGCGTTGCCCAGCCGGTGCCAACAGCGGCGCCGACGGTAGTGCCTTTGGCCGGGCCTGCGACGGCCGCGGCGCCGATCGAGCCGGCCCGGCGGGTCACCGCCAATCGCGAAGGCGGTCGCAGCGATCTGCAGGCGCAGCAGCAGGCGCAAAAGGCGCCGCAACCGCAGACCCGCGGCCGCTTGATCGACCTCTCCGTCTAGCGCGGCGCGAAACGCCGCCACGGCGCGCGGGAAGCTGAGCCATGTCCGGCCCGCCCGCGGCCCGCGGCCCCTGCATCCTCACCATTCCCGAAGGCGACAACCGGGAGCGCATGGTCTGCCCCGATTGCGGCTTCATCAATTATGAGAACCCGAAGATCGTGGTGGGCGCGGTATGCCTGTGGCAGGACCGCTTCCTGCTGTGCCGGCGTGCCATCAACCCCCGCCGCGGCTTCTGGACCTTGCCGGCGGGCTATCTCGAGCTCAATGAAGCGACCGCGGCGGGCGCCGTGCGCGAGGCCTGGGAGGAGGCGCAGGCCAGGATCACCATCGACGGCGTGCTTGCGGTCTACGACATCCCGCGCATCAGCCAGGTGCAGATCATCTATCGCGCCCATCTCGAAGCCCCCGATTTCGCCGCCGGCCCCGAGAGCCTCGAGGTCAAGCTCTTCGGCTGGGACGAGATTCCGTGGCAGGATCTCGCCTTTCCGTCGGTACGCTGGGCGCTCGACCATTACCACGACAGCGTCGCCAGCGGCGATTTCACCGCGCGCAACGCGCCCGGCTGAGGCGTCTCGCCCGGTAACGCCTCTTCTCCCACGACAAGACAAGGATGCGGTAGGCTGGCGGCAGCGAACGCCACCCGAAGGGAGAGCCGCGATGACCGCAAAAAACCTGCAGGTCCTGCTCGCCAGCCGTCCGACCGGCTGGGTGAAGGAAGCCGATTTCCGCATCGTCGAGACCGAGATCCCGGCGCCCGGCGACGGGCAAGTGCTGATCAAGAACCGCTTTCTTTCGCTCGATCCCTATATGCGCGGACGCATGAACGACCAGCGCTCCTATGCCGCCAAGGTCGAGCTCGGCCAAGTCATGACCGGCGAAACGGTCGGCGAGGTGATCGAGAGCCGCAACGCCAAATTCCGCAAGGGTGAAGCGGTGGCCGCGCGCGCCGGCTGGCAGCAATACGCGCTGTCCGACGGCAGCGATCTGCGCAAGCTCGACGCCGAGCTGGTGCCGCTCTCGGCCTATCTCGGCGTCGTCGGCATGCCCGGCGTCACCGCCTGGATCGGCCTCAACGACATCGGCCAGCCCAAGCCCGGCGAGACGGTGGTGGTTTCCGCCGCCTCGGGCGCGGTGGGAAGCGTGGTGGGCCAGCTCGCCAAGATGCGGGACTGCCGTGTCGTCGGCGTCGCCGGCGGCAAGGAGAAATGCGATTACGTGGCGAAAGAGCTGGGCTTCGACGCCTGCATCGATCATCGCGGCGGCAACCTGCCGCAGGCGCTCGCCGAGGCGACCCCCAAGGGCATCGACGTCTATTTCGAGAATGTCGGCGGCCCGATCCTCGACGCCGTCCTGGCGCGCTGCAATCCCTTCGCGCGCATTCCGCTCTGCGGCATGGTCTCGCAATACAACGCCGTCGAGCGCTACGGCGTGCAGAACCTGATGATGGCGGTCGGCATGCGCGTCAAGCTGCAGGGCTTCATCGTCTCCGATCATCTGGCGCGCTGGCCGGAGGCGCTGAAAGAGGTGGCCCAGGGCGTGCGCGGCGGCAAGATCAAGTATCGCGAGACGGTGACCGAGGGGCTGGAGAACGCGCCGCGCGCCTTCATCGGCCTGCTCAAGGGCGAGAATTTCGGCAAGCAGCTCGTGAAGCTGGCGTGAGGCGGCCGGCTCGCTGAAAAGGTGGACCTCAAACAGTTGGCCGCACGCATTGTTGCCCCTGGCCGCAGGTTGCCGGTATAGTGGCGGCCAATGGCGACAGCACGCCGGCGCGCATCGGCGGGCGAGAAAGGGAGGGTCCGGACGATGACCTACAGAATTCGGGCAATTCTGCCGGCAGCGGCGCTGCTCGCGGCGCCGCTGGCGCAACCGGCCGCGGCCGAGACGATCAGGATCGGCGTCATCCTCACCTATTCCGGGCCGATGGCCTCGCTCGGCGACCAGATCGACAAGGGCCTGAGCCTTTACGTCAAGGAGCATGAAAGGGATCTGCCCCCCGGCACCACCGTCGAGCTCATCCGCCGCGACGACACCGGACCCAACCCCGAGACCGCCAAGCGGCTGGCGCAGGAGCTCATTACCCGCGACCATGTGAACTTCCTCACCGGCGTGGTATGGTCGCCCAACGCCTTGGCCATCGCGCCGCTCACCGCCGAGGCGAAGGTGCCGTTCGTCGACAGCAACGCCGCGGCGGTGAGCCTGCCGCGGCTGTCGCCTTACGTCGCGCGCGTCTCCTTCACGCTGTGGGAAGAGTGCCTGCCGCTCGGCACCTGGGCGGCGACCAAGGGCGGGCTCAAGAAGGTCTTCGTCGCCGTCAGCGACTTCGCCCCCGGCCACGAGGCGGCCGATGCCTTTACCAAGGGTTTCAAGGACGCCGGCGGCCAGATCGTCGACAGCGTGGCGTTTCCGCTCAAGGACCCCGATTTCGTGCCGTTCATGCAGCGCGTGAAGGACGCCAAGCCCGACGCCGTCTTCGTCTTCGTGCCTTCGGGCAAGCAGGCGACGGCGCTGATGAAGGCCTATAACGACCTCAACATGCGAGCCGACGGCATCAAGATCATCGGCTCGCAGGACATCCTGCCCGACGAGGAGCTGCCGAGCATGGGTCAGGAGCCCTTGGGCGTGATCACCGCCGGCACCTATTCCAACGCCGCCGAGCGGCCCGCCAACAAAGCCTATGTCGCGGCCTGGAAGCGTGAATACGGCGACACGACGCTGCCCGGCTTCATGTCGGTCGACGGCTGGGACAGCATGGCGGCGATCTTCTCGGCCATCAACGCCACCAAGGGCCAGGTCGACCCCGACAAGACGATGGCGGCGCTCAAAGGCTGGAAGAATCCCGACAGCCCGCGAGGCGAGATCATGATCGATCCCGACACGCGCGACATCGTCCAGCACATCTATATCCGCCGCGTCGAAAAGCGGGGCGACCATCTCGCCAACGTCGAGTTCGAGACCCTGCCGATGACCAGGGATCCCTGGAAAGAGCTCAACCCGCCGAAGTAACGCGCCGCGACGGCGGCGCCCGCCGGCGCCGAGGGGTAATGATGACCAGGCAAACGAGACGCTGGCGTCGCTCGGCCGGGGCGGCGGTCGCCGCGGCGCTGGCAATGGCCGCCGCGTCCGCGGCGGCGCAGACGGTCAAATGCGGCGTCATCCTGACCTATTCCGGGCCGCAGGCATCCTTGGGCGAGCAGGTCGACAAGGGAATCGAGCTCTATGTCGCGGAGCACGCCAAGGATCTGCCGCAAGGCGTGAGGCTGACGCTGATCAAGCGCGACGACACCTTCAACGCCGATGTCGGCAAGCGGCTGGCGCAGGAGCTGATCGCCCGCGACCGCGTCAATGTCCTGGCCGGCGTCATCGGCACGCCCGCCGCCAACGCCATCGCGCCGCTCGCCACCGAGGCCAGAATCCCGTTCGTGGTGATGAACGCCGCCGGGGTGACGACGACGCGGCTTTCGCCTTATGTGGCGCGCGTTTCCTTCACCCATTGGCAGCTCTCGCTGCCGCTCGGACGCTGGGCGGCGGAGCATCTCGGCAAGCGCGCCATGACCGCGGTCAGCGACTTCGCCCCGGGCTATGACGGCGAGGGCGGGTTCAGCAAGGGCTTCACCGAGATGGGCGGGGAGATCGTGGGCTCGATCCGCATGCCGGTCATGACCCTCGACTTCGCGCCGTTTTTCGAGCGCGTCAAGGCGGCGCGGCCCGATGTCCTCTATGTCTTCATTCCCGCCGGCCAGCAGGCCACCGCGGTCATGAAGGCCTATGCCGATGTCGGCCTCAAATCCGCCGGCGTCAAGCTGGTGGGGCCGCAAGACATCGTCACCGACGAGGAGCTGGCGAACATGGGCGATGCACCGGAAGGGGTCGTCACCGCCGGCAACTACTCGCCGGCGGCCGAGCGGCCGCAAAACATCGCCTTCCTCGCCGCCTGGCGGCGCGCCTATGGCGACGCGGCGGTCGCCAATTTCATGTCGGTCGCCGGCTGGGACGGCATGGCGGCGATCTACGACGTGATCAGGCGGACCGGCGGCAGGTTCGACGGCGATCAGGCGATGGCGATCCTGCGCGGCTGGAAGGATCCGGACAGCCCGCGCGGCCCCATCATGATCGATCCGGAGACTCGCGACATCGTGCAGAACGTTTATATTCGCCGCACCGAGCGGCTTGGCGGCCATCTTGCCAATGTCGAGTTCAAGACGATCGAGCAGGTCAGGGATCCGTGGAAAGAGCTCAATCCTCTGAAATAGCGGTGCCGGGACAGGCACCGTGAGCGCCGCGGTCAGCATCGCCTTCCACGGCCTGGCCTACGCGATGGTGCTCTATCTCATCTCGGTAGGGCTTTCCGTCACCATGGGGTTGATGGGTTTCGTCAATCTGGCGCATGGCGTCTTCGCCGCCGCCGGCGGCTACGTCATGACCCGGCTCATCAACGGCTATGGCGTGCCCTTCCCGCTCGCCGTCGCCGCCGCTTTCCTCGCCGTCGGCGCCGGCAGCATCGTGCTCGAGCGCGCGCTCTATCGCCGGCTTTACGGCGCCGACGAGCTGTCGCAGGTGCTGATGTCGGTGGGCCTCATCTTCATGTCGGTGGCCAGCGCCAAGTTCCTTTGGGGGCCGCTGGCGCAACCGATGAGCCCGCCCGGCTACCTCAGCGGCCAGCTCGATCTCGGCTTCCGCACCTTCCCCACCTATCGCAGTTTCCTCATCCTCGCCGGCGCGATGCTGGTGACGCTGCTCTGGCTCGGGCTCGAGCGCACGCGCTTCGGCGCGCGCATCCGCGCCGCCGTCGACAATCGCCGCATGGCGCAATCGATCGGCATCAACACCAGCCTGCTCTTCACCTGGACCTTTGCGCTGGGCAGCGCGCTGGCGGCGCTCGGCGGCGCGCTGGGCGCCGAGATCCTGGCGATCGATCCCGGCTATGCGCTGGAGCATCTCATCTACTTCCTCATCGTCGTCGCCGTCGGCGGGCTCGGCAGCATCAAGGGCCCGTTCTTCGCCGCGCTGCTGCTCGGAATCGCCGATACCGGATTCAAATACCTGCTGCCGGAATTCGGCGCCTTTTTCATCTATGCCCTGACGCTCGGCCTGTTGCTGTGGCGGCCGCGGGGCCTGTTCGGGCGCGCCTGATGAGCGACGCGACCGCACCGCCCGCCGCGCCTCTTGCCGTCGAGCTGCTGGTGCGCAGCCATCGCCTGCGTCTCTTCGAGCTCGCGCCCTGGCTGGTTGCCGTCGCCGCCTATGGGCTCTTCCCGGACTACCTCTCGCTGGGCTCGCAGATACTGATCGGCGTCGTCTTCTCGCTGTCGCTCGATCTCATCCTCGGCTATGCCGGCATCGTCACCTTGGGCCAGGCCGCGTTCTTCGGCGCCGGCGCCTATACCGCGGGGCTGCTGGCGGCGCATGGCTGGGGCGAGCCGCTGAGCGGATTGGTGGCGGCGGGCATCATCGCCGCGATCCTCGGCTTTCTCAGCGGCGCGATCATCCTGCGCACGCAAGGGCTGACCCTGCTGATGCTGACCTTGATGATCTCCTTCATGGTGCAGGAGGCGGCGAACAAGGCGGGCGCCGTCACCGGCGGCGCGGATGGGCTCCAGGGCATGGAGGTCTGGCCGGTGCTTGGCCTGTTCCGCTTCGACCTGTTGGGCCGCACCGCCTATCTCTACTGCCTCGCCGTGCTGTTCCTGGTCTGGCTGGCGGCGCGGCGCATCGTCCATTCGCCGTTCGGCCGCTCGCTCACCGGCATTCGCGAGAACGAGGCGCGCATGCACGCCATCGGCTCGCCGGTGTTCCGCCGCCGCCTCACCATCTACACCATCGCCGCCGCTCTCGCCGGCGTCGCCGGCGCGCTGCTCGCCGAGACGACGCAGTTCGTCGCGCTCGAGGTGCTGAGCTTCGAGCGTTCGGGCGCCGGGCTCATCATGCTCATCATCGGCGGCGTCGGCCGGCTCTACGGCCCCTTCATCGGCGTGCCGCTCTACATGGTCGCGCAGGATCGCTTCGCCCAGGCCGATCCGGTCTATTGGGACTTCTGGATCGGCCTGCTGCTGATCCTCGTCGTCGTCTTCGCGCGCGGCGGCCTGCTCGGCTTTGTCGAGCAGCTCTGGCGCAAGCTGCGGAAAACGCCGTGAGCATCCCGCTCGAGACGCAGGGCCTGTGCAAGACCTTCGGCGCGTTGGCGGTGGCGAGCGGCATCGACTTCCGCCTGGAACGCGGCGCGCGCCATGCCTTGATCGGCCCCAACGGCGCCGGCAAGACCACCTTCGTCAACCTCGTCACCGGCGTGCTCCGGCCGAGCGCCGGCCGCATCCTGCTCGACGGCAGCGACATCACGGCGCTGCCCCAGGCCTATCGCGTCAAGCGCGGCATCGCCCGCACCTTTCAGCTCAACACGCTGTTCCGCGGCTTGAGCGTGCTCGAGAACGTCTGTCTTGCGATCGGCGAGCGGCTCGGCGTCGCCGGCGACCTCCATCGCCCGGCGGGCTCGCGCCGCGCCGTCATCGACCAGGCCTATGTCGCGCTCGAGCGCCTCGGCATCGCGGACGAGGCGCCGCGCCTGGTGCGCGAGCTGCCCTACGGCCGCCAGCGTCTCGTCGAGCTGGCGGTGGCGCTGGGGCTCGAGCCCAAGGTGCTGCTGCTCGACGAGCCGGCGGCGGGCGTGCCTTCGGCCGAGAGCGGCATCATCATCGACGTCATCGAGAGCCTGCCGCCGGACATCGCCCTTCTCATCATCGAGCACGACATGGATCTCGTCTTCCGCCTGGCGCGGCGCATCACCGTCCTGGTGCAGGGCGCCGTCTTGGTCGAGGGCACGCCGCGGGAGATCGCCGCCGACCCGCGCGTGCGCGAGGTCTATCTCGGCGAGCACGCATCCACATGAGCGGTCAAGGCATCGTCCTCGACGGCGTGCGCGCCGGCTACGGCGAGACGGTGGTGCTCGAGGGCGTATCGCTGGAGCTGCCGGCCAAGGGCACGCTTGCCGTGCTCGGACGCAACGGCGTCGGCAAGACCACGCTGCTCGCCACCATCATGGGCCACACTACGCTGCATGGCGGCGCGATCAGGCTGGACGGGCGCGAGATCGGCAAGCTCCCGCCGCACCGCCGCTCGCGGCTCGGCCTCGGCTGGGTGCCGCAAGAGCGCGAGATCTTCCGCTCGTTGACGGTGGAGGAGAATCTCGCCGTGGCCGAGCGCGCCGGCCGCTGGACCGCCGCGCGGGTCTATGACCTCTTTCCCTCGCTCGCCGAGCGGCGGCGGCACCATGGCAATGAGCTTTCCGGCGGCGAGCAGCAGATGCTGTCGATCGGCCGCGCGCTGATGGGCAATCCCAGCGCGCTGCTGATGGACGAGCCGCTCGAGGGCCTGGCGCCGGTCATCGTCGATATCGTGCTGAAGAGCGTCGAGCGCCTGAAGCACGAGGACGACCTCGCCATCCTGCTCGTCGAGCAGCACGCGCGCCTCGCGCTCGCCGCGACCGAGCGCGCGCTGGTGCTCGACCGCGGAAAGATCGTGCATCTCGGCGCGAGCCGCGACCTCCTCGGCGCGCCGGAGCGGCTTGCCGTGCTGATGGGCGTCGAGCGGCGGCAAATGCCGGGCTGAGAAGCGAGCGCGGATTGCCGGGGTGCGGCTGCCAAAGCCGCAGCGCAACCCCTGCCGTCGCCGAGCCCTACGCGCTCGCGGCAGAAAAAACCCGCCGGCCCAAGGGCCGGCGGGTCATGGCAAGGTTCGTGAAGAGGCTTAGAACTTGAACACCACCTCGCTCTCGATACGCTCGATGGTGCCTTGGTTGCTGGTGCCGGTATTGCCCGCGCCGCTGTACGACCAGGTGGTGCGCTGCACCCAGTCGAACTCGATGCCGATGTCGACCTGCGGCACCGGGCTCCAGATCAAGTTGCCCGTCGCACCGATATGGCGCCTGTCGAGAGCGTTCTGATTCGCCGTGCCCGTGATGATCGAGTTCTCCAAATCAAGATGCGAGAAGCCCGGCGCGACGCTCGACCGCAACATGTCGGTCCACCAATGGGTGTAGGACAGGTAGCCGCCATAGGACACCGGCGCGGTGACGTGCGGGCTGAGGCCGGCGCCCGCGGCGACCGTGCTGACCTGCATGCCGGCGAGGCTGCCCATGTCGGAGAGGTAGCTGCCCAGGCCGGTACCTATCATGAAGTCGCCCCGCAGCGTATCCTTGCCGAAGGTGTTCAAGTGTCCCGATATCTCGCCGCCGCCGGTGGTCCTATCGAAGCGGACCCCCGTGGCATGCACCGTCTGATCGCGCAGCAGGCCGGTCAGAGCAAGATGGCCCCAGGCCTGGTCGAGCCGGAGGCGGGCGATGAAATCAGGAATTTCCACCCAACCGCCGCTCAAGCCGAGGTCCTGGAAGGTGCCGGCACCCGTGGCGGTGACGGCGGCCGTATTGAGATTCTGAACGATGCCGGTGGCACCCGCCGCAGAGGCCGGCAGGCCGGCATTGGTGAAGCCTTCCGGATTGGGCTGCTGAACGGCCACCGCGGCGCTGAACCCGCCGGCGCCCGCATAGGTATAGCGGATCGACGTGTTGCGGTTGGAGAGACCGTTCATGGCGCCGACCGAGGTCGTGGGATCGACGGACTCGCCGAGGGCATCGCCGTCAAACCACAATGACAGCGTCTGGCCGGCCATCAGGGGGCCCAGGGCGCCGTAAAACTGCACGAACCGCACCGTCCAGGCGTCGACGCCGTTCAGGCTCAAATTCGGCGTGGTCTGTTGGCCGAAGCCGTCGAACAACGCGAAGATATCCAATTCGCCGTAGGAGGTCGGCGTGCGGACGTCGAAGTTGAAGTTCGACTGGCGCACATCGTTCAGCAATGAGCCGTGAAGTTGGTGGCCGGCCGCGCCATTGAGCGGGATCGAGGTGGGGATCATGACTTGCGAGCTAAAGGGCGATATGCCCGCACTCATGTCGTAGATCGCATCCCACTTCGCGAAGCCGCCGACCTTGAGCGATGTGTTGGTGCCGGGGACCAGGAAAGAGCCCGGGAACGATCCGCCACCCGGCGCGGCGGCGTCACCGGCTACGCTGCTGTCGCTGGCCGGCGCCTGCTGGGCGCTGGCGACGGGCGTGCCGGCGAGCAACGCCACGGCAGCCGTCAGGCTCCCCAGCGCCATCGCGGCATTGAACTTTCCGACCTTTTTCATCTTACCCCCACGCAAACGGTTCCATGGTGTGGAAGGCTGGAACTCCACACCTTCCGACCCCGGTAAAATCGGCTGGAAGGGCCTAACAAGACAAGTGCAGAGGGCGATTTCGCAATCGATTGATGGCGTGTGTGTCTGTTGAGCAACACTTCGACGCCGATCCCGGCGAGCCAAGTCGCCGAAAATCGATCTCGCTTTTATTGCAATGCGGAATCGGGGACTTTCCTGGACCAGGACCGAAAGGTCTAACCCCCCAACACCTCAGGTCATTCGAGTCATTTTGTGCATAGAGTCAAGAAGACAAAAGATGCTGCAACGCAGCATTACAATATTGTGTCGATATTTGCCGAAAGGCCAGAGGAACGGCGGAGCCAAGCATCCAGGCGCCTGCGCCGCGCTTGTGTTTCCCCTGTCGCACAATCCCGGAGTTTCCCATGCGCTGGCGCAGCGCTGCGTCGTCCGGCGCCGTCTTGGTCATTACCGGCTTGCCGCAAGGACCGGACGGGATATGCTTCCGGCCCTGCCTCCCGGCCCCAGCCAGCGAGCCTGCCCATGAAGCCGCGCGAGCGTGTCCCTTTCTCCGCCATCGTCGATCGCCCGGCGCTGCATCTGCCCGCGGCTGTGCGCCTTGTTGTCTGGCCGATCATCAATCTCGAGGAATGGGAGATCGAGCGGCCGATGGCGCGCCAAGTGCTGCCGGCGCCGACCGGCGCGCCGCTGCTGCCCGACGTGCCGAACTGGAGCTGGCACGAATACGGCATGCGCGTCGGCGTCTGGCGCTTCCTCGATGTCTTCGACCGGATCGGCGCCAAAGCTACGCTCTCGATCAACGCCAGGGTGGTGGAAAGCTATCCGCGGGTGGCGCAGGCGGCGCTGGAGCGCGGCTGGGAATTCATGGGGCACAGCCTCGTGCAGGGACCGATCCACAAGCTCGAGGACCAGCGCGCCACCATCCGCCAGTCGCTGGACCTGCTGGAGAAATTCACCGGCAAGCGCCCGGTCGGGTGGCTCGGCCCCGGCCTGACACAGACCTACGAGACGCCGGAGCTGCTCGCCGAGGCGGGGGTGCAGTATATCGGCGACTGGGTCTATGACGACGAGCCGACCGAGATCCACACGGCGAACGGGCCGCTCGTCACCTTGCCCTATACGGTGGAGCTCAACGACATCCCGATGATGATCGTGCAGCACCATCGCGCCGAGGAGTTCCTGCGGCGGGCGACCGATCAGTTCGACCGGCTTTATCTGGAGAGCGCGCAGCGCGCCAAGTTCCTGTCGATCGCCATCCACCCCTATATCAGCGGCGTGCCGCACCGGATCAAATATCTCGAGGCCTTCCTCGATTACGCCAGAGGCCATCGGGGCGTGGCCTTCTGGACCGGGGAGGAGATCCTCGCCTGGTATCGCATGGCAAGGCGCTGATGACGGCTTCCCCGTACCGCCGATGACTCCGCGAAGGCCGTTCCCCCATCCCCCGGCCGCCATCCCTTTGGCGCAGGTGCTGCAACAGGCGATGGCGCTGCAGCAGCAAGGCCGGTTGCGCGAGGCGGAACGGCTCTACCGCGCCGTGCTCGACAGGGACCGCAACCACTTCGCCTCGCTTTATGGCCTTGCCGTTATCCGCAGCCAGCTCGGCGATTTCGACGACGCCGTGCGGCTGATGCGCCGGGCGCTCAACCAGAACCCCCGGTTGGCCGGCGCCCATAACGATCTCGGCGGCATGCTGGAGGCCGCCGGCCGTCACGAGGAGGCCATCGAGCGCTACCGGCGCGCGCTGGCGCTCGATCCCGGCTTCGCCGCGGCGGAAACCAATCTCGGCCGCGCGCTGCACGCGCTGGGCCGCTGTGAGGAGGCGGTGGCGCATCATCGGCGGGCGCTGGCGCTCAAGCCCGATTTCGCCGATGCGCATAACAATCTCGGCGCGGCGCTTCATGCGCTCGGCCGCCATGAGGAGGCGGTGGCGCATTTCGAGCGGGCGGTCGCGCTTGAGCCCGGCTTTGCCCAGGCGCACAACAACCTCGGCAATGCGATGCGGACGCTGCGGCGGCACGAGGACGCCCTGCGGCATTACCGGACGGCGCTCGCCTTGTGGCCGAATTACGCCGAGGCGCATTACAACGCCGGCAACGCGCTGCAGACGCTCGGACGTCACGACGAGGCGATCGCGCCTTACGAGAAGGCCGCGGCGATCCGGCCGGGCTATGCCGAGGCGCTGAACAATCTCGGCAACGCGCTGCAGATGCTCAACCGCCACGACGAGGCGATCGCGCGCTTCGAGCAGGCGCTGGCGGCAAAACCGGACTATGCCGAGGCGCTGAACAATCTCGGCAATTCGCTGCAAGCGCTCAACCGCCACGAGCAGGCCATCCCGCTCCATGCCCGGGCGCTCGCGCTCCAGCCCGATTGCATCGCCGCGCAATGGAACGAGGGCCTGGCCCGGCTCGTCACCGGCGATTTCAAGATGGGGTGGGAGCAATATGAGGGGCGTTGGGCGGTCGAGGGGCCGGGCCAGCGCCGGCGCGACTTCGCGCAGCCGCAATGGCGCGGCGAGGCGGCGCTTGCCGGCAGGACCATCCTGCTTCATGCGGAGCAAGGGCTCGGCGATACCCTGCATTTCGCGCGCTACGTGCCGATGGTGGCGGCGCTGGGGGCGAGCGTCGTGCTCGAGGTGCAAAAGCCGCTGGTGCCGCTGCTCGCCGGCCTGGCGGGGGTGACGCGCATTCTGGCGCAGGGCGAGGCGCTGCCGCCCTTCGATTGCCACTCGCCGCTGCTGAGCCTGCCGCTCGCCTTCGGCACGACCTTGGACATCATCCCGCGCGACGTGCCCTATCTCGCCGCCGCGCCTGACCGGATCGCGGCGTGGCGCGCCACCGTCGAGGCGACGGCGCCGCCGCGGATCGGCGTGGTGTGGGCGGGCAGCGCCGCCAACCTCTTCGACCGCCGCCGCACCATCCCGCTGCGGCATCTGCTGCCGCTGCTCGCGACGCCGGGGATCAAGTTCTTCGCCTTGCAGAAGGATCTGCGCCCGGGCGATCTCGAGCTGTTGCGCGAGCGTCCCGAGGTCACGGTGTTGAGCGAGCGGCTCGGGGATTTCGCCGACACGGCGGCGGCGGTAAGCCTTCTCGACCTCGTCATCAGCGTCGACACCGCCGTCGCTCACCTCGCCGGCGCGCTTGCCCGCCCGTTTTTCCTGTTGCTGCCCTTTTCGGCCGAATGGCGCTGGTTGCGCGGGCGCGAGGACAGCCCCTGGTATCCCACCGCCCGGCTCTTCCGCCAGCCGGCGATCGGCGATTGGGACAGCGTCGTCGCAAGCGTCCGCGATGCCCTCGGCGCCTTTCTCGCGGCGCGGTAGGTAAAATCAGGCGATCGGAATCGCGTCGAAGGCGATCGAGACACGCGGCTCGGCCGAGCGGAAGGGCACGGTGCCGTGATAGAAATAGGAGGGAAAGAGCAGCATCATGCCCTCGCGCGGCCGAATGGACCGCGTTTGCGGCGCGACCTTGCAAGGAAAGCGCGCGGGATTGCCGCCGAACTCGAACCAGCCGGCCCGGCCTTCGCCCGGCGCGCCGATCGGCTGCGGGATCTTGGGATAATAGACGCCGCTGATATAGCCCGCGTAATGCACATGCGGGTTGAGGCTGCCCGCGCCGTCGAGCACGGCGGCCCAGGAGGTGAGCTGCCAGCGCCGCGGCGGATTGATCAGAAAAGGATGCGAGGGGTCGCGGCGCGCGAAGCCGCGGATGTAGTCGTCGGCGGCGGTCTCGATCATTCGCTCGAAGGCCGCCGCGGGCCCCTTTGGCTCGGCGAGGAACTCCTCGGTGATGCGCAAGCTCGCGCAGTGATAGCGCGGATCGGCCTCGGGCGGCACGCGCAAGGTCGGATGCTCCAGCGCGTGGCGCGCCAGCGCCGCGTTGAAGGCCCCGATGTCGTCATGGCCTTCGGGCGGCGCGGTGAACTCCAGCACCTGGACGAACCGCTCGAAATCGACGAGATGGCGCGCGCCGGCGCGGTCGCCGAGCTCCTCGAGCGCCACCGCCTTCAATCCCAGCGCCTCGATATTGGCCGGGCTCAACCGCAGCCAGGCATCGCAGGTCTCGACGGCAGCCTGCCAGTCGCCGCGCTCCATCAGGC
The DNA here is from genome assembly GCA_035623985.1 of Allostellaceae bacterium. Lineage (GTDB taxonomy): Bacteria > Pseudomonadota > Alphaproteobacteria > ATCC43930 > CGMCC-115725 > DAHUYF01. Next base: position 27,280 of record DASPSJ010000087.1, on the reverse strand, counting down.
CGTTCGCCAGGCTTTGCAGCGCCTGCGTCCAGTCGGGCTTGAGCGCGACCGCGCGCCGGAAGCTTGCGATGGAGCCGTCGAGATCGCCGAGCTCGTGGAGCGCGATGCCGAGATTGCGATGCGCGTCGGCCACATCGGGCCCGAGCCTCACCGCTTCGCGGTAGCTCGCCACTGCTTCGTCGTAGCGGCCGAGCGCGTAAAGCGCGTTGCCGAGATTGACATGGACCGGGAGGAGGTCGCGCCTGAGCCGCGCGGCGCGGCGATAGGCCGCGACCGCTTCCCCGCAGCACCCGAGCTTCATCAGCGCGTTGCCGAGATTGTAATGGGCCTCGGCGAAGTCCGGCTTGCGCGCCACCGCCTCGGCGTAATGCGTTGCCGCCTCCGCGACCTCGCCCAGCTCCATGGCGATCTTGCCGGCAAGCGCCGTCACATCGGCGCGGCCGCGCTCGAAGAGGAGCAGGCGGCGGCAGGCGTCGAGCGCCTCGCGCCGCCGGCCGGCGCGATAGAGCGTCGCGATCTCCTCGAGCAGCGGCGATGCCGGCCCTCCGGGGACCGCGCGCGTCACGGCTCCAACCCGTCGGCAAAGGCCGCGAGGCCGAATGCCGCCGGCCGGCCGCGCTTGGCCGGGTTCGGCATGGACCGGCGCCGATCGAGGCAACGGGCGATCGGCGCCAGCCCGCCCCTTTCCGCGGCGTCCGGCTCGGGCAGGAGAGTCATTTTCCGAGCAGGCCCTTGAGCAGGTTGCCGGCGCCGGCGGGCGCCGATTTGACCGTGTCACCGACGCCGCCTGCGCCGCTTTTCAAGAGATCCGCGGGATTGCCGACCATGCCGGCGAGATCGGGCTGGTAGGAGAGATCGTCCCACGGGCCTTTGACAATCACCGGCACGGCGATGGCGCCGGCGATTTTGGGCGTGATCTTGTAGTCGACGCGGCGTTGCGGCAGGTCGACCGTGCCGGCGCCGGTCATCGGCACATCGGCGGATTTGAGCTGCAGGTCGTTGTTGTGCAGGACGCCGTTCTGCATCGTCCAGGTGCCGGAGAGCGATGCGAAATCGGTTTCCTGCGTACTGTTGCTGCTTTGGAAGGCGGAGGCGACATTCTTGATCATCGCCACCAGGTTGATGCCCTTGATCTTGCCGTTGGCGAGGTTGAGATCGCCCTTGCCGTTGAGCGCGCCGATGATCTCCCGCTCGCTCCGCCCTTTGCCGGCCACCGCCATGTTGAAGGCGCCGGCACCGCTGAGCCGGTCGAGGGCGATGGCGTCCTTGAGCAGCGGCTCCATTTGCACTTGGCTCAGATTGAACTGCATATCGATCGCCGGCACCGCGCCGCTGCCGTCGACCACCACCTTGCCTTTGCCGCTGCCCTGATAGAGCGCGAGCTCCGTCAGATCCGCCTCGAACCGGCCGTCCTTCAGATGCAGGCCGAGCGCGCTCTTGCCGATGGCGATCTTGCGGTAGAGCAGGCTGTTGGCGCTCAAGGCGAAATCGACATCGGCGGCTTTCAGCGGCGCGACGTCGATCGGCTGATCGCTCCAGCCCGAGGACGCGCCGCCGGCACCGCCGCCGGCGCCGCCGCCCGCCGCGCCGCCGCCGCTCGCGGGCGCGGCTTTGCTTGGCGTCTCGGGCGGCAGATAAGGGTTGGCGTCGAGCTTGTCGACATCGAGCTTGCCTTTGACCGCCGGCCGCGCGCCGCCGGTGTCGAGGGCGAGTTCGCCCTTGGCGTTGATCTGGTCGAGGGACAGGCTTGCCTCGGTGAAGTCGATCTTGGTGCCGGCATAGCTGACCTTGCCCGCCAGCGCGAGCGGCCCAAAGCCCGTGCCGGGAGCGTTCAGGGGATTGCCCGCCCATTGCGCAAGGCCGCGCAGCGACGGGATCTTGAGATCGACCGCCCCGTCAAGCTTCGCCGGCGTCGAGCCCGCGGCATTGCCCTTGAAGTTGAAGGTGATCGGCTTGGAGGCGAGCCCGAGCTGGGCGGCGCTGCTTTTGCCTTCGAGGAAAGCCCGCGGGTTGGCGACCGCGACCGACAGCGACAGCTTCTCGGCGCGGTAGACGGCAGACCCCTCGGCCGCAAGCGGACTGTCGAGATCGGGAAGCGACAGTTTCATGGCAATCTGGTCGAGGCGCACCGTCTCGCCGCTGCGCTGATCGACATAGCTGATCTGGCCGTTCTCGAGGTGCACGTCGCCGAGACTGAGGCCCGACAGCGCGCTGCCGCCGCCGGCCGCGGCCGGCGCCGCCTGCGGCTGAGCCGGCCGCGTCGGCGCGGGAGCAGCGGCGGCGGGCTGGGCGAATTGCCAGTTGGGCCGTCCCTGCTTGTCGACCTCGAGCGCGATGACGGGATCGACCAGCACCAGCTTGTCGACCTCGACGCGCCGGCCCAGCAGCGGCAGCAGCTTAAGCTGCACCTCAAGCTTGGCGAGCTTCGCCATCTGCGGGCTTGCGGCGCCGGGCGGATTGGCGAAAGCGACGTCGTTGGCCTCGAGCGCGAGGCTCGGCAGCAGCGAGAACGATACCTTGCCGTTGATCGAGAAATCGCGGCCGGTGGACTGCTTCACCGCGGCGACAAGCTCGTTCTTGTAGGTATCGACGGGAACGAAGAAGGGTGCGGCCACGGCCACAATGATCACCAGCACGACGAGGACCACCACCCCGATCAGCAGCTTTTTCATAGCCTGGTCTCCCTTGCCTGGCGTGCGAGCGCTGGTCGATCTTAGCTCGCCCCGCGGGTGCGGGACAGCACGTGGAATCCCTTAAGCGACCGCCAGCGAGCGGATCGGCGGCGCGGGACATCCGCCGGCCGGAGGCGCCGTCGCGGCCGCGCTGCCGGCGGGGCCGGCGAGAAACGGCCGGGGCTTCCGGAATTTTCGGCGCGACTTGGCGCGTCGGCCAAGGCTAGTATCTGGCGCCATCAGGGCGGGCGGCAAAACCGCCGCAAGGACAGGGAGGCCAGGATGAGGCTGCCGATCGCTTTCGCCGCCGCCGCGGCATTTGCCGCGGCGCTTGCCGTGCCTGCTTTCGCCGCCGACAGCGTCAAGATCGGCGCGCTCTATCCGCTGACCGGCAATTCCGCGCCGGCCGGTCAGGCGGCGAAGGCGGCGGTCGAGCTGGGCGTCGAGATCGTCAATGCCGCGCATCCCGAGCTCAAAGGCCTGCCGCTCGCCGACAGCGCCGGCCTGCCCAATCTCGGCGGCGCCAAGATCGACGTCATCCACGTCGACCATCAGGGCGACCCCTCGGTCGGACAGCAGCAGACCTTGCGGCTGATCACGCAGGAGCACGTGGCGGCCTTGCTCGGCGTCTATCATTCCTCGGTGGCGCTGACGGCGACGGCGGTGGCGGAGCGCTACGGCGTGCCCTTCGTCGTCGGCGACAGCGTCGCCGCCAACATCACCCAGCGCGGCTTCAAATGGACCTTCCGCGTCACGCCCATCGCCACCGATTTCGCCGCCGCCTACACCGAGTTCCTGAAGCAGATGAAGACGATCGGCAAGAAAGTCGACAGCATTGCCATTCTCAACGAGAACACGGACTACGGCACCTCGGTCGGCGGCAGCATCGCGGAAGCGGCGAGGAAGGGGGGCTTCGACGTCCAGCAGATCGTCTACAACGCCAAATCCACCGACGTCTCGGCGCAGGTGCTGCAGCTCAAGGAGAAGAAGCCGGACGTGGCGATCTTCGTCGGCTACACCGCCGATGAGATTCTCTACATGAAGACCCTGCGAGACCTCGACTATATGCCGAGCATGATCATCGGCGACGATGCCGGCTTCTCCGACCCCTCCTTCATCCCCGCGGTGGGCGACCTCGCCCAGGGCGTGCTCGACCGCAGCGCCTGGGCCGTGGGCGCGCCGGGCAGCGTCACCTTCGCCATCAACGAGATGTACAAGGCGCGGACGGGCCGCGACCTCGACGACACCAGCGGCCGCTGGATGCAGGCTCTCCTGGTGCTGGCCGACGCCATCAATCGCGCGGGCTCGACCGATCCGGCCAAGATCCAGCAGGCGTTGCAGGAAACCGATCTGAAGCCGGCGCAGCTCATGATGGGTTATCGCGGCGTCAAATTCGACGCCGCCGGCCAGAACATCCTGGCTTCCACTTATCTCATCCAGCTTCAGGGCAAGGCGTACAAGGCGGTGTGGCCCGAGACGCGCGCCACGGCGCAGTTGCAATGGCCGATGACGGGGTGGAAGTAAGACATCCCGTGATCGGCCGCTCCCGCCCTTCGCTCTTGCGCGGCGATGAACCTCTCGCCCTGGCGCCGACCGGAGGCAGGGGGCCGGCGTCATGATCCTGCTGCAGGTCGTCGTCGGCGGGCTTCTGCTCGGCGCGGTCTATGCGCTGTTCTCTTCCGGCCTGACGCTGATCTGGGGCATGATGAACTTCATCAACTTCGCCCATGGCGAGTTCGTCATGCTCGGCATGTATGCGGCGCTGCTCGCCGTGTTGTGGATCGGCGGCGGCCCGGTCGTGTTCGGCCTGGCCGCGGCCCTCGGCCTTTTCCTTCTCGGCGTCATCGTCTATTTCGCCTTGATCCGCGAGGTGATGCGCGGGCCGATGCTGGCGCAAATCCTCTCCACCTTCGGCCTCGCCTTGCTGCTGCGCTACGCCGCCTTCTGGATCTTCTCGCCCAATTTCATCACGCTGCCGCATACGGCGCTCGCCGGCACCATCAACCTCGCCGGCATTCTCATCAGCATCCCGCAGCTCGTCGCCGGGCTGGCGGCGGCGGTGCTCGCCACCCTCATGCATGTCGCGCTGATGCGCACGGCGGTTGGAAGCCAGCTCCGCGCCGTCGCCGAGGATCGCACCGCGGCCATGCTGATGGGCATCCGCCCCGACCGCATGCAGGCGCTCGCCTGGGGCCTTGCCGCGGCGAGCGCCGGCATCGCCGGCGCGCTGATGGCGATCTCCTTCCCCTTCTCGCCGGCGGTCGGCGAGACCTTCGCGCTCACGGCTTTCGTCGTCGTCACGCTCGGCGGCTTCGGCAGCGTGCCCGGCGCCATGCTGGCCGGGCTGATCGTCGGGCTGATCCAGGCGCTTTCGGCCTATTGGTTCGGCCCGATCTATAAGGACGTGGTCGTCTACGGCCTCTTCGTCGCCCTGCTCTGGCTCAGGCCGCAGGGCCTGTTGGGAACCGCCTGATGCGCTGGGGCTGGCTCGCCCTCGCCGCGATGCTCCTGGCCTATCCCTGGCTGGTCGCCGGCAGCGCCAGCGGCGCCTTCCTGCAGGATATGGGCGCGCTGGTGCTGCTGGCGGCGATCGGCGCCGCGGCCTGGAACGTCCTCGGCGGCTATGCCGGCCAGATTTCGGTCGGCCACGCCATGTTCTTCGGCGCCGGCGCCTACATGCCGCTGCTCGTCTACCAGCATTGGCAGCTACCGCCCTTGCTGGGCATGCCGCTCGGCGTCGCGGCGAGCCTGGTGGTTGCGATCATCATCGGCTTCCCGACCTTCCGCCTCAGTGGCCATTATTTCAGCATGGCGACGATCGCCGTCGCCGAGCTCGTGCGCATCGTCGTCGGCAATTGGGACTTCCTTGGCGCCGCGATCGGGCTGCAGGGACCGGCGACCGCGCGCGGCTGGTACGACTTCGTCTTCCGCAGCGCCGTGCCTTATTACTACCTCTTTCTCGGCGTGCTGGCGCTGCTGCTGCTGGTTACCTGGCAGATGCAGAGGAGCCGCCTCGGCTATTACCTGCGCGCCGTCCGTGCCGGCGAGCGCGCGGCCAGGAGCCTCGGCGTGCCGGTGCGGCGCTACAAGCTCTACGCGCTGATGCTGAGCGCCGGCTTCACCTCGCTGGCGGGCTCGCTTTATGCGCTCAAGACCGGCTTCGTCGATCCCGACAGCGGCCTCGGCATCCTCGTCTCGGTGCAGATGATCATCATTGCGGCGCTGGGCGGCGCCGGCACGCTGCTGGGGCCGCTGCTCGGCGCGATGATCCTGGTGCCGCTGCAAACCGCGACCAACACCTGGCTCGGCGGCAGCGGCTCCGGCCTCACCTACATCGTCTATGGCGGCGTCATCGTGCTCATCGCCCGCTTCGAGCCCGGCGGCCTGGTCGAGCTCTGGCATCGCCAGGCGACGGCGCGGCTGATGCGCCGCGGCGAGGCGCGCCATGCTGCTTAGCGCCGAGAAGGTCGCCAAGCATTTTGGCAGCTTCCGCGCCGTGGCGGGCGCCGATCTCGCGGTCGAGGAAGGCGAGATCGTCGGCCTCATCGGTCCCAACGGCGCCGGCAAATCCACCTTCTTCAACTGCATCGCCGGCGATATCGCGCCCACTTCCGGCCGCGTCGTCTTCGACGGCATCGACGTCACCGACGCGCCCGCCGAGGCGCATGCGCGCCTCGGCATCGGCCGCACCTTCCAGGTGCCGGCGACGTTCGAGGACATGACGATCCTCGACAACGTCATGGTCGGGGCTTTCCTGCGCCATCGGCGGCGTGGCGAGGCGCGCGACCGCGCGCTCGAGGTGATCGAGATGACCGGGCTCCAGGACCGGGCCGGAGCGCGCGCCCGGAGCCTTGGCACGCCCGGACGCAAGCGGCTCGAGATCGCGCGGGTGCTCGCTGCCGGTCCGCGCCTGATGCTGCTCGACGAGGCGCTGGCCGGTTTGACGCCGGGCGAGATCCAGCGCGCGATCGAGCTGGTGCACGCCATTCACGCGCTGGGCGTCACGCTGGTCATCGTCGAGCACATCATGGAGGTGATCCTGAGCCTGGCCCGGCGCGTGCTGGTGTTCAACCAGGGCCATGTCATCGCCAGCGGCAAGCCGCAGGATGTCGTCAACGATCCCGCGGTGATCGAAGCCTATCTCGGCCGCGGCCACGGGCGCGCGCGGCAATGAGGCCGATGGCGAGCGAGCCCCCCATAGCCGGCCCGACCGCGCCGGGGACAAGGCCGGCGGCCCGCCTGGCGGTGCGGCATCTCGAAGTGCGCTATGGCGACGTCGTCGGCGTCGCCGATGTCTCGCTCGAGGTGGCCGAGGGCGGCGTGGTGGCGCTGCTGGGGTCGAATGGCGCCGGCAAGACGACGACGCTCAACGCCATCGCCGGGCTGGCGCGCGCCAGCGGCGGCAGCATCGACTGGCGGGGACAGCCGATTGCGAATTTGCCGGCCTTCGCCATCGTGTCCAAGGGGCTCGCGCTGTCGCCCGAAGGCTGGCGCCTGTTCGTGGGCCAGACGGTCGAGCAGAATTTGCGCCTGGGAGCGACCGCGCTCGCCGACAAGCGTCGCGTTCCGGCGCTGCTCGAGCGCGTCTTTGCCACTTTTCCGCGCCTCGCCGAGCGCCGCCGCCAGCGCGCCGGCACCTTGTCCGGCGGCGAGCGGCAGATGCTGGCCCTGGGCCGGGCGTTGATGAGCGAGCCCAAGCTGCTGATGCTGGACGAGCCCTCGCTCGGCCTCGCGCCCGCCATCGTCGATGCGCTTTACGACACCTTGCGCCGGCTCCGGGGCGAAGGGCTCACCCTGCTGCTCGCCGAGCAATCGGTGCCGCTCGCGCTCGCGATCGCCGACTATGCCTACGTGCTCCAGACCGGGCGCACCGTGCTCGAAGGTCCCGCCGCGGCGCTCGCCGACAACCCGCAGGTGCAACGGATCTATCTCGGCATTAACAATCCCTAACGCTCTCGCGGCAGCGCTTTCCCAATTTTCCAGGTGATTGTTAACGAGAAAATCTCTATCGTATCTCTTCAAAGTAGTAAGCGCCGAAGACATCGGCCGCGCGTCGGACGCGCCGGGAGGAGACATCTCGACAGGGCGCTGCGCAGAGTTGTGCGGGGAGCCCGGCTTTATGCAGGAGCAAGCAGGTCTTTTGGCGGATTTCCGCACGTTCTTCGAGCGCGCGCCCGGACTTTACCTCGTGCTCGCGCCCGATTTGACCATCGTCGCCGTCAGCGATGCCTATGCCCGGGCGATGATGACGACACGCGCCGGTCTGGTCGGCCGCGCCCTCTTCGACGTGCTGCCGGACGATCCCGCGGCCGAAGCGGCAAGCGCGCTGCGCCAGTCGCTGGAGCGCGTCCGCGCGCTGAAGCGCCCGGACGCGGTGGCGGCGCAAAAATACGCGGCGCCGCGGCCGATCACCGCCGGCGGCGGCTTCGAGGAGCGGTATTGGCGCGCGCTCAATGCGCCGGTGCTCGACGGCAACGGCGAGTTGCTCTGGATCATCCACCAGGTCGAGGACGTGACCGAGCTCATGAGCTTGCGCGCCGATTTGGCGGAGCGCGACGCGCTGCTGGAGAGCCAGCAGAACATGATGGAGCAGCTCCGCGCCGCCCAGCACGCTCTGGCGCGCCACACCGACGAGCTGACGATCCGGCGCAACGAGAACGAGCAGCGGGCGGCGCAACGCGCCGCCGCCGAGAAGACGACGGCGATGAGCACGCTCGCCGGCGGCCTTGCCCAGGACTTCAACAGCCTGCTCGGCGTCGTCATCGGCAACCTCGACCTGCTGCGTCAGCGCGCGGCCGGCGAGGCCGGCGAGGCCGGCGCGCCCGACCTGCTCGCCGAGGCGATGGCGGCGGCCCTGCGCGGCACCGAGCTGGCGCAGCAACTGCTGGCCTTCGCGCAGCGCCGGAAGCTGCAGCCGGCGCTGCTCGACGTCAACGAGCTGGTCTCGGAATTGGCCGGGCGCCTGGGGCGCGAGCTCGGCGACGGGATCGAGATCTCGCTCGACCTCGCGTCCGAGCTTTGGCCGGTCATGATGGATCGGGCGCAGCTCGAGGGCTCTCTCGCCGGCATCGTCGCCAATGCGCGCGAGGCGATGAGCGCGGGCGGCCGGCTGATCATCGGCACGCGCAACGTCCATCTCGACGCGGATTACGTCGGCGAGCATCCCGAGATGAAGGCCGGCGACTATGCCATCATCGAGGTGAGCGACACCGGCAGCGGCATGCCGCAGGAAGTGGTGAGCCGCATCTTCGAGCCGTTCTTCACCACCAAGGAGCCCGGTCGCGGCAGCGGCCTCGGCCTCAGCATGGCGCAAGGCTTCCTCGCGCAATCCGGCGGTCACATCGAGGTCGCGAGCGAGCTCGGGATCGGCACCACGATTCGCCTCTATCTGCCGCGCCTTGCCGCGGGGGCGAAGAAAAGCGAAGTGATTTCGGTCGCGAGCGCCGCCAAAGGCGGCAGGGAGACGGTGCTGGTGGTGGAGGACGACGCGGCGATGCGCCGCATCGTCCGCCGCCAGCTTTACGAGCTCGGCTATCAGGTGCTCGAGGCGGAGCATGCAACGACGGCGCTGCGCCTGCTCGAGACGGAGCGGGTCGACCTGCTCTTCACCGACATCGTCACCCCGGGCAGCATCGACGGCATGGCGCTGGCGCGTACCGCCGCCGCGCGCTGGCCGGCGCTCCGGATCCTGCTCACCTCGGGCTTCCCGCAGACGCGGCTCGACGAGCGGGAGCAGATCAACGGTTTCCGCTTCCTGGCCAAGCCCTATCGGCGCGACGATCTCGCGCGCGTGTTGCGCGAGATGCTCGGCGCCGCCGGCTCCGCGCCGCCGATGCCTCCCATCGCGGCCGAGCGGCCGCGGGCGAGCCAGAACGGCTGAAGGCCGAGGCGCGCTCGACTTTCCAACCCCTCCCGCGAGTCGCTATCAAGAGCGAGGCCGCGCCGACCGCGGCGGCGAAGCGAGGGGAAGTCCCATGATCGTCTATGGCAGCAGCCTGTCGCCTTTCGTGCGCAAGACGCTCACCTTCATCAACGAGAAAGGGCTCGCGGTCGAGCATAAGCCGATCACGCCGCCGTCCACCCTGCCGGAGTTCCGCGCCTGCAGTCCGCTCGGCAAGGTGCCCGGCTTTGCCGACGGCGATTACCGGCTTTCCGACAGCTCCGCCATCTGCCATTACCTCGAGCGCAAATATCCGACGCCGGCGCTGTTTCCGGAAAGCGCCGAAGAGATCGGCCGCATGATCTGGTTCGAGGAATTCACCGATACCGTGCTGATCGCGGCGGCGGGCAAGGTGTTCTTCCAGCTCAATGTGAGGCCGAAGGTGCTGAACGAGGAGCCGGACATGGCGGTGGTCGACCAGGCGCTCACCAAGGAGCTGCCGCCGCTCTTCGATTATCTCGAGCGGCAGATCGCCGGGCCGTTCTTGATCGGCAACCGGCTGACGCTCGCCGACATCGCCGTCCACTGTCCCTTCGTCAATCTGAAGCTCGCCGGCCGGCCGCTCGAGGCCGAGCGCTGGCCGAAGCTCGGCGGCTACCTCGCCGGCCTGCTGGCGCGCCCCACCTTCAAGGTCAGGGACCCCAAGGAAGCAACGCAATGACGCTGCCGCGGCGGCGCGCGCTCGGTGCGCTCGCGCTCGTCGGCGGGCTTGCTTTGGCCGGACGCGGCGCTGAGGCGGCGACGGCGCGGCTCGTGCTCGGCACCGCCACGCCGGGCGGCGGCTTTCCGCTTTATGGCGGCGCCGTCATCGATACGCTGAAAGAGATCGATCCCGACCTCGCCATAGAGGCGCGCAACACCAAGGGCAGCACCGAGAACGTGCCGCTGCTCGAAGCCGGGACGCTCGACATGGCGCTGGTGCAAGGCGAGATCGCCTATGAGGCGCTGGCCGGCATCGGCCGGCCGGCCGCGCCGGTGCGCATCATCGCCGCGATGTACTCGACCCCCGGCATGTTCGCCGTGCGCGCCGACAGCCCCTATCGCCGCATCGCCGATCTCCGCGGCAAGCCCGTCGTCTTCGGCGCCCGCGGCTCCGGCCTCGTCGTCCTCGCCCGCTACGTGCTGGACGGCATCGGCCTCGACCAGGAGCGGGATTTTCAAGCGATCTATCTCGACCATGCCGGCGACGGCCCGCCCATGGTGCTCGACGGGCGCGCCGCGGCGCTGTGGGGCGGCGGCGTCGGCTGGCCCGGCTTTGCGGCGCTTGCCGCGAGCCCCGGCGGCGCGCGCTTCATCGCGCCCGACGCCGAGGAGGCGGCGCGCATCCGCGCCAGGCACGCCTTTCTGAAGCCGCTTGCCGTTCCCGCCGGCAGCTATCCCGGACAGAGCGCGGCGATCCCGTCGGTGGGATCCTGGAGCTTCATCCTGGCGCGCGCCAATCTGGCGGACGATCTCGCCTACCGCCTTGCCCGCGACCTTCACGCCGGCGAGGCGGCGCTGGCGCAACGCCTGGCGCAAGCGCGCGAGACGACGGCGGCGAACACCGTGGCGGCCGCGCCACGCGCCGATTTCATCCATCCCGGCGCACGCCGCTATCTCCACGAAATCGGCCTTATTCCATAGACCGGGAGAAGGATGTGGCGCTGGCGGCGGCACGACGGATCCGCGCTTGGCTCGGCCGCCGCGGCGCCGAGCTTCGCCTCAGCCTCAGAATGACCGTGGCCGGACTCCTCGCCTTCGCGCTGGCGGAGCTGCTCGGCCTCGCCCAGGGCTATTGGGCGGTGCTGACCGCGGTCATCGTCGTCCAGGCCAGCATCGGCGGGTCGTTGAAGGCCGGCATCGATCGCCTGGTCGGCACGCTCGGCGGCGCGGCCTATGGCGCGCTGGTCGGATTGCTGGTGCCGCATGCCGAGCCGGTCGTGCGCGGCGCGGCGCTGGCGCTCTCGGTGGCGCCGCTGGCGCTGCTGGCGACGCTCAAGGCGAGCTTCCGCGTCGCGCCGATAACCGCGGTCATCGTCCTGCTGGGCGGCGCCGCGCAGCAGGACGGCCCGCTGGCCTCGGCGATCGGCCGCGTCACGGAGATCGGCCTCGGCTGCATCGTCGGGCTTGGTGTCTCGCTTCTCGTCCTGCCGGCGCGCCCACGGACTCGTCATCAAGACGGCCCGCCGCACGCTGGTCCTCCTTGCCGATCTCATGACGGCCCTTTCGCCCGGCGCTTCGCAAACCACGCGCCGGTCCGAGGTCGCTCGGCTCAACGACCGGATCGGCGCCGCCTTGCGGAAGCTCGATGCGGTCGGCAAGGAAGCCGAACATGAGCGCCGCAGCCGCCTCACCGAGGCGGCCGATCCGGAGCCGCTGATCCGCACCCTGCGCCGCCTGCGCAGCGATCTCATCATCATCGCCCGCACCGCGGCCGAGCCGATGGCGGAACCATGCCGCAAGCCGCTCGAAGCGTCGCTGGCGGAGATCACAGCGGCGACCGGCAGCTTTTTCCGTGCCACCGGTGAAGCCCTTGCCTCGGGGCGCGATCCACCGGCGCCAACGGCGGTGTTCGGCGCTTTCGACGGCTACGCGGCGGCAATGGCCGAGCTGCGCCGTTCGGGATTGACGCAAGCCTTGCCGGGCGAGGAAGCCGGACGCATCTTCGCTCTGGGTTTCGCGCTCGATCAGCTCCGCGGCCATGTGCAAGACCTGATGAGCCGCGCCGGCGAACTCGCCGATGGCGGCGGGACCAAAAAGGAAAACGCATAACGCCGGAGGAAGCACGCCCATGTTCGCAGCGCCCCCCGTCATCGAGACCACGATCTTCGCCCGCGTGCCGGACGCGCTGTCCCGCGCCGGCGGCAAATCGCCTTGGGTCGACACGCTGCGCGAAGGCGCGCCGACGCCGTCCTTCCTCGAAGGCCCCTCCTTCGACCGCGAGGGCAATCTCTGGGTGACCGACATTCCCTGGGGCCGGCTTTTCAAGATCGCGCCCGACGGCACGCTGTCGCTCGCCTTCGAATATGACGGTGAGCCCAACGGCCTCAAATTCCACAGGGACGGCCGCGCCTTCATCACCGACCACAAGCACGGCATCATGGTGTTCGATCCCCGGAGCGGCAAGATCGCGCCCTGCCTGGAGCGGGCGCGGTTCGAGCGTTTCAAGGGCGTCAACGACCTCGTCTTTGCCGCCAACGGCGATCTCTATTTCACGGACCAGGGCATGACCGGGCTGCACGATCCGACCGGCAGGCTCTGGCGGCTCAGGACCGATGGCGGCCTCGACTGCCTGCTCGAGAACGTGCCCAGCCCCAACGGCCTTGCCCTCAACCGGGCGGAGACCGTCCTTTATCTCTGCGTCACCCGCAACAACGCCGTCTGGCGCGTGCCGCTGGCCAAAGAGGGCGGCGTCGGCCGGGTCGGCATCTTCATCCAGATGTCGGGCGGCACCGGCCCCGACGGCATGGCCATGGACGAGCAGGACAACCTCGCGGTCTGCCACGTCGGCTTCGGCGCCGTCTGGCTCTTCAGTCCTCTCGGCGAGCCGCTCTATCGCATCAAATCCTGCGCCGGGCTCGCCACCACCAACTGCGCCTATGGCGGCAAGGACCGGAAGTCGCTGTTCATCACGGAATCCTCGAGCGGCAGCGTGCTGCGCGCCGAGCTGCCGGTGGCGGGACGCCCGATGTTTTCACATCGCTGACGCGAGATGCCGGCTCTGGCGTTGCGGCCCGCGATTGGCGATAGTAAGCGGGCGATCAGCAGACGGGGATAGCCATGGCCAAGAAGCCCGACTGGGAAATTCCGCTCCTGGCACAGCCCAAGCCCGAAGAGTTCGACTTCGACCTCGACCGCGCGCTGCAATCGGTGGTGGGGCTGCAGGCGCATATCCCCGACGACGCCTTCACCGCCCAGACGCTCGGCACCGAGCGCGCCGGCAGCGGCGTGCTGATCCGCGACAGCGGCCTTGTCCTCACCATCGGCTATCTCGTCACCGAGGCGGAGAGCGTCTGGCTCAGCACCGCCGACGGCAGGGCCACGCCCGGCCACACCTTGGCTTACGACCAGGAGACCGGCTTCGGCCTGGTGCAGGCGCTGGGCCGGCTCGGCCTGCCGGCGCTCGAGCTTGGGCGCTCGGGCGACATCGAGCCCGGCGATCCCGTCATCGTCGCCGGCGGCGGCCGGCGCCAATCCGTGCGCGCCAGCATCATCGGCAAGCAGGAATTCGCCGGCTATTGGGAGTATCTGCTGCCCGATGCGATCTTCACCGCGCCGGCCCATCCCTTCTGGGGCGGCACCGGCCTCATCGGCCGCGACGGCAGGCTGATCGGCATCGGCTCGTTGATGGTGCAGCAGATGACCGAGCGCAACAGCGTGCGCGACATCAACATGATCGTGCCGATCGACCGCCTCAAGCCGATCCTGCACGATCTCGTCACCTACGGCCGGCAGAACAAGCCGGCGCGGCCGTGGCTCGGCGTCTTCTCGGCGGAGCGCGACGGGCGGGTGACCGTCGCCGATGTCAGCCCGCGCGGCCCCGCCGCCGCCGCCGGCCTCCGGGAAGGCGACGTGCTCTGGGCGGTGCGCGACGAGAGCGTCACCAGCCTCGCCGATTTCTACCGCAAGGTCTGGGCGAGCGGGCCGGCCGGCACCGAGATACCGATCGAGGTGGTGCGCGACGGGCGCACCGTCTGGGTGCGGGTCAAATCCGCCGACCGCGCCTCCTTCCTCAAGACGCCGCGGCTGCAATAGGGGGCGATTCAGCCGAGCTGCGCCGCCACCAGCGCGTCGGCGGCTTCGGCGACGGCGGCGGCTGGGCCTTGCGCGCCGAAAGTCTGCGCGCTGGCGTAAGCGCCTTCGAACAACAGCACGAGCTGGTCGGCGAGCTGCGCCGGACGCCGCGCGCCCACGGCGCGGGCGAGAGCAAAGAGGCGGCGGCGCAGCTCCTGCTTGTGCCGTTCGGCGACCTTGCGCGCGGGATGGCCCGGCTCGGGGAACTCGGTGGCGGCGTTGGTGAAGGGGCAGCCGCGCCAATCGGCTTGCGTGGCGCGCTTGGCGAGGCCGCGGAACAGCGCGCGGAGCTGCTCGCGCGGCTGGCTCTCCCATTGTCCTATGACATTGTCCCACCGCTCCCAGTACCAGGCGTCGTTCGCTTCGAGATAGGCGGCGGCAAGCTCGTCCTTGGACGGGAAGCTGCGATAGAGGCTCATCTTGGCGACGTCCGCCTTGGCGACGACCTCGTCGACGCCGACCGGGCGGATGCCCTGGCGGTAGAAGAGCTCGCCCGCCGCCTCGAGCAGCCGCTCGCGCGCCGAAGGCGCGCCGGCGCCGTCCCCGCCTTCCCGCTTTTTCGCCGCGACCGCCTTCCGCCGGCGCATGGCCCGTCCTCGCTCGCTGGCTTTACAGGATAGAGACCGCTCGGTATCGTGTAAAGAGGTAGACCGGTCTGTCTCATAAAGGAGGCGGCAGGATGAGGACGCTCGCTCGGCTATTTTCAGGGCGCGTGCATTACGCCTGGATCGTCGCCGCCGTGACCTTTCTCGTCCTTCTCGCCGCGGTCGGAATCCGCGTCACGCCGAGCGTGCTGATCGTGCCGCTCGAGCGGGATTTCGGCTGGAGCCGCGGCACCATCTCCTTCGCCATCTCGCTCAACATCGTGCTCTACGGCTTGATCGGACCCTTTGCCGGGGCGCTGATGCAGCAGCTCGGCATCCGCCGCACCGTGCTGCTCGCGCTCGCGCTGGTCGGCGCTAGCGTCGCGGCGAGCACGCTGATGACCGCGCCGTGGCAGCTCGTGCTCGCCTGGGGGCTCGCGGTCGGCCTCGGCACCGGCGTCACCGCGCTGGTGCTCGGCGCCACAATCGTCAACCGCTGGTTCGCCAAGCAGCAGGGGCTGGTGATGGGCATCATCGCCGCCAGCACCGCCACGGGCCAGCTCGTCTTCCTGCCGCTGCTCGCGGCGCTGGCGGAAAGCGCGGGCTGGCGGCCGGTGGTATGGGTTGCCGCGGTCGTTGCCGTCGCCATGATCCCGGTCGTGGCGCTGCTCCTGCCGGAGAGCCCGGCCGCGATCGGCCTCGCGCCTTACGGCGCGGCGGAGAATGCCGCCATGGGCGGCGTGGCGCGGGCAAATCCGGTGCATCTTGCGCTCGCGGCGCTGGGACGGGCTTCCCGGTCGGGCGGGTTCTGGCTGCTCTTCGCCAGCTTCTTCATCTGCGGCGCCAGCACCAACGGCCTCATCGGCACGCACCTCATCTCCTATTGCTTCGATTACGGCATCCCCGAGGTGCAGGGCGCAAGCCTGCTCGCGGTGATGGGCGTCTTCGATCTCGTCGGCACGACCGCCTCGGGCTGGCTTTCCGACCGCTTCGACAGCCGCTACCTCTTGTTCTGGTATTACGGCCTGCGCGGCCTGTCGCTGCTCTACCTGCCCTATTCCGGCTTCTCGCTTTACGGCCTCTCGATCTTCGCCGTCTTCTACGGCCTCGACTGGCTCGCCACCGTCCCGCCGACAGTGCGGCTCGCCACCGATCTCTTCGGCGCGCAGGACGCGCCGATCATCTTCGGCTGGCTGCTGGCCGGCCATCAGCTCGGCGCCGGCGTCACCGCCTTCGAAGCGGGCCTGCTGCGCTCGCTATTGGGCGCCTATCTCGTGCCGGTGCTGATCTCCGGCACGTTCTGCCTCCTCGCCGCGCTGCTGGTGCTCTATATCGGCCGCGGCCGCGCCGGCGGGGCGGCGCCCGTTCCCGCCTGAAGCTGGTTGCCGGGAACGGCGCGTTCCTCCTAGGATCAGCAGCGATCTTTGGGAAGATTAGATTAAAGAGAGCCGTCTCGCTTATGACTTGGCAACGGCGCTCTCGATCCGCTCGATGAACAAGTAACATTGCGCGCTGGTCGAGGTAGGAGGCAACGACTCCTGGTAGAAACTTCGCGACAGGTAGATACTCGTTCGGCCATCGTTTGAAGGCTCGGCGACTGTCTCTATTGAACGCCGAGAAACGGGTCGCAGCTACCCTGACCTGACATTCGTATATCCGGCCTCGACGGTTGCTATCGCGTTCTTGCGAGCTGTCGTGCAAAATCCATTGTGCTGGTCTGACATACGAAACGACTCCCACTTTCCTGGCTTCCTGCATTGCACGACCAGTCTATCCCCTGAAATCCTGTCGCCCGGCAGCGTACCGTGCATGGGCTTTCGCTGTTCTTGCTTTACGGATTTCTCAGGTTCTTGCGATCTGGCCATCTCGCTCGAGCTCGTCTAATAGCTTAGTCACTTGGCGATACGGAAGGTGTAAAGCGGCCGCGACATCGGAAGGGTAAAGCGTTTCGCCGTGGTGCGCCTCAAAATATGATTTTATTGTCGTCCTAGCGTCCTCGTCGCGGACAACGTTGGCCTCTGGCGCTTCTGTGGCACGAAGTTCATCCAGTCGCCGTGTCACCGCAGCCAGACCTTTGACAGCGGTCTCGACCGCACCCCGCAGTTCTCGAACTTCTGCCGTAAGCGCAGTCATAGTCTCCAATAGCGGATTGGAGACGTTAATCAGCTCAGTTGCTCCACCGAATTGCGTCGCAGGAAATTCCGTTTCGATTCCCGCTATGTTAAAGATCACATCGGGCGGAGGCATCGTCACAGAGCCTCTTGCAAATGCAGGCAGAGGTGGCTCGACCATCCCGACGATGGTGAGGATATCCTGAGAGAGCTTATGTTGTCTTTTCGGAGCGGCCACTGCTACTTTCCTCTATTTGACGGATCACCTGGGAAATCGCTCGATTTACCCCGATCAAAGTGGGTACCGCCATCGCCAAGCGCAACACGAGCTGGACGGTTTGCGTTTGGCCGCCAGGAACGGCACGTATTGCGATACAACTAAGTCGGGCGACCCCGTTAACAACAGCAACGTTGCTTACACCGTCGATTAAAAGCTCTGGAACTGCATCCGGCGCAACGACCTGCTCTGGCCTAATGGATCCGCCAATAGTCGTGCCCCTTTGCACCTTTAGCGATGAGCGCCTGGCCATATCGTTCCTTCCACAGCGAGGCATTCAACCATCGATGGTTAGCGTTGTCCACGGGAAATCCCGAGGCCGTTGTTTGCCATTTACTATAAGGAAGGCTAGGGCGAGGCGGCTCATAAATGGGGCAGCGAGCGGCGTACAATACTGGCGAAGGTGATCGAAAAGCATTGCTCCCGCATTGCTTCCGTAATCGCGGCTAAGGACCGCACTTTACGACGCAATGCCTTCATGTGTTGGATCTTTTTTGCTGCACCGTGTCTTCAGCCAATTTGCACTCGGCTTCGGCTATTGCGTTAAGTATGCTGAACAGCAATTTCGAGATACAGTCGTCACAAACATCGCCATCGAAGTCGGAAGTATGTAACCCGATGTCCTGGCATGGGTTGCCTGCAACATCGTGCTGTCCCTAGGATCGATGCAACATCGGAAGGAGAGAGCGCCGCGCCCATGACCCGCATCGCCAGACTCCGTGCCCGCGCCGTCACGGTGCCGCTCGCGGCGGCGACCGCCTTCGCCACTCGCTCGGTGAGCGAGCGCCATTACGCCCTCGTCGAAATCGAAGGCGATGACGGCGTCAAAGGCATCGGCTTCTGCTATGCCGGCCATGCCGCCGGCACCCTCGTCACCAAGGCGGTGCACGGCCTTCTGGCGCGCAAGCTGCTCGGCCAGGATACCCATCGCGTCGAGGGCCTCTGGGAAGACATGTACCAGGAAGCGCTGCTCGCCGGCCGGCTGGGTGCCGTGCTGCGCGCCATCAGCGCGCTCGACATCGCGCTCTGGGATAGGAACGCGCGGGCGGCGGGGCTGCCGCTTTACAAATATCTCGGCGCCGCGGTCACCGACCGCGTGCCGGCCTATGCCAGCGGCGGCTACTACCTCGAAGGCAAGACGCCGGAGATGCTGGGCGAGGAGGTGGCGGGCTACGTCCGCCAGGGCTTCGGCGCGGTCAAGATCAAGGTCGGGCGCGAGCGCGATCTCGGGCGCGAGCGCGCGCGCATCGAGGCGGCGCGCGCCGCGATCGGCCCCGACGTGCTGCTCATGCTCGATGCCAACAACGCCTAGTCGGATCTGCCGACGGCGCTGCGCTTCTTGCGCGCCTACGAGCCCTCCGATCCCTATTGGATCGAGGAGCCCTTCGGCCCCGACGACATCGACAACCATGCGCGCCTTGCGCGGCTGACGCCGGTGCCCGTGGCGACCGGCGAAATCGAGGGCGGGCGCTGGCGCTTCAAGGAGCTGCTCGACAAGGGCGCGGCGATGATCTTGCAGACCGATGCCTGCGTCTGCGGCGGCATCAGCGAGTTCCGCCGCATCGCCGCCACCGCGGCGAGCTACGGCGTGACGCTCTGCCCGCACTGGTTTCACGACGTGCACGCGCATCTCGTGGCGGCGACGCCGAACGCGCGCTATGTCGAGCTTTTCCCCGACGACAAAGTGCTCAATTTCCGCCGCCTCATCGCGCCGCAGCTCGCCGTCGCCAAGGGCATGATCGAGCTGCCGGACCGGCCGGGCCTCGGCTGCGATTTCCTGCCCGAGGCGGTCGAACGCTATGCGCTGGAGCCCTGGGCGTGAGCGCCGGCGGCGGCGTCGACTGGCCGGCCGACAGCTATGCCGCGCTCAAATCGGCCGATATCCGCCAGGTCGCCTATGTCCCCGATGCCGGGCATGCGCGGCTGATCCAGCTTTGCGCCGGCGATCCCCGGATGCGCATGGTGCCGCTCACCAGCGAGGAGGAAGGCGTCGGCCTTGCCGCCGGCGCCTGGCTCGGCGGCCAGCGCTCGGTGCTGCTGATGCAGTCGAGCGGCGTCGGCAATTGCATCAACGCGCTGGCGCTGATCGAGACCTGCCGCTTCCCGCTGCTAACGCTCGTCACCATGCGCGGCGAATTCGGCGAATTCAATCCGTGGCAGGTGCCGATGGGCCGCGCCACGCCCGAGGCGCTCGCGTGCGCCGACGTCCTCGTCCAGCGCGTGAGCGAGGCGGCGGAGGTCGGCGCCGCCGTTGCCGGCGCGGCGCGGCTTGCCTTCGCCAGCTATTGCGCCGTCGCCGTGCTGCTGTCGCAGCAGCTCGTCGGCGCCAAGTCTTTTCAGAAGTGAGCGCGCCCATGAGCCGCGCCAATTTGCTCGACCGCCGCGCGGTCGTCCGCTCGCTGCTCGCCGAGCGCGGCGACCTGCTGGTCGTCACCGGGCTCGGCGCGCCCGCCTGGGACGCGACCGCCGCCGGCGACAGTCCGCTCACCTTCCCGCTCTGGGGCGCCATGGGGAGCGCCGCGACGGTCGGGCTCGGCCTCGCGCTCGCCCAGCCCGACCGCGACGTGCTGGTGCTGACCGGCGATGGCGAGATGCTGATGGGGCTGGGCAGCCTCGCCACCATCGCGGTGCAGCGCCCGGCCAACCTCGCGCTCGTCGTGCTCGACAACGAGCGCTATGGCGAGACCGGCATGCAGGAGACGCACACCGCGCTGGGCGTCGACCTCGCCGCCATCGCCGCCGGCTGCGGCTTTGCGCAGAGCGAGACGATCCGCGCCATGGCCGGCGTCGAGGCGCTGCGCGAGCGTCTGCGAGCGCGGCAAGGCCCGCTCTTCGCCCAGATCAAGATCGCCGCCGATTCGCCGCCGCTGGTGCTGCCGCCGCGCGACGGCGGCTTGCTCAAGACCCGCTTCCGCGCGGCGCTGCTCGGGCCGGGCGCGGATCTGGCGTAGGCAAAGGCGCGCACTCAAAATCCAACGAATTCGGCCGCCATGCGCCACCACCGGACTCAATGCGCCGGAGTGGGGCGCGGCGATTTCGCGCGCTCGGCCCGGGGCGCCATCCCTTCCGCGCGAATACCATGCCGCACCGCCCAAGGCGCCATGATCGCGACGTGAGGACCGCGCCCTGCGCTCGCCGTTGGTTGACATAGATCAAAGCAGCGTTCGCGTTGCGATCCGATAGTGCCACGGACCCAATCCCAAGAGAAAGGCCGCGGCTGCAACCGTCGCCGTGATCTTAACCCGCGGCGATTTGGAGCCGGCGCAGGAACGGTGAAAGCTTGGTCGGTCAATGCATTAGGTTTCCATTGCGGTCAACCGCTCCATGCGATGCGGCAATCAGCGGAGACATTCCCAATGCGCGCGCCACCCTTTTATCTTCTCGTCGTTCTGACGGTTTCAATGACCTCGACGACACACGCTGCAGAAATGTATAGCGTCACTGGGCCGGCGGATGCCGCCAACAAGGTTTCGTGCAGCGATGTCGTTAAGCTGGCAAACGGAAACTGGCAGGCAAACGCGATGTTCACCGATCCACAACACAAGGTGACCGTAAATCCTGTCTTTGACGGCCCGGCGGAGATAGAAATCCTCGACAGACGATGCGGGAAGCAGCCCGAACCGAAGACCCATTAATCCGCTGAGCCCCAAAGGCAGTTGCGAATGATAAGCCCCGGCTCGCTGCCTTGGTTCTCGCGACAGGCAACCCAGGAGACCTCGATCTTCAGCGATACCCCGCTAGCCGGATGCCTTGGGGGATCGCTGCAATATGCGTACCGCCGGCGGTTACTGGTGCATTGCGAAAAAACAGGCTCGCGCGGTTTAGCGCGAGCCTGACACGTTGGTCCTTCAGCCCGGAAAGGCGCGGCTTCAGTCGTCACCGTCGTGACCTCCGTCACCAGGGTCGTGCACGCCGCATTCGGCAGGGTTGACTCCCGAGCCTTCGTAATCGAGGTGTCCATTCACCTCGTGCTTGTAGCGCACAAGCACATCGGGGCAGACGACCTGGGGCGTTTCCAGATTGCCGCCGCAGGACCAATTGGCGGCGTTGTAAATGTTGCCGCTGCCGCTATACACCGCCGTCTGCGGATAAGGGCAGAGCGGGCGAGAGAGCGGCTGTCCGCCGGTGGCGAGGCCGTTGCCCGGAACCTGGCTCGGCGCGACGCCGTGCTCGACCCAGTTGATGAGGGCTTGGAAATCGGCGCCGTTCTGCGGCCAAGGCCCGACCGTGCCGAGCGAGAGAATCGGCAGGCCGCAATGGCCGACCCCTGGCGCATGGAACAAACGGTAGAAGCTCTGCACGCCTTCGAAACCGGTTTCATCGACATCCGCCCGGTAGCGTGCCGCCATCTCTCGATAGTAGTTGATCACGCCACGCGGATAGATGAACTGATCGTTCCCGCCGACGAAGGTCATCATCTTGCCGTCATGCGCCTTGAACGTATCGAGCGGCCCGAAGGTGTCGGTGACGTCGGCGATGTTGCGCGAGCCGTCCTGCGCCACTTGCGGGTAGTCGAGGCCGGGTCCCGCGATGGTGATCGTGTCCCACTTGGTCGAAGGCGGCGAGTAGCTCGTATCCGTCAGATCCCATTCGATCTGGGTAACGCCGAGCGTGAACGGCGGGGTCCCGTCGAGGATGCTGAAATCGCTGGCGCGATCGAGCGGGAACCAGATCCGATCGTCATGCCGGTTGCGCGGCCCGTCCCAGATCTTGTTGACCGCCAGGGCCTCGTCCGACGTGAGGCAGAGAGGCGCCGCCGGGGCCCCGGGCTGCCCGCAGATATTGGCGGAGGCGTCGAAGTGGCAGGAACGGGGATCGTCGATGATGCCGTCGAGGACGCCGTCATTGCCATCGCAGGCGGCGAGCGCCGCCTTCTGCGCCGCCACGAGCTTGGCGGGAGAAACGGCACCGGCCGGCGCTTCGCCCGCCAAATCGAACATCGCCATTTCGCCCCACATTTGCGCGGTCTGGAAGCGCGTCCAGTACATCGCCGGTGCGCTGGCCAGGATGCCGTCGAGCTCGTCGCCCAATTCCTGCGCCAGGAGATATCCCTGGCGGCCGCCGGTCGAGCAGCCGTTCCAATAATTGTAGACGGGAGGGATGCCGTAATAGGTCGTCGCGATTTTCTTCGACCAGAGAATCTGCTGCTTGATGCCGATGCGGAAGAAATCCTCGATGAATTCGAGATTGTAGGTCCCGTTCGCGTTCACGCCGGGCGTGCAGTCGCCGCCGCTGTGGCCGCCGTCGGTTCCCGATCCGACATAGCCGGTGTTCACGGCGGAATCGACGACGAGGTTTCCCGCGCAGCCGGCGCCGCCGAGGCCCTGCGTGCGGCCGTTCCAGGCGCCGCGAATGCCGCCCGATCCGCCGTCGCCCGTGCTCAGCGGCAGGCCCACGGCAATGGTGATGTTTTCCGTCGCGGTGGTGCCGTAGACCAGGGTCACCCGGCAGTATTTGACATTGGCGGCCGTCGTCACGAGCGCGCTGGTCGCCGATTTGATCACCGGATTGTTCGTGAGCCCGGATTGAGGGTCGGTTGCCAGGCTCGCGCAACTCGGCGCCGCGGCGGCGGCCCCGCTCGGCACTCCTCCAACCCCGAAGGCGATCAGCGCGCAGGCGCCGAAGCCGACCGCCCATCGCCCGATGGTCGCTCGCTTGCTCATGCGTTCTTCCTCCCCGTTGCATGCCTCTCGCGGCGAGAGGCTGCGTAGTCCCCGGGCGCCGCGGCGAGAAACTTCCCGCCGCGATACCTCAAGCGTATGATAATCGGGGAAAGCGCGGGGAGAGCGCCTCGCCGCAAAGAATGTTTCAATAATTGAAATCGATGCACGTCAATTTCGGTTATGGCGTGCGAAACGGGAGGTCACGCATGTTGGATCGCCAGCCGACCGAACCCTCGGCGTTCAGTCAGTATCTCTCGACGAACGGTCCGACAGAGGCGGATTACGTCGTGCACGACCCGGGCGGCGAGGTCATCGCCGCCAAGTGGCGCCGCCCCGCCTCCCACAACGCGACGCAAACGGTGCTCGCGCAGCACACGCTCATGTATCACATCGGCGGCTCGACCTCGGTCGCCAAGCTCGTGCAAGGCCGCTGCGTCGGCACGCGCGCGCAGCACGGCTCGGTCACGTTCAGCCCGAGAGACGAGTGCGTCGAATGGGTCCGCGGCGGCGTCTGCGAGGTCATGCACGTCTACATCCCGCCGTCGCTCATCGATCAACATGCCGACGAGAATTTCGGCCGCTCCGCCGCGCCCGAGATAGATCCGCTTTTCGCCGTCCACGATCCTTGGCTGCACGGCTATTTCACGATGCTCCGCAGCGAATTCGAGACCTTCGGCGGCGGCGGCAAATACCCCGACGGGCTGCTCCTCACGCAATCGATGGAGCTGTTGATCCGGCATCTGGCGTGCTGGCATTCAAACGTCTCGCAGAAGAGCCGCAGGCGAACGGCGGCGCCTGCGCCTCATCCCCTCGCGCCGCGGCACCTGGCGCGCGTCCTCGCCTACATCGACGCCAATATCGGCCGCGACATCGCGCTCGCCGATCTCGCGCAGCTCGTCGGCGTTTCCAAATATTATCTCATCCGCAGCTTTCGCGCGGCGACGCAGCGCACGCCCTATGCGTATCTGGTGGAGCGGCGTCTCGCCCGCGCCGTCGAGGCGCTGAGGCACGGCACGACCTCCATCGAGCAGGTCGCGCGCGACGCCGGCTTCAAGAGCGCGCCCGGCTTTTCCAACGTGTTCAAGAAACATTACGGCATGTCGCCCGGCAAGTTCAGGACGCGGCTGCACTGAAGCCGCGAGCGACGAGGCTGCGTGAGTGGTCGTGATCTTGTCTTAGGGACAGGCCTAATGATGTCCGCGATGGATCGGGCAGAAATTCAGCGACGTGATATTCCTACTGAGCCGCACGAATCCGACGGACCCGGCGATTCCGATTGAGTGAGACCTTGAATAATCAACCGCGACGTGTCATCATAGCTAGTGCTGTGCCGATGCGACTGGACAATAAGTCGATGCTGACAGCTTGGTCACAGTCCCGGCGGGAGAGACTATAAGTATCTCTCTCTTGGATGTCGTACGCTTTAATCCTGGAGGCGGCATGATCTCCGAAGATCAACTCGACCGTGTTATGAAGGAATTCATCGCACGCATAGCTAATCATGCTGCGGAAGGCGATGAGTCTCTCGCTACGGTTATAGCCAGCCATCTGGAGCAACCGGTTAGCGATGTGGTGCGACAAACATTTTACAGCATGGGTTTTATAGGCATTAGCAATCCCAAACTCTTGTCCTGCGACATGCCTCATAATCCGCATTCCTATCGCCAAAGCAGGGCGTCGAAGCACTGCGCGCAATGCGGTGCCGACTATTGCGACCGCCATCCTCTCACAAATTGCGTGAAATGCGGTAACCAACTTTAGCGCGATGACCACCCCGAGCTACCCTCTTAACCGCCGTTTCCCGAATCGGAGCAAAGCGCTGGAGGAAGGCATTCCGATACTGTGCTCAATCCTCTTCGGTTTTGCAGGTGCCTACTTTGCTGCGATTAGCGTTATCCGGCCGGATGAACTCGGAGAGCGAAAATTCGAATGCGTCTTCGTCATCGGCTCCATCATTGGTAGCGGGTGGGACTTTCAGGTAAAAAATGCAGTGATGGTGTTGAGCGCGATCTGCTGTGCGTGTTTTTACATCAGTGTGATCGGCGCCATTTATGCGAAGATGGTCAACACGGATGAAATCGCGAGCAAGCTTGGCGCCGGGAGATCTGATGAACAGAAAGCTGTGGACAACGACATAATCACCCGACGTATTGGGCAACGTGAGAAATATTTCTTTGTCAGCCTAGCAGCGTTCAACACAGGTATATTCGTCCTGCCGTTTTCGCTATTCGCCGTCATGCCCGACGGCACGTTCGCCGCCGTTACAATTGCATACCTCATCATTGTAGCCGCGTTCGCCTTATCAGGGTCCGGCACTTAGCCGCTGGCAAACTCATACCAGAGCACCGAGTGTCCGCTTTTGGTCATACGCAGAAAATACCAATTCGAGCCCACAGCTTATTCCGTCACCGGATGCTGCGGCTTGCCGGCGAGCCCGCCCCTCTTAGGGCAATACAGCAAGGCAAATTTCGGATGCGTCATGCTAGATTTTGAAAATTATCCGCCGCAACAATGCAGATAATAAAGGTGGGCCATTTTGAGGGCATACGGCATCTCAGACCATGACGCGGGGCAACCCAAAAATGGACGTCAAGAGAGATCATTTCTTAAAAGCCGCTTTGGAAATAGGTCAAAGCGGAGAGAATGATACATTGCCATATGACACCGATGCTGGGTTCATAAGGGATAAATCGGAGAATCTTGCGCAAATTTGTTTTGATTTATTCCAGTCGATAGAAGCAAAATCTGTTAAGGATGCAGCTGCGTTTATGAACGAGCTTACGGTCGGTGCTGAGCGATTACTAGTTCCCTCGGGATCTCACGGATTTCGAATCACTACAAAAATCCATCCGTTCTGGAACCTATATCTGAATGGCCTCGGACTAGCTATTGCTGAGGCAAATGAAGGAAACCGGAGCCCTCGGGTACACTCTTATCGCCTTGGCGGCGAAGCTTCCGCAATCTTCGATAAATCGAAGTCGTGGCGAGCGTACAAAGAGGCGACCCTTGAAGAAGAGGCACTGAAAAGCGAGGGATGCGTCGTCGTCCAGACGGATATTTCGAGTTTCTACGAGCATATCTACCACCATCGATTAGAAAACGTGATCAAAGATCTCGGAGCTGAAGGTTCCACCGTCGCCGTGCAGGTTGATCGTATTCTAAGCAAGCTGGCGGCTGGTCGGTCATTCGGGCTACCGGTGGGTGGGCAATGCGCGCGAGTCCTTGCGGAAGTCATGATGACCCCCATCGACCGCTCGCTCTCTGATGCAAGCATCGTTTGGCATCGCTATGTTGACGACTTCACATTGATCTGCGATTCGCGACAGGAGGCCTATAAGGCGCTGTCGGTTCTATCTCATTCGCTTGCCGACTATGGGTTGTCGCTCAATCGAAGCAAGACCACAATTCTCAGCGCAAAACATTATGTGGACTATATTGCCGCGCAGCTTGGCGATGGCGAAGACGCGAGTGTCGCTTTGAGGGAGCTTGACCTGCATTTCGATCCGTATTCTGACACAGCACAGGCCGAGTACCAGCAACTCAAAAAATCCTTCGAGGAGATTGATATTTCATTCCTACTCGATCTTGAAAAGGAAAAATCCCAACCAGATAATTTCGTGCTTGCTCAGATAGGTCGGGCTTTGAAGTTTCAAGAACCTAACGTGGCTGCTCAATTGTGCGCAACGCTGTTGGACCCCCAAAATCTCGACTCATTCAGGGCATCGTGGTCAAAGATCATGCGAGGCGTCTATTCCGTGCGCTCCAACGATGATTTTCAGGTGATATTTGACCAGATTGATGATCTTCTTGATCGCGTGCCTTCCGCCGCCTCACACCTTCTGATGCCGGAGGCTAACATCTTGCACTTTTTGCGCACTATACGATTTAAGAGAACAGAGACGCGAGGTGTCTTTGTCAGGCGCGTCTACGATGGGAGTTCATCTCAATCGGTCAAGCGTGCTTGCATCGACTGCTGGAAGCACTGGCATGACCGTGCGAATTTTATCCGTCTGAGAAATCAATGGCAGAACCTTGGTCCCGATGAGCAAAGGATTCTTTGGTTGGCTGCCGGGAGTTTCGGGGACGAAGGCTCAAAAGCGAGAGATCAATTGCGTAGATCACTAGCCTGGATTTCCACGGAAAGGAATTTAGCTAACGGCGGCAAGGGCTAAGCGACTCTTCCGACTCAATTTTTTACGCGAAACTGTTACCCTATATGGTGCACTTATGAGACGGTGTTGACGTAGTCTCTTTCGTAAT
>DASPSJ010000036.1:0-11784 GCA_035623985.1 Allostellaceae bacterium | reverse complement strand
CGCTCGACGAGGCCGATCTCGAAGCGATCAAGGCGCAGCTCCGGCCGGAGAAGGCCGTGGCGGCGCAGTGAGCGCGCCGCGGTTCCGCTGCGGCGATGCGGCAGCGGGTGGTGTCTCCGCTTGCATGTCCGTGATGGGTGGAAAGCCGAAATTCAAACAGAGGCACGGCCGGCCCAGGGCATCGTTTGTCATAGCCCCGACAGGGCGCTACCATCGCCACAACGATTTTCACACCCAGGGGAGCGGCGGAACACATGCCAATGTCTCGCAAAGCTATGATCGCCCTTCTCTTCTGGGCGCAGCTCGGCGCGACGGCCTTAGCGAAGGATCCCGAGCAGGAGCTCGATCATTATCTGTGCTGGGAGATTACGCCGACGGAATTTGCCGGTCCCAAGAACCTATCGCTTAAGGATCAGTTCGATCCTGACAAGTTCGTCCCCGCAACGGTCGAATCGCGCAGCTTCCTCTGCAATCCGACGGTAAAACTCGTAAAATATGACCCGGACAACCCGCAATTTCCGCAGCCGCTGCATGCCAATGCGCACCTGGTGCTTTATTCGATCGACCAGAAGGACGTTTCCAAGAAACTCAACCTCGTCAATCAGCTCAGCGATAAGAAGACACAAACATACACGGCGGTGCAGCAGCGTTTTCTCGCGCTCCCTTCAGGCAAAAAGATCGCTAAGGGTAACCCGCCAAAGGATAAATTGCCGGCACCCCCGCCCAGTATTCCCACAGATATCGGCCATTATAAATGTTACCTGTTCGCTGACCTGACCAAACTTCCCGATATCGAGGGCAAATGGCTGCTGCGCGATCAGTTATCGCCTTCTGAAGGCATTGAAATTACCAAACTCGGGCCGCGCTTTATATGCAACCCGGTCCAAAAGAAAGTCGATGACAAGGAGCCGACCAAGAAGCTCTACGAAAATACTCATCTCGTTTGTTATGCTCTCACTTCGCGACACAGCACATACAGTGATCAGGTCTGGATAGCGAACCAATTTGAACCTAAGGGTACACCGGTGCTGACCGTCACCGGACCAGAGTATCTTTGCATCCCGTCAACAAAGAAAATCGTTTCGTAAACCGTCGATATCTCGCTTTGTCGAACTGCGATTGTTCGACCGAGAATTGGGGCGACGCTGCCAGCGGCGGAGTCCGTCATCCCGGCCGCCGGGCGTTACGATCGCGACACGCGTTCGCACGCAGGGGAGCAGCCGGTTACCCCAACATCGACGAATTGTTCGCGCAGCAGGCTACGGAACTCGATAGCAAAAAGCGAGCTACCATATCAGGAATTTTACCCCGGGGAAGGTGGGACGTCTTTGTGATTGTCGGGATACGGCTGACACAGGCGGAAAGGCATGGCCGGCGCCCCGATAAATGGGCAGAGCGCGAAGGGCCGCGCGTCTCCCGCGATCGAATTCAGCGATGCTCCCGCGCAGCAGAAAAATTCCCTATCCAGATTTTGGCGAGCAGAGGAACAAGTCATCAAATAGGAAAGCTCTTTCTGGACCTGGACGATCGATCGATTTGCGGCGTGGCCGCTTTCGACGAGCCCCCGCCGCTCAGTTGCGCCTCGGCGAAGGTCTCATTTCCACCCATTGCGGCCGATCCCTAACGGATTCGGGAATGACGGCTGCGGGTCGGTAAGCGACATTCAAATTGAGACACCACCCGCCGTCGGCGGCGATGCTTGACAGCAGTCGGCGGCGCGCTATTCTCCGCCGTCGCCCCAGGGAATATAGGCCATGGCCAAATCCAACACCATCTTGATCAAGCTCGTGAGCAGCGCCGATACCGGTTACTTTTACGTAACCAAGAAGAACCCGCGCGCCAAGACCGAGAAGATCGAGCTCAAGAAGTACGATCCGGTGGCGCGCAAGCACGTCCTGTTCAAGGAATCGAAGATCAAATAGCGCGCCTGGAGCTTCGGCTCGGCCAAAAGCCGCCCGGACGAGGGCGGCTTTTTTGTTGTGCGGGGATCGGTGGGGCAGCGCGGCTTGCCAGCACGGTGCGGGCTCTCGCGGTTGTAAGAACAACCGCTGACGCCCGCCGACGACGACGCTTCGCGTCGCGTCTGCGTCAAGACGCCTGGGTCACCGGCAGGATCTCGGCGACGGAGCCCGCGACGCAGTTGCGGCCGCGGTCCTTCGCCTCGTAGAGCGCCTTGTCGGCACGTTGCAGCATCGCGGCGGCGCTGTCGCCGCCCTCGCGCGCAACCGCGATGCCGACGCTGATCGTCACCTCGAGCTCGCCCATCCCCTCGCCCAGCGCGACCGGCCTGGCGGCAATGACGTTGCGCAATCTTTCGGCCACCATCGCCGCGACCGCGAGCGTCGTCTCCGGCATGACGACGACGAACTCCTCGCCGCCGTAGCGCGCCACCAGGTCGAAGCCGCGCACATGGCGCGCGATCCGGCTCGCCACCTCGCGCAGCACCGCGTCGCCGGCGGGATGGCCGTGGCCGTCGTTGACGCGCTTGAAATAGTCGATGTCGAGCATCAGCACCGCGGGCCCTTGCGCGCCCTCGGCGGCGCGCGTCATGAGGCCGTCGAGATGCGCCATCAGATAGCGGCGGTTGTAAAGCCCGGTGAGGCTGTCGGTCAGCGCCAGCGCCAGGCTGCGCTGATAGTTGTCCTGCAACCGATCCTGCAGCCGCTTGCGGCGGATCTGAGTGCGCGCGCGCGCCGTAAGCTCGTTCTTGTCCAGCGGCCGCACGATGTAGTCGTTGGCGCCGAGGTCGAGGCCCTTGGCCAGCCGCGGCAGATCCTCGCCGTCGGCGACGAGCAGGATCGGCACCAGCCGGCTCGCCTCGTTGGCGCGGAGCTGCGCCACCAGGCGCAGCGCGTCCTGCCGGCCGGCGAGGCTCAGGATCACCAGGTCGATCGTGCCGTCGGCCGCCTCGCGCAACTGCTCGGGGCTCGCCGGGCGCAGCACCGCGGACGCGACCGGCTGCAACATCTCGCTCACGCGCTCGGCGACGAGCGCGCTCTCTTCCCACAACACGACGCGCGCCGGGCTCAGATCCTCGGCGCGACGGGTCTCGGCGATGACATTGTCGAAGCGGCCATAGACCTCCTCGCGCAGCCGCCATTCCTCCATCATGCGCTTGAGGCGCACCAGCGAGCGCACGCGCGCGAAGAGAGCGACGTCGTTGACCGGCTTGGTGAGGAAATCGTCGGCGCCGGCCTGCAAGCCGCGCACGCGGTCGGACACTTCCGACAGCGCCGTCACCATCACCACCGGGATGTCCGCCGTCTGCGGCTCGGCCTTGAGCTTGCGGCAGACCTCGAAGCCGTCCATCTCCGGCATCATGACGTCGAGCAGGACGATGTCGGGATGCTCGCTCTGCGCCAATTCGAGCGCCTGGCGTCCGCTCGAGGCGGTGATGACGGTGAAATACTCGCTCGACAGCTTGGCCTCGAGCAGCCTGACGTTCACCTCGACGTCATCAACGACCAGCACGCGCGCCGACATGGGCTCGCTCTCAGCTCAGGAAACGTTCGACGGTCTGCAGGAAATTGGCGACCGAGATCGGCTTGGCGATGTAAGCCTCGCAACCGCCTTCCCGGATCTTCTCCTCGTCGCCCTTCATGGCGAAGGCGGTGACGGCAATGATCGGGATCGATTTGAGATCGTCATCCTCCTTGATCCATTTCGTCACCTCGAGGCCGGAGACCTCGGGCAATTGAATGTCCATGAGGATGAGATCAGGATGGTGCTGGCGCGCGAGCTTGAGCGCCTCCATGCCATCCTTGGTTTGCAGCGTGGTGTAGCCATGCGCTTCCAGGAGGTCGTGGAAAAGCTTCATGTTGAGGTCGTTGTCCTCGACGATGAGAACCCGTTTGCCCATTGGAACATCCTTGCGTTCTCGTGGAAAGTGCGACACTGCCGCGGCGCGGGCTCCACAGCAGGCAGCCTCGCCGTTCTCGCGCTGCCCCCCGCGCCTTGGTACCTATAGTTTGGTTTACCTTAAGATTTCGTAACTTTTAAGGCACCGCCCAACAAACGCGAGGACAAATCGGCCGGTCATGCGCATCGGGGTCGATCTCGGCGGCACCAAGATCGAAGCGGCAGCCCTGGACCGGCAGGGAGGACTGGCCATAAGCCGCCGCCTTGCCACGCCGGCGGGCGACTATGCCGGCACGGTCGAGGCGGTGCGACAGCTTGTCGCCGAGATCGAGGCGGTACTCGGCCGGCGCTGCACGGTGGGCATCGGCATCCCCGGCTCGCTGTCGCCCGCCACCGGCCTGGTGCGGAACGCCAACTCGACCTGGCTGATCGGCCGGCCGTTCGCCCGCGACGTCGCCCGGGCGCTCGGCCGTCCCGTGAAATTTGCCAATGATGCCAACTGCTTTGCCCTCTCCGAGGCGATCGACGGGGCAGCCGCCGGCGCTTCGCCGGTGTTCGGCGTCATCCTCGGCACCGGGGTCGGCGGCGGCATCGTCATCGACCGGCGCGTGCTGACCGGCGCCAACGGCATCGCCGGCGAATGGGGCCATTCGGCGCTGCCCTGGCCCGAGGATGACGAGCGCCCGGGGCCGCCGTGCTATTGCGGCAAGAGGGGATGCGTGGAGACCTTCCTCTCCGGTCCCGCGCTCGCGCAAGACCATCGCCGGGCCACCGGCGAGGCGCTCGATGCCGCCGCCATCGCCGCCCGGGCCGAGGCCGGCGACGCAGCCGCGGCGGCGAGCCTCGGGCGCTACGAAGCTCGGCTGGCGCGCGGGCTTGCGGCGGTGATCAACCTGCTCGACCCCGCGGTCATCGTGCTGGGCGGCGGGCTCAGCCGGATCGGCCGGCTCTATGAGCGCGTCCCGCTGCTGTGGGGCGCCCATGTCTTTTCCGACACGATCGCCACCCGGCTGGTGCCGCCGCGCCACGGCGACGCCAGCGGCGTGCGCGGCGCCGCCTGGCTCTGGGAGCCGGAGGAGGCGCCGTGACCGCGCTGTGCCGCGATTGCGGCGCGCTGGCCGAAGAGCCGCCGTCGGGCCGGCGCTGCGGCCATTGCGGCTCGCCGCGGCTCGTCGTCCACGCCGAGCTTCAGAGCCTGTCGCTGGCGCATATCGATTGCGACGCCTTCTATGCCAGCGTCGAGAAGCGCGACCGTCCGGAGCTGCTCGACCGCCCGGTGATCGTCGGCGGCGGCGCGCGCGGCGTGGTGATGGCCTGCTGCTACGTCGCGCGGCTCTCCGGCATCCGCTCGGCGATGCCGATGTTCAAAGCGTTGAAGGCCTGCCCCGACGCGACGGTGATCCGGCCGGACATGGCGAAGTACCGCGCCGTCGGGCGCAAGGTGCGCACGCTCATGCAGGCGACGACGCCGCTGGTCCAGCCGCTCTCCATCGACGAGGCGTTTCTCGACCTGGCCGGCACCGAGCGCGTGCATGGCGGCCCGCCGGCGCGCACGCTGGCCCTGCTGGCGCGCCGCATCGAGCGCGAGATCGGCGTCACCGTGTCGATCGGGCTCTCCTACAACAAGTTTCTCGCCAAGATCGCCTCCGACCTCGACAAGCCGCGCGGCTTCGCCGTGCTCGGCCGCGCCGAGACGCTCGACTTTCTCGCGCCCAAATCCGTCGGCCTGATCTGGGGCGTGGGCGCCGCACTGCAGCAGAAGCTGGCGCGCGACGGCATTGCCACCATCGGCGATTTGCGCCGGCGCAGCGAACGCGAGCTGACCGGCCGCTACGGCGCCATCGGCCGCCGGCTCTGGCGCTTCGCCCGCGGCGAGGACGACCGCGCCGTCGACCCCGACGCGCCGATGAAGAGCATCTCGGTCGAGACCACCTTCGCCCGCGACATCGCCCAATACGAGGGGCTCGCCGAGCAGCTCCGGCCGCTCTGCGACGACCTGGCGCGGCGCCTGGAACGCGCCCAACGCGCGGCGGCGGGTGTGACGCTCAAGCTCAAGACCAGCGACTTCCGCGTGCTCACCCGCTCGCGCCGGCTTGCCGACCCGACGCAGCGCGCCGCCACGCTCTATCGCGCCGCCCTGCCGCTGCTGCGCGAGGCGGCCGACGGCACCAGCTTCCGCCTGATCGGCATCGGCGCCGACCGGCTCGCCGAGGCGGCGCTGGCCGATCCGCCCGATCTCTTCGCCGTTCCCGATCCCGGCACGCGGCTTGCCGCCGGCGCGATCGGGCGCGCCGGCGCGGCGGTCGCGGAAGACGACGAGGACGACTGACGGTCAGCAGCCGGGCCGCGGCAGCGCCTCGATGTCGTCGAGCCTGGCGCGAATGACGTAGTCGCCGTAGTCGAGCGTCATGTCCTGCGACACGCCGTTGTCGAGAAGCCGCATGCCGAGCTCGTAATCCGGCTGCTCCTGCTTGCTGTCGGCGGGGAAGAAGGCGAGCCGCATGCGCCAGGACGGACGGTCGAGCAGCGGGCTTTTCGGCAGTTTCTCGTCCTTCGTGCTGGGGCCGGGCTTCAGCTCGGGCCCGATCACCGCGGTGATCTGCCCGGCGTTCTCCACCGTGGCGCCGTCGAACACCTTGCGCGAGACGAATTGATCGCCGGCCTGAGCGCGCTCGATCAGCAGCACGGTATGCGCGGTCGGGAAGAGCGCGCCGGAAGGCAAGGTCAAATTCGCCGCCTCGGGCTTGGTAAACTCGGCCGAGCCGCCCTGATCGACGCCGTCGAGCTTCGCCTCGCCCTTGATCTCCTCGTCGAGCTCGCCGTTGCGCAGCCGGCGCTCGTTGAAGCGGTAGCGCGTCCCGTCCTTCGCCTCCCAGGTCACCAGCGTGGAGCTTACCTCCATGTTCTCCTGCTCGGCATATTCGAGCCGGAGGCGGAAGCGCTGCTGCACCGTCCAGCCCTCGCAGGTCTCGCCCCATTCATAGACCATGGCACCGGTGGCGCCGGTCACGCCGCTCGAGGCTTTGGTCGCGGCGAGGCTCAGGCTGTAGAGCGCGCGGTGCGGCGCGATGTCGACGGCAAGGGCGGGCGCGATGCCGAGCCAGAGCGAGGCGGCAAAGCCGAAAAGGGGGGCGGACCGACAGGTCATTGCCAAGAGATCCCGACGCGGTGCGAGAACGGCAAACGAAAGGCGCCGAGTATGTCACGCTTCGCCCATGGACGGTAGTAGCGGGGGCTGCAGGCGCCGGCATGCCCTGCCGGCACGGCCTGCCGGCCGGCAAGTCCTGCCCAGCGGCCCGATCGCGGAAATCCGCCATTTTCCCGTCTTCCCGGCGCTGGCACGGGTTTTGCGAAAACGCTGCCGAACGGCCCAGGACAAGACCCATGCCTGTCCCCGCTGAAAATCGCTGGCATACGGACGAGCACGGCATCACCCGCCTCGCCCCGATGGGCGCCGTCGCCGCCGAGGATCAGCCGGCGCTGCTCGATTGGGCGCTCGCCGCCGCCGCCGCCGCCGAACGACGCATCATCGACCTCGAGCAGCGCCTCGTCTATCTCGAGAGCTTGTCGGTCACCGACGAACTGACCACCGTGCTCAACCGCCGCGGCTTCCTGCTGGAGCTGACGCGGGCGATCGCGGCCGCCGCGCGCGGCGGGCCGCAGGGGGTGCTCATCGTCTGCGACCTCGACGGCTTCAAGGCGGTCAACGATCTCTACGGCCACCGCACCGGCAACGACGTGCTGCGCCAGGTCGCGGCCGGCCTGCGCCGGCGCGTGCGCAAGAACGACGTGGTCGGCCGCCTCGGCGGCGACGAGTTCGCGCTGCTGCTGATCGGGGCGAGCCTCGCCAATGCGCGGCGCAAATGCCTCTCGCTTGCCCGCATGCTGACCGGCTCGCCGCCGACGGTCGACGGCTCGCCGATCCCGCTCAGCGCCAGCTTCGGCGTCGCCCATTACGACGGAAGCGAAGACCAGGAGACGCTGCTGCACCGCGCCGATATGGCGATGTACGCGCAAAAGCGCGGCAAGGCCGGGCGCTAGCCCTCGGCGAGACGCAGCTTCAGCGCCGCCGCCGCCTCGGTCGAGAGCGGCCCCACCACCACGCGATGGAACTGCCGGCCCTGGACCTCGACCGGCACGATCGTCGCATGGAGCGCGGCATAGCGCGCCGCCGCGCGGACCGCGTTATCGCGATTGAGGAAGCTTCCCACGGTAAGGTAGCGGGTCGCGGCGACCGGCGCCGCCGCCGCAAGGGCGGGGTTCGGCGTCGCGGCTTGGCCGGTCTCGACCGGGACCTCCTTGGCGTGCTCGCCGGGCGTGGTGTCGCAGACCGGCTTGTTGCTGAGCACCGGCCGCAGCAGCGCGCAGTCATGTCCCGTGGCGGCGGAAATGCCGTGGTCGGCAACCGACTTGCCGGTCGCGACATAGCTCACGCCGTCGGCGGCGAAAGAGGCGATGGTGACCGCCGGCGGCACGGCGCAGCCCGCCGCCAGAAGCGGCAGCAGAAGCGGTGGAACCGACCGCCAGAGGATGCGCAAGAGACCCGCCTTGCCCAGTTGCGGCGCGGCGATTCTCGCCGAAGCGCCGCGCCAAAGCAAGCAGAAGGGGGCGCGCTCAGCCCTTCAGCGGCGTCGGCGGCGGCGCCAGACGGATATGCAGCTCCCTCAGCCGGTCGGGCGTCACCTCCGACGGCGCCTGCATCAGGAGATCCTGCGCCTGCTGGTTCATCGGGAAAGCGACGACCTCGCGGATGTTGGGCGTGTCGGCGAGCAACATGACGATGCGGTCGATGCCCGGCGCCGAGCCGCCATGGGGCGGCGCGCCGAACTTGAAGGCGTTCAGCATGCCGCCGAACCGCGCCTCGACCTCGGCGGCCGAATATCCCGCGATCTCGAAGGCCTTGTACATGATGTCGGGACGATGGTTGCGGATCGCCCCGGAGCTGAGCTCGACGCCGTTGCAGACGATGTCGTACTGGTAAGCCTTGATGGTCAGCGGATCCCGGGTCGTCAGCGCCTCGAGCCCGCCCTGCGGCATCGAGAAGGGGTTGTGGCTGAAATCGACCCGCTTCGTCTCCTCGTTGAACTCATACATCGGGAAATCGACGATCCAGCAGAAGCGGAACTCGTTGGCGGCGATCAGGCTCAGTTCCTGCGCGATCCTGGTGCGCGCCGCGCCGGCGAGCTTCGCCGCCGCCGGCTTCTTGTCGCAGACGAAGAAGACGGCGTCGCCGTCCGAGAGGCCGGCCAGCGCCTTGAGCCGGTCCAATCGCGGCGGGTCGAGGAATTTGGCGATCGGTCCCTTGGCCGCGCCCTCGGCGAAGACGATGTAGCCGAGGCCGGGCGCGCCTTCGCCGCGCGCCCAGTCGTTGAGCTTGTCGAAGAAGCTGCGCGGCTGCGCCGCCACGCCCGGCACGGCGATGGCGCGCACCACGGCGCCGCTCTCGAGGGCGCCGGCGAAGACCTTGAAGCCCGAGCCGCGGAAGACCTCGCCCGCCTCCGCGATCAGCAGCGGGTTGCGCAGATCCGGCTTGTCGCTGCCGTATTTCAACAGCGCGTCGTCATGGGTGATGCGCGGGAAAGGCGGCGGCGTCACCGCCCGCCCGCCGCCGAACTCGAGGAAGATGCCGTGCAGCACCGGCTCGATGGCGGCGAAGACGTCCTCCTGCGTCACGAAGGACATCTCGAAATCGAGCTGATAGAACTCGCCCGGCGAGCGGTCGGCGCGGCTCGCCTCGTCGCGGAAGCACGGCGCGATCTGGAAATAGCGGTCGAAGCCCGCCACCAT
Organism: Allostellaceae bacterium; assembly: GCA_035623985.1. GTDB lineage: Bacteria > Pseudomonadota > Alphaproteobacteria > ATCC43930 > CGMCC-115725 > DAHUYF01. The sequence goes on along the minus strand of DASPSJ010000036.1, from coordinate 2,139 downwards.
CAGCAGTTGCTTGAATTGCTGCGGCGCCTGCGGCAGGGCGTAGAACTTGCCGGGATGCAATCGGCTCGGCACGAGATAGTCGCGCGCCCCTTCGGGCGAGCTTGCCGTCAGGATCGGCGTCTGGAACTCCATGAACCCCTGCTCGATCATGCGCCGGCGGATCGAGGCGATGACCTTGGAGCGCAGCACGACGTTCATGTGGATGCTGTCGCGCCGGAGGTCGAGGAAGCGGTATTTGAGCCGCATCTCCTCGGGATAGTCGGCCTCGGTGTTGACCGGCAGCGGCAGCGGCTCGGCCTCGGCCTGGACCGCAAGCTCGGCGATCTGAAGCTCGACCTCGCCGGTGGGCAGCTTCGGGTTGACGGTCTCGGGCGCGCGCTCGACCACCGTGCCGGTGACGGTGACGACGCTTTCCAGGCGCTGCGCGTCGGCCGCGGCGAAGAGCGGGCTCGAACGGTCGATGACGCATTGCGTCAGCCCGTAATGGTCGCGCAGGTCGATGAACAGCAGCGAGCCGTGGTCGCGCTTGCGATGCACCCAGCCCGACAGCCGCACGACTCGGCCGGCATGGACGCGGCGCAGCTCGCCGCAGGTGTGGGTGCGATAGGCGTGCATCGGCATGCATCCGCTCGGGGGTCAGGGAGGGGCAAGAGCACATGGAAGCGCGGCTTTGTCAAGCGCTTCCGGCCCGATACCGCGCCCCGGGGCGAGACCCCCCGCCGCCGGCCGCGGCCCGGGCTCCGCCGCTCCCCTCCCTCCCGCCAATCGGTTTGACGGGAGCAACTTTCGGTGTATAGCACGGCATGGCTCCCATCGATTCTTCCGACAGGCTCGCGGCCTTTTGTCAGCGCCAGGCCCGAGCCGAATACATCACCGTCGACACCGAATTCATGCGCGACAAGACCTACTGGCCGCAGCTCTGCCTGGTGCAGATCGCAGGGCCGGAAGAGGCCGCGGCCATCGACCCGCTGGCGCCGGGCATCGACCTCGCCCCGCTGCTCGCCCTGATGGCCGAGCCGAGGCTGCTCAAGGTCTTCCACGCCTCGCGGCAGGACATCGAGATTTTCGTCAATATGGCCGGAGCGGTGCCGGCGCCGCTGTTCGACACCCAGGTCGCCGCCATGGTCTGCGGCTTCGGCGACGCCGTGAGCTATGAGACCCTGGCGGGGCGGCTCGCCGGCGCGCAGATCGACAAATCCTCGCGCTTCACCGACTGGGCGCACCGCCCGCTCACCGAACGCCAGCTCCACTATGCGCTCACCGACGTGGTGCCGCTGCGCACCGTTTACGAGAAACTCGCCCAGCGCCTGGCCAAAAGCGGCCGCACCCAGTGGCTCGTCGAGGAGATGAGCGTGCTCACGGACCCCGCCACCTACCGCCAGGACCCGCAGGAAGCGTGGCGGCGATTCAAGCTGCGCAGCAACAACCGCAAGCTGCTGGCGCTGGTGCGCGAGCTTGCCGCTTGGCGCGAGGTCGCGGCGCAGCAGCGCAACCTGCCGCGCAACCGCCTGCTGCGCGACGAGTCGATCCTGGAGATCGCCGCGCATGCGCCCTTCACCGTCGCCGAACTCGCGCGCACCCGCGGCCTCGGCAAGAACTTCGCCGAAGGCAAGCTCGGCGCCGAGATCCTGGCGGCGGTGAAGCGCGTGCTGGCCATGGCCGAGAGCGACTACCCGGTGCCGCCGCCGCGCCGCGAGCCGCCGTCGGGGATCGGGCCGCTGGTCGACTTGCTGCGCGTGCTGCTGAAGCTGCGCTGCGAGGAGAACGACGTGGCGCAAAAGCTGGTCGCCGACACCGAGGATCTCGAGATGATCGCCGCCGACGACGCGGCGCCGGTGCGCGCGCTGCACGGCTGGCGCGCCGAGCTTTTCGGCAAGGACGCGCTCGACCTCAAGCATGGGCGGCTGGCGCTGACCGCCGCCGGCAAACGGATCAAGCTGGTGCGGCCCGGCGCCGCCAGCGAAGCGGCGCAATAGCGGCGGTTGCCCCCGCCCCGAAGCAGGGCAATCGCATTTGGCGCCGCGCCGGCGGCAGGAAGGGATTCACCAGTGAGGCGGTGAGGCAGTGAGGAAAAAAGAAGTCCTGGCGCGCTTCGCCTGCCTACGCGAAGCCGACCTGCCTCCGCCGAAGCGAAGCCGC
>DASPSJ010000053.1:0-71267 GCA_035623985.1 Allostellaceae bacterium | reverse complement strand
TTCTGGATGTGGGCTATCCAACTACAGGCATCCCAGGCGACCCGCTTAGGAGAGATCGCCATTACGTAGCCTTTCCAAATATTCTTCCGATCTCAGGCCGCCCGTAAACTTCTCGTCGATGATGTCCTTCGCGCTCGGCAGTTCGTCCTTCGCCGGAAGAAACTGGACGTTATCGGCGTCTATCTGGGCGATGCGCCCGAGCCCCTTGTAGTAGATCACGCCGAAGACCCGGATGCGCTGGTTCTTCCAGATGTCACCGATCTCGTGCCGCTCGACTTCGGTTCTCGCCGCATCGCCCACGATGCACTTGGCGGCCTCACCATCCAGGCGCAGCTTCACGAAGAGCAGCGGACGGCCGTAGCCATCTCGCTCGACCTTCGTTAGCGTCCCCTCGATCGACCCAGTTTCCCTATAGGGCTTGTCCTTCGGCATGAGGACTGCGTTCGTGTTCGCGATAGCCGCCCGCGCTTCGGAAGGAGTGATCTCGACGCGAGGGAGGTCATCGCCGAAGTTGATCGCGGTGAGGCTCAGACCATTGGTGACCCGCTTGAATAGCCGTTCGGCGTTTTTCAGGACCGGCTCGGTGAAGTAGGTGGGTCGCTCCGCCTTGGAGCGGAGCGCGACGAGCCCGTTTGCCGTGTATTCCTTGATGAGCTTGACCCGTTGCTCGACATCCATGCCGTGCTTGCGCGGGAATGGCGTCAACTCGAAGGCGAGCGGACTGTTCATGCGCGCGTTGGTGACGCGCCATTCGACTTCGTTGACCCCATCCTCCGCGATGGCTTGCTCGACCCCAAGCAGGATGTTGAACCAGTCCTCCACCTGCCCAAGCAAATCCTCGACGGTCGGCGCGTCGGTCGCCGCATTGTGGCCGCGTATCGTCAGGTTGATTGGGCTACTCATGGGCGAACTATACCACGGCGCGTGAGCAGACGGCTAACGGTGCCCTGAGACTCCCCTCCCCGACCTGTGCGAGAACTGTGCGAAACCCCCGTCCACAAGGGGCGATTTCAGGGCATCGCTGTCCACTTGAAACTCGCAGAAATCCGCCATTTCCTGGCCGAAAACATCCCTTGGTAAGGGAGAGGCCGAAAGTTCAATCCTTTCCGGCAGCACCATCATCCGGCGGCGCCCGGCGCATCCGGGATCGCACGCAGCCTTCCTTCCCTACCCGCTCAAACCGGCCGGTCGCCTTTGATGGTGACGCGGAAGCCTGACCGGATTTGCGGGTAATAATCCCAGACCGCGAGATGCTGGACGGCGCGGTTGTCCCAGAAAGCAACCGAGTGAGGGCGCCAGCGGAAGCGATACTGAAAATTGGGCCGCGTCGCATGCTCGACCAGGAAATCCAGCAGCGCCCGCCCCTCCTCCTCCGGCAGCTCGTTGATCCGGACCGTGAAGCCGCGGTTGACGTAAAGCGCTTTGCGCTTGGTCACGGGATGGGTTCGCACCACCGGATGATTGGCGCTCGGATAGGTTCTGCCCGTCTCGGGAATGCCGAGCTTGGCGTTGCTGCGGCGATAATATTGGGCGCCGTCGTGCAACGCTGTCAGCCCCTCAAGATAAGTCTTGAGCCGCGGCGACAGCGCGTCATAGGCCGCGTGCTGGCTAGCAAACAGCGTGTCGCCGCCAATCTCCGGGACGGTGTGGAGATAGAGGATGCTGCCGAGCGGCGGCTCGGGGTCGCAGGAAACGTCGGAATGCCAGAGATCGCCGGCGACGCGCTTGGTCGTGGCGTCGGCATGAACCGGAAGGATCTCGGGATGCCCCGGTGGCGCCGGCGTGTTGGGATGGAGGTGCAGCTCGCCGAAGCGGCGGCCCAGCGCCTTGGCGCTGTCGTAATCGAGCTTCTGGTCGCGGAAGAACAGCACCTGATAGGTCGCCAACGCATCGTGCAGCTCATCGACCTGGCGATTGCCCAGCGGCCCGCCGAGATCGATGCCGTCGATTTCCGCGCCCAGCGCCGGGTTGACCGGCTTGACGCGAAGGGTCTCATAGCTCATCGCGGCTCCTCCTCCCGTTCGACATTTTGCCCTCCAGCGGGCCCATTTCAACGGGTCCGGCACCATGCCATCAAGGTCGGGGGGAGGTTAGAGCGGTCGGGGAAAGGCCGCTGCGTTTTGCTCAGAACGGCCGGTCGCCTTTGATGGTGACGCGAAAGCCGGACCGCACCTGCGGAAAATAATCCCAGACCGCGAGATGCTGGACGGCGCGATTGTCCCAGAACGCGACCGAATGAGGCCGCCAGCGGAAGCGAACCTGAAAATCCGGCCGCGCGGCATGCTCGACCAGGAAGGCCAACAACGCCCGCCCCTCTTCCTCCGGCAGCTCATTGATGCGGGCGGTGAAGCCGCGATTGACGTAGAGCGCCTTGCGCCTGGTCACGGGATGGGTGCGCACCACCGGATGATTGGCGCTCGGATAGGTGCGGCCTGCTTCGGAAACGCCGAGCTTGGCGTTGGTGCGGCGATAGGACTGGGCGCCATCGTGAAACGCCGTCAATCCCTCGAGATAGGTCTTGAGCCGGGGCGACAGCGCGTCATAAGCCGCGTATTGGCTGGCGAACAGCGTGTCACCGCCGATCTCGGGCACGGTGTGAAGATAGAGAATGCTGCCCAGCGGCGGCTCCGGGTCGCAGGAGACATCGGAATGCCAGCGGTCGCCGGCAATACGCTTGGCATTGGCATCGGCGTGAACCGGCAGGATTTCGGGATGCCCCGGCGGCGCCGGCGTGTTGGGATGGAGGTGCAGCTCGCCGAAGCGGCGGCCCAGCGCCTTGGCGCTGTCGTAATCGAGCTTCTGGTCGCGGAAGAACAGCACCTGATAGCTCGCCAGCGCATCGTGCAGCTCGTCGACCTGGCGATTGCTCAGCGGCCCGCCGAGATCGATGCCGTCGATTTCCGCGCCCAGCGCCGGATTGACCGGTTTAAGCTGCAGGGTCTCATAGGTCATGGGCCGGGCTCCTTTCTCTGTCATGTCATCTTGCCTCTTCGCCTGCGCGTTTTAACCGGTGCGACGCGGCTGCCAGGCGGTCAGCCGCCGCTCGATCAGGAGGAGGATCTGGTTGAACAGCAGCCCGAGCAGGGAGAGCGTGATGATGCCGGCATACATCTGCGGGATCTCGAAATTGAACTGGGCATAGTTGATGAGGTAGCCGAGGCCCGCCTTGGCGCCGACCATCTCAGCGGCGATGAGCACCAGGATCGCATAAGCGCCCGAGATGCGGATGCCGGTGAAGATGGTCGGACACGCGGCCGGCAACACCACCCGCACGAATAGCCAGACCGGCGTCAGCCCCATGGACCTCGCGGATTTTATCAGCAAGGGGTCGACGTTGCGCACGCCGTTCACGGTGTTCAGCAAAATCGGCCAGACGCAGGCATAGATCACCATCGCGATCTTGGAGGTCTCGCCCAGCCCCAGGATCAGCACGAAGACCGGCAGCAGCGCCAGCGGCGCGGTGTTGCGGAAGATCTCGAACAGCGGATCGAGGATGGCGGCAAGCCGCTCGTACCAGCCGATGGCGAGGCCCAGCGGCACGCCGATCGCGATGGAAATGAGGAAGCCGCCGAGCGCGCGCGAGCCGCTGACGATGATGTGCTCGATCAGCTCGCCCGACAACAGAAGGCGCCAAAGCGCCGCCGCGACTTCGGAAAACGGCGGCAGGAACGTCGTCTCGACGAGATGGAGCCGCGGAAAGATCTCCCAGACGGCGAGAAAGGCGAGGATCGCGGCGCTGCGGCGGGCTGCGTCGACGATCGCTTCGGGCAGCACCGGCTTGATGACGAAGGACCGCGTCAGGCCGCGGCGACGCTCTTCCTGGAGGACGCTCATGCCGCCTGCCTTTGCGCCTGCGCGAGATCGCGCAGCAGCGTCCAGACCCTGTGGCGCAGCTTCACGAAATCCGGCTCGGAGCGGATATCCGCGCCGGCGGTGCGGGAGCCGATCGGCACATCGATCACCTGGATCATCCGGCCGGGCCGGCTGCTCATCACCGCGACGCGCTGGCCGAGATAGACCGCCTCGTCGATGCCATGGGTGATGAACAGGATGGTCTTGCCGGTCTTTTCCCAGAGGCGCAGCAGCTCGAGCTGCAGGCTCTCGCGCGTCTGCGCGTCGAGCGCCGCGAAGGGCTCGTCCATGAGAAGGACGTCGGGATCGTAGGACAGGCTGCGGGCGATCGCGACCCGCTGCTTCATGCCGCCCGAGAGTTCGTGGGGATAGCGGTCCGCAAAACCGCCAAGTCCGACCAATGCCAGACAGTCCCGGGCGCGTTCCACCCGTTCCCGCCGCGCCACGCCCTTGGCCTTCAACCCGAAGATCACATTGCCGAGAGCGGTCAGCCAGGGAAAAAGCGCGTATTGCTGAAAGACGATGGCGCGGTCGAGGCCGGGACCGGAGATCGGCCTGCCGTCAAGCAAAATGCGCCCGGCGGTCGGCTGCGCCAGGCCGCCCACCAGATCGATCAAGGTCGATTTGCCGCAGCCGCTCGGGCCGACCAGCGTCAGGAATTCGCCTGCCGCGACCTCCAGACTGACCTCGTGCAGAGCGGCGAAGGGAACATCTCCGGAGGCGCGGGCGGGGAAGATTTTCCCCACCCGCTGCAGGCTGATCTTTGCGACCATCGCAGGCATCCCCGATGCGCGTCCTTCAGCGGGAGGCGGTTTCGCTCCGGTAGGGGTTGAAGCGGTTGGTGTAGACATCGGCCGGCTTGACCTGCCCCGCGCGCAACTGGCCTGTTCTCACATACCAGTCGATATAGGTCGAGAATTCCGCATCCGACATCAGGCCGCCCCGGCCGGCGACGGCATAGGATTTCCAGTGATCGGTCACCGACACGTCTTCGTTGCGGCGGCGGTCGCGGACGATCTGGCGCAGCCGTTCGAGGACTTGATCGCGCGGCGTCGTGCGCGCCCATTCGATCGCCCGCGCGGTCGCCCCGACGAAATGCGCGAGCGTGCGCGGATTGTCCTTGATGAATTTGTCGGTGAAGACATAGCTCGCCAGCGAATAGGCGCCGTATTCGTCGAAATCGGTGGTCAGCGGACGGATGCCGCCTTGCTCCACCGCCTTGTCGCGAGCGAGATCCTGGAGGAAGGTGGCGTCGAGCCGCTTCGCCCGCAACAGCAAGGCGAGATTGACCGGCGGGCCCGCCACCAGAGTGATCTGCTTGATTTCCTCCCCGCTCGGCCCGTTGCGCAGGAGATAGTCGTCGAGGAGATACTCCGAATAGGCGGCCAGCGTGTTCATGCCGACCGTCTTGCCGATCAGGTCGCGCGCCGATTTGATCGGCGAGTCCTCGAGAACATAGAGGCCGGTGGCATTGTCCTTGTCGGTGCCGATATAGGCGATCACCGCCTTGATCGGCGCGTGGACGGCGATCAGCTTGGCAATCGCTCCGTTGAAGGCGCCGCCATAATCGATATCGCCGGTCACCACCGCCTGAACATCCTGCGGACCGCTGTAGGTGTTGCCGATCCATTTGAGCTTGAGCGGCGCCATATAGCCGAGAGCCTCGGCAAGCTCGGGCGGCGTCACGCGCGCCGCCCAGCCTTGGTAGCGCAGCTCCGAGACTTCGAGCGGCGGCGGCGGAGCCTCCGCGGCGCGCGCGACGCCTGCGAGCAAGAGCAGGCTCGCGCCGCCGGCGATCGCAAGCGCGCGCCAGCGGCGCGCGAGGGCCATGATCATTCGGCCGCCTCGACGGCGGGAGCCGCCGCCTTCGGGCGGCGGCGGCTGATGCTGCGCCGGCCGTCGACGCTCACCGGCGCTTCGCCGGCCACGGTCACCCGCCGCATGATCCGCGGCTGGTCGCCGTAATCGTCGATGCCGGAATGCATCGTCGCCTGATTGTCCCACACCGCCACATCGCCCGCCGCCCAGCGCCAGCGCACGGTGTTTTCGAGGCGCATCGCGTGAGCGTGCAAGATGGCGACGATATGCGCCGAATCGCTTTGCGTGAAATCCAGCAGCTTCTGCAGGAAGCCGCCGATGACCAGCGCCCGCTCGCCGCTTTCGGGATGGACGCGGACAACGGGATGCTCGGTCTCGTAGATCGTCGCGGTGAAGACTTCGGAATAGCGGCGCCAATCGGCGGCCGACGCGTTCGGCCGGAGCGAGCCGTAGTCGTAGGCGTTCGTGTGCAGCGCCCAGAGGCTGTCGGCCAGCGTTTTCATCGCGACGGGAAGATCCTGATAGGTCGTCGCCATGTTCGACCAGACCGTGTCGCCGCCATAGGCCGGCACGACGACGCCGCGCAGGATCGTCGCCTTGGGATAGGCATCGATGAAGGTGACGTCGGTGTGCCAATGGCTGACCCGTCCGCCGCCTTTCGCCGCGTCGAATTCGTGAATGACCGTCCCGGCGCGCGGCGGCACCGTGGGATGCGGCACGATCTCGCCGAAATGCCGGCCGAAGCCTTCCTGCTCGCGATCGTCGAGATGATGCTGGCCGCGAAAGAACAGCACCTTGTATCGGATGAGCGCCTGCCGGATCGCCGCCAGAACCGCTGCGGGCAGCGCGGACGAAAGACGAAGTCCGACAATTTCCGCACCGATCCGCCCGGCCACCGGATGAATCTCGAGAAGCTGATCCGCCGCTCCCTCGACCATATCGCCTCCTCACTTGCCAAAGGCGATCACTAGAGCAGCGGCGGCAATGGCTGTCAGGCGTTTATTTCTTTATCCAGTGTATAATTTTAATTTAGAACAAATATTTTCTGTGAAATCTTCCGCGCCAGCGAGATTCACGTTCCTGACCGAGCCGATTCAAGCGCTGCATCCCTGAGCGTCATCCACCGGCACGCCGTGGTCGCGCATGCAGCAGCGCATGGCCGCCTTCCGGCTCATCGGCGGCACGCTTTGCGCATCCATCTGCCGCTCGCAGACGCCGAGCTGCCATGTGAAATTGCCGCCGGGATTGTACCAATCGCCATACTCGTTGCCATAGCGGTCGGCGATGGTGACAAAGCTGCAAGCTCCGAGCGCCACAACGAAAAGGCAGAGGCCGAATTTGTGCATGGACCGTCCTTTGCGCCGGCGTAAGGCGGCAAGACGCAGTCTAGCACGAAAAGGCGGCGCCTCAGGAGGCGGGCTTTCGCCGCCGGCCGCGGGGTCGATGGGACGGCGCGGCTCCGCGCCCGGCGCCCATAGAAAAAGGGCCGCACCGGAGTGCGGCCCAAGTTCAGGGAGGAAAAGCCCGAAGGACTTGCGGTAAGAGCCGGAACATCCGACGTCGAACCGCATGCTGAGAATAACGCGATGATTATCAATAAATGGTTAACGACAAATTTTTTCCGTTCAGGGGCGTTTTTCCTTCCGAGCGGGATTTAACCGTCCGTTAGACTGATCCCTGCTAGGCTCGCCCGCATCATGGCCGCCTCCGGACGCCGCCTCAGCGATAAGATCCTCGCCGCCTTCGACCAGGCCTGCGAACGTCGTGAGCTCGACGTGGCGGAGTTGCTGGTGAAGGCGCTGGAAATGACCCTTACCCGCGTCGGCGGCAAGGGCAATGTCGACCACCGTCACGAGTTGGGTCCGGTCGTCGAAGCTTACGCCAGGCTGCAACGCCTGCGCCCTCCTCGGGCGGTCTAAGCCTTTGTGATGAAATCGAAATAATCGTTTATTGAGCGCACCAGGCCGGTTGCGAGCTTGCGCTGGTAGGCCGGCTGCTGGAGCTGCGCGTCTTCGTCCCTGTTCGACAGGCAGCCGAGCTCGACCAGTGCCGAGGGAATGTCGGGCGCCTTGAGGACGACGAAACCGGCGGAGCGGTGGCTGTTGTTGAGAAGCCGCACCTCGCGGCCCAGCTCGGAGACGAGATCCCGGGCAAGACGGATCGACAGGTTGTTGGTCTGTCGCCGTGCCAGATCGAAAAGAATCTCGCTGACCACCGGTTCATGGCGCGACAAGTCGATGCCGGCGATGAGGTCCGCCTTGTTCTCGCGCGCCGCGAGCTCGGCCGCTTCCTTGTCCGAAGCCTTTTCCGACAAGGTAAAGACGGAGGCGCCACGGACCCCGGCATTGGGCAGAGCATCGGCGTGGATCGACAGGAACAGCTCGCCGCCGACGGCATGGGCAAAGGCGACGCGGTCCGGCAACGGCACGAAGGCGTCATCGCTCCGCGTCATCTCGATGCGATAGCGCCTGGTCGCCTCAAGCTGGCGCGCCACCTCGCGCGCGGTGGCCAGCGCGATATCCTTCTCATAGACGCCGCTATAGCCGATGGCGCCGGGATCGAGGCCGCCATGGCCGGGGTCCAGCACCACAAGATGTGGCCTGCGCATGGCTCGCGCCGACAGCGCTTCGGCAAAGGCCGGCGAAGCGGCCCCTAATGCGCCGGTGCCCAGGGCCGTCATGGCCAGCAGGCGCAATAGCGCCCGCCGACCGATGTTCTCGCTACCTCGGATCATCTGCGCCCACGCCGCTTGCCCCTCGCAAGGAGGTTGAACGCCTACCAGGATGCATCATAAGCATTGGTTGAGAATATTGCCATATCTATTTGCATTCGCAGGATAAAATTTTTCAAAGGCCGCCCGCGCCATCCGATATCGGACAACGGTGTCATAGGATGGTTAATTTTGTGACAACGCGGCGGCTACGGGGCCAGCCGCCGCCCTTGAAACCGGATCAACATTCGCCCATCAGCACGCGCTTGACCGTGCTCACCAGCTCGGCACTGCCGACAGGCTTGCGCAGCACCGCCTTGGCGCCGAGGGAACGGGCCGTCTTGAGGTAGTTGTCCCAATCATCGACCCCCGACACCGCGATGATCCGGATGCTCGGCTGTTCCGCGACAAGCGTTTGGATGAACTCGATGCCGTCCATGACCGGCATTCTCATATCGGTAATGGTCACGTCCACGGCGCGGCGGCGCAAGCGCTCCACGCCATCGCGACCGTCGGTTGCGGTCACCACTTCGTAGCCGGACCGCTCAAGCACCCGTCGCAGCAGGTCTCGCATCACTTCGTCGTCATCGACCACCAGGATCACGGCGGAAGGAGAGGGAACGGTCGTCATCCGTGGCCCGACCCGCATAAGTTGTTCGTGCTTGATCGTCGGCCGTCAATTGATAATGCTTTGTTAAATTACCCGCGTTTTCTCGCTGATTTCGCTAAAAATTCAGGTAATCGGCCGTTGCGCCGGTGTGGCTCAGGACGCTCGCGGATCGACCACGATGCGGCCGCGCACGCCGCCTTTGAGGATCTTCTGCCCGAGCGCCGGAAGCGCCTCGAGCGGCACCGTTTCGGTAAGCGCGTCGAGCTTGTCCACGGGCAGATCGCGGCTGAGTCGCGACCACGCGGCCTGACGGCGCGCGATCGGACACATGACGCTGTCGATGCCGAGCAGGTTGATCCCGCGCAGCAGAAAGGGGATCACCGTCGTCGGCAAGTCATTGCCCCCGGCAAGGCCGCAGGCGGCAGCGGCGCCAGCGTATTTGAGCTGTGTCAGCAGGTTTGCCAGCGTGGTGCTCCCGACCGCATCGATGGCGCCCGCCCAGCGCTCGGCATCGAGCGGCCGCGTCGGCGGCTTTGCCAATTCCGCGCGATCGAGGAAATCGCTGGCGCCCAGGCCGCGGAGATAGTCCTGCTGCTCGCGCCGCCCGGTCGAGGCGACGACCCGATAGCCGAGCTTGGCCAGCACGCAGATGGCGATGCTGCCGACGCCGCCTGCCGCGCCGGTAACCAGAACCTCGCCCTTCTCGGGGGCAAGCCCATGCTCTTCGAGCGCCATCACCGCCAGCATCGCGGTGAAGCCGGCAGTGCCGATGGCCATGGCACGCCGGGTGGTAAGCTCCTGCGGCAGCTTGATGAGATGCGCCGCCTTGACCCGCGCCTTTTCGGCGTAGCCGCCCCAAGTGAGCTCCCCGACCCGCCAGCCGGTCAGCAGCACCTTGTCGCCGGGCTTGTAGTCCGGCACGTCCGAGCGCTCGACCGTGCCGGCGAGGTCGATGCCTGGAATATGGGGATAGCTGCGCACGAGCCGCCCCAGGCCGTTCAGGATCAACCCATCCTTGTAGTTGAGGGTGGAATACTCGACCGCGACCGTGACTTCCCCGGGGGGCAGGGCGACCTCGTCGATGCGTTCGATGCGCGGCTGAACCTTCCCCTCCGCCTCGCGCAGCATCAACGCCTTGAGGTCGCCCATCTCGATCCCCTGCTCAGCGCAGCCGCTCGAGCACGCTCGCGTAGTTCGCCACGGCGGCGCCGCCCATGTTGAAGATGGCGCCGAGCGTCGGGTCCTTCACCTGGATGCCGCCGGCGGTGCCGGTAAGCTGCATCGAGGCCAATACATGCATGGAGACGCCGGTAGCGCCGACCGGGTGGCCCTTTGCCTTGAGGCCGCCCGAGGGGTTGAGCGGGAGCTTGCCGTCCTTGGCAACCCAGCCCTCGGTGATGGCGCGCTCGCCCTGACCTTTCGGCGTCAATCCCATCGCCTCGTAGATCAGCAGCTCCGCGATGGTGAAGCAGTCATGCACCTCGGCAAAGCCGAGATCATCGAGCCCGACCTTGGCCGAGGCCAGCGCGCGCTTGATGACGAGTTCCGGCCCTTCGAAGGCGACCATGTCGCGTCGGCTCATCGGCAGGAAGTCGTTGACGTGCTCGGCGGCACGAAACACGATCGCCTTGTCGCAACCAAGCGCCGTGTCGACGTCGGTGAGCACCAGCGCCGCCGCCCCGTCGGAGACGAGCGAGCAATCGGTGCGACGCAAGGGGCCGGCGACGAGCGGGTTCTTCTCCGATACCGTGCGACAGAAGTCGTAGCCGAGATCCTTCTGCACCTGCGCCAGCGGGTTGGACGCGCCGTTCTTGTGGTTTTTGGCGGCGATGCGGGCGAGCGCGTCGGATTTGTCGCCGTAGCGCTGGAAATACATCTGAGTAATGCGGCCGAAAACGCCGGCAAAACCGCCCTCGGTGCTGCCCTCTTCCTTGATGTAGGACGCCTTGATCAGGATCTCGCCGACCTCTGGTCCCGTGACGTCGGTCATCTTCTCGACGCCGACGATCAACACCTTGCGCGCGCGCCCGGCGGCAATCGCGTTGAGGCCCTGGTGGATCGCGGCGGAGCCGGTCGCGCAGGCATTCTCGACATGGGTCGAAGGCTTGAAGCGGAAAGCGGGATCCGCCTGAAGCACCAGCGACGAAGGAAATTCCTGCCGCTGGAAGCCCATATTCATCGTGCCGATGAAGATCTCGTCGATTTCCTTCGGCTCCATACCGGCATCGCGGATCGCCTCTACCGCGACCTTGACGATCAGCGTTTCGAGGTCTTCCTCCAGCTTGCCGAAGCGCGAGTGGGCCCAGCCGACGATGCAAGCGGTCATGTCATCCTCCGAGGTCGATTCCCTTGGTCAGCTAGATATAGCAGTCGCCCCGCCGATCGTCACGGGGCTGGATGCAGGGCGTCCTGGCGGCGATTTCGGCCGGCGCGGTAGCGCCCTTGGCGGGTTCGGCCTACTCTACGCGATACATGAAGGAAGGGGGTCCCGCCATGACGCTTGCTCGCCTGATCCCTGTCGCTACCGCCGCCTTCCTGCTCTGCACCGGGCCGGGCGCGACTCAATCGGTCTCGGGGATCGACCGGCTTTACGTGCTGGATTGCGGCTGGGCGCATGCTGCCGACCAGTCGCGCTGGTCGCCGGGCGTCAATGTCGGAATGCCAATCGACGTTTCCGACAATTGCTACCTCATCCATCACGCCCAGGACGGGTATCTCCTCTGGGATACAGGGGTCACGGACGCCGTCGCCGCGACGGCCGAGGGCGTGTCGATGCTGAATGGCGCGATGGTGTGGCACCGGCCGAAGACCCTTATCGCCCAGCTCGCTGCCGTCGGCGTCAAGCCCGACGACATCCGCTATCTCGGCGTTTCCCATACCCATCCCGATCACGTCGGCAATGTCGAGCTTTTCCCCAAGGCGACCGTGCTGATCCAGAAGGCGGAATATGACTGGGCCTTCACCCTGCCCACCCCGCCCTTTTCCGCCGCTCATCCGGTGATGAAGCTCGAGGGGGATAAGGATGTGTTCGGCGATGGCAGCGCCATCATCCTGTCGACGCCGGGACATACGCCGGGGCATGAATCCCTGCTGCTGCATCTGCCCAAGACCGGCTGGATCGTGCTCAGCGGCGACGTCGCGCATTTCAAGGACAATTGGGACAATCGTCGAGTGCCCGGCTTCAACGCCGACAAGGAGAAGTCCTTGGCCTCGATGCAGCGCATCGCCGACATCCTCGCCGAGCACCACGCCCAGCTCTGGATCAACCACGACAAGCCGCAAAGCGATCAGCAGCGCCACGCCCCGGAATATTACGAGTAGGCGGGCAAGGCGGAGTCCGACCGTGAATACGCTCACGCTGCGCCGCCCCGACGACTGGCATGTGCATCTGCGCGACGGCGCCCTGCTTCAGGCGGTGCTGCCCTTCACCGCCCGCGCCTTTGCTCGCGCCATCATCATGCCGAACCTGGCATCGCCGGTGACGACGGCGGCAGCGGCGGCGGCCTATCGCGACCGCATCCTTGCGGCGCTGCCGGCGGGGATGAGCTTCGCCCCGCTGATGACCGCTTACCTCACCGACGACAGCGACCCCGAGGAGATCGCGCGCGGCCATCGCGCCGGCATCTTCACCGCGGTGAAGCTCTATCCGGCCCGCGCCACGACCAATTCGGCCCAGGGCGTTACCGACATCTCCAGGACCTACCCCGTGCTCGAGCGCCTTCAGGCGCTGGCCATCCCGCTCCTCGTCCATGGCGAAGTGACGGATGCGGCCGTCGACGTCTTCGATCGCGAGGCAGCGTTCATCGAGCGCGTGCTGGCGCCATTGATGCGGCGCTTCCCGCAGCTCAGGATCGTCCTCGAGCACATCACGACCGACGAGGCGGTCGATTTCGTCGCCGGCGCCGGCGCCAACCTCGCCGCGACCATCACCGCGCATCACCTGGTGATCAACCGCAACGCGCTCTTCGCCGGCGGATTGCGGCCGCATATGTACTGCCTGCCCGTCGCCAAGCGCGAGAAGCATCGCCTGACGCTGCGCCGCGCCGCCGTTTCGGGCAACGCAAAATTCTTTCTTGGCACCGACACGGCGCCGCATCCGATCCCCGACAAGGAGCGCGATTGCGGCTGCGCCGGCATTTTCACGGCGCCCGCGGCGCTCGAAATCTACGCGCAGGTCTTCGCCGAGGAGCAGGCACTCGATCGCCTCGAGGCCTTCGCCTCGCTCAACGGCCCGCGCTTTTACGGCCTCCCCGTGAACGAGCAGCGGATAACCCTCGCGGCTCGCCCCTGGCGCGTGTCGGCGGAGATACCCAGCGAGGCGGGGCCGCTGCGGCCGTTCCTGGCCGGCGCGGAGATCGCCTGGCGCATCGAGGAGTGAAGGCTTTTTTGCTGCATGATGAACTGCCGGATGGGCCTTGAATTTCCATCCGATAATACGTATTATACAGATAATCCGTTTTCCGGCATCGAGGATGCTATGGCTCAGACCACCGCGATGGAGTTTCAGCGCAAATTCGGCGAGTTCCAGCACCAAGCCCAGCGGGAGCCGGTGGAAATCACGCGGCATGGGCGGCGCGAACTGGTGCTGATGTCGGCCGATCACTACGACTGGCTTGTCGCCGCGGCACGGCGGACCCATCGGACAACGGAGGCGGCTGCGGTCGTGGCAGATGCGGTACGGCGCGCGGAGATGGACCCGGAGCAAGCCGGTCTCGACGACCTTATGAAGTAAAGTCGTCGTCGTGCCGCTGCCGGAGCCCAGGCCGGGGCTCGTGATCCGCTACGACTATCTCTGGAGCCGGGAAGCTGCTGCCGGCCGCGACCAGGGAAAGGAACGTCCGGCTTGCTTGGTAACCGCTACCAACCCCGCCACGTCGCCGCGCTTCGTGGTCATTCTCCCGATCACACACACGCGGCCTGACAAGGATACGGTCGGCGTGGAAATACCAACGAGGGTTCGTGAGGCGCTTGGTCTGGATGACGCACCGAGTTGGGTGATCATCTCGGAGCACAATGTCGACGAATGGCCGAACGGCGGGTTGGTGCCGCTACCGGGTCGGCCAGGTACCTTCAGCTACGGCTTCATCCCGCCCGGCCTCTTCGCTCAAGTGAAAGCCAAATTCCTGGAGCTATATGAGAAGGGACGGACAGAAGGCGTGCGGCGATGAACACGGATGTTTGTTCGGGCACGGGGTGATTCCCGCGACCGGTTCCCTATACCCGACCCGCCACCCCGTTTGAGAAGAAGGGGGACCCCTGGCAGCTATGGTATAGAGCGCCTCAAACAAGCACGGTGATATTCGTCATAGTGTGGTTCTGACCAAATCCTTCCCTGCGCATCAGAGTCCTCTCATCAGTTGGTATTTCTGCATAGAGATTCTGACCGGTTGCATCGCGGCCTGTCCGTAACGGTCCAATAACGGCTGACAGTTTCTTCGATGTGCTCATAGAGGTTGGTGGCCGGCGCGTGCAGAAGCGGATAGCGGGTCTGAATCGCGCTACTGATGATCCCGCGAACCGCCGCTACAGTGGGAATGCCGAATTCAACCGATGCGCCGGCACCTACCACGAGCAGAAGCTTTTTCTTCGGCACTTATTTCCCTCCGATGCCAATGTGCTTCAACCTCATCAATAGCCTACAGCGGCTAGGGGAGATGAAGGGTAGGAAATGGCCGCGCTGAGGCATTGTCTCGCTGCGTACTGACTTTGCACCGGAGGAACTGGTCGAGGCGCTGGAGACCGAGGACCGATCGCATCGAGCTGGGCGCTGTCAATGGCCTGGACTATAGCAGAGTTGGCACTTTCCCGAATGCCCGTTTCCAGGATGTTGGCTAAGCCTCGGGAACGACTAGGATGGGCGCGAGGCAGCCAGTCGCTCCCGGCGGCAGAACTATGGCGCCTCTCGTCTCCGAGAGGCGAGCCTCGAGCTTCGATCCAAGAACGTGCATGAACGAGAGAGGCCACCCTGCGGCAACTTTCGCCGACCCGAAGCGACCGATGGAGCAGGAGTTCAGGGCTTTCCCATGGGGGGTTGCGAGCGTGTCGCTGTCGACGTTGCCGCCTCGGTTGCCCTCTTTTCGGGGTCGATCGCGTCGGGAAACCGTCTCGCGGCCGTGACGTCGGCGGCTGCGGAGCCGCGCGACCAGCCTGCCAGCTTTTTTGGCGGATATCCGCGGCTTGAGGCGCGCTCCATCCCACGTCTTTCCCCTCGTGCCGCAAAAATCGGCGTTTCGTTACTTCTGGCCGACTTGCCTGCTTATATCATTAATGATATAAAGACGTTCGATGGCGCTAAAGCGAGTGACGTTCCACGGCGATTCGCTTGATTGCTTGCGAGATTTTCCCGAGGATGCACGCCGCGAAGCCGGCTATGAGCTCTATCGTGTTCAAAACGGTCTTGACCCGAATGACTGGAAGACGATGTCAACGATCGGTGCCGGTGTTCGAGAGATCAGAGTCCGCGACGCCTCGGGATCCTATCGCGTGATCTACATCGCCACGTTCGCCGATGCGATTCACGTGCTCCACGCGTTCGAGAAGAGGACGCGGAAGACCGCCCGCCGCGACCTTGAGCTTGCCGCGGCGCGGTTGCGGCAGCTTAAGCGAGGATCGGGATGACGAAGGCCAAGACCTTTAGCAATGTATGGGACGCCCTCGAAGACAGTCCCGAAGACGCGGCAACGATGACCATGCGATCGAACGTCATGGTCGCGATCAAACACCGGGTGGACCGGTGGAACACGACGCAAGCCCAGGCGGCCCGGCGCCTTGGCATAACGCAGCCTCGGCTCAATGATCTCCTCCATGGGAAGATCAACAAGTTCTCGTTGGACACCCTGTTGACGTTGGCGACTCGCGCAGGACTGAAGGTCAAGATCGCGATTCGCTCGGCCGCGTGACGGCGCCCGAATCTGATCAAGAGGCCGGCGGCGGCAGCGGCACCATCACGCTCATCGGCGCCGCCGAAGGCGATACCCTCGAGGCTGGCAGCGGCACGACGATCGCAAACCACCCAAGCACGCCAGCGGCATGCAGCGCTCCAGCGTCCGCTTGTGAGACGCCGTCGAACTCATCCAAATGACCGACTTCGGGCGCAAAGCAGACCTCTGTGTAAGCGGCCCCGTCGTCCAGTTCCCACCCATAGCGGCTGCTCGAAGGGGGCTTACTCTGCGGCTGAACCGAGGCGGCCTCGGGCCGTGAGGCCGGAGGACCACTGCGGCGATCAGTCAAAACCTCTGTGCAGAGGTACTAGCGGACAGCGCCGAGGGTCGAGAACACGTCCGGCCCCGGCGGCAAGCGCTCGATATGCTGGCGGTGCCAGAGCGCGTAGAACAACAGCGTCCAAGCGGCAAAACCGGTGCGCCGTCCGGCCGCCGCGCGGAACAACGCCTCGACCGCCTGCGGCAGGCAGATTTCGCGCACCCCGGCCTGCCGCGCCACCAGCGGCCCGAGCTGCGCGCCGCGCCGGGCGATCCAATCGCCGACCGGGACGGTGAAGCCGCGCTTCTTGGCAAGCGGCTCGGCGGCCGGCACCTGCTCGGCGAGCCAGCGCCGCAGCAGCCATTTCCCCAAGCCGTGCCGCACCTTGAGATCGTCGGGCAGGCAAAAAGCGAAGTCGGCGACGAGCGGATCGAGAAAAGGCGTGCGCCCTTCGACGCCCTGCGCCATGAGGCAGCGATCGAGCTTGCCGAGGAGATCGTTCGGTAGCCAGTCGGCGCAATCGGTCGCCTGGGCGATCTGCAGGCGCGTGCGCCCTCTTGCCGCGCCGCGCTGCTCGGCGGCGGCTATTCCGTCGCGCCAGCCCGCGAGGTCACCGCGCAGAATGCCGAGCTTGTCGAAATTGCCGCGCCCGCGCAGCAGCTTGCCGCCGACCCACCACGGCCGCATGACGCTGCGATAACGGCCGTAACCAGCGAAGAGCTCGTCGCCGCCCTCGCCAGAGAGGATCACCTTGAGCCCGGCGGCGCGCGCCGCGACGGCGAGCTTAAAGGTCGGCAGGACCGCGTAATCCGCCGCCGGATCGTCCATGGCGCGGGCGATCTCCGGCAGCAGCCGCCAGAAATCCGCTTCGCGAAACTCGACTTCGATGTGCTCGGCGCCGAGGGATCGAGCGACGGCGCGCGCCTGGGCGCGCTCATCGGCGACCAGGCCGCTGGTGAAGCCAACGGTAAAGGCTTTGACCGGCCGCTCGTTGAGCCGCGCCATCATCGCCAGGACCGCAGAAGAGTCGATGCCGCCGGAGAGAAACATTCCATAGGGAACGTCCGAGCGCTGATGCAGCAGCACGGAATCGGCAAAGACGCGGTCGAAGTCCCGCAACGCCTGGGCCTCCTCGCGCGGCAGGGGCGCCGCGCCGGCCAAGGCCTCGCGCCGGCGCCGCTCGACGACGCGGCCACGCGCCACCACCACCGTCTCGCCCGGAAGTACCCGCTGAATGCCGGCGAAGATCGTCTCGCGTCCGGTGGTGAACTGGAGCTGCAGCAGCTCGTTTCGCACCTGGCGCACGAGCTGCGCCGGCACCAGGCCGCCGGCGATCAAAGCTTGCGGTTCGGAAGCAAAGGCGAAGCCGGCCGCCGTCTCCGCGTAATAGAGCGGCTTGATGCCGAAGGGGTCGCGCGCCAGGACCAACCGTCCGGCGGCGGGATCATGCAGCGCGATCGCGTACATGCCGCGCAGCCGCTCGGTGAAATCGAGCCCGTGGCGACGATAGAGATGGAGCGGCAGCTCGCAGTCGGAACCGGTGGAGAAGGCGACGCCGGCAAGCTCCGCCCGCAATTCTATGTAGTTGTAGATCTCGGCATTCGCCATCAACGCGGCGCCGCCGGGCTCGTAGAGCGGCTGATCGCCGGTGACGAGATCGATGATGGCAAGGCGCGTCTGCACCATGCCGACGGCGCCGGCGCGGTAGTAACCCACCCCATCGGGACCGCGATGGGCGAGCGCGGCCGACATGGCCTGCAATGCCGTGGCCAATGGCGCCTCGCCGTCGACCGTCATGATGCCAGCGATGCCGCACATCAGCGCGCGGCCTCCGCGAGGAAATCGCGGTAAAGCCTCACCACCCGCGTCTCCGAGTATTCCGCCTCATAGGCGGCGCGGCCGGACTCGGCGAGGCGCGTCCGCAGCGCGGGATCCCGGGCGAGTCGCTCCATCGCTGCGGCAAGCGCGTCGACGTTGTCGACGGGAACGAGCAGGCCCGTCTCTTCATCCCGGATGAGCGCGCGTGGTCCCTCGCTCGCCGTCGCCGCCACCGGCCGGCCGGCGGCCCAGGCTTCGATCACGACATTGCCGAGCGGCTCATGACGCGACGGGCAGACCAGGAAGTCCGCCGCCGCCAGCAGCGCCGCCGCATCCTCCCGCCAGCCGAGAAAGCGGACGCGCGTCGCGACGCCGAGCGCCCGCGCTTGCCGCTCCAGCGCATCGCGCCACTCGCCGTCGCCCGCGAGCCAGAGATAGACCTCCGGCAGCACCGGTAAAGCGTCCAGCAGCGTATCGAAGCCCTTGTTGACATGAAGCCGGCCAAGCGCAAGCGCAAGCGGCGCCTCCTCGGGGGTCGCCAGGCTCGCCCGCGTCACCGGCGCCGCCGGCGCCGCGGCGACAAAGTTGGGCAAGTAGCGGACGCGGTCCTGCGGCCATCCCTGCGCGACGAGATAAGCGGCGATGTCGCGCGTATTGGCGATGAGATAGTCGCAGCCCCGATAGTATTTCAAATCGTAATAGCCTCCAAGCCGCGCAACATGCACGAAATCGCCGCGCGGACAAAGCCTGGTCGCGCGGTTCATCCAGGTAAGCACGACCCGCGGCCGGTACCGCGCGACGGCGCGGCGAAAGCCAAGCCGCGTGGCGATGTCGAGCCAGCCGCCAAAAGGCAATTGCAGCGGCTCGACACCGCCGCGCCGAAGCACTGCCGCTCGCGCGGCATCCGCACGGATCAGGACGCATTGCTCCTGCCCGGCATGATGCAGCGCCAGGACGAGCCGCACGAAAAACGCCTCGGCGCCGCCGTGCCGGGCACCGGCCATGGCCTGAAGCAGCCGCATCAGGCCGCCTCGCCCTGGATGCTGGCCCAGAGCTGGCGAGCCGACGCTTCCACGGCGTCGACGCTCAGCGAATCCATCTGCGTGTCCGTGGTGCGGTGGTCGTAATCAGGCGAGCCGACGATTTCGGCATAGGATTTGGTGGTGCGCACCACCGCGGTGCGCTGTCCCCACGGCGCGTATTGCTCCGGCAGGCTCGGCCCGAACAGGCCCAGGGTCGGCGTCCCCACGGCGGCGGCGATGTGCATGACGCCCGTATCGTTGCCGACGAAAAGGGCGCAACGCCTAAGCGCCGCGGCCGCCGTCAGCAGATCGGTGTGGCCGGCAAGATCGAGACATCGATCGGGCGGCAAGGCCGCCAGCAACGGCGCCGCCTGCGCGCGTTCATGCGCTGCCGCCAGCACGGCAACGCGGGCACCGGGCAGCGGTCCGGAGGGGGCGGTGAGCCGCGCGGCCAACTCGGCAAAGCGCTCGGCGCGCCATTGCTTGCCGCGCCAATTTGCCGTCGGCCCCACCGCCAACACCGGCGTGCCGGGCGGCACCAGCAGAGAAGCCCGCTGCTCGTGTTCGGCCGCCGTCCACAGAAGCGGCGCCGGCGGCGGGTCGAGCGCGAAGAGGCGCCCGAGCTGCCGTACCCGATGCATGCCGGCATCGCCTTTGGCCATGACGCGCCGCTCGCGCGCGGCCAAGAGATAAGCCAGCGCGGAGCCGCGGAGATCGACGACAAGATCCCAGCGCGTGGGCGCTACCGCGCGATAAAGCTCCAGCCAGTGCAATGCATAGCGCCGCTTGACAACGGTCAAGAGCCGCTCGAGTCCCGGCACCGCGGTGAACAGCGGCGCAGCGGCAGGTCCGGCGGCGATGGTAAGGCGGGCGCCGGGACTGCGTTCGATGAGATAACCGAGCAGCCCGGTGGACAGCACGGCATCGCCGATTCGCGTGCCGGTGACGAAGAGGATCCTCATGAGCCCGCGAAATTTACCTCCGGCGCCATACGCTGGACGCCTTATAAGCCGCTCCCTGGCGCTTGCCAAGATTGCGGTCCTTGCCTACTTCTACCCTTTATATCGGGTCTGCGCGGAGAATACGGGGATGGCTGAGCGGTCCTGTGCCCTGCTGGCGGAGCGCGCGGTGCTGGAGATTGCCGGCGAGGACCGTTATGTCTTCCTGCAGGGGCTCATCTCCAACGATATCGAGAAAGTCGCGGCGGATCGCGCGATCTATGCCGCCTTGCTGACCCCGCAGGGGAAATATCTCCATGATTTCTTCATCGTCGCGATCGGCCAAGCGTTCCTGCTCGATGCCGAGGCGGCGCGCCTTGCCGACCTGAAGCGGCGCCTCGGGCTCTATCGGCTGCGGGCGAGGGTGACGTTCGGCGAGAACGGCGAGCGTTATGTCGCCGCCGCGGCCTTCGGCAGCGACGCGCTGAGCCTGCTCGACCTACCGGCGGAACCCGGTGCCGCCGTGCCGCTTGCCGGCGGCATCGCTTATGTCGACCCGCGACTGCCAGAGCTCGGCGCCCGACTGTTGCTGCGGCGCGGCGCCGGCCTGTCGCCGCTTAAAAGCGCAGGTTTCCAGGTCGACGATGGTACGGCGTATGACCGGCTGCGCCTGTCGCTGGGTATTCCCGATGGCAGCCGCGATCTCGCGGTGGAGAAGGCGATTCTGCTGGAATCCGGCTTCGAGGAACTGAACGGCGTCGACTGGCAGAAAGGCTGCTATATCGGACAGGAGCTGACGGCGCGCACCAAGTACCGTGCGCTCATCAAGAAACGTCTGCTGCCGGTCACCGTCGAGGGACCGCTGCCCGCCCCCGGCACGCCGGTGATGCTCGGCGATCAGGAGGCCGGCGAGATGCGCTCGGGCCGCGAGGGGCTGGGCCTCGCCTTGCTCCGGCTCGACGCGTTGGACGAAGCGTCGGCCGGCAAGCCGCTTACTGCCGGGACAGCGCGGCTCGTGCCGAAGAAGCCAAGCTGGGCGAATTTCTGAGCGCCGATAGCGCCGCAGCGCCTAACGCAGCGCGTTGTGGATGAGGTAATCGGCGAAATCGACGGGCTTCAGCTTGATCTCGGCGCGCTCGCTTTCGCCCGCCATGGTGCGCGAGACGATGATGTGGTTCTCGACATGCTCGGGCAACACCTTGAACACGCCGGTGGCGCCGCGCAAGCGCGGATAGTAGGTGGGGTCGACCATCTTCTCCTTGCGCTGGAGGCGCTGGATCACCTCCTCCTCGCTCACCCCTTCCACCTCGCGCTTCTTCACGATCGCCCAGTCGGTCTCCCCGCCCCAGCCCTGCTCGACCGCGGGCTTCGGATCGTCTTCGGTATAGCCCACCTTGTAGACATGCTTGCTGAGGCCGACGTCGCTCGCCCATTTGCCGAATTTGACGCTGCGCGCCACATAGATCACGCCCATGCCTTCCCCCTCAGCTCATATAGGCGCCGCCATTGACGTTGACGGTCTGCCCCGTGATGTAGCCGTTGCGCGCCAGCATCACCGCGACCTCCGCCACCTCCTCGACGCGGCCAAACCGGCCTACCGGAATGCGATCGGGCTTGGCCTGACTATGGCCGCGAATCATGTCCGTCTCGATCAGCGCCGGCGCGATCACATTGGCGGTGATGCCCTCGCGGACGAGCCAGGAGGCGTAAGCATGCGTCATGCCGTGGATGCCGGCCTTCGAGGCGGCATAATGCGGCCCGATGATGCCGCCGATCTGTGCCGCCGTCGACGAGAGGTTGATGATGCGGCCCCAGCGCGCGCGGCGCATGCCGGGCAGCACCGCCTGCGTCACCAGGAAGACCGATTTGAGATTGGCCGCGATCGTCTCGTCCCATACGGCCTCGCTCAAACCATCGAGCGTCACCGGCTGGGAAATGCCGGCATTGTTGACGAGGATGTCGACGGTGCCGAGCTGCGCCTGCGCCGCGGCGATGAGGCGCTCGACTTCGGCCGCCACGGCGACATCGGCGCCAAGCGCGATGGCGCGGCGTCCGAGCCGGACGATGGCGCCGCAAACCTCCTCCGCCTCGGCCGCGCGGCGGCGATAATTGACGACGACATCGGCGCCCGCGGCGGCAAGCGCAAGCGCGACGGCGCGGCCGATGCCGCGGCTGGCGCCGGTGACCAGGGCAACGCGGCCGGAAAGATCGTCCATGGGAAGCCTCCTCTCAGCCGCGCAATCCCGCGCCGAGACGGGCGAGAACGCGGAACGGCGATTCGCCGTCTCTGAGCGCCGGCTCTCCCGCCCGCCGCAGCCCATCGCGACCGAATGCCTCGCGCAGCCCCTCGACGAGCCAGTGCCGGGCCTGCGCCTGCCGCGCGGCCGCGAGGCCGTCCGCGAGCCAGTGCCAGTGACGCGCCACCGCCGCCACGAGCTCGTCGATGCCCTCGCGCCGCAGCGCCGACAGCATCAGCACCGGCACCTCCCAGCCCACCGCAGCCTGTCCGGCAAGCCCCAGCACGGCAAGAGCGTCGGCCCGCGCGCGCTCGGCGGCAGCGCCGAGATCGCTCTTGGTGATGACGACGATATGCGGAATCTCAACAATGCCGGCCTTCATGAATTGCAGGCTGTCGCCCGAGCCGGGCTGGACGCACAGCACCACCGTATCGGCCGCGCCGGCGACGTCGGTCTCCGACTGCCCGACCCCCACCGTCTCGATCAGCACGATATCGAACAGCGCGCGCATCAGCACCATCGCCGAGACGGTGAGCGCGGCGAGGCCGCCGAGCTTGTCGCGCGCCGCCATGGAGCGCACGAAGATGCCGGCATCGCCGGGATCGGTTCTGAGCCGCGTGCGATCGCCGAGCAGCGCGCCGCCGGAGGCGCGGGAGGAGGGATCGACGGCGATGACGCCAACCGTGCGCCCCTCGCCGCGCCAGTGAGCGATCAGCGCGCCCACCAGCGTCGACTTGCCGACGCCGGGCGGACCGGTGACGCCCACCACCTGCGCGCGCGGCGCGGCATAGGCGGCATCGAGCAGCGCCAGGCTCGCCTCATCCTCCGGCGCGCGCTCGAGCTGTGCTAGGGCCGCGGCCAGCGCCGCCTTCCCGCCCGCCGCGACGGACGAGAGGGCCGTCGTCAAGCCGTTGTCTCGATCGGCTGCCGGCTCAGCGCCGCCTGGGCCGCGGCCAGCCGCGCGATCGGCACGCGGTAGGGCGAACACGAGACATAGTCGAGCCCCAGCTCCTGGCAAAAGCGCACCGAAGCGGGATCGCCGCCATGCTCGCCGCAGATGCCGACCTTCAGGGTCTTGCGCGCCTTGCGGCCGCGCTCGACGCCGATCCGCATCAGCTCGCCGACGCCGTCGCGGTCGATGGTGACGAAGGGATCGTGCTCGAGGATGCCGGCACGCTGGTAAGCGCCGAGGAAGCTGCCGGCGTCGTCGCGCGACAGCCCGAAGCAGGTCTGGGTCAAATCATTGGTGCCGAAGCTGAAGAATTCGGCCGTCTCGGCGATCTCGCCCGCGCGCAGCACCGCACGCGGCAGCTCGATCATCGTCCCCACGAGATAGGGCACGCTGACGCCGGTTTCCTTCATCACTTCGGCGCCGATGCGGTCGATCATCTCCTTGAGGATATCCAGCTCCTTTTTGGTGGCGACGAGCGGGATCATGATCTCGGGCCTGATCTTCTCGCCGGTCTCCTTGGTCGCCGCCGCGGCCGCCTCGAAAATCGCCCGCGCCTGCATCTCGTAGATCTCTGGACCGGTGATGGCGAGCCGGCAGCCGCGATGGCCAAGCATCGGGTTCGCCTCGTGCAGCGCCTGGGCGCGGTGGCGGATCGCGTCGATATCCTTGCCGGTGGCGCCAACCAACTCCTGCATCTCCTTGTCGGTCTTGGGCAGGAACTCGTGCAGCGGCGGATCAAGCAGCCGGATGGTCACCGGCAGCCGCCCCATGATGCGGAAAAGCTCGATGAAATCCCGGCGCTGCATCGGCAGGAGCTTGGCGAGCGCCCGCCGGCGGCCTTCGGCATCGTCCGCCAAGATCATCTCGCGCACGGCGACGATGCGCTCCTCGTCGAAGAACATGTGCTCAGTGCGGCAGAGGCCGATACCCTCGGCGCCGAAGCGCCGCGCCGTCTCGGCGTCGAGCGGCGTCTCGGCATTGGCCCATACGCCCATGCTGCGCACTTCGTCCGCCCATTGCATCAGCGTGGCGAAATCGCCGGAGAGCTCGGGCTGGACGGTCGGCACCTCGCCCAGCATCACTTCGCCGGTGGAACCGTTGATGGTGATGACATCGCCGACTTTCACCACATGCTCGCGCACCGTCATGGTGCCGGCGCGATAATCGATGCGGAGATCGCCGGCGCCGGCGACGCAGGCGCGGCCCATGCCGCGCGCCACCACCGCCGCGTGGCTGGTCATGCCGCCGCGCGCGGTGAGGATGCCTTTGGCGGCGTGCATGCCGTGGATGTCCTCGGGGCTGGTTTCGACCCGGACGAGGATCACCGCTTCCTTCTTCTCGGCGCGCGCCAGGGCTTCGTCGGCGGAGAAGACGACGACGCCGGAAGCCGCTCCGGGCGATGCCGGCAAGCCGCGCGCCAGTACCGTCTTGGGTGCTTTGGGATCGAGCGTGGGATGCAAGAGCTGGTCGAGCGATTCCGGCTCGATGCGGCGGATCGCCTCCGCCTTGTCGATGAGACCGGATTGCGCCATGTCGACCGCGATCTTGAGCGCTGCCGGCGCCGTGCGCTTGCCGGTGCGCGTCTGCAACATGAAGAGCTTGCCCTGCTGCACCGTGAACTCGACGTCCTGCATGTCGCGGTAATGCTTCTCCAGCACGTCGCGCACCTTGGCAAGTTCGCCGAACACGCCGGGCATCGCCTCCTCCATCGCCGGCAGCGGCGACTTGTTCGCCTTCTTGCCGGCGATCGTCAGATGCTGCGGCGTGCGAATGCCGGCGACCACATCCTCGCCCTGGGCGTTGACGAGATATTCGCCGTAGAACTCGTTGGCGCCCGTCGAGGGATTGCGCGTGAAGGCGACGCCCGTGGCGCAATCCTCGCCCATATTGCCGAACACCATGGCCTGGACATTGACCGCGGTGCCCCAATCGGCGGGAATGTCGTGCAGCCGCCGGTAGGTGATCGCGCGTTGGTTCATCCAGGAGCCGAAGACGGCGCCGATCGCGCCCCAAAGCTGCTCCTGCGGGTCCTGCGGGAAGGGCTTGCCGAGTTCGCGCCGGACGACCTCCTTGTAACCGCTGACCACGCCCTGCCAATCATCCGCGCCGAGCTCGGTGTCGAGCGTGACGCCGAGATCGAGCTTGGCGTTCTCCAGCAGGTCCTCGAAATGACGGTGGTCGACGCCGAGCACGACCTGCCCATACATCTGGATAAAGCGGCGATAGCTGTCGAGGGCGAAGCGCCGGTCGCCGCTTCGCTTGGCCAAGCCATCGATGGTCCGATCGCTGAGGCCGAGATTGAGCACGGTATCCATCATGCCCGGCATCGAGGCGCGCGCGCCCGAGCGCACCGACACCAGGAGCGGGTTCTCCGGGTCGCCGAACTTGCAGCCGATGCGTTGCTCGAGCTTCGACAGCGCCGCCTCGACCTGCTCGCGCAGCTCCGCCGGGTAAGCCTTGCCGTTAGCGTAGAAATGGGTGCAGACCTCGGTGGTGATGGTGAAGCCCGGCGGGACCGGCAAACCCAGATTGCTCATCTCGGCGAGGTTGGCGCCCTTGCCGCCGAGCAGGTTCTTCATCTCGGCCTTGCCCTCGGCCTTGCCGTCACCGAAGCTGTAGACCCATTTCGTCGTCATCTCACTTATCCTTCGATTTGCGAGAAATCGGCAATACGATTAAGTGTATCACGGATCTGCACCAATAGCCGCAGGCGATTCGCCCGAAGCTGCCCATTCTCGCAATTAACGGTTACCTGCGCAAAAAATTCATCCACCGGCCCGCGCAGCGCCGCCAGCACCGCCATCGCCTCGGTAAACGCCTCCCGGCCGAGCGCGGCGGCGCCCGAGGCCGCCGCTCGTTCCAGCTCGGCGGCAAGCCTCGCTTCGGCCGGCTCCTGGAGGAGCTTTGGATCGGGCTCGCCGGGATAGGTCGCGGCATCCCGCTTCTCCTCGATGCGCACGATGTTGGCGGCGCGGCGATAGGCCACCAGCAGGTTCGCGCCGTCGTCGGTGGCGAGGAAGGCATCGAGGGCGGCAACGCGCGCCAAGAGGCGGACCAGGTCATCCTCGCCGCCCAGCGCGAAGACCGCGGCGATGAGATCGTGCCGCACTCCCTGCTCGCGCAGATGGACCTTGAGCCGGTCGGCGAAAAAGGCGAGCAGCTCGGCGGTGGGATCGGCGGCAAAGCCGTTGGCGCGGCCAAGCGCGAAAGCCCGGCCGAACACCGGCGCCAGCGCCAGCCGCAGCTTGTTTTCGAGGATGAGGCGGATCGCCCCCAGCGCCGCGCGCCGGAGCGCGAAGGGGTCGCGCGAGCCGGTCGGCTTCTCGTCGATCGAGAAAAAACCCGCCAGGGTGTCGATCTTGTCGGCGAGCGCCAGCGCAACGCTCACCGGCGCCGAGGGACAGTGGTCGTTTGGCCCGAGCGGCGAATAGTGCTCGGCGATGGCGGCCGCAACTTCTGCGGGTTCGCCGTCATTGAGCGCGTAATAGTGGCCCATGACGCCCTGAAGCTCCGGGAACTCGCCGACCATGCCGCTCGACAGATCGGACTTGGCCAGCTCCGCGGCGCGCAGCACCTTCGCTTTGTCGGCGCCGGCAATGGCGGATGCGAGCTCCTCGCTGAGGCGCTCGACCCGCCCAACCTTGTCGAGGACGCTGCCGAGCCGGGCGTGGAAGATCCGCTCGGCAAGCTTGGGGATCCGCGCCGCCAGCGGCACTTTACGATCCTGCTCCCAGAAGAAGCGCGCGTCCGACAGGCGCGCGCGCAGCACGCGCTCGTTGCCGGCGATGATCGCCCGGCCGCCATCCTCGGCGACGGTGTTGGCGACGACGAGGAAGCGCCCGGCCAGCCTGCCCTCGCGGTCGAGGCAAGGGAAGTACTTCTGATGCGCGCGCATCGAGGTCGTCAGCACCTCGGGCGGGAGATCGAGGAATTCGGGATCGATCCTGCCCATGAGCACGACCGGCCATTCGACGAGGCCCACCACCTCATCGAGCAGCGCCGGATCGTCCTTTACGGTGAGTTGCGCCTCGGCCGCTTTCTCATAGAGCGCCAGCGTGATCGCCTGGCGGCGGTCCTCGGCGCGCAGCATGACCCGCGCCTCGCTCAGCTTTCGCCGATAATCGGCGAAATCCCTCACCTTGAACGGCTTCGGCGCGAGGAAGCGATGTCCGCGCGTCTCGTTGCCCACCGCCACGCCGTCGAGCGCCAGCGGCAGCACCTTGCCGCCGAGGAGGCAGAGCGCGCTCGTCATCGGCCGCACCCAACGGAAACCCGCCGCCGGAAAACGCATGGATTTGGGCCAGGGCAGCGCCAGCATGGTCTCGCGCAGCAGCGCCGGCAGCACCTCGGCGGTGGGACGCCCGGGCCGACGAATCATGGCGAAATAAAAGACGCCTTTGCCGGTGTCGCGCTGCTCGCATTCCTCGATCGAGGCAAGGCCGGCGGATTTGAGGAACCCTTCGACCGCGTTCGCCGGCGCCCCGACGCGCGGGCCACGGCGCTCTTCTGTGGTGTCGGGCTGCCGGTCCGGCAATCCCTCCACCACCAATGTCAGGCGCCGCGGCGTCGCATAGGCATGCGCGTCGGATGGAACGAGACCAGCCGCCTCGAGCTTATCGGTGGCGAGCATCGCCAGATCCTCGGCCGCGCGCCGCTGCATCCGCGCCGGAATCTCTTCGGTCAGCAGCTCCAGGAGAAGCTCGGCCATCGGCTCAGGCGACGCCCGCCTGCTGCGTCAGCCAGCTCTCGCAACAGGCCTTGGCGAGCACGCGCACGCGGCCGATATAGGCGGCGCGCTCGGTGACGGAGATCACGCCGCGCGCATCGAGCAAGTTGAAAGCATGGCTTGCCTTGATGCACTGGTCGTAAGCCGGCAGCGGCAACGCGCGGGTCAGCAGCGCCTGGCATTCCTGCTCGGCGTCGGCGAAGTGGCGGAACAACAGCTTGGTGTCTGCGTATTCGAAATTGTAGGCGGAGAACTCGATCTCGGCGCGCTTGAACACCTCGCCATAGGTGACGCCGGCGCCGTTGTAGTCGAGGTCATAGACGTTTTCGACGCCCTGCACATACATGGCGAGGCGTTCGAGCCCATAGGTGAGCTCGGTCGAGACCGGATCGCATTCGATGCCGCCGACCTGCTGGAAATAGGTGTATTGCGACACTTCCATCCCATCGAGCCAGACTTCCCAGCCGAGCCCCCAGGCGCCGAGCGTCGGGCTCTCCCAGTCATCCTCGACGAAGCGGATGTCGTGCCGCCGGCTGTCGATGCCGAGGGCGGCAAGGCTGTCGAGATAGAGCTGTTGGCTCTCCGCCGGCGCTGGCTTCAGGATCACCTGGAACTGGTAGTAATGCTGGAGCCGGTTGGGATTCTCGCCATAGCGGCCGTCGGTCGGACGACGCGAAGGCTGGACATAGGCCGCCCGCCAGGGCTTGGGGCCGAGCGCGCGCAGCGTCGTGGCGGGATGAAAGGTGCCGGCCCCCATCTCGACATCATAGGGCTGCAGAATGACGCAGCCTTGTGCGGCCCAGTAGACTTGCAGCTTCAGAATCAGCGCCTGGAAGCTGTTCCCGGTCGCCGCGGCCAGCGCCACCATCTACTTGATCCGAAAAGAGGTTTGAGAGCGCGGCGAACCATAAACGCCGCCCCTTCGGGGGTCAAGCCAGGGCCTACCCATTGTTGAGCGTGGGATAGCCTGGGAGCGGCGTACCATAGGTCGGATCGATCGGCTGTCCGGCACCGTTGCGCGGCGTTCCCGGCCCCCAGGCCGGTCGCGCCTGATCGCAGCCGCCCAACAGCATCGCTGCCACGCACAGGCCGGCCACGAGCGCCGGCGTCATCATCGGCGACTGGTCTGCCGCTGTGCCGGATGGCACCATCAACCGCGCCAGGGGCAATCCGCGCGCCCGCAGGAGGACGCGCCGTGCGCCGCCACGTAAGCGCCGCATTGGGCACATTTGACGAGGTCCTCGGCCTCGATGCTCGCCGGCTTCCGCCCTTGCTGCTGACGACGCTTCACCTCTTCGCGCACGGCGCGCCGGATCGCGTCGACGCGGTTCACATAGCGGAACCCGAACCAGACGACGGCGGCCAGCAAAAGGAACAACAATAATTTGGGCAAAGAAAAGCCAAGCATGATTCGGTTTAGGAGAGAGCGCAGCCGCAGGTCAAGCGAAAGCCCGGATTAAAGCCCGAAGCGCGCCCAGATCAACCGTTCTTCGAGCCGCGCCAAAAGATCGGCGGCAACCTCGCCGATATCGGGCCGCCGCGGCAGGCCGAAACGCGGCAACAGCAAGCGGCGGCGTTCGGGCTCGATCGCCCGCAATCTGACGGCATCGCCATGACGCTGCCGCATCACGCCGCGCAGCTCGCCGATGCCATCGATGAGGCCGAGCTCGAGCGCGCGCTTGCCGGTGAAGACCTCGCCGCTGAAGACCGCGCTCTCCTCCGCTTTGAGCCGGGCGCCGCGGCGGGCACGGACCATGTCCTTGAAAACCTCGTGCATGTCGCGCTGGAGCACGCTCAGGCGCTCGACGCCTTTGGGGTCCTCGGCCAGGAAGGGATCGAGCAGCGATTTATTCTCGCCGGCGGTATAGAGGCGGCGCTGCACCCCGAGCTTGCGCAACGCCTCGGCAAAGCCGAAGCTGGCGGTGATGACACCGATCGAACCCACCAGCGAGGTGTCCTCGGCAAAGATCTCGTCCGCCGCCAAGGCCAGCCAATAGCCGCCCGAGGCGGCGACATCCTCCACAAAGGCGACGACCGGCACGTCCTTCTCCTGGGCGAGCTGGCGGATGCGGCGGAACAGCAGCGAGGACTGCGCCGGCGATCCGCCGGGCGAGTTGATCGCCAGCGCCACCGCCTTGAGATTGCGCAAGGCGAAGGCGCGCTCCAGCGCGGCGGCAAGGCGGCGCAGCGACAGCGCGCGCGGGCCGCGCGTCCCGATCAACCCGTCCAGGCGCAGCACCGCCACCTGCGGCGGCGGATTGCGGAAGCGCTCCAAGGGGAGCTTTTCCAGGAGGTTATCGACGAGAGTCATCGCCTTAGAAGATGGGCATGAGTCTCGACGATTGGCAAGCGGCGCCGAAAGCCGCTCAAAATTCCGGCGGCGAGCCCGGCAGAGGCGTGCCGTAGCGGGGATCGACCGGCACGCCCCCGCCGTTGCGCCAGACTTTCTCGACGGGGATGGCGTTCTCGCGGGCAGCGCAAGCGGCGGCAAGGATCGCGATTGCTGCGACAAGAGCCATTCTTCGCGCCGCCGTCATCGACCGCTCCGCCTGCGTTCGCCAAGACCTGATCCCCCGCGGCGAGGCCGCGAAGGACCAGGAGAAAGTGGCTAGAGCGCGACTTTCGGTCCAATCACGAGAATGTCAGCGCCGCCCCCTGGCGCAGCACGGCATTGGCCGCTGGCGTGTAGCGTCCGTCGGCCTCATGCAGCACCAGGCCGGGGGTAAGGCGTGTCGGCGTCTCGACGCCCTTTCGCGCCCGCAGGAGGATGCGCTTTGCCGGCTTGTCGTGGCCGGCCCAGAGCGGGAAGACGACGATCTCGCCAGCGCGGCCCACGAGCTGCGCCAGCAGTTGATCCATGCGGTCGGCGCGGTGGATGAAGGTGAGGTACCCCTTCGACCGCACCATGGCAAGGGCAAAACGGACCCAGGCGGCAAGGTCTGCTTCGCCTTCGACCGTGGCGGCGACCTTGCCGGCGTCTGGCGAGACACTCGCCGCGCCGGCCTCAAGGAAGGGCGGATTCGCCATGACGTGGGCGAAGCTGCCCGGTTCGAGCCGGGGCGGCGGCCGCAGCAGGTCGCCGGCCATGACGGTGACCCGGCCGAGGAGATCGTTGAGCGATATGTTTTCTCCGGCCAGCCGGACGAGATCGCGTTGCGCCTCGATACCGGTAATGCGGCAGCCCTCGACGCGCGCCGCCAAGCAGAGCGCCGCGGCACCGACGCCGCAGCCGATGTCGAGCACCGTGTCGCCAGCGGCCGCCGGCACCGCGGCGGCGAGGAGCACGGGATCGATCGCCACGCGGTAGCCGGAAAGCGGCTGTCGCAGCTTGACGCGGCCGCCCAGCAGCGTGTCCTCGCTCACCGGCAAGGGGGCGGAGGGCTCGGTCACCAGGGAGTCTCGCCGGCCTCGGCAAGAGCGGCCAGAGCGCGGCGGTGGTCTTGGCCGCGCACCATCAACCGGCGCTGGAGAGCGGAGATCCCGCCTTCGACCGCCGCCGTGTTGTGATCGAGGATGAACGTCTCGATGCCGGCGTCGGTGAGCAGCGCTTGCAGCCAGGACAGCCGGACGAGGTCGTTGGTGCGCAGCAATTCCTTCATCAGTCTCGCATCGGTCTCGCCGAAATATCCCGCCGATCGGCCGGGCTTGACCGCATCTCCCAGCAATCTATGCTCGCCTGCAGGCAATGCTCCGTCAAGCGAGGGGCGGCCGCAGCGGGTGGAGAAAGGGGAAGTCGGCGTGGCCCTGGTGGCAAGCGCGCGAGGCGAGAGCACCAAGAAGCCGGCGACGCTCGACCGTCTTACCGCTCTCCTGAAAACCGATCTCGATAGGGTCAACACGCTCATTCTCGAGCGGATGCAGAGTCCTGTGGCGCTTATCCCGCAGGTTGCCGGCCATATTGTCGCCGCCGGCGGCAAGCGGCTGCGGCCGATGCTGACTTTGGCCGCGGCGCGGCTGTGCGGCTATCGCGGCGAGCGCCACATGGCATTGGCCGCCGCGGTCGAATTCATCCACACCGCCACGCTCCTGCATGACGACGTCGTCGATGCCAGCGACCTTCGCCGCGGGCATGCGACGGCAAATGCCGTCTGGGGCAATAAATCCTCGGTGCTGGTCGGCGATTTCCTGTTCAGCCGCGCCTTTCAGCTTATGGTCGAAGACGGCTCGCTCAGGGTGCTGTCGATTCTCTCCGAAGCCTCGGCCGTCATTGCCGAAGGCGAGGTGCTGCAGCTCGTCACCTCGAACGACACCGAGACGACCGAAGAGGCCTATCTCGCAGTGATCCAGGCCAAGACGGCGCAGCTCTTCGCGGCGGCAAGCCGTATCGGCGCCGTGCTTGCCGACCGGCCCGCCACCGAGGAGGAGGCGCTCGCTTCCTATGGCCGCAATCTCGGCATAGCCTTCCAACTCGTCGACGACATGCTCGACTACTCGGCGCACCAAGCGGAACTCGGCAAGACGGTGGGCGACGATTTCCGCGAAGGCAAGATTACCTTGCCGGTGGTGCTGGCCTTGCGCCAAGCCGGCGAAGCCGAGCGCGCCTTCTGGCGGCGTACGCTCGAGGAGCTCGATCAGCAGGAGGGCGATCTCGAGCGCGCGATCGAGATGATGACGCGGCTCGGCACGTTGCGGGCGACGCTCGACCGCGCGCGACACTATGGCGATGCCGCGCGTCGCAGCCTCGCCTCGTTCCGCGACGGCGCCGAGCGGCGGGCGCTTGACGAGGCCGTCGATTTCTGCCTCGCGCGCGGCCATTAAGGACCGGTCCGGGGGTTGCGGCAAAACGCGCCAGGCGGTATATCGGCCGGCGCCGGAGTGTAGCTCAGCCTGGTAGAGCACTGCTTTCGGGAGGCAGGGGCCGGAGGTTCAAATCCTCTCACTCCGACCAGTCATCAAGCCAGCCGTCTCTCGGAGACGGCTGGCTTTTCGTTTGCCCCGCCCCTGAGGCGTTCCTCGGCCGCCACTTCCAGGGCAGCGATCTCGACGATACGATGGGTCGGCTTGCCGATCGGCCGGAAGTTGTCGCACAGCGCTGGATTGCCGGCGAAGGCCGCCTCCACCAGCCGCTCCGCCTCGGCGCCGTCCTCCGCCATGACGTCGATATCGAAGTAGGTCGTGCGCGCACATGTCAGGCGAAATTTTCGCGGCATGCGGACCTCCCTTCTTTTTCGGCATACCCCCGCCCGTCTTCGGCGTGGCGGTGGTGCTGCATCGATAGTATTCTTCGCCGCCCCCAAGGCAAGCATCGCTTTGCCGCGGAGCGTCATTTGACGCTACGCGGTGCCCTTGCGGCCGAGAGGGTGACGCCGCGACACGACGCGGGTCAAGGCTCGCGCTTTGCCTGCGGCCCTCTCAACTTGTCGCGCCAGAAGCGAATCGGGCGGATGACGCGGCGGCGATAGAGGATCGGGAAGGGATTGCGCGTCGTCGGTGCGGCATAGGCACGCGCGTTGTCGATGACGGCGGCGCCCATGGTGTCGAGCGCGATATAGCCCGCGACGTCATCGGCGCGCGGAATCCGCCGCGTGCCGCGCACGACGATGGCGAGATTGCCGCCGCGCCGGGCCAGCCGGCCGATCAGATCGAACATGGTATCGCCCGGACGCGCCAGCGCGAAATCGGTGCGCGCGACGTCGCCGAGCATCATGCCGGGCTCACGTGATTGCCACAGCTTGAAGCCGGGATCGAGGCGGACATAGCCCTTGATGCGCTCGCCGTCGACGACCATGAGATAAAACGGCTTGCCGGTCTCCTCCAGCGAGACGATCACGTCATCGAGCGACTCGCTCGCCTGGCGTAGTTCGAAATCGGTTGCCATCGCCTTGTCGGCGTGCCGGATGCGATAGGTGTTCGCCTGCAATGCGTCGGGTACTTCGTGGCCCTTCTTGACGAGCTTCAGCGTGTAGACGCTCTCCGGCAGCACCGCGCGGCGCACGGCCAGCGCCAGGGTCACGCCCAGGATCATCGGCACGATGACGTTGTAGTCGCGCGTCAACTCGAACACCATGACGATGGCGGTGATCGCAGCGCCGGTCGTGCCGCCGAGCATGCCGGCCATTCCGACGATGCAGAAATCGGTGACGTCAAGCCCGAGGCCCGGCGCGAGCAGCGTCGTGGCCGTCCCCACCAGCCCGCCGAACGCGGCGCCAATGACCAGCGAGGCCGAGAAGACGCCGCCGCTCCCGCCGGAGCCGAGCGTCAACACCGTGGCCAGCACCTTGGCGACGAAGAGAAGCGCGAAGAAACCAAGGGCGGAAATGTCGCCGCGCAGCATGTCCTGCAACGCGGCGTAGCTCGGCCCGGCAACATAGTAATGACCGGTGGTGACCATCATCCCATAAGCGAGCCCGCCTACCAGGAACATGCCGATCATGTGTTGGAGATAAGGGTTGGGCGTGATCCGCGCGAATTGGCGTTCCGACCAGCCGAGCACGGCGATCATCGACCAGGCGGCAAAGCCCAGAAGGATGCCGAACAGCACGAAGGGCAAAAGGCCGAGGACGCCGGCGATGCGCAGATGGGTTGCCATTACGGTCTGCACCAGGAAGGTCGGCTGCATTCCGTAATAGAAGCGCGTGACGAAGGTGCTGGCGCCGCTGGCAATGGTGACCGGCAGCAGCGTGCGAGCGCTGATCTCGGGCATCATCAACTCGATCGCGAAGACGATCGAGCCGAGCGGCGCGTTGAAGGCGCCGGCAAGTCCGGCGGCGGCGCCGGCGGCGACCAGCGTCATGCGCTGCCATTGCGCGAGGTTGAGCAGCCGCGAGAGGCGCGAGGCGAGCGCGGCGCCGATCTGCACGATCGCCGCCTCCCGCCCGACCGAGCCGCCGCTGGCGCTCTGCACGCCCGCCGCCAGCGATTTGGCGAAGGCCGAAACGGTGCGAACCCGGCCCTCGCGATAATAGATGGCATCGATGATGTCGGAGACGCCTTGCCCCCGCCGGTCCGAGGGCAGCGCCCGCATCAGCATGACCACGGCGATGCCGCCGATCGCCGGAGACAGTATCACCAGCGGCCCGAGCCAGCTTGCGGGCGTATGTAGGTTCGGGTCGTAATAGAAGGAGAACGTGCCAAGAAAGAAGAGGTTGTGGATGCCGGCGACCATGGCGCGAAACAACACCGAGGAGCCGCCGGCAAGCACCCCGATCGCCAGCGCGACGAACGAAAGCCCGGCCAGCGCGACCGGTCGTCCCTCATGCCCATGTTCGCCTTCGCCCGCCATGTCGCCCTTTTGTCGCTGGTCGTCAAACGGCAGCCGCCCCGGAAGCGGCAGCCGATCCGGTCTCGCCGGTATATGGCGATGATGCCGGGCCGCCCAAGCTGCCAATACGTCGCGAATTGAACAATTGCAATGTGGCAAGATTGCGTTGACGTCTATCCGCCGCGACGAGCAGTCGCACGCGCCGACGGCGACTCGGCGGGGCGCGGGCGCTGCGCGGCCACCGCGGATAAAGGTCCGGAATTTGCCCACGCATCTCCCAAAAATCGCCGGCGACGGCGCCGACGAGCAGCGGCGACGGCGAAGCGGCGTGAGCGGCGATCGCCGGAATCCCTGCGGCACAGTGATTTCTCTGCTTTCCGTCTTTGCCGGAAGGAGCCTGGGACGCCGCCGCCATCGGCCGACCGCCCGACGCCCGAAAACCGATGGAAGGGAACGGCATGCGACGAAATTATGCTTTCGCGTAGCGTTTCTTTTTGCGGATCGGTACTATTGCCTCGCTGCTGTACGTGCTTTGCGCGACCGGCAGCTGTGCAACCAAACCGACGAAACCGGGGGCCGCTCAGCAATGAGCGGCTCCTTGTTGCTCGACGACGGGACCGTGCCCTCGATCCCGGCGGGCGCCCTCGCTCGTCACAATTCGCCCTGGCCAACGATCAAGCGACAATGCGCGCCGGTCCGGTACATGCGGATGCGCCGCGGCTCGACAGAGGCCTCGTCGCGACAGACCCGACACACATGCCGTGAGCGATTGTTTGCGCGAGCGAGACCCCCAGTTCGGAAGGCCGGCCGCGGCGGAAAAACAACAATTTAGACCTGTAATTTCCGCGAAATGAATTATTAGCCAGTCGGCAAGAAGTTCCATACACTCTGTCTCGGCATGGGATTGGCGGGTAAGCACAGGCGGGGGATGCCGCTGCTTCGACCTTTTTTGATCGCGCTGCTCTTGGCGGCAGGCGCGCTGGGTGCGTGCACCGGGCCACAACCCGCGGCCCCACCCGCGCTGGCGCTGCAACCGCCAATGCTTCCGCTGGAGCCGCCGACGGTCTATCCGAGCTTGGTGCCAAACTTTGCCCAGGTCGGCCTTGCCTCCTGGTACGGTCGCGACTTCCATCAGAGGACAACTGCCAGCGGCGAGCGCTATGACATGCGCGACCTGACCGCGGCGCACCGCTCCCTGCCGCTCGACACCATCGTCCGCGTGACCAACCTCAACAACAACCGGTCCGTGCTGCTACGCATCAACGACCGCGGTCCCTTCGCGCGCGGCCGCGTCATCGACGTCTCGCGCGGCGCCGCCGAGCTTCTGGGCATGACCAAAGTCGGCGTGGTGCCAGTGCGCGTCGAAGTCTTCGATGCCGATCAGCTCAAGACCGTCGCCGAGAACTTGCGCCCTTATTGATCAGTTTGCGGTATAACCGCCGTCGAAGACGAACTCGGCGCCGGTGACGAAACGCGCCTCATCGGAGACGAGATAAACCGCCATCGCCGCCAGCTCCGCCGGCGTGCCGAGCCGCCCCAGCGGGATCATCGCCTTGAGCGCTTCCAGCATCTTGTCGGGCTGGCGCGATTCCGCGAGCATCTGCCCGACCATCGGCGTGTCGGTGTAGACGGGATGGATGGAGTTGCAGCGCACGCCGTTCTTGCGATGCGCGCAATGCAGCGCCACCGATTTGGTGAGCAGCCGCAGACCGCCCTTGCTGGCGCAATAGGCGGCACTGTCGCGCGCGCCGATGAGCCCGGCCACCGAGGAGACGTTGACGATGGCGCCGCCGCCCGCCTTGGCGATCAGCGGAATGCCGTGCTTGCAGCCGAGGAAGGGGCCGTCGAGGTTGACGGCATGGATGCGCCGCCACTCCTCGAGCGTGGTGTTCTCGACGTCGCCGCGGCTGCCGACGCCGGCGTTGTTGACAAGCGTGTCCAGGTGGCCGAAAGCGCTCGCCGCCGCGCCGAGATTGGCGATCCACTGCTCCTCGCTGGTGACGTCGTGAGCGAGGAACAGGGCCGCCGCGCCGATGCTCCGGACGACGTCCTGGCCGCGCGTGCGGTCGATATCGGCAATTGCCACGCGCGCGCCTTCCGCGGCGAAGGCTTCCGCCATGGCGCGCCCCAGCCCCGAGGCGCCACCGGTGATGAACGCCACCTTGCCGTCGAGCCGGTTGGTCATCGTTTCCTCCTCAGCCCCTCTCCTGGATCGTCGGCAGGCGGTAGTCCTTGAACTGCTCGCGCAGCTTGGCCTTGAGCACCTTGCCCGTGCCGCCATGCGGGATCTCCGGCACGATGACAATGTCATCGGGGAGCTGCCAGCGCGCGATCTTGTCGCCGAGAAAGGCGATGATCGACTCCTTGCTTGGCTGGCGTCCCGGCTTGGGCGTGACGATGAGCAGCGGCCGCTCATCCCATTTGGGGTGCGGCAGGCCGATGACCGCCGCCTCAGCCACGTCGGGATGGCCCATCGCCGCATTTTCGACATCGATCGAGCTGATCCACTCGCCGCCGGATTTGATCACATCCTTGCTACGGTCGACGATGGCCATCAAGCCGTCGCCGTCGATGGTGGCGATGTCGCCCGTGCGGAACCAGCCTGCCTCGTCAAAGGCGGCCGCCGTCGCCGGCTCGTCGTTGAAATAGCCGCCGACGATCCAGGGGCCGCGCACCAGCAACTCACCCCTTGCTTTGCCATCATGCGGCTGCACCTTGCCATCCGCGCCGACCACCTTCATATCGACACCGAAGGGCGGCAGGCCCTGCCTGGTCTTGATCGTCAGCAGCTCGTCCTTCGAGCGCTCGAGCTGCTTTTGCTTGGGCAGCGCCAGCGAGCCCAAAGGGCTCGTCTCGGTCATGCCCCAGCCATGGATGAATTGCACGCCATATTTCTCTTCGAAGGCCTCGATCATCGACCGCGGCGCCGCCGAGCCGCCGCTCGTGATGCGCTTCAAGCCGTCAAGCCGCTTGCCCGTCTGATCGAGGTACTGCAATAGGCCAAGCCACACGGTGGGAACGCCCAACGACAGCGTCACTTTCTCTGTGGTGAAGAGCTCGTAAAGGCTGGCGCCGTCGAGCTTCGGTCCGGGGAAGACCATCCTCGCGCCCGACATCGTCGCCGCATAAGGAACGCCCCAGGCATTGACGTGAAACATCGGCACGACCGGCACAACCGAGTCGTACATCGAGAGCGCGACCCCACCGGCCGCGCAGATGGCGAAGCTATGCAGCAGAGTGGAGCGATGGGTATAGAGCGCGCCCTTGGGATTGCCGGTGGTTCCCGAGGTGTAGCATAGCGATGACGCGGTGTTCTCGTCGAACTCCGGCCAGACGAAATCCGCGGACTCGCCGGCGAGGAGGTCCTCATAACAGAGCGCCCCGGGCAGGCTCGTCTGCGGCATATGCGCGCGATCGGTCATGATCACGTAGTGCCGCAGCGTCGGCCACTCGCCGGCCATCTTCTCGGCGATGGGCACGAAGGTGAGATCCAGGAAGAGGAGCTTGTCCTCCGCATGGTTGACGATGTAGCGCAACTGGTCGGCGAAGAGCCGCGGATTGATCGTGTGGCAGACGGCGCCGCTGCCGGAGATGGCGAAGTAAAGCTCGAAATGCCGGTGATTGTTCCAAGCAAGGGTTGCCACACGGTCGCCCTGCCCGATGCCCAGCCGCTTCAACGCCTTCGCCAATTGCCTGATGCGGCGCTCGGCTTCGCCATAGGTGTAGCGGTGGATCGGACCCTCCGTGGTCCGCGTCACGATCTCGGTATCGCCGTGATACTCGGCGGCATATTGGATCAGCGCCCCGATGAGCAAAGGGCGATCCATCATCAATCCACGCATCGCGCCTCCCTAAAAGCCTGCCTGGGACATGGGATGGGTCTGCGTTGCGCCAGGATTGGGCGATGTTAGGAGCTCGGCCGGGTCACTCGTCGCTCGTCGCTCGCGATGCGCCGGGGCACCGCATTGCTCCCCGCTCCCAGCCAGAGGCCAAATGACGATGTCGCAGACCCTTCCCATGTCCCAGACAGGCTCCTAACGGCGACGTTCCTGTTGGTCTCGGTATAGCGAAGGAAGCCCGCGGCCGCCAATCAGAAAGAGACGCTCATGCCGCCGTCGACGGTGAGGACATGGCCATTGACGTAGGATGCTTCCTCGGACGCCAGGAAAACCGCGGCGCCGCCGATCTCGGCCGGTCGGCCCCAGCGGCGCAGTGGCACGCGCCGCTCGATGAAGGCCCGGACTTGGGCGTCGGCGACGCGATCGGCGTTGGTCTCGGTCGCGAAGAAGCCCGGGGCGATGGCGTTGGCGGTGACGCCCTTGGGCCCATATTCCGCCGCCAGCGAGCGCGTAAGCGCGGCGAGCCCGCCTTTGGACGCGGTGTAGGCGGCATCGCCGGCGCGCGACAGCGGCCCGGCGATCGAGGTCACCAGGATGAGACGTCCCCAATGCCGCGGCAACATCAGCGCCGCCGCACGCTTCGCGAGGCCGAAAGGCGCGGTCAGGTTGACCTCGAGCATCTGCCGCATGTCGCCGAGCAACAGCTCGTCGATCGGCCGACGATTGCGGAAGCCGACGTTGCTGATGAGGATGTCCAAGCGATCGTGCTGCCGCTCGATCGCGGCAAAGGCCGCGGCGACCGCCGCCTCGTCCGCGACGTCGAAGACGATCGGTCCGACGGCGAGCCCCTCTCCCCGCAGCGCCTCGACCGCCGGCGCGAGCCGCGCCTCGCTGCGGCCGTTCAGTAGCACCTGCGCCCCGGCCCGCGCCAGGCTCGCCGCCATGGCGAAGCCCAGCCCGCGCGCCGCGCCCGTCACCAGCGCCAGCTTGCCCTCGAGCGAGAAAGGCGGTTCCGCCACGTTGCCGTCCCGATTAGGTGAACAGCCGGTCCGAGGCGATGCGCGCACCGTCGCGAAGCGCGGTCAATTTGGCCCAGACCACGTCCTCGGCGACGCGTCCCGCTCCGGCGGAGGTGTCGAAACCGCAATCGGTGCCGGCGATCACGCGTTGGGGATCGCCGACGGCCTGTGCCGCGCGCTCGATGCGCTCGGCCACCACTTCGGGATGCTCGACGAAATTGGTGAGGCTGTCGATGACGCCGGCGACGATGATCTGGTCCTCGGCGGGCGGCAACGCTTCGAGGCAGCGCACCTCATGCGCATGCCGCGGATTGGCGAAAGGAAGCACGAAGCCGCCCACTTCAGCCTGCCGCAACACCGGCCAGATCTCGGCAAATGGTACGTCGCAGTCATGCGGCCCCTCGTAATTCCCCCAGCAGACATGCATGCGCACCCGCTCGCGCGGTATGCC
This sequence comes from Allostellaceae bacterium, assembly GCA_035623985.1. Lineage (GTDB taxonomy): Bacteria > Pseudomonadota > Alphaproteobacteria > ATCC43930 > CGMCC-115725 > DAHUYF01. The sequence continues at coordinate 30,874 of DASPSJ010000053.1, read as the reverse complement.
GGCCAGCGCCGCGTTGATCGCCGCCACCACGCGCTCGACGAATTCAAGGAAATCGCCAAGCGGCTTGTCCATGTAGGAAACATGCCGCTCGAGCGCGAGATCGGGACAATCGAGCTGCAACAGGAAGCCGTTGGCGACGATCGCGTCGTATTCGACCTTGAGCGCCGCGGCGAGCGCGGCAAGATACGCCTCCTCGCTGGCATAGTGCTCGTTCAGCACCGCTGATGCAACAATGCCCGGCGACGGCGCCGTCAGGAAGGGTTCGATGAAGCCCCGTTCGATCTCGTCGAGCGCGGCGCGGAAGTCGCGGCACTCCGCCTCGACCAGGGCGGGATCGAGATAGCGGATATCTCCGACCGCCTTGGGCGGCGTGAAGTTGCTGACGACCTCCTTGCCCGCGAGTTGGCTCTGCAACGCCTCCTTGAAGATGGGGTAACGCTCGATATCGCCGCGCGGCGAGCGCTGCCAGCTACCGCCAAGACCGCTGAGCCGGTGGCGGAGATAGAGGAAAAAGCCTTCGCGCTGTTGCTCGCCGTTATTGCCGATGTCGATGCCGGCATCGAGCTGCTTCGGCAGAACCCGGCGCAGCGCGCGCCGTCCTTCCTCCTCCAGCACGGAATCATCTACGGCCTCGCCGCGCGCGCGGCGGGCATAAAGCCGCGTCAGCTCCATCGGCCGAGGCAAGCTGCCGGTATGAGTTGTCAGAATCCGTTCCGCGCTGCGATGCATCACCCTTCCCTCCGTCCCGGCCACTTTACCGTGACACGCGCCGTGGACAACTCCCCGACGATACAGCATGGTCGCGGCAAACCCCGGAGAGAAGCCCATGGTAGGGATGGTGAGGCACTGGGGCGGCGGGCGGGAGCCGGTGGAGTTCGAGATCGCCGATCTCGTGATCGCCGGCTGGACGGGACGCGACGCCGCCGGGCTGCAGCATCACATCGACGAGCTGAAGGCGATCGGCGTCAAGCCGCCCAGCGGCGTACCGCTGTTCTACCGCGTCGACCGCGGCCTTCTCACCACCGATACGAGTATCGACGTCGTCGGCACCGGCACCTCGGGCGAGGTCGAGACGGTGATCTTCTCCGTCGGCGGATTATGGGTGGGCCTCGGCTCCGACCATACCGACCGCGCCGCCGAAGCCTATTCGGTGGCGCTCTCCAAGCAGCTCTGCCGCAAGGTGGTCGCGCCGGAGCTGTGGCGCTTCGATGAGGTGGCACCGCATTGGGATCGCCTGATCCTGCGCGCCCATGCCGTGGCCGGCGGCAAACGGCGCCTCTACCAGGAAGGTTCCACCGCGGTTATCCGCGATCCGCGCGAGCTGATGGCGCGCTTCACCGGAAATGGCTCCGGTTTGCCGGAGGGCACGGTCATGTTCTGCGGTACGCAGCCGGCGATCGGCGGCATTGCGGCGGCCGATCGCTTCGAGATGGAACTCGAGGACCCCGTCCTTGGCCGTTCCATGCGTTGCGCCTACGACATCCGGACCCTGCCGCTGGTAAGCTGACCTCACGCGCCTTCCATGGTCTTGAGCGCGTTCAAGATGGCGATGAGCGTGCGGTCGCGCCGCGCCGCAAGCTCGGCGATCGAGCGCCCCGACGCCTCCTCGGCGACGCCATCGATGATCTTGCGCTGCACCGCCGGCGTCATCTCGGGACTGCCGAGATCGTCCCACCAGCTCTGCATCGGCACGAGTAGATGCTTCATGAAATGCTCCATGCCGCCGGTGCCGCCCGCCAGGTGAAAGGTTAGATGCGGCCCGTAGACCGGCCAGCGCAGTCCCGGGCCATAGGTGATGGCGGCGTCGACGTCGGCAACGCTGGCCACGCCCGCGGCGACGAGATGCACCGCCTCGCGCCACAGCGCCGCCTGCAGCCGGTTGGCGACATGGCCGGCCACCTCCCTGCGGATGTGGATGGGATGCTTGCCGATCGCGCGATAGAAGGCGAGGGTCCGCTCGACGGCATCGGCCGAGGTCTGCTTGCCGCCCACCACCTCGACCAGCGGTATGAGATGCGGCGGGTTGAAGGGATGGCCGAGAACACAGCGCTCAGGATGCCGGCAGCGCGATTGCAGGCGGCTGATCAGCAACCCCGACGAGCTCGAGACGATAAGCGTTTCGGGCGGCAGCTCTTGGTCGAGCGCGGCAAGCAGCTCGATCTTGAGATCCTCGCGCTCGGGCCCGTTCTCCTGCACGAATTCGGCGCCCGCAACCGCCTTCCGCGCATCGCGCTCGAAGCGCAGCGCATCGGGCCGCGCGCCCGGAACGACGCCGCCGAGTCGTTGCAGGCTCGGCCAGGCCAGGGAGACGAAGTCGCGCGCTGAGGCCTCGGCACCGGGCGCGGGATCGCTCGCCGTCACCTCGAGGCCGCGCGACAGGAAATAGGCCGCCCAGCTTGCGCCGATCGTGCCGGCGCCGATGACCGCGACTTTGTTCACCGTCATGGCCTCTCCTGAAGGCTTATGAAAAAAGCGCGGCTCGGCCGAAGGCAATCCGGCCCTTCTCACACCGCTTGGAGCGCCTGGTCGAGATCCGCGATCAGATCGGCGGGGTCTTCGAGTCCGACCGAGAGCCGCACCAGTCCGTCATCGATGCCGAGCGCGTCACGCTCCTCGGATTTGAAGCGATGATGCGTCGTGGTGGCGGGGTGGGTGATCAGGCTCTTGCTGTCGCCGAGATTGTTCGAGATCTCGATGAGCTTCAGCGCGTTCTGCAGGCGGAAGGCGCCGGCCTTGCCGCCTGTGACCGAGAGCGCCAGCAAGCTGCCGCCGCCGCTCATCTGCCGACGCGCAAGGCCGTGCTGCGGATGGCTTTCGAGGCCGGGATAGAGCACGCGCATGACCTTGGCCTGGCGTTCAAGGAAAGCCGCGACCTCGGCGGCGGAGCGGCTCATCGCCTCGACGCGCAGCGGCAAGGTCTCGATGCCCTTGAGCAACAGCCAGGCGTTGAATGGGCTCAAGGCAGGACCGGTGTGGCGCAAGAACGGCCGCAGGGTTTCGCGCATGAATTTTTCGCGTCCAAGCACCGCGCCGCCGAGGCTTCGCCCCTGGCCGTCGATATGCTTGGTCGCGGAATAGACGACGATGTCGGCGCCGAGCTGCATGGGACGCTGCAGCAGCGGCGTGGCGAAGACATTGTCGACCACGAACACGCCGCCGGCGCGATGCGTGAGCTCGGCCACCGCGGCGAGATCGACGAGCTCGAGGGTCGGGTTGGCGGGACTCTCGCAGAACACCGCCTTGACGCCCGGTGCCAGCGCCCGCTGCCAGGCGGCGAGATCGGCCCCGTCGACCAGCTCGGTGACGACGCCATAACGGGGCAGGATCTGGGTAATGATGTAGTTGCAAGAATTGAAGAGGGCGCGGGAGGCGACAACCCGGTCCCCGGCCTTGACCTGCGAGGCGAGCGCGGCGAAGACCGCCGCCATGCCGCTGGCGGTGGCGCTGCAACCCTCGGCGCCCTCGAGCAGCCGAAGACGCTCCTCGAACATGGACACGGTGGGATTGGCATAGCGCGAATAGACGAAGCGCGAGCCCTCATGGGCGAAGGCGGACTCCGCCTCCTCCGCCGTCCTGTAGACATAGCCCGAGCTCATATAGATCGCCTCGGCAGTCTCCATGTACTGGCTACGCAGATGGCCGCCGCGTGCCATCATGGTGCGCGGGCGAATGCCTGGGGGAAGCTCGCGAAAGGCGTCGGGCATGGTTCTGCTCCTGCGGTCTCCGGCAAAGTGACACGGAAAAACCCTGGATCCGCGAGGGGCCAGGGTTCCGGGAGGAGCCTCCGACCTTTTAGCGGTTGGTTTTACGTGGCCGCAAGCCGGTCGGCTCAAATCACCACGATATATGGGCGGGGTTACCCCCGGCCGACGCTTCTGTCAAGCCTCCCGCCTAGCGCACGGCGGCGTTGGGACGGCAGACGTTGTACCAGACGCCGAGATGCGCCTCCTTCCATTTGGGGTCGGCGCAGTTCTTCTGCTGCTCGGCGGCTTCGATCTGATCCTGCGCCGGATCGATGGCATTGCCGCCGGCGCAAGCGGACAACAACAACAACACCGCCACGGCTACTCCCATTCTTCGCATTTCATCACCTCTCAACCGGCGATTGCTCCGTTTTCGCGCGGGACGGCAGCCGTTGCCTGCTCAACCTTCTTTACCCCCAGGGGGATGGCAGCGGCAACGACAATCGACTAGCCTGCCCCGCAGGCCGAGAGACGCCGGCGACAGGTGAGGAAGACGAGGGCAAGCATGTCGATTTTCGATATCACCGGCAAGACCGCGGTCATAACCGGATCCTCTAAAGGCATCGGCCGGGCGATCGCCGAACAGTTGGCGTTGTTCGGCGCCAACGTCGTGATATCGAGCCGCAAGGCGCCGGCCTGCGAAGAAGTGGTCGCCGGCATCAAGAAAGCCGGTGGCAAGGCGGTGGCAATTCCGGCTCATATCGGCGACAAGGCGGCGCTTCAGAATCTCGTCGATCAATCCATCAAGGCCTTTGGCCAAATCGACATCCTGGTCTGCAATGCCGCGGTCAACCCCTATTACGGCCCGCTCGCCGGCATCGGGGATGATGCCTTCGACCGCATCATGGACAGCAACATCCGCAGCAACCTCTGGCTCTGCAACTTCGTCATTCCCGCCATGGCGAAGCGCAAGGACGGCGCCGTCATCATCATCTCGAGCATCGGCGGGCTGCGCGGCAGCTCGACGCTCGGCGCCTACGGCATTTCCAAGGCGGCCGACATGCAGCTCGCGCGCAACCTCGCGGTCGAATGGGGCGCGCACAATATCCGCGTCAACGCCATCGCTCCCGGCCTGGTCAAGACCGATTTCGCCCGCGCGCTCTGGGAGAACAAGGAAGTCCTGGCTCAGACCCTGAAGCAATCGCCGCTGGGCATCATTGGCGAGCCGGTGGATATCGCCGGCATGGCCGTCCTACTCGCCTCCTCCGCCGGCCGCTTCATCACTGGCCAGACCTTGGTGATCGACGGCGGCGTGACCATCGCCGGAAGAGGATAGAAGTCGTCAGTCGTCAGTTCTCAGTTCGGCTGCGCCGCCACTGATCACTGAGAACTGATAACTGACAACTTTCTTTTCACGCGATCTCGAACAGCCCCGCCGCGCCCATGCCGCCGCCGATGCACATGGTGACGACGGCGTATTTGGCGCCGCGGCGCTTGCCTTCGATGAGCGCGTGGCCGGTGAGCCTGGCGCCGCTCATCCCATAGGGGTGGCCGACCGAAATGGCGCCGCCATCGACGTTGAACCTGGCGGGGTCGATGCCGAGGCGGTCGCGGCAATAGAGCGCCTGGACGGCAAAGGCTTCGTTGAGCTCCCAGATGTCGATATCGCCGATCTTGAGTCCGTGCTGCTTCAGCAGCTTCGGCACCGCGAAGACGGGACCGATGCCCATTTCGTCCGGCTCGCAACCCGCCACCGCCATGCCGCGGTAGATGCCGAGCGGCTCGAGGCCGCGCTTTTCGGCGACCTTCGCATCCATGACGACGCAAGCCGAAGCGCCGTCGGAAAGCTGGCTGGCATTGCCGGCGGTGATGTAGCCGCCTTCCCGCACCGGCTTCAGCGCCGCCAGGCCCTGCGCGGTCGTGTCGGGACGGTTGCCTTCATCCTTGGCGAGGGTGACCTCTTCGGTCCAGGTTTTGGTGCCTTCCTTGTCGGTCATCAGCTTGATCGTCTTCATCGGCACGATCTCGGCATCGAAGCGTCCGGCCTTCTGCGCCGCGGCGGTGCGCTGCTGGCTCAAGAGCGCGAACGCGTCCTGCTGCTCGCGCGTCACCTGATAGCGCTGCGCCACGACGTCGGCGGTCTCGATCATCGTCATGTAGATGTCGGGCTTGTGCTCCAACAGCCACTCGTCGGCGAAGCGGTGCTTGTTCATGTTGTATTGGACGAGGCTGATGGATTCGACGCCGCCCCCCACCGCCACGTCGATGCCGTCGACCATGACGCGCTGGGAGGCGATACTGATCGCCATCAGGCCCGAGCTGCAGAAACGATTGATCGTCTCGCCCGGCACCGTCACCGGCAGGCCGGCGCGCAGCGCCGCGTCGCGCGCGATGTTGTGGCCGGTGGCGCCTTCGGGATTGGCGCAGCCGATAACGACGTCCTCGACCTCGTCGGGCTCGACCTTGGCGCGCTCGACGGCCTTCTGGATGACATGGCCCGTTATGGTGGCGCCATGGGTGTTGTTGAAAGCGCCGCGCACCGCCTTGCCGATGGGCGTCCGCGCCGTCGAGACGATGACCGCTTCTCTCATGGGCCTCTCCTCGTGATTTTAGGGCAGCCTCGCCCACGCTCCCGGCGGTGTCAACCCCTGCGCGCTGGACGCTGCGCACGCTTTGGGGGAAGAATAGCCCGTTGCGCCGCCAGAACAGGATTTCACCGATGCGTCAGTTTGCCGATATCCAGGAATTGAAGACCGCCCTCGGCCAGACAATCGGCGAAAGCGAGTGGATGACGGTCAGCCAGGAAATGATCGACCGGTTTGCCGAGGCGACCGACGACTTTCAATGGATCCATGTCGACCGCGAGCGCGCCAAGGCCTCGCCCTTCGGCGGCACTATCGCCCACGGCTTTCTGACGCTGTCGTTGATCCCGCGCCTCATCGACAAGATCTTCCACGTAGAAAAAGTCGCGGCGCGGCTCAACTATGGCTGCAACAAGGTGCGCTTCATCCAGCCCGTGCCCAGCGGCAGCCGCATCAAGGCCCTCATCCGGCTCGCCGAAATCGAGGAGACGCCGAAGGGCGTGCGCATGACCTCGGAGGCCACCGTGACGCTCGAAGGCTCCAAGCGTCCGGCCTGCATCGCCGAGCTGGTGGTGGTGCTGATCCCGGCACTCTGACCCCGGCGCTTCGGGCTGCGGCGATCTGTCTCTCGCCCCTCCCGCCCCTCAAGGGTGCGGGCGGGGGCGGCGAACGCTATACTCGGCGCCCTCCCTTTCAGCGAGGCCGCCATGCCCCTGCTCGACGAAACCGCCCGTGGCGTCTACGTCATTTCGGCCACGCCCTTCACCGATGGCGGCGAGATGGACTGGTCCTCGACCGACCGGCTGATGGATTTCTATCTCGGCTGCGGCGTCGATGGCATGACCATTCTCGGCGTCTTCGGCGAGGCACCGAAGCTCTCGACCGCGGAGTCCGAGGCGTTCGCCGCACATTGCCTCAACCGGGTGCGGGGGCGCGTGCCGATCATTGTCGGCGTGAGCAGTCCCGGCCTCAAGCTGCTCGGCGATTTTGCCCGCCGCGTCATGGCTCTCGGCGCGGCCGGCGTCATGGTGGCGCCCGCCAGCGGCCTCAAGACCGATGAGCAAATCCATGGCTACATCGAGGGCGTGGTGAGGGAACTCGGACCCGACATCCCGGTGGTGCTGCAGGATTACCCGCAGCTCACCCAGGTCTTCATGTCGGCGGGGCTGATCAACCGCTGCTTTGCCGATTTTCCCAGCCTGAAGATGTTGAAGCACGAGGAATCGCCGGGACTGCGCAAGCTCGCGGCCGTGCGGGCCGCCGACGCCGAGCGCAAGCGGCGCATCAGCATCCTCGCCGGCAATGGCGGCATCCACCTGCCGCAAGAGCTGGCCCGCGGCGCCGACGGCGCGATGACCGGCTTTGCCTTTCCGGAGATGCTGGTCGAGGTGTGCCGGCGCTTTGCCGCCGGCGACCGGGAGGGCGCCGAGGACGCGTTCGACGCCTATCTGCCGCTGGTGCGGCACGAGCTGCAGCCGGGCATCGGCCTCGCCTTGCGCAAGGAGGTCCTGCGCCGGCGCGGCATTATCGCCAGCGCGCGGGTCCGCGCGCCGGGCCCGGCGCTCGACGCCGCCGACCAGGCCGAGCTGACGCAGCTCCTCCAGCGGCTGGAGCGTGCCGTGGCGCGCCTGCCCGCCGCGCCGCTGCGGCTCGCCGGCGAGTAGATCGCTAAAATACCGGTAAAATCCGCGGCGATAGGGCTCGCTTTAGGTGCGGCGCCGCCCCAGATTTATTGCCATGGGCGATCCTATCTCCATCGCCGTTTCGGGCTTGAATGCGGCCAGCCAGCGGCTTGCCGCGGCTGCGAGCAATATCGCCAACAGCCAGGACACGGCGCCCCTGACGCCCGAGCCCGGGGCGCCGCAGCCCTATCAGCCGATCGATGTCGCGCAAACCGCGACACCCGGCGGCGGAACACAGGCGGTGGAGCAGCCGGTGACGCCGGCGAGCATCCCCTCCTACGATCCCAACTCGCCCTACGCCAACAGCAGCGGCACCGTCGCCGCGCCCAACGTCGATCTGGCCCAGCAGCTCGTCAACGCCAACATCGCCAGCATCTCCTATGACGCCAATCTCAAGGTGATCCGAACGGCGCAGCAGATGCAGGGTTATCTCCTCAACATCTTCTCCTGACGGCGCCGGTCGGACTTATTCCTCCGGCCACAACGCGCTCTCGTGCCAGTGGCCGATAAGCCGCCGTGAAAGCCAGCTCAATACCGCAAAGATGGTGATGCCGGTCGCCGCCAGCAGCAGCAAGGCGGCGAAGAGGCGCGGCATCTCCAGCCTGTAGCCCGCCTCCAGAATGCGCGAGGCGAGGCCGGTATCGGTGCCGCCCGTGCCGGCGACGAATTCCGCCACCACGGCGCCAATGAGGGCGAGGCCGCCGCTGATGCGCGTGCCGGTGAGAAAATAAGGCAGCGCCGTCGGCAAACGCAGATAGCGCAGCGTCTGCCAGCGCGACGCGCCGTAGAGCCGGAAAAGATCGACGAGGTTGCGATCGGCGCTGTTGAGGCCGAGCGTGGTGTTGGCGACGATCGGAAAGAAGGCGACGATCCAGGCGCAGACCAGCAGCGACAAAAACACCTGGTCCTTGAGCCAGATGATGATGAGCGGAGCGATCGCGACGATCGGCGTCACCTGCAAGATCACCGCATAGGGGAAGAGGCTGATCTCCAGCGGGCGCGATTGGGAGAAGAGAATGGCGAGCGCGCCGCCCAGGACCACCGCGGCCGCCAGTGCCGCCAGCGTGATGCGCAAGGTCACCAGCAGCGAACCCAAAAGGCTCGGTCCGTCGCGCCACAGCGTCTCCGCCACCAGCAGCGGGCCGGGCAGCACATAGGTCGGAATCCGCTCGAGCCTGACCAGGACCTCCCAGCCCAGGATAAAAAGCAAGCCCACCGCGAGCGGCGCGACAAACTTGACGAAGCGTCCGTTCATGCCATGGCCTCGCGCAACAGACCGGAGATGCGCCGGCATTGCTCGGTATAGTGCGGCGCCATGCGGAGCGCTTCGTCGCGCGGATAGGGAAGGTCGATCGGGAGGTCCGCCAGCATTCGTCCCGGGCGCGGCGTCATGAGCAGGATCCGGCTCGACAGGAACACGGATTCGAAGACGCTGTGGGTGACGAAGACCACGGTCCAATGATGCCGTTGCCAGAGCCGCAGCAGATCCTCGTTGAGCCTGAAGCGGGTGAATTCATCGAGCGCGGCGAAGGGCTCGTCGAGCAGCAGCAGGAGGGGGTCGGTGACCAGGGCGCGGGCGATCGAGACGCGCATGCGCATGCCGCCCGAGAGCTCGCGCGGATAGGCCTGCTCGAAGCCGGAAAGTCCGAGCGAGGCGAGCGTTTCGGTGATGCGCGCCGCCACCGCTTTGGGCGGCCTTCCGGCGAGCCGCAGCGGCAGGTAGACATTCTGCCAGACGGTGGCCCAGGGCATGAGCGTCGGCTCCTGGAAAACGAAGCCGAGACGCTGCGGCAGATCGCTCGCGGCGCGGCTCACGCGGCCGGCGGTGGGCGCGACGAGCCCCGCGATGATGCGCAGCAGCGTGCTCTTGCCGCAGCCGGAAGGGCCGAGCAGGCTGACGAAGCTGCCGGCTTTGATCGCGAGATCGATGCCGGCGAGCGCCTCGACGCCGCTGCGGAAGCGCTTCCCTATCCCCTCGAGCGCGATGATGGGCGCGCTGCTCCGGCCTTGCGTCATCGCCCGTCTATTTCTTGAGGGTCATGCCGACGCGCTTGCCGATAAAGCGCAGCGTATAGGCTTGATGAAAGTCCAGCGTCTGGGGATAGAGACCCTGCTTTGCCATGACCTCAAAGAAATTCTCCCAGCGCGCATCGTTCATCGTGCCGATGCCGTTCTTCTCGGCCTCGCCGCTGTCGACGATGCCGTATTGCTTGAGGTGCGCCATGGCATAGGCGAGCAGCGCGTCCGTCATTTCCGGATTGTCCTTCTTGATGAGCGCGTTCGCTGGCGTGGGATCGCCGTAGAGATAGCTGTACCAGCCCTCGATGCTGGCATCGACGAAACGCTGCACCAGATCGGGCTTCTGCTCGACCAGCTTGCGCGAGGTCTGGATGACCGAGGCGTAGCTGGTATAGCCGGCATCGGCGAGAAGGAAGACGAGCGGCTGCTCGCCCTGTTGCTCGACGAGGAAAGGCTCGCTGGTGAGATAGCCCTGCTGCACCGCCTGCTTGTCGACGAGGAAGGGGGCGACGTTGAAGGCATAGGGACGGATCTGGTCGTCGCTGTAGCCGAACTTGGCCTTGAGGAAGAGCCACCAGCCGACGCGGGTGTCGGCGCTGATCATGATCGGCTTGCCCTTGAGCGCGGCGAGAGTGTCATTGCCGACGCCGCGATGGGCGATGAGCACCGAGGGGTCCTTCTGGAACATCGCCGCCACCGCCAGCATGGGGATTTTCTCGTTGACGAAATTGAGCGCGATGAAGGAATTCGGCGCCTCGTTGAAATCGAGCCGACCGGCCGCCAGGAGCTGTGCATGGTTCACCTGCGGTCCGCCCTGGCGCAGCGTCACTTCCAGGCCGTGTTGGCGATAGATCCCCGTGGCGATCGCCTGGTAATAGCCGCCATGCTCCGCCTCGGCCTTCCAATCTGTACCAAAGGTCACCTTGTCCTGGGCCAGCACCGGCGTTATGGACAGAAGGACCATGCACAGCGCAGCCGAATATCGATAGAGCATTTCGTCCCCCGAGCGGTTGTCCGCTCTTCTAGCCTGGATTTCCACGCAGCGGAATTCCCCTAACGCGGGCGGGTTGGTTGGTCATTCGAGGAGTCGCAAAGATTGTCCGCGCCGCCAGGGAACGGCAACCGGTTTGTTAAGAAGGCCGGAGGCGAGGACGAGGAGCGCCATATCGAAGTCGACCTTGAGGCCGACGGCGGAGGAGAGGGCATCGATGTGGAAGAAGCGCACGGCGTCGGCGAGCGCGTTCTCGACGAGCATGCGCTTGGCATAACGAGCGACCAGCCGCCGTGCGGGGGCGCTCCTGTCGTTGGTGAGCAGGATGGTCGGCTGGTCGTGGCCGAGATCCGTGATAAAGAGCTGGCGGAAGGTGCGCCCGTGCAAACTGACTTTCTGCTCGAAGACGCGTGGCGTTTGATATTTGCGCTGCGGCAGGTCGAGATCGATGGTGCGCCAGGCTGAGGCGGGCAGCGCTTGGACTTCGGCGAGGAGCTTGGGCGAGCGGCGGCGCAGCGTCATGAAGGTGATGCCGGCCTTATCGAGGCGGCCGAGCCCTTGATAGGTGATGAGCTTGGAATCGAAGACGAGATGCCGCGGCGGGCGGCCATGGTTGCGGGTCCAGAAGTCGACGAATCGGAACACCTCGTCGGCCTCCTCGCCCTTGCGGATGTCGGCGTTGGAATAGCAGAAGACCGGGGTGTCGGCATCCTGGGCGGCAAAATCCATCGCCTCCAAGATCGCCGAAGACTATCGGCGGTATGGCGTGCCTGCGCCATGAGCGCCATCACCCCGCCGCCGCTTCGGGCACCGACGCCCCGACCGCCCGGCCATCGCAAGCCCGTCGCGGGGATCGTGTCTATCGGTGCTCGTCCGAGCGGCGGCACGTTAACATTCGATGTCGACCACTGACCGAGGGAGCGCGCCGGGGAGGAGAGCATGCAAACGCTGATGACCCTCATGCGCGCTCTGCATTTCGCCTCGCTGCTCTCGCTGGCGGGCAGCCTGGTTTTTGCCGCTTTCGCTGCCGAACCGGCCTTGCGCAAGCACCTTGACGGCGGCGGCATGACCGCGTTCCGCACGCGGCTGTTTCGGTTGATTTGGACGAGCCTGGCGCTGGGCGTGTTTTCCGGGCTGCTGTGGCTGATCATGGAGGCGAGAAGCGTAAGCGGTCGATCGCTGGCAGTGGTATTCTCGGAGAATATTTGCGGGACGGTATTGGATACCACCGATTTCGGAAAGATTTGGGCGGAGCGGGGGTATCTGGCGCTGCTGCTGACTCTGTGCCTGGTCCTTGCCGGCGGGCGACGAGGATCGGCTTCCGCCGCCTTCGGTTTCTGGACGGCACTGGGGCTCGGCGCCGTGGAGCTGGTGATGATTGCCAATGTCGGGCATGCCGCGGCGGAGACCGGCCGGCTGGGCTACCTCTACCTCGGCAGCGACATGGTGCACATGCTGGCCGCCAGCGCCTGGGTCGGCGGCCTCGTGCCGCTGGTGCTCTTCTTTGCCGCGGCACGGCGCAGCGACGGCGGCGCCTGCGCCGCCGCGGCGCGCGAGGTTACAGGGCGCTTCACCCTCATGGGGATGCTCGCCATCGGCGTCATACTGCTCACGGGTATGATCGACACCCTATCCCTGGTCGGCAGCGTCCCCGCCCTTCTCGGCTCCGACTACGGTCATCTGCTGCTGCTCAAGGCGGCACTGTTTTCAATCATGGTGGCGTTTGCCGCGGTCAACCGCCGATGGTCGACATCGTTGCCCGCCGAACTTTCCCGCAGCGCCGCCGCCGGGACGGCATCCCCTCTGCTGCGGCGGTTGCAACGCAATGCCCTGGCGGAGGCCGGGCTTGGCGGTGTGCTTCTCCTGGTGCTGGGCGCGCTTGGCACGACGCAGCCGGCGCTGCATGTCCAGCCGCACTGGCCGCTTCCGTTCAGGCTTAGTCTCGCCACCATCGAAACCGCGCCGCGAGCGCAGATCGAGACGATCATCGCCGGCGCGCTCGCCCTTTGTGGCCTTGCTCTTTTCGGCCATGGCCTGTTTTGGCCACGTCGGCGGACGATACAAACCTTTGGCGGGCTCTTCCTCTTTCTCGCCGTCGTGTGGTGGCCGCTTCGGCTCATGGCGGTGACCGCCTATCCCACCAGTTTCTATCAGTCGCCGGTGCCTTTCACGGCGCCGTCGATCGCGCGCGGCGCGCGGCTTTACGCCGACAACTGCACCGCTTGCCACGGCGCCGGCGGGCGCGGCGACGGGCCGCTTTCGAAAAGCACGGCGGTGGCGCCGGCCGACCTGACGGCCGCGCATATCTTCGCGCACAGCGACGGCGACCTTTTCTGGTGGATCGGCGAGGGCATTCCCGCCGGAGGCATGCCGGGCTTCGCCGCGATCGTCGACGAGCGCGGCCGCTGGGACCTGATCAACTTCATCCACACCCGCGCCTCTGCCCAACCGCTGGCGTTGCTGCCGGAAGTCACGCCTGGTCCGGCACCACCGGCGCCCGATTTCATCTTCGAGCGCGGCGGCAAATGGGCTACGCTGCGACAGACATTTACGAAAACACCGCTTCTGCTGGTCTTCTATCGTCTTCCCGACTCGCTGCCGCGGCTGCGGCGGCTGGCATCGTCAGAAAGCCGCCTCGCTTCCGCCGGCCTCGGCCTTCTCGCGGTGCCGGCCGATGCCGCGGCCGAAGATGCCGAAGACCCGACGGACCTGCCCGATTTTGCCGCCGCCACCGGCGCCGATACGGCAGGCGCCTATGCGCTCTTCGACAACGGATCGGGGCCCTGCGAATTCCTGATCGACCGCGCCGGTTTCCTGCGGGCGCGCTGGATGGCGGAACCCGCCGATACGGCAGCGCTGCTGGCGCAGCTCGATCGTCTGGCGCAGCTACCGCTGCAGGAGCAGCAGCCGCATGTCCATGTCCATGCTCATTGAGCCCGCGACCGCAGCCTCTGCAGCCATTGCACTAAGCCTCCGGCGCGCCGCGCCGCTATGACCGCGTGACGCCTTCGAGCGAAGCGTCCTTCTTGCTCCAGGCATGGACCTGCTTGCATTCCGGGCAGGAGACGCGGTTGAGGCCGATGGGGCGCGCGCTCCACGTCGCCGGATCGGCCGTAAGACCCGTGGGAACGGCGCGGCCCGTCACCGGGCACCGGATCATCACGCGTTGCTGGCCTTGCTCTTTGCTCACCATTGCATCCCCTCAGTGGGTCGCTTGCTTCGCGGCCATCGGATTTTCGGCCCCGCCCCGGCAATCCCGCTGCCGTCCCCAATCGGCCCCCAATCGGCCGCGGCAAGCGATCCTCGGCCGCAAGCCATTGCCGTCGCCTTCACCCGAAGGGATCCTAGAAAGGCAGGGTGAAGAAAGTGCTACGGCGCATCGACCGGCCCGGCGGTCCGCCGGCGTCTCCGCCGCCGATATCCGCGATCCTCATCGGCCGGCGCGTTAATACCCATTTAATCCCTTCTTGGCATGGTTAACGATCAATGCACTTGCTCGGCCGGCCCATGTCTTGCTTCAATCGCAACGCAAGAGTAACATTTCGATGAATTATAGCGCTCTTTCCGATATTTTCTATAATTTAGGATGGGGATCGGTTGGCTTCATGACACACTTTGACGGGGCACGAGGTTGATGCGCGCCGGCCATGCCTGGGAGCAAACGCTGCCCGGCCTATCGGCCGCCGCAGGGAGATGGGCCGGTGCGGCAAGACCGCCTCGCCTTTGAACGCTCGCTCGCCGCTCGCCTGGTGGCGAGCGGCAAGCTCGACGAAGTCGCAGCCGAGCGGGCGCTGAATCTGCGCGCCGAGAGCCAGGAGCGGCTCGAGCAGATCCTCACCAAGCTCGGCCTCGTCCAGGAGAAGGACGTGGTCGAGGCCATCTCCCGCGAGCTCGGCCTGCCGCTGGTCGCCCCCGGGGATTATCCCGACGCGCCGGTGCTGGAAGGCGCCAGCCCGAAATTCCTGCGCCAGGCCCGGGTTCTGCCGCTGCTCGACGCGCCCGAGCGACTCGTCCTCGCCGTCGCCGATCCGCTCGACGATTATGCCGTGCGCTCGCTGGGACTGCTGGCCGGCAAACCGGTCGAGATCCGTGTCGCCGCGCCGTCCGACGTCGAGCTCGCCTATGAACGCCTCTATGAAAGCGGCAAGAGCTCGATCGGCCAGATCGTCGACGAGATCGACGAGGTCGAGGAGGGCGGCGCCGACGAGGATATCAGCCGGCTGCGCGATCTCGCCAGCGAGGCGCCGGTGGTGCGCCTCGTCAACCTGCTGATTGCGCGCGCCGTCGAGAGCCGCGCCTCCGACATCCATATCGAGCCCTTTCACAACCGGCTCGCCATCCGCTATCGCGTCGACGGCGTGCTGCGCGACGGGCCGGCGCCGCCGGCCCGGCTGCGCGCCGCCATCGTCTCGCGCATCAAGATCATGGCGAAGCTCAACATCGCCGAACGCCGCCTGCCGCAGGACGGGCGCATCCGCGTGGCGATCCGCGGCCGCGACTACGATCTGCGCGTCGCCACCGTGCCGACGCTGCATGGCGAGCGCGTCACCATGCGCGTTCTCGACCGCGCCAGCCTGGTGGAGGACTTCGCCGCGCTCGGCTTCGCCGCCGACACGCAGCAGCGCTTTCTCGGCCTGCTCGATCAGCCGCAAGGCATCCTGCTGGTCACCGGGCCCACGGGCAGCGGCAAGACGACGACGCTCTACACCAGCCTGCTGCGCCTCAACACGCCGGAGAAGAACATCTTCACGGTCGAGGACCCGATCGAGTACCAGCTCGAGGGCGTCAACCAGGTCCAGGTCAAGCCGCAGATCAATCTCACCTTCGCCGAGATCCTGCGCACGCTGCTGCGGCACAATCCCGACATCATCATGATCGGCGAGATGCGCGATTTCGAGACGGCGCAGATCGCCATCCAGGCGGCGCTGACCGGCCATCTCGTGCTCTCGACCTTGCACACCAACGACGCGGCCAGCTCGATCAACCGGCTGCTCGACATGAAAATCGACGATTATCTCGTGACCTCGACGGTGAACGGCGTCACCGCCCAGCGCCTGGTGCGCCGGCTCTGCCCGTCCTGCCGCCGGAAGCGGCGGGTGCTGCCGGAATTTGTCGCGCGCATGGGCCTGGCGGAGGTGCTCAACGGCCGCGAGCCGACGCTCTACGACGCCGTCGGCTGCGAGCTCTGCCACGGCAGCGGCTATCGCGGCCAGGTCGCCGTGATCGAGGTCCTGGCGCTGTCCGATGCGATCCGGCGGCTCGTCCTCAGCCACGCCGAGACGCGCGAGATTCATCGCGTCGCCGTCGCCGAGGGCATGCGCACGATGTACCATGACGGGCTACTCAAGGCGCTCGACGGCACCACCACCATCGAGGAGGTGCTGCGCGTGACTCGGGACGTCTAGTAGCATGCCGCAATTCCGCTACGTCGCCGTCGCCGCCTCGGCCGAGAGAGTGGAAGGCCGCATGGAGGCCGCCGACAAATCCGCCGTCGTCCATCGCCTGCATGCCTCGGGCCACGTGCCCATCCGCGTCGACGAGGTGGGGCCGGGCTCTCTCGCCGGGCTCGACGTCGCGGAGCTGCTGGGCATCCGCCGTGTCTCGGCGCGGAGCCTGGCGCTGATCACCGGCCAGCTTGCGACGCTGCTGCGCGCCGGCCTCCCGCTCGACGAGGCGCTGGTCATCCTCGAGGAGCTGGTCGACCGCGCCGGCGAGAAGCACTGCCTGCGGCGGCTACTGGAGCGGATCCGCGGCGGCGCCAGCCTCGCCGACGCCATGGCGGCGCAGACCGGCGTGTTTCCCGATTTCTATGTCAGCATGGTCCGCGCCGGCGAGGCCGGCGCCAGCCTCGAGGCGGTGCTCGGCCGGCTCGCCGAATTCCTCGAGCGCGCCGAGGCGTCGAAGGCGCATATCAAATCGGCGCTCGCCTATCCCGCGATCGTAGCGCTGGTCTGCTGCGTCTCGATCGGCATCCTCTTCGCCTTCGTCGTGCCGCGCTTCCGGCCGCTGTTCGAGCAGGCGGGCGCGGCGCTGCCGCCTTCGGCGCGGGCGTTGCTCGCGGTGGCCGATTTCCTGCAGAGCTTCTGGTGGCTTTGCCTGCTGCTGCCGGCGCTCGCCGCCTTCGTGATCTACCGCCAGTTCAAGAGCCCGGCGAGCCGGCGGCGCTGGGAGGGGCTGCTGCTGCGCGCGCCGCTGATCGGCCCGCTGATCCGCAAGGCCGAGGTCGCGCGCTTCGGCCGCACGCTGGGAACGCTGCTCAAGAACGGCGTGTCGCTGCTGAGCGCGCTGGCGCTCACCCGCGAGACCATCCGCAACCGCGTCTTCGTCGACGCGCTGGGCGGCGTCATCGAGCAGGTGAAGACCGGCAAGGGCCTCGCCGAGCCGCTGGCGCAGACCAAGGTGTTCCCGCGGCTCGCCGTCCATCTCGTGCGCGTCGGCGAGGAGAGCGGCCACCAGGAGGACATGCTGCTGAAGCTCGCCGACATCTTCGAGACGGAGATGAGCCGCAGCATCGACCGCCTGCTGGTGCTGCTCGGCCCGGCGCTCACCGTCGTGCTGGGGACCATCGTCGCGTCGGTGATCGGCACGATCCTGACGGCGGTGCTCAGCGTCTACGATTTGGCCATGTAAGGAGGAAACGCGGTGAGGCTGATCGCAGGCAAGGGCGCCCGCCCGACGCGCCGATTGGCGCGCCGGCTCGAGCGCGGTTTCACGCTGGTGGAGCTGCTGGTGGTGTTGGCCATCCTGGCGCTGCTGGTGGCGATAACCACCCCGCAGGTGCTGAAATATCTCGCCCGCGCCAAGGTCGACACGGCGCGCATCGAGATCAAGAACCTGGCGACGGCGCTCGACCTCTTCCTGATCGATGTCGGCCGCTATCCGACCCAGCAGGAGGGGTTGCAGGCGCTGGTGGCGAATCCGGGCGCGCTGGAGCGCTGGCATGGTCCCTACGTCAAGGCGACGAGCGTGCCGCTCGATCCCTGGGGGCATTCCTACCAGTACCGCATTCCCGGCCAGCAGGCGGATTTCGACCTCTACACGCTCGGCCCCGACGGCAACGCCGTCGGCCCCGCATCGAATTGAGCGCGCCGCCGGCAGGTGAAGGGAGATGACCAAGGGATTCTCGCTGCTTGAGCTCACCGTGGCGCTGGCCATCGCCGCGCTGGTTCTCGTCATGGTGGTGCCGAGCAGCAGCCGTCGCTACGGCGCGGTCGAGCTGCAGGGCAGCGCCCGCGACGTCGCCGCGGCGCTCCGGCTGACCCGCAGCCGCGCCATCACCGCCAACCGCGAGGCGGAGTTCGCGCTCGACGTGGCCAAGGCCGTCTATCGCCCCGCCGGCGCCGGCGCGTCGGTGTCGTTGCCGCGCGGCGTCCGCGTCGCGCTCTTCACCGCCGATGACGAGCTGCTGTCCGGCACCGCCGGCGCCATCCGCTTCTTTCCCGATGGCAGCTCCAGCGGCGGCGGCGTCGCGCTCAGCCGCGACGGCGTGCGCTACGACGTGCTGGTCGACTGGCTCACCGGCGGCGTGTCGGTCCATGAGCGGCCGTGAGCCGACGGGCGCCGGCCCGGACTCCGGCTTTACCCTGATCGAGATCCTCGTGGCCTTCGTCATCGCCGCGCTGCTGCTCGGCGCGCTCTACCAGATCTTCTCGACCGGTGCGCGCGCCGGGCAGGGCGCCGTGACCTATGCCGACGCGGTGCTGCTCGCCGAATCCAGCCTCGACGCGCTCGCCGCCGCGCCGATCGGCCCGGGCGAGACCGAGGATCTCATCGGCGGCTATCGCCGCTCCACCAGCGTGCGCGTGCGCGACGCGCTCGCGCCCGAGGCGGCGCAGCTCGAGCTCATTCCCTACGAGATCGAGGTGCGTATCGCCTGGCGCGAGGGGCGGCGCGAGCGTGCCGTCGCGTTGTCGACGTTGCGGCTGGCGCCGCTCGCGGGTTACCGATGACCGCTTCGCAGCGCGGCTTCACCTTGCTCGAGCTGCTGATTTCGATCGTGCTGCTGGCGCTGCTGACCACCATGCTGTTCGGCGGGTTGCAGCTCGGCACCCGCCAGCTCGACCGCCAGACGGACCGCGTCGAGCGTGCCGCGCGCCTGTCGCTGGCGCAGGGTTTCCTGCGCCGCCAGCTCGCCGATGCGCGGCCCCTGGCCGACCCGGCGCAGGCGGCAGGAATCGTCGCCTTTACCGGCGAGCGCGACAGCCTGCGCTTCTTCAATCCGACGCCGGCGAGCGCCGCTTCCGGCGGGTTGGAGAGCCTCTCGGTCGAGTTCGTCGAGGGCCACGGCCGCAGCGCGGGCGCGCTGCTGCTGCGCCGGCGCAGCGACGAGGCCGGCGCCGCCGCCCACGACTCGGTGCTGCTCGACCAGGTCCGGCAAGCCGAGTTCGCTTATTTCGGCGTCACCGCGCCGGGCGAGACGGCAGCCTGGCATGCGAGTTGGCGCGACATGGCCTATCTGCCGTCGCTCGTCCGGCTGTCGGTGGTGTTCTCCGACGGCGCGGTCATGCCGGAAATGATCGTCGCGCTGCGGCTCTCGCCCGGCGCCGCTGGTCAATGGGCAGCATCAGGTGCTCAATAGCGGAGGGCGAAGCGTGGCGGGAGGACTGCATGAGGGCGCCGGGATGGCCGATGGCGCGGCGCCGATGCGCCGGCGGAGCGTGAGGTGACGGAGATCGCGGTGCGGCTGCTGCGCCTGGTGCGCGCCTTTCTCGGCTGGTGGTGGGGCGAGCTGACGGCGCTGGTGCCGGAGCGGCTGCGGCGCCGGCTCGCGCCGGCGATGGACATGCTCGTGCTGTTGCTCGGCGACGGCGAGGCCATGCTCCGCCGCGAAGCCGGCGGCGCCACGCAGCTTCTGGGGCGCATCGATTTGCGCGAGGCGGCCGCGCCGCAACGCCGGCTCGCCGAGATCCTGCGCGAGCGCGGGCTGGCGCACGCCGTCGCCCGCAGCGAAATCGGCGTCTGCCTGCGGCTGCCTGCCAACCGCGCGGTGCGCAGCACGGTCGAGTTGCCGCTCGCGGCAGTGGAGAATCTCGACGAGGTAATCGCCTTCGAGCTCGATCGCCACACGCCGTTCAATGCCCAGCAGGCCTGTTTCGCCTACCGCCTGCTCGAGCGCGATATGGCGGCCCAGCGCCTGCGGCTCGATCTCACCGTCATGCCGCGCGCCACCATTGATGCCGCTCTGGCGGTTGCCCGCCGGCTCCAGCTCGAGCCGGATCGCCTCGACATCGCCGATGCCGGCGGTGGCAGTGCCTCGGGCAATCTATTGCCCGCCGGCGCGCTGCTCCCTGGCCAGCGCCGCGCCGATCTCGTCACCTATGGCCTTGCCGCCGTGGTCGCGGCCCTGGCAATCGTCGCCCTCTGGCTGCCGCTCCACGCCGAGCGGCACCTCGCGGAGCGGCTGGAGCAGGAATTCGCCGCGACGGCCGACACCGCCAAGGCCGCAGCCAAGCTGCGCGGCGAGATCGACGACATCCGCAAGGATGCGCGCTTCCTGATCGACCGCAAGGAGCAGACGGCGAGCATCTCCAAGCTGCTGCTGGAATCGACGCGGCTGCTGCCGGACGATACCTGGCTCTCGGAATGGCAGCTCTCGGGCAACGAGATCCAGCTCACCGGCTTCACCCGCTCGGCCTCGGCGCTGGTCGAGCTGCTCGAGCGGTCGCGGGTCTTTCGCCGCACCACCTTCCGCTCGCCGGTAATGCCCGACGCCAAGACCGGACGCGAGCGGTTCAGCCTCGCGGCACAGCTCGTGGGGGAGGAGAAGCCGTGAACCGCCGGCTCTCGCCCCGGCTCAGCCGAGCGCTGGCGCTGATGCTGCTGGCGGCGCTGGCTTGGCTCGCCTATTCCTGGCTGATCCAGCCGGTGCTCGACGATTACGCCGAGGCCCGCGCCGAAGTGGCGCGGCTTGCCCCGGCCGTGGCGCGCGCCAGTCGTGGCGACGGCGATCTCGGCGCGCTCACCGCCGAGCTGGCGCGGCTGAAGCAGAACCGGCCGCAGACCGAGGGGTTCCTCGGCAGTGCCAATGAGTCGCTGGCGGCGGCGGAGCTGCAGGGCCGGCTCAATTCCTCGGTCGCTGCCGCGCGGGGCGAGCTGCGCAGCGCGCAGATCCTGCCGACGCGCGACGAGGGCGCCTTCCGGCGGGTCACCATCCGCGGCCAGATCGCGGTCACCATCGCGCAGCTTCAGCGCATCCTCTATGACCTCGAGGCCGGCTCGCCCTTCCTCTTCCTCGACAATGTCGACATCCGGACGCGCCAGGCGTCGCCGGCGCGCGGGCACGCCGACGACGAATCGCTGCTCGAGGTGCGTTTCGATCTTTACGGCTATATGCGGAGGGCGATGTGACCGGCAGGCGCAGACGCCATCGCCGCGCTCCCTTGATACTGGCGGCGCTCGCCGTCGCTCTCGGCTTGCTGATCTATCTCGAATCGCGGCCGCCGGCGATCGAATTGCCGGGGGGTGCTGCGGGCGGAGCGGATCGCCGGCCGGGCGCCCCCGGGCCCGACGCGGCGGGCTTTGCCATGCCGCCGCTGCGCTCTTTCGCCGAGGTGCTGGCGCGACCCTTGTTTTCGCCGACACGGCGCCCGGCGCCTGATGCGCAGGCGGCGAGCGAGGCGCAATCCTCTGGCCTCACCCTCGTCGGCATCGTCATCTCGCCAAGCGAGCATCACGCCTTGATCGAGCACGGGCAGCCGCCGCGCCTCGAGCGCGTCGTCGAAGGGCAGCAGCTCGACGGCTGGACGGTCGAGGCGATCCTGCCCGACGCCGTCACCTTCCGCCGTGCCGATCAGAGCCTGGAACTGAAGGCGAAGGACGCTCCGCCTCCGCCTCAGGCACCGCAGCGCCGTCCGCCGTGAGAGGCGGATTTGTCACGATAGATAGAATGTACAAATTTATCACTTTCAATAATAGTGTTTCGCTTCCGCCGAAGGCGGCACGGCCGTGCCATTCGAGGGCACTGTCTCGGTTTGAAATCTTGGTCTGATATTCGTCCGTGATCCCGACGATAGCGGCCCTTTCCCACAAGCGCGTCTCGATGCCGGCCGCCATGGCCGGAGACTTCTGCCCCTCCGGCCTCTTGGGCATCTTTCGCGCTCCTGCCCGCCACAACAGCAAGGCGTAAACGGTTTTCGCCCCTGCTGGGCAGGTATCATGGAGGAAACGCCGCCGCAGCGCCGAGGCTGCGACTCGCCGCGTCCTATGTGTGAATGGTTGCATGGATATTAACTACCGGGCAACGTCTTCCGGGCAATTTCGAGTTCGTTTCAATCTGAGACCGGGCCCTTTCAAGGGACGCCTCGACTCGGGATGAGGTACAGTGCTTCGATGCGTCGGTACTGGGAAGGGGCATGATCGTCGCGACAGCAAGGACATCCGCTCATCGCCGGCAAGGAAAGCGCCGATGGCCCGCTCTCCTCGCCGCGACGCTGATGCTGGCGTGCTGCAGCGACGTCACGCAACAGGATCGAGGCACCGCCGAGGCGCCTGCGGCGGCAGCGGCACCGGCAGCGCCGCCCCCCGCCGCCGCGCCGCCGCCGGCGGCGCCGACGCCGGCCGCCACCGCTCTCGCGCCGCCGGCCGCCGCCGCCGAGATGTTCCCGGGCACCGGCGTCTTCCTCCAGCCGACGAAGGCGCCTGCGGCACCGGCCAGCGCCGGGGCCGAGGGCGGCGTCAGCTTCAACTTCGTCAATGCCGATGTCCGCGAGGTCGTGCGCGAGATCCTCGGCGGACAGCTTCATCTCGCCTATGTCGTCGACCCCAAGCTGCAGGCAACGATCACCGTGCAGACCGGAGCGCCGCTGCCGCGCGAGGCGGTGCTGCCGGCGCTGGAGAACGTGCTGCAGGCGAACGGCGTGGCGCTGGTGCAGCGCGACGGCATCTACCGCGTGCTGCCGATCGATCAGGCGGCCAAGGCGAGCATCGGCGCGCAATCGCTGCAGGATCAGCCCGGCTACGGCATGCGCCTCATACCGCTGCGCTATGCCGCCGCGAGCGACCTCAAGACCGTGCTCGAGCCGTTTCTGCCCCCCGGCGGCGTGCTGCAGGTGGATCCTGCGCGCAACCTGCTGATCGTCACCGGTTCCTCCGGCGCGCTCGACGGCTTTACCGATCTGGTGCGCCAGTTCGACGTCAATTGGATGGCCGGAACCTCTTTCGCGCTCTATCGCCTGCGCGTCGGCTCGGCCAAGGATATCGCCCAGGAGCTCGAGACAATCTTCGGCGAGGGCGGCAGCGCGCCGGTGGCGGGGCTGGTGCGCATCCTGCCGATTGAGCGCCTCAACGCCATCCTGGTGATCTCGCCGCAGCGCGCCTATCTCGGCGAGGTCAAGCGCTGGGTCGACCGGCTTGATCTCGGCGACGACCAGACCACGCCGCGGCTCTTCGAGTACCGCGTCCAGAACAGCCGCGCCGCCGATCTTGCGGCGGTGCTGACGCAGCTTTTCTCCGCCGGCTCGGTCAAGACGGTGGAAGCCCAGGTCGCGCCCGGCTCGAAGGTGGCGGCGCTGATGTCGCAGCAGGGCACGAACATGGCGCAGGCGGGAGCGACGCCGGGCTCGACCGCGCCGGGAGCGTCCGGCGTCGTCACCGGCGCGCCGGCGTCCGCCGGCGCCGGCGCCGGCGCGGCGGCGCCGAGCCTGCTGCAGCCGGCGGCGCAGCGCCCGACCTCCGGCCAGCAGGCGGCGCTGGCGGCAAGCGGGATCGGCGCTCCCGGCCCGAGCCCGGGCGAGCTCGCCTTGCCCGCAGTGCGCATCGTCGCCGACGAGAAGAACAACGCGCTCATCATCTTCGCCCGGCCGCGCGACTACCGCATGATCGAGGACACGATCAAGCGGCTCGACGTCGTACCGCTGCAGGTGCTGATCGAGGCGACGATCGCCGAGGTGACGCTCAACGACAATCTGCAATACGGGCTGCAATGGTACTTCAGCCACGCCTCGAACAGCATTCAGCTCCTCAACAACAACAACAGCACCGGCGGCACCGCGACCGGCACGGCGGCCGACATCGTGCCGCAATTCTCCGGGCTCTCCGGCTTCAACTATCTCGTCGGCGGCGGCCAGGCGAAAGCCGTGCTGAGCGCGCTGTCGCAACTCACCACCGTCACCGTCGTCTCGGCGCCGCAGCTCCTCGTGCTCGACCATCAGACCGCGGCGCTGCAGGTCGGCGATCAGGTGCCGATCATCTCGCAGTCGGCGCAGAGCGTCGTCACCTCCGGCGCGCCGATCGTGAACAGCGTCGAGTACCTCAACACCGGCGTCATCCTGCAGGTGACGCCGCGCGTCAATACCAGCGGGCAGATCAACCTCGACATCGACCAATCGGTGAGCGACGTCTCCACCACCACCACTTCGACGATCGACTCGCCGACCATCACCCAGCGCCGCATCGTCACCTCGGTCATCGTGCTCGACGGCGAGACGATCGCGCTGGGCGGGCTGATCATCGACAACAAGAACACCAGCAAGAGCGGCATCCCCGTGCTCTCCAACATTCCCGTGGTCGGCACGCTCTTCGGCACCACCAGCAAGAGCACCGCCCGCACCGAGCTTCTCGTCCTGCTGTCGCCGCGTATCGTCCGCAGCGCCGCCGAGGCGCACTCGATGACCGAGGACCTGCGCAATCGCATGCGCGCGGTGAAGCCGCTTGAGCTCAAGACGCAATAGCGCGCCGCGTCGCGCCGGCGGCGAGCGGGGAGTGGCGCTCATCCTGGTGCTGTGGGTGCTGGCGCTGCTGGCGCTGCTCGCCATGGGCTTTGCCGGCTCGGCGCGTACCGAGCTGCAGATCGCGCGCAACCAGTATGAAGCGGCGCAGGCCCGCGCCATCGCCGATGCCGGCGTCAGCTTCGGCATTCTCGGCATGCTCGATCCTTCGGCGCAGACGCAGTGGAGCGCCGACGGGCGGGAATACCCCGTCGATTACGGCACGGGGACGTTGCGCGTAAGCGTCCAGGACGAGGCCGGCAAGATCAACCTCAACCTGGCGGCGCCGGAGCTGCTGGCGGGGCTGCTGCGGACACTGGGGGTCGCGGACGCGGCAGCCCAGCAGATCGTCGACGGCATCCTCCAGCGCCGCCGAGAGGCGGCCGATACCGCCGGCGCCGCGCGCGGCGCCTTCCGCGACGTGGCGGAGCTGCGGCTTGTGCCGGGGATGACGCGGCCGCTCTATCAAGCGATGGCGCCGTTGGTCACGGTCTACACCCTCGGCGACCGGATCGACCCGCTCACCGCGCCCGCCGAGGTGCTGCGCAGTCTGCCGGGCGTCTTTCCGCAGCAGGTCGACGCCTATCTCGCGGCGCGCGCGCAGGCCGGACCGCAGCCGACGGCGCTGCCGCCGCTCGCCGGCGTCGATCGCTTCATCGCCCGTTCCGCCGTGCAGATCGTCACCATCCGCGCCGAGGGCGAGACGACGAGCGGTGCCGTCTTCGTGCGCGAGGCGGCGGTGGCGATGACGGGATCCCCGCCCTACCGTTTCCTGTCCTGGCGCCAAGGCGAGCGCCCGTAAAGCATCACCGTCCGCCGCGGGGCGACGGTGGATTGGCGCGGCCAAAGAGCCTTTCAGAGGCCCTGGACAAGATTTTTAACCATACTGCCGGCAAGATCGACGGCGTCGCGGCGGTCCGAAACAGGCGCCAGCTCCTCGATGAGCGCCGCGACGCTCCGAAGGGATGAACGCGCCGCATGATGACGCTGCTATTGCGGCCTGGAGTAAAGTGGTACAACTGCGCCGCTTAGAGGAAAAATCGCGCGCCCTTTGAATCGACGAGCCGATTCGTTAACGTCGACAAATATTCGGATTTCGCGGCCGCGGCGCCCGATTTCTCTTGACGCTCGAAGGTCATCAAATGGTAAAATTCTTCAAATACATTCGCGCCTGAGTACTTCGCGACAAGGGGACGTTGTCATGAAAACTCATCTTTGTTCACGCGGCTGCGTCATTGGCTTCGCGGTCGCCGGCGTGGTCGGCTTGATTGCGCCTCAAGCCGCGCCGCCCGCGCCCTTCGGGACATCGCACGCCAGGCACGCGCCGATCGGCGTTCACCGCAACGACGACGGCAGCTTGAAACTCGGCCCTCGCAATCAGGCGATTGAGACGTCGAACTGGTCGGGCTACGCGGCCGCATACTTCTCGACGAGCGATTACTACACCGCTGCGACGGCGACCTGGACGGTCCCCAAGGTTACGTATGTGACGCCGCCTGAGGTTTGCCGCACCGTCACGTCCTTCTTCGGAGGCACGCGGCAAGTCTGCACCCAGTCGCACCCCTCAGCCGAATATTCCTCGTCTTGGGTCGGGATCGGCGGATATTGCGAGAATTCCGGCTGCACCAGCGTCGACAACACGCTGATCCAGCTCGGCACCGAGCAAGACGTTTCCTCGCGCGGCACGACGCAATATTACGCCTGGATCGAGACGCTGCCGGAAAGTGAATCCGAGCTTTCGCCGACGACCTACCCGGTGAAGCCGGGCGACACCATCACCGCCTCCTTGTTATGCACAGCCAATTGCACCTCCGGCCAGACCCAGACGTGGACTCTCGAGATGACCTCGTCGGAGGGCTGGACCTATAAGAACACCACTGTCAGCTATGCCTCGACGCTGCTTTCGGCAGAGTGGATTCAGGAAGCGCCGTCATCGTCTGCCGGCGTCCTGCCCTTGGCAGACTACGGAACCGCAAGCTTCAACGCCACTGCCGATGGGTTATCTCCGCCCCCCGCGGGCACTCTGGAACAGGCCGGCGTCTCGAACGGGATATTGATGGTCAACCCCTACGGAGAGACCTCGAATCCATCGGCGCTCGTGTCATCCGAGTTCAACACCTGCTGGGGCAATAATCCGAACAGCATCGCGTCCTGCGCCGCGCCCTGAGGTTCTGCGCCTATCGGCGGGCCGCTCGTTTATGGGGGCGGCCCGCCTCTCGACCGCAACACTGATCCGGGTGGGGGCGATGGCGACATGGCCGACCGCCCTGCCGTTTTCCGTTTCGTGCGGCAGCAAATCGCGCGTTGACGGCCCTGGTGCGAGCGAGGTCTTGATTCGACCCGGCAATATTTGACCGCGGCAAGGTTGGCCGGGCAAAACCTGCCGCGGGTATGCCCGGTTTGCGCGACGGCGCAAGGGATTCCGCAGCGCGACCCGTGGCATGAAGATTGCGATCCGAGAAACCGAGACACGACCGCCTTCTCGGAGACGCAGGACATGCAAATCGCCGGCCAGCAATACCCGTGGATGTGGCAATTCAACGGTCCCGGCGGTACGACTTCCTCCGGGCAGGCGTCGCAGGGCAGCGGCAGCGCCGGCTCCCCGTCGGATTGCACTGGGGCGTCGGCGGCCGACGGCGGCGTCCAGCAATTCGAGGCAATGATCCAGGCGATGATCCAGCAGCTTCAGTCGGGCGCCGGCGCTAACGCCGGCAGCTCCGGCGCTGCATCGACCTCCTCATCGACCGACGCGACGGGCACGACGTCCACGGGGGATGCGCAGACCACGGCAAGCGCCGGTGCGACCTCCACCAGCGCCGATGCGAGCGCGGGCTCGACCGATCAGGTCGGCGGCCACTATCACCACCACCATCATCATCACTGGAATGGTGCAGACGGCCAGGACCAGACCCTCTCTTCCTCGGATCTGACGACGCTGCAGAACGACGCCAACAGCCTCGTGAGCGCCCTGTTCGGCGTGCTCCAATCCTCCAACGGCACGGCGAGCGCGGCGACCGCGGCGACGGCTACGGACGCGGCGTCGGGTGCCACGGCGACGACCGCATCGACCGGCACGGGCACAGCCGGCGCGTCGACCAGCTCGTCCACGACGGATACGTCCGGCGCGGCGCCGTGGCAGACCATCGCCGCCACCTTCGCGCAAGACCTGCTGAACGCGGCGCAGGCCTATGCGGCACAGAACAACAATGCCACGGCGGCCAACCTCAACCCGGCGGCAAGCGCCGTCGCGTGATAGCGGACGGGACCGGGACGGCGGCGCTTCGTCAGCGTGAAAGCGGCGCGGCTCGCCGATTTTCGTCGAGGCGCGCCTTTCTCGTCGCCGACCATGGCGGCCGCCGCCGCTCGCGGGCGAGGCAGAGGCCACCGACCACGAGCATCGAGATCACCAGCAAGATGAATGCGCCGAGCACGACCCAATACATGCGCGCCCCCTCCCGCGGAGGGCCAGGGAGAGGCTAAGGCGCACCGATTACCAAGGGGTTACGGCGGCGGCCGACCCGCGGAAGGGGCGGCAGCCAGGCGCGGGAGGGGCCATGGGCCACCGCGCGCGGTCCGGCTCGGTCACTCCTCGGCGCGCGCGGTGCACCAGACCCGCATCGTGTACGATCTTGCGCGAGCCGCGATATCAGCCGTCTTCACTTCCGAGGCGACCAAGGCGGTCGAATAGCTGACCGCGTTCTTGTCCAAAAAGTCCTTGAGGACACGCGTCTTGAGGGCGAAGTTTATGTCTTCCGGGACGCTAGCGGTGATCTCGGCGATTTTGATCGCGTCGAGCTTTTCGCTTATCACGCCCGCCAAATTGCCGCTGGTGTCGAGCAACGGTCCGCCACTGTTGCCGGGTTGAACCGGGGCGCTGATCTGCATGTAGCGGCTGTCGTTACCGATGCCGTCGAGCGAACCGACGGTGCCCGTCATGACGGTGTAGTCGGTGGTAAGAATTCCGTATAAGGCGTAGCCAATGGCGATTATGCCGTCGCCGGGATGTATTGCGGCACCTCGAAGCGCCACGGCGTCGTTGAGCCTGCCCGGCGCGATCAGCAGCGCCAGGTCGTCTGCCGCATCGGTCGCAACGATCCGCAGCTTCATTTCGCTCTCGCCCGGAAGGTCGCCATGCACGTCACCGACACAGGCGCTGATGACGTGATTGTTGGTGACGATGTGGCCTGCGGGCGAAACAACAAAGCCGGTGCCGGATGAATCGACGGTCTTTTGCGATAGCGGCGGCGGCGCGGGGGGAAGCGGGGAAACCGCGACGGCAGGTCGCGTCGTGGGCGGGGGGTGCGTCGCAGGCCGGGGGGACGGAAGAACCAGTCCGGCTTTGCGAATCCGTTCGTCCAATTCGGCGTAATAGGCTGCCGCCGCCCGGTCCTTTCCTTCAAGCCTCATCTTGGAATCGATGTCGGCGGCGGTTCGGGCTTGATCCGCATAGTAGGGATCGGAGAACCAGGGGTTTCGCGCGAGCCAATTTTGCAGCTCCGGATTATCCTGCGCGTCGGTTCCCAACCTGGCCTGGTAGGTCGCCGCGCAACGCCGCGCCATTTCGAGGGCGCTGAACGTATCCGTAAGGTTGTACGACATCGCCTCCGCCGACAGGGACACCGTCATCACATATCCGTGCTGGAGATGACCAAAGATCGGGTCGCCCGGCGCGAACGTGACCTTGACGGCTGTTGGCAGATACGCGATGCCAACGACGTGGACCGCGTATCTTTGGTCGATGGTGATGTCGCCGGCGATTTCCTGGCCGACAGTGAAGGTCGAGCTCGGGCGGGAAAACCCGATGGTCACCGAGAAGTTCGGATTCACCGCAAGCAAAAGCGTCGTTCCATCGGTATAGCTCGATTGGACCACGCAGTGGGAGAACCCGCCGCTCTTGTCGTCGGTATATCCGGCGCCGTTCCACTTGTTGAAGCTGAACTGACTGCGCGGAATCATCGCCGCGGCGGCGAGCGACGGTCCGATCGTCATCGCCGCAACGACCATCAGGATGAAGACGGCCAACCTGTCCACGCCTGGCTCCGGGTTTCCTCCGTCCGATGCTATTCGATCAAGGCGGTCGAGCGAAATGTCTGCGTCGGGCAGCCGGCGGCTGGATTGGGCTGCGCAAGCGGGGGCTCGACGAACGCGACGGGGGAGAGCTTTGACCGGCGCCCTGCAAGCCGCCCGTGGCGAGCGGCATAGGCTATCCACGCGCTGCCGGCGCCTTTCCAAAAGGGCGCCCGTCCCTCCACGGCCACCTCTAAGTCTTTGATTTATTTGGTAGACCAGCCAGGACAAATCGGGGTGCCGGATCATCTGTATTTCATTGCTGGTGAACCAACGCTGGTAAGTGCTGCCAGCGTGTAGCTATTTGCGTCGAACGCGGCCTAGGTGACCGATCACCTTAGGACGCCTTCCCGGCACCCCCACATAGTCATCTGTGGAGCGGTGTCCCTGCTGGTCCTCAGTGGTTACGATAAAGCGCGTCCCATAAGCGTCGACTGAATAGCGGGCGGTCAGCTCTCGAAACGCTGAAATTGAGGTCCCATGCCTGGTACATAAATCGCTTAGCGCGTCCTTATACAGCGCTATTGCCCGAGCGAGGGATTGGGAAGGAGTACCCACCGGGCACGTTCCGGTCAGGAAATCGACCGTAATGAAACCCTCCGGGCTTCGGCCTGCTTCCCCAAAGATGTCCATCTGGTAGTACCCAATTAACAAACCGATCCCGCTGGCAAGCGAGTCAGCGATGTTGTGGCCGATGGCTCGAAGTTCATCGAATTTCATGATGATGAGCTTAGTGCGTCCGGCAGGGTTCACCAAACATCGCCAATCCGTGGGGCCCAGTTTTGTCCGGATGCGTTGGTGGTCAAAGCCGTTTCTTTGCGAATGCCCTGCCGGACGGTGACTTGAGATATTTCTCGAACGCAAACGCCTGCTTCTCGTCGGAGAATGCGAGGTAGGTCTTAACCGCCCAGGGCACATATTTTGACGTATGCGAGACCTCACCTGCATTGTGCTTTAGGCGTGCGCGCAGGTCGGCGGTAACCCCGACATAGTGCCGTTCGACGTGTTCCAAGCTTCCAAGGATATACACGTAGACCAACGAGTACCTCTGGGCTCGCCGAGCGGTAGCTCGCAGGTGCAAGCGCCCGCCTTCGCCGTTTGGCTTCGGCGCGGCAGCCTTCCTCGCTCCGCGAGCGAAGGCTGGTGG
>DASPSJ010000037.1:0-43266 GCA_035623985.1 Allostellaceae bacterium | reverse complement strand
GACGCCGATAAAATGCCCTTCGCCCCAGTCGGCCGGAAAGAAGAACGGCGACTTCGTCTTCGGCTGATCGAGCAAGAGGTCGAGGGCGGTCTGCCCAATCACGCGGGTCTGCGCGCCGCTCTTGGTGTCGGGGAAGCGGATCGCGCCTTCCTCCTCGTCGATCCAAGGCCGCTGAACGCCGAGCCCTTCCATGCGGCGAAAGCCGCTCAGCAGCAGGAAGCGGATCGCCGCGAGCCCGGTCGGGTGCTCGCCATCCTGAGCGGCCTCGCGCAGCGTCTTGCCCAGACGCTCGATCTCGGCGCGACTAAGTCGTCGTTCGCGCGGTGTGCTGGCGAGCCGGCGCACGCCCTTGGCGGGGTTGCTCGGGATTTTTCCGACCCGCACCGCATGCTCGAAGATCGCGTGCAGCGTCGAAAGGGTCCGGCCGGCGACGCCTTCGCCACCGGTGGTCGCGCCGCCGCGACTGCCCTTGCGCACCTTCGCGGTCTTGCCGGCCGCGATGTCCGCCTGGGCCGCCTCGATGTCGCCGAGCTTGAGGGCGCCGATCTGCCGGCGCCCGAGCAGGGGCTTGATGTGAGATTCGATGCGGCTGCGATCCATTGCCAGGGTGGAGGCTTTGATCGGCCTCCGCCGCCGACCGAGTATCCGGCCCGCCTCCGCGTCTATGAGATACCAGTCGCAGAGTTCGGCGACGGTGATGCGGTCGCCGGTCTCCGCTTCGGCGGCGACCGGGTCGATGCCTTTTGATACGGCAACCAGTTTTTCATGGGCGAGGTCACGGGCTTCCTCGACTGTCATCAGGCCGAAGCGGCCAATGACCGAGCGGCGCAGCCTGCCTTCAGTCGTGCGATACTGGATGACGAAGCTCTTGAGGCCCGACGGCATGACCTGAACGCCGAAGCCGCGCAGCTCCTTGTCCCACACGAAAGTCTCCCGAACCTTGACCCCAACCTCCGAAGGTTTAGGAGCCTTGAGGCCATCGACGATCCGCTTTGTGAGCTTTTCCGCAGCCATATCAAGCACCTGCTGGAAATATGATTAGAACTCGGTTATCATACCCCCGATCGAAGCTAATTCCAATCAGTTCGTAGCAAGCCGGAGGCCGCTCGGGCGTAAACGCGGCGGCTCAAATGTCACATAACATACTGTCTTATCGTAGTTTTTCGTAATATGGCGAAATGGATAGAAGGCCAGAGAAGGTTGTCGGACACCTTGCCAAGGTTGGGGTCGAGGGTTCGAATCCCTTCGCCCGCTCCAGATTTCAAAATTGGTTGCTTCCGCGGGATCACGACGAGGAGCCCGGAAGCAGAGCGGAAGCACCTGCACGGTTGCTCCAACCGCGCTAGTTCTCTGGACATATCCCGTAGCGAGTGTTACATAAGAGACAAGCCGCGCACCGCGGCAACGGAATAAAGGCGGCCCAACGAACGTACAGTCTGCTTTTGGAAGCGGGCTAAAAAGTTCCACGCGCCGCCTCCCCTCTACCGTCTGGGCCTCCCTGTTCTAGGGGGGCCCACGTATTTTCGACGATCCTTGACGAACGTGAGATAGCGCCCGAAGACGCGATAGTTCAGATCGCGCCAAGACTGTTGCGAAAGCTTGTTGGGTATAGCAGGCCGCTCCCGCGTCACAACGTGCTTATCATCGAGCGTATCAATCAATGAGTGAAGCACGACGGCGAACTGCAACAAGCGCTGTTTTTCGGTCTGATGCCAACCGTGAACGATGATGACTCTCAGAGGCTCTAGCCAGCGCTGAGCATCCGGGTCATCACGGGCACGGCGCACGAAATCAATGAACGATATGGCCTGCAGCTTGCTCCCCGAGGCCATTAGGGTCGTCTCGCCGATCGCGCGTTGCGCTGTCCGATCTATTAACCGCACGCGAGTTGATTCGAGGCAGTCAAGAAAATGCTGAAGCCTCCTTCCACGCTCATCGCGAGCGATCGCGACGGACAATCCTTCACGCCTGATGATCTCGACCTGGGCCCAGAATCGACCGAATAGGTACATGGTTCCATCGAGTTCCGTATTCACTCCCGGGCCTGTGTTTGCGTCTAGGTGGCGGAGCGCACGAAAGTCGTCTCGGCCTAATGCGTGCAATTTGCCAACCAGCTCGTCAGTCGACTTTAGTAGGGGATCGAGATGTTCGTCGACGAACTGTGTGGCCGCGCCTGAACGCTCGAAGCGACGCCGGATCTCTAAGTAGATGATGTCTAGAACTTTTACAGTCAGGCCGCCTCCCAACCCTGCCGCAGCCGCCTGCAACCATCCAGTTTCAGCCATATCCCTTATTTTCCTACTCCGCTTTTCTCTTGCCTCAGCAAGTTATACTCAGCGCGTGAGAACCCTCCAAATGCCGGCAAAAGCATGTAGCGGCAAGGCGCTTCGGCGCTGCCGTGACCTACCGCGCGATCTGCGCCGAGCGGGCAGTGAATTTTCCGGTGGGAAAACAGGGAAGGAAAAATCGCGGAAAAATCGGGTCAGAGATAAAATTCCGTTTCGCTATCCCCGCAGCTTTGCGACCTTGCGCAGCGCAGCGTTGATCCGTGATTGCCAGCCAGGACCGGTGGCGCGGAAATGCTCCAGCACGTCGGAGTCGAGACGCAGGCTCACGGCTTCCTTTGGCGCCGCCGATTTCGGCTGGCCACGGCGGACGAGCTTGCCGCTCTCGTAATAATTGGCGGTCTCGAACCATTCTTTGGTCAACTCGGGCGCGTCATCCGGATCGGCCCGCACGCGCTTTGAAGCGCGCTTCTTCTTGCGCATGTCCATGCCTTATCGAAACGATGTGCCGATCGCCATCACGCCTACGCCGCCTTCCGGCGCGCGCGTGGCTTCGGCAGATCGATGGCCAGCTCGGCGTTCATCTTCGCCAGCGCCGCGTCGATGATCCACATATGCGAGCTGTGGCGCAGATCGAGGAGCCGGCGTATCGCGTTCTCTTGCATGCCGAGCTGCTTTGCGAGCTTTAGCTTCGACCAGCCGCGCGCGCGCATCGTCTCGTAGACGGCGAGCTTGGCGGTGACGAGCGACGGCAATACGGCGCGGTCGCGCCCGGAATGGGCGGCGCTTTGCCGCGGCAGCGGCTTGCCCGCCTTCATGTAGCCTTCGAGCGCGGCGACCGCGCAATCGACGGCGTTGGCGCGCGCTTCCTCTTGCGTCTCGCCTTCGGTCAGCGCCTCCCGAATGCCCGGGAAGCGAACGAGCCACCAGCCGTTCTCCTGCCGCTCCAGCGTGTAGCGATAGCCGAACGCCATCCTCAGTCCTCCAAATCCATCTTCGTCAGGCCAAGCTGCGCGAGCATCGCATTGAGCAAGCCGGGACCGATTTCCTTCTTGCGCTCTTTGAGCGTCGTGAACCGGTTGCCGTAATAGAGCCGTCCATGGCTGCCTTTGCCGTGACCGCGATCGAACACGACGGCGAGGTGTTACCCATGTGTCCGGTACGTTCTGTTGCTCATGTCTCGGGCCGTTCACTCAACAAAATTGAGCCCTTGGAACGGTCCCTCGCGGCCGCTCGTTGCTTCCCCGAGCGCTTCCCCGGCGCCGATCGCGCGGCGGATGAGATGCTCATCGTTCCGCCATCCCGCCGATAAGACGCATCGGCAGCACCAGTCGCAGCGACTCGGGCAGACGCACGAATCCATGCGCGGCATAGAAATCGGCGGCCCGTTCGTCCAACGCATCGACGACCACCATGGACGATCCGACGGTGCCGGCGCTCGCGAAAGCGCGCTGCAACGCGTCCGCCAAAAGGATGGCGCCGAGACGCTGTCCCTGGCGGTGCTTTGCGACAGCCAGCCGGCCGATCAAGGTGGCGCTCACCAGCGGGTAGCGCGGCACATGGTTGCGGGCCGCTGCCGGAACGTCGCCTTGGGAGAGCGCCATCGCGCAGAGCGTATAGTACCCCAGAATTTCGGTTGGAGCAGCGAGCGCGCTCAGGATGAACACGGCATTCGCTTTCCGGCGGATGTCCTGCCCCGCCTGGGTCCTAAGATAGCGATCCAGGCTCTCGACTCCGCAGGTGAAGCTCGCTCGATCGTGCGCCGCGCCGAGCGGCACGATCTGAAGATCCGCCGATGCCCGCTTTGCCATTCACCGCGCCACCCGTCGCTTGCGGTACGCGAAGGCGCGGCCGAGGCGCTCGCTTCGAGGCGGCGGGCTCACGAGGGTCTTGAAGAATACCGCCCGGTCCCGGTCGGACAGGACGAGTGTTTCATGCTCCGCAATCGTTCGCCGGGCAGCCTC
This sequence comes from Allostellaceae bacterium, assembly GCA_035623985.1. GTDB lineage: Bacteria > Pseudomonadota > Alphaproteobacteria > ATCC43930 > CGMCC-115725 > DAHUYF01. Next base: position 39,017 of record DASPSJ010000037.1, on the reverse strand, counting down.
GGCAAGGGCGCTCATGCAGAAGTCCGTGAGCTTCCGTCCATCGAGCGCGGCGGCGCGTTCGATCAGAGCCTTCGTCGGCCCATCGACACGAAACCCGAGTCGCTCTTCCCGAAGGCGTCGACCGCGCTTCGCCGTTGTGGCCATAGTGACCTCCAGCGCCTTATGTACGTCAAATTGACTAACACTTCAAGACCGGCCGCCGGCCCTCTGAGGCGACCCTGCCGACGTCACCGCCTGCCAATCAACAGTCTTTTTCAAAGGCCGTGCGGCTTCGGCGAAACGTCACCGGCAGGGTCCGGGCAATCGGAGGGAAGCGAGGCGTTCGCGAATGCGGCCGCCGCGACGGAAGGGATCGTCATGGGCAGTGTCCGTGGATATGCCGAAAGGTCAGGTTCACGCGCGGCCCGCAAGGGCGCGCCTCCTTCTCGATGCCGTGCCGCCAGTTCGCCTGCGTGTCGCCTTTCATAACGAGCAGGCTGCCCGAGCCGAGCGTCAGCCGGGTGGACGGCCGGCGCTTGTCGGTCCTGGATTTGAAAATAAGCACCCGCTCCTCGCCGAGGCTCAGCGAGGCGATGACGGGACGCGGCCCCAGCTCCGGCTCGTCGTCGCTGTGCAATCCCATGCTGTCGTTGTTGTCGCGATAATAGTTCAGCAGGACGCTGTTGAAGGCGTGGCCCGCCGCCCGCTCCACGCGCGAGCGCAGATCGAGCAACCGCTCCGTCCAGGGCAGAGGCTCGAGCCTGATGCCCGAATAGGCATAGACGCAGCCGGGATCGCCGTACCACGCCGTGAGGCGCGGCTGCGGATAGCGCTTGCCCCAAAGGGTGACGCTTTCCCGGCGCCAGGGCGTGTCGCGAATGAGCGCATCCAGAAGCTCGTCCGCGGGCTGAGCGAGGCCGAACTGCCGCAGATGGTAAATCTCGGCGCCCGGCAGCGGGATGGCTTCAGGGGCCGCCGTGTCGGAGAAGAGATCGGCCATCCTTCCAGCTTTCCGCAGCGCCTCCATCGATGCCCATCATAGCCGATGCGCCGATCCCGGGCATTTAGCGCAAATGCGCGGCGATCGCGCACACGCCGGCAGTATTTTGCTAACCCGCCGCTCCTAGCCTCGGCTGATCCGCGTCAGCCGATGGTGATTCGCCATGAAGCGCTTCTTTCCGGCCGCGTTGTCGATCCTCCTCCTCGCCGCCGGCTTGAGCGCCTGCGGCGGCGCCTATACCTCGCCCTCGCAGGGCATCGCCGCCGACATCCAAGCCTCGCGCCTCAACGGCTCGGCCTCGCTCGTCCCCAGCGCCAATCTCAATTTCCGCGATTCCGATTTCGCGCACTGAGCGCGCCGCCTGATCGCCGTCGACGCCGCGGTCACCCCGCCGGCGCGCCGCCCTCGAGACGGAAGAGCCGCGCCGCGGTCTCCCCCAGGATGGCGCTGCGCTCGGCGGCGCCGAGCGGCGTCTCCTCGACGATGCGCAGCGGCGCGCTGTCGCCGATCGGGAAGGGATGGTCGGAGCCGAGCAGCACCTTGCCGGCGCCGGCGACGTCGCAGAGAAAGCGCAGCGTGCGCGCCTCGAACAGCACCGTGTCGAAATAAAGCCGCCGGAAGCCTTCGAGCGGATCGGCATATTGGCCGGGATGGATGGCGTGGTTGCGGCGCAGCCGGCCGAGCGCGTAGGGCAGCGCCGCGCCGCCATGGGAGACGATGAGGCTGAGGCCGGGAAAGCGTTGGAGGTGGCCCGAAAAGAGCAGGCGCGCCGCCGCCACCGTCGTATCGGTGAGCCGGCCCACCGCGTTGACGAGGTCATAGTCGCCGAGCCGGTCGTCGCCGCAGGCGAACATGGGATGCAGGAAGATCGTCGCTTGGCGCGCCGAGGCCGTCTCCCAGAAGGGATCGAGATCGGGATCGTCGAGCCCGCCGCCGACGCCTTTGGGCTGCGTGCCGATCATCGCGCCGTGGAAGCCTGCGTCGAGCGCTTCCTCCAGCACGCGCGCGGCAAGCCGCCCGCTTTGCAGCGGCACGCTGGCAAGCGGCGCGAAGTGCGGCAGCGCCGCCGCGCCTTCGCGCATCGCCTCATTCATGAAGCGGCACCAATCGGCGCCTTCCTCGGCCGGCAGCTCATAGCCGAAGAGGTCGAGCCAGCCGCCCACCACCTGCCGGTCGATGCCTTGCGCGGCCAGCCACGCGCGCCGCTTGGCGAGGTCGCTCAGCGCCGGCGCGACCGGCCGCGTCGGCGCTCCACCGGCAAAGGCCAGGCGCTTGCCGCCGCCTTCCGCCGACAGCGTCACCGAGGGGAAGAGCCGGCGCTCGGCGGCGAGTCTTTCCAGCATCCCTGTGGGGACGAAATGGGCGTGGCAATCGACGATCATGATGCTTTCTCCTCGGGCGCCGCCGCCCCGGCCAGCACGTCGCCCAGCACCGCCGCCGACATCGGCAGCTCGGCGACGGCAAGGCCGAGCGGCGCCAGCGCGTCGTTGACGGCGCTCGCCACCGCGGCGGGGGCGCCGAGATATCCCGCCTCGCCCGAGCCTTTCTGGCCGAAAGCGGTGAGCGGCGAGGGCGTGCAGTGATCGACGATCGCGATGTCCGGCACCTCGTGCGAGGACGGAATGAGATAGTCCATGAAGGAGCCGCTGAGGAGCTGGCCGTTGGCGTCGTAGCGGAAGCGCTCGTAGAGCGCGGCGCCGATGCCGTGCGCGACGCCGCCATAGGTCATGCCGTGGACGATGTCGGGGTTGATCATGGTGCCGCAATCATGGCCGATGACGTAAGTGCCGAGCGCCACCTGGCCGGTGACGCGGTCAAGCTCGGCATAGACCACATGCGCCTCGAAGGCATAGCAGGGATACATCTGGATGCGCCCGTCCGCGCTCGGCAAGGCGCCGCCGGTCGGCACTTCCAGGACGTGCATCGCCTGCAGCCCCGGCGCCATGCCGGGCGGCAGGAGATGGAACTTGCGATGCGCGATCTCGACCAGCGCCTCCCAGGAGAGCGCGCGGGAAGGGTCGGCGCGGAGCCGCACGCCGCCGTCGCGATAGTCGAGCGCCGCCGCCTCGGCGCCGAGATTATGCGCCGCGATCGCCAGCAGCGTCGCCTTGAGCGCGCGCGCCGCGCCGGCCGCCGCGCCGCCCAGCATGATCGCCATGCGGCTGCCCACCGGGCTGTTGGAGGGGAGCGCCGTCAGCGAATCCGAATGGACGACGCGGATGGTCTCGGGATCGCGCTCCAGCACTTCGCCGATGACGGTGGCGACCAGCGTCTCATGGCCCTGGCCGGAGGAAGAGGTCGCCATCGCCGCGGTGATGGTGCCGGAAAGATCGACCTTGAGGGAGCAGGACTCCATCCAGGTCGTGGTCTCATTCTTGGGGTTGAACAGCGGCTCGAAGGCGGAATTGCCGCCGCTCGGCTCGAGACAGCAGGCGATGCCGATCCCGGCCAGCTTGCCCGCCGCGCGCGCCGCCGCGCGCCGGGCGAGCAGCGCGTCGTACTGCGCGGCGTCGAGCGCCTTGGCTAAAACCGCGTGATAGTCGCCGCTGTCATAGGTGCTGCCGCTCGGGATGGTGTAGGGGAACTCGTCGCGGGCGATGAAGTTGCGCCGGCGCAGCTCGACGCGGTCGATGCCGAGCGCGCGCGCCACCCGGTCCATCATCGTCTCCAGCGCGAAATTGGTCGGCGACTGGCCGAAGCCGCGCACCGCCTCCTGCACCGTCTTGTTGGTGGTGACGCTGATCGCCTCGTATTCGACGCTGCCGATGCGGTAGGGGCCGACGATCGCGCCCACCGGCTTGCCGAGCTGCAGCGGCGCGCGTCCGGCATAGGCGCCCGCATCGTCGAGCGCGCGCAGGCGCAGCGAGCGGATCACGCCCTCGCCGCTGAAGGCGACGGCCACGTCGAAGATGCGGTCGGGTCCATGCGCGTCGCCGCCGCGCATGTTCTCGAGCCGGTCTTCGATCAGGCGGACCGGCGCGCCAAGCTTCATCGCGAGGTATCCCGCGAGCACGCTGTGCTTGATGCCGCGCTTCACGCCATAGGAGCCGCCGACATCGACGTCGAAATGGACGCGCACGGCATTGCCGGGCAGCCGCAGCGCGCGGGCGAGCTGATCGGGATATTTCGGCATCTGGATCGAGGCCCAGACGTCGAGCAGCCGCGCCTGCGCGTCCCAATGCGCGACCACGCCGAAGGTCTCGATCGGCACGGTGGCGCTGCGATGCCAGCGCGCGCGAAAGGAGAGCGTGCGCTCGGCGGCGGCGAAATCCTGCGCCACCGCGCCCCAGGTGAAGGTGCGGCGATAGAGCAGGTTCGAGCCGTGCTCGGGATGGACCGGCGGCGCGCCGGGCGCGAGCGCCGCTTCGGGATCGATGACGAAAGGCAGCGGCTCGTAATCGACCTCCACACGCTCGGCCGCGTCTTCGGCGAGCGCGCGGCTCTCGGCCACCACGGCGGCCACCCATTCGCCGACGTAGCGCGCCCGGCCGACCGCCAGCGGAAAGCGCCGCACCTTGGGAATGTCGAGGCCGGTGAGCAGCGGGTCGGTCGCCTGCGCCAACTCCGCGCCGGTGAGCACGGCGCGCACGCCCGGCAGCGCCAGCGCCGCTCGGGCGTCGATGGCGCGGATGCGCGCGGCGGGATAGGGGCTCGCCACCAGCGCCACGTGCAGCATCTCCGGCAAAGCGAGGTCGGCGACGAAGCGGCCGGCGCCGGCGACGAAGCGGCGGTCCTCTTTCGGGCGCCGCTTGCGGCCGATATAGCGGAATTGGCGCTCAGCCATGGCCGGGCCCGCCGAGGTTGGAGCCGCGCAGCCGCTCGGCGGCGAGCTTGATGGCGTCGACGATCTGCTTGTAGCCGGTGCAACGGCAGAGATTGCCGCCGATGGCCTCGCGGATCTCCGCCTCCGACGGCGACAGCGTCGCCCGCAACAGCGCCTCGGCGGCGATCAGCATGCCCGGCGTGCAAAAGCCGCATTGCAGCCCATGCGCCTCGCAGAAGCTGTCCTGCAAGAGGCTGAGCGCGCCGGGCTCCGGCGCGAGGCCCTCGACGGTGGTGATCTCGGCGCCGTCCGCCTGCACCGCGAAGATCAGGCAGGAGCGCACCGGCCTTCCGTCGAGCAGCACCGAGCAGGCGCCGCAGACGCCGTGCTCGCAGCCGGCATGGGTGCCGGTGAGGCGCAGATGCTCGCGCAGGAAATCGACCAGCGTGAGCCGCGCCGGGACGCGGGCGCGGCGGCTTCTGCCGTTGACGGTGAGCGCGATGTCATGCTCCGACATCGCTCAAGCCCCCGCCGCCTGGCGCGCCTCGGCGAGCGCGCGCTCGACCATCGCGCCGGCGACGCGGCGGCGATGCTCGGCCGAGGCGTGAAGGTCGGAGATCGGCTCGACCGCGGCTTCGGCGAGCACGCGGGCGGCGGCAATGTCGGCAGGCTCGAGCCGCGTGCCGATGAGGCGCTCCGCTGCGGCCTCGAGGCGCAGCGGCGTGGCCGCGGCGCCGCCCAGCCCGAGGGCGGCGCGCCGGCAGACGCCGCGCGCGTCCAAGACGAGCTGCGCCGCCGCCGCCGCCAGCGCGAAATCGCTGCGGCGGATGCTGGTCTCCTGGAAGCCGGTGCCGAGCCGCTCTTCCCGCCAGAGCGGGAAATGCGCGGCGACGAGGCATTCCTCGGGGCCGAGCGTCGTCGTCATCGCGCCGGCGAAGAAATCGCGCGCGGCGATGCGGCGCTCGCCGGCGGTGGAGCGCGCGACCAGCTCGGCCTCCAGCGTCGCCGCCACCAGGCAGATCTCCGCCGCCGGATCGGCATGGGCGAGGCTGCCGCCGACGGTGCCGCGGTTGCGCGTCTGGACATGGCCGACGAAGCCGAGCGCCTTGGCGAGCAGCGGCAGGCGCCGGCGCAGGACGGGATCGGCGAGCGCGTCGGCCTGGCGCGTGCCGGCGCCGATGCCGAGATGGCCGTCAGCCGCCGCGACGCCGCGCAACGCGGCGATGCCGTTGATATCGACCAGCAGCGCCGGCCGGACCAGCCGCATCGCCATCAGCGGCACCAGGGTCTGGCCGCCGGCGATGATCTTGCCGTCGCCCCCGGCGCCGGCGAGCAGCCGGCATGCTTCCGCCACGCTCCCGGCCGCGGCGTAGTCGAACTCGGCGGCTTTCATCCTTGGTGCTTTCGCGCGGCGCGCCCTCTGGTGACGCTCCACCCTTACACAACGGCACAGCCGGGCGGCAAGAGAGTGTCGCGCCCGGTGGGCCTCAGCCTCTGGACCGACTCTGCGCCACCCGCGCCACCCCCGCCATCGCGGCAACGAACATGGCCACGGCCGCCAGGTGGACGGCGAGATCCATGAAGGTCACGTCGAAGGGGTGGAAGAATTGCAGCGCAAAGGCGGCGATGGCGGCGACGCCGAGGCCGCCCATGGCGGCCACCCGCACCGGCGTCAAGGGTGCGGCGCGGCGCAGCAGGATGAGGAGGCTCACGGCCAGCGGCACGCTGACGGCGAGAATGAAGCGAAGGCAGGCGGCGCTTTCGCCGATGACCCAGCCTTCGGGGCCATGGACGAGGAGGTGGCGCCAGCAGCTATAGCCGCTGCTGGCGATCCACAGCGCCAGCGTGGGCAGCGGCAGCAGCGCCCAGGCGGCGGCGCGGTCGGGCAGGCTCAGCTCGAAGGCGGCGATGACGGCAAGGATGCCGGTGAGCAGGGTGAAGACCAGCTCCACGGCGAGCTTCGGGTCGGAGGCGCGGCGCGCAAAGAGGTCGAGATCGGCAAACAGCAACACCATCGCCGCCAGCGCCGCCGCCACGGCGGCAAGCCACAGGCCGGCGCGCAGCAGCGGCGGCCGCAAGCGGCGCACCGGCTGCGCCGTGGCGGCCAGCCGCTCGATCAGCCCGTCGGTAGCGGCCGTCATCGCTCCTCTCCCCTCAGGCGCCGGCGCAGCGCCTTGATCGCCCGGTGCACATTGACCTTGAGCGCAGCGATCGACTTGCCGCTCACGCTCGCCGCCTCGGCGAGGCTCATCTCGCGCAGCTTCAACAGCTCGATCGCCTCGCGCTGCGGCGGCGTCAGGGCGGCGATGGCCTCGCCCAGGCCGTCGGCCGCCGCCGACACCTCCATGACCCGGTTCGCCGCGGGGTCGGCAAAGGTTTCATAGGCGCTGTCGTCGGCGACCTCATGGGCTTCCGTGCGGAAGCGCCGGCGCAGCGCGTCGATCGATCGCCGCCGCGCGATCGCCGCCAGCCAGTGGCGGAACGGGCGCGCGGGATCGTAGGTGTGGCGGACGCGGTGGAGGGTGAGCAGCACCTCCTGCGTCACCTCCTCGACGCGGTCGCGCGCGCGGTGCTGGCGCGAAGCCACGGCGCGGATGAACGGCACGATCTCGCGCAACAGCCGCTCATAGGCGGCGCGGTCGCCATCCTGCGCCGCCGCCATCAGCAGCGACCAGCGCCGATCGGTCTCGACCTCTTCGCCCACGCGCCGCGCCTCGACTGGAAAATCCGCCCTCGGCAGTGTAACCAAAGAGGCGATGGGGCGGACAGGGCGACGCTCGATTTCGATCGCGCTCGCGGCTTGACCGGCATGTGCCGCGACGGCACCGTCCTTGCCGGCGAGTTCCCGCCGCCCATGGAAGCGGCGACCGCATGAGACGCTGTCATGACAGGTCTGCCGCGGCGGCCTGCCTGTCTGCCGTTCTGGGGCGTGCCTCGGCGGGAAATCCGGGTTAGATTTGCCTTGGAGGTGTCGCCATGGCCGAGATCGAGGAAGTCGCCGGCAAGGAAATCATCGTCCGATTCGACGCTGCGCGCTGCATTCATGCGCGGCATTGCGTGCTGACCCATCCCGACGTGTTCGTGCCCAATGTCGAGGGCGAATGGATTCATCCCGACGCGGCCACGCCGGCCGAAGTCGCGGCGCTGGCGCATAATTGTCCCTCGGGCGCCATCACCTATGAGCGGCGCGACGGCGTCGCCGGCGAGACGGCGCCGCTGGTGAACACCCTGCGCCTGCGCGAGAACGGGCCGCTCGCCGTCAACGCGCCGCTGGCCGGCGCCGCCTCGGGCTATCGCGCGACGCTCTGCCGCTGCGGCAAGTCCAAACACAAGCCTTATTGCGATACCAGCCATGTCGCCGCGGGTTTCGTCGCCACCGGCGAGCCGGCCGAGCAGGCGTCCGAGCCACTCGCCGCCGCGGGCGGGACGCTGACCGTGACGGCGCTCAAGAACGGGCCGCTGCAGCTCGACGGCAATCTCGAAATCATCTCGGGCACCGGGCGGACGCTCAACCGCGTGACGCAGACCTATCTCTGCCGCTGCGGCGCCTCCGCCAACAAGCCCTATTGCGACGGCTCGCACCGCAAGGTCGGCTTCGCCGCGGATTGAGCAACGCCGCCGCCCGCGTAAACGTTTGGTTAACCAAGTTTGGTCACGTTCCCCTCGAGATGATGGGGTGGCGAGGGCTTGGTGACCCATTTCGTTGAAACCTGGCGGGTTGCTCTGGCGCCGGCGGACGCGCCGACGCCGCCGACCCTGGCGGCGGCAGAAGCGGAGCTGCCGACGGCGGAGGAGAGCGACGACACCTTCGTCGAGCTCAGCCGCAGATATCCGGCACTGTCGCGCGAGATCGCCCTTTACCTCGCGCGCTGAGAGCCTGCCCGCCGCCGGGCAAACGCTCTCAAGGGACTTTTCTCGATCGCTAAAATTGCCGGTAATTTTATAGGCTTGGCAAGCATTGGCGCGGCAGGCTCGCGGGCGCTGTGGCTTGATCGGGCAAGGCGATGACGGCGAGCACGCGCGCGACCACCTTCCGCTGGCAGGAAAGCCTGCGCAAATCGGTGCCGGCCTCGATGGCCGAGCTGCTCGACGCGCTGAAACGGCTTTGGGCCGAGGCGGCGGCGCTCGCCGAGAACGCCTATCTCGCCATCCAGCAGCATTCCTTCGAGCCCTATTGGACCTTCCGCGCCAAGATCAACGAGCATGCGGCGCTGGTGGCGGTGATCCGCGGCCGCGTCCAGCAGCTCACGGCGCTGCGCTCGCGCCAGGCCGGCATCGTCGCCGCGGCGGTCGATCGCGAAGAGGCGGAGATCGTCATCCTGACGGTCAAGGCCTGCCTCAAATTCTGCTTCGCGCTCTCGGCCAATCCCTGGCTGCCGATCGGCGCGCGCGAGACCTTCATTCACGAGATCGGCGCGCTGAGCCAGGCGCGCGAGGTGCTGGAGAAGCAGCCGCCGGACAAGCTGCCGAGCGGCCTGCTCGACGACCTCGACACGGCGCGGATGATCCTCGAGGAGATCATCGACAAATCGCCCTCGCTCACCAGCTTCGACCGCCACCCGCCGGCGCAAGAGGCGGAAACCGCGCCCGCCGGCGACGCCGTGGTCGAGGCTCCCGCCGAAGCGGCGACGCTGTCGCCAGCCTGATCGAGCCGAAGACGCCGCCGGCGCGCGCTCAGCAGACGCGCCGATAGCGCTCGATGCAGGTGGCGAGCACCTCCTCGCCCGGGCGCTTCCACCAATTCTCGCGAGAGAAGATCTCGACCTCGCAGGATCCGGCATAGCCCGCGGCCTCGATCCAGGAGCGGATGCGCTTCAGGTCGATGACGCCGTCGCCCATCATGCCGCGGTCCAGCAACAGGTCGCGCGTCGGCACCAGCCAGTCGCAGACGTGATAGGCGAGGATGCGGCCGGCACGACCGGCGCGGGCGATCTCGCGCTCGAGCGCCCTATCCCACCAGACGTGGTAGACGTCGATGGCGACGCCGACGCCCTCGCCCAGCGCGTCGCAGAGATCGTTGGCCTCGGCGAGCGTGTTGATGCAGGCGCGGTCGGCGGCATACATCGGGTGCAGCGGCTCGATGGCGAGCGGCACGCCGGCCGCGCGCGCATGGGGCAGCAGCGCGGCGATGCCGTCGCGCACCAGCGCGCGCGCGGCCGCGAGGTCGCGCGAGCGCGGCGCCAAACCGCCCACCACCAGCACCAGGCAGCGCGCGCCGATCGCCGCCGCCTCGTCGACGGCGCGCCGGTTGTCGTCGAGCGCGCGCGCGAGGCCGGCGCGGTCGAATTCGGTGAACATGCCGCCGCGGCAGAGGCCGGTGACGACAAGGCCGTTGGCGCGGATCGCCGCCGCCGCCGCCGCCACGCCCATCGCCTGAAGCTGGTCGCGCCAGGGCGAGATGCCGGCGATGCCGGCGCGCGCGACGCCGTCGATCGCCTGGCGGAGATCCCACTGGCCGCGCGTGGTCGCGGTGTTGATCGAAAGCCAGCGCGCGTCGCGCGCGAGATCGCGCATCAGGGCTCGACGCCGTGCAGGCGCAGCACCGTCGCCATGCGCGCGCAGGCGAGATCGGGATCGGCGAGCAGTCCCGCGGCGTCGGCGAGCTGAAAGATCTCGACGAGATGAAGCAGCGAACGCGCGCTCTCCTGGCCGGCGACCATGGTGAAATGCCGCTGATGGCCGTTGAGATAGGCCATGAACACCACGCCGGTCTTGTAGAAGCGGGTGGGCGCGCGGAAGATGTGGCGGGCGAGCGGCACGGTCGGCGCCAGGATGTCGTGAAACCGCTTCGGCTCGTCATGCGCCAGCGCGGCAAGCGCCGCCGAGGCGGCGGGCGCGATGGCGTCGAAAATGCCGAGCAGCGCGTCGGAATGGCGCTCGCCGTCGCCGGCGATCAACTCGGCATAGTTGAAATCATCGCCCGTATACATGCGCACGCCCTCGGGCAGCAGCCAGCGCAGCGCCACCTCGCGCTGCTTGTCCAGCAGCGAGATCTTGACGCCGTCGATCTTCGTCCTGTGGCGCTTGACGATGTCGAGCATGACGTCGCTCGCGGCGTCGAGGTCCTTGTGCCCCCAATAGCCGGCGAGCGCCGGATCGAACATGTCGCCGAGCCAGTGGAGGATGACCTTGTTCTTCACCTGGCCGAGGATGCGGTCATAGACCTTGGCGTAGTCGCCGGGCCCGCGCGCCGCGGCGGCGAGCGCGCGGCTCGCCATCAGCACGATGCGTCCGCCCAGCTCCTCGATCGCCGCCACCTGCTTTTCATAGGCCGAGATCACCTGGTCGAGGCGATGCGCGCCCGCGCCCAGGTGATCGGTGCCGGCGCCGCAATAGAGAAGGGCGCCGGGGACGTCCTTGGCCGCGTCGAGCGAGTGGCGGATCAACTCGAGCGCGCTCGACCATTCGAGCCCGGCGCCGCGTTGCGCCGTGTCCATCGCCTCGGCGACGCCGAAGCCCAGCGCCCAGAGATGGCGGCGATAGGCGATGGTCGCGTCCCAGTCGAGCCGCGTCTCGATCCAGGGATCGGCGCTGGCCAGCGGATCGGCCACCACATGCGCCGCCGCCAGCGCGACGCGGTTGAAGGGCTCGGCGGCGCGCGCCGGGAAGGCGCGCGGCGGCTGTGTGGCGTAACGGCGGAGGCTGCGGTCCGGGCCGGGCAGCGTGATCGTCGCCATCGCCTAGCCCTCCAGCCGCGGCACGTCGATCCAGCGCCGCTCGGCCCAGCTCTTGTAGCCGAGCTCGGCAAGCTGCACTCCCTTGGCACCGGCCAGCAAATCCCAGCCGAAGGGCGCGTCCTCCAGCACGTGGCGCAGGAACAGCTCCCACTGCGCCTTAAAGCCGTTGGGATAGGTCTCGGTGTCCGGCACTTCCTGCCACTGCGCGAGAAAATCGTCGCTGCGCCGCTCGTCCGGGTTCCACACCGGCTTGGGCGTCGCCGCCTTCGGCTGGATCCAGCAGCGCGTCAGGCCGGCGACGGCCGAGCCTTCGGTGCCGTCGACCTGGAAGGTCGCGAGATCGTCGCGGCGCACGCGCGTCTGCCAGGAGCTGTTGATCTGGGCGAGGATGCCGCCCTCGAGCTCGAAGGTGGCAAAGGCGGCGTCCTCGGCGTCGGCGGCGTAAGGCCGGCCGCGCTCGTCCCAGCGCCGATCGAACAACAGCGCGCCGCGGCAGCTCACCGCGCGCACCTCGCCGAAGAGCGTATCGAGCACGTAGCGCCAATGGCAGAGCATGTCGAGGATAATGCCGCCCCCCTGGGATTTGCGGTAGTTCCAGGACGGGCGCTGCGCCGGCGGCCCGTCGCCGGGAAAGACCCAATAGCCGAAATCGCCCTTGACGGTGAGGATGCGGCCGAAGAATCCGGCCTCGTTGAGCCGGCGCAGCTTGACCAGCCCGGGCAGGAACAGCTTGTCCTGCACCACGCCGTGCTTGATGCCGGCGGCCTGGGCTCGGCGATAAAGCGCCAGCGCCGCGGCGGTCGATCCGGCCACCGGCTTTTCCGTATAGACGTGCTTTCGCGCCGCGATCGCTTTTTCCAGGTTCTCCTGGCGCAAATCGGTGGTGACGGCGTCGAAATAGACGCTGGCACCCCGGTCGGCGAGCGCCGCGTGGAGGTCGGTGGTGAAACGCTGGACCCCGTGGGCGGCGGCGAGCTGCTCCAGCTTCGCGATGTCGCGGCCGACCAGGATCGGCTCCGGCACGACGCGCCTGCCGTCCGCGAGCTGGATCCCGCCTTCCCGGCGCAGCGCCAGCACGGAGCGGATAAGGTGCTGGTTCGTCCCCATCCGGCCGGTCACGCCGTTCATGATGATGCCGATCCGCTCGGTCATGGCCCTGCCCTTGCGTCGCCCGCGCCGGAGTATGGCGCCGGCCCTCTCGCCTTGTCATTATCCCTGGTCGGTGCCGGCATGCCATTGCCTTCTCCGCATGTCGGGACGGCGGCGCCGATGTGGCCCCGCGCGTTGACACCTGCCGCCACTTGCCGAAGACTGGCGGCAACGAGACGGCCAAAGGCCGCAAACCGCAAGGGAGGACGATCATGACCACGTCGAGACGGTCGGTGCTCAAATACTCGGCGGCGCTGGCGAGCCTGCCGGCGCTGGGCCGCCGCGCCTTCGCGCAGGAGAAGCCGATCCGCATCGGCGTGCTCTACGACCTGTCGGGGCCGTTCGCCGCCGCCGGCTCGACCGCCTCGGCGGTGGGGGCGCAGATCGCCATCGACCTCACCAACGAGCGCGGCGGCGTGCTCGGCAAATACAAGGTCGAGCCGGTCAACGCGGATTCCCAAAGCAAGCCCGAGATCGCCATCAACGAGGCCGAGCGCCTCATCACCCAGGAAAAGGTCGACATCGTGCTGGGGGTCTATTCCAGCGCCCATGCGGTGCCGCTCGCCGCCAAGCTCGAGACCGAAAAGAAAATCCTCTGGATCACCACCGCCGTGGCGTCCTCGGTCTTCAAGAACAAGAACCTGCACTACGCCTTCCGCGCCCAGATCCACAGCGACCAGTACGGCGAGGCCGGGGCGAGCTTCCTCGCCGAAAACGCCCAGGCAAAGCTCCGCCTGGAGCCCAAGGAGATCCGGGCGGCGATCATCTACGAGGACGGCCCCTACGGCACCGGCTGCGGCGATGCCGACGAGCAATACTGCAAGGCGAAAGGCATCACCGAGATCGTGCTCAAGGAGGCCTATTCCGCCACCACCCCCGATCTTTCTTCGCTGGTCACCAAGCTGAAGCGCGGACGGCCGGACGTCATCCTGCACACCGGCTACAACCCCGACATCACGCTCTTCCTGCGCCAGGCGCGCGAGGCGGGCCTGCGCTTCAAGATGCTGATCGGCAATGGCGCCGGCTACAGCCAGATCGACAAGCTGCGTGACACCTTCCACGCCGACGTCGATTTCTTCTGCGACGTCGACCCCGTGCCGTCGCAGCTCCTCGATCCTAAGACGCTGGCCCCGGGGCTGGGCGATCTCATCAAGACCATGGTCGAGCGCTACAAAACCAAGACCGGCGCCAAGGAAGTGCCGCCGCATTGCTCGATGGGCTTCAACCAAAGCTGGATCCTGCTGCAGAACGTGCTGCCCATCGCGATCGAGAAGTATGGCGGCGCCGATCCCGAGGCGGTGCGCAAGGCGGCGCTCGACGTGGACATTCCGCCCGGCGGCACCACGCAGGGCTACGGCGTCAAGTTCTTCCCGCCGGGCACGCCGATGTCCGGACAGAACGAACGCTCGACGCCGGTCGTGATGCAATACACCAAGGACGCGACCACCGTGGTCTGGCCCGGCAACATCAAGACCGCCGAGCCGGTGCTGCCGCTGCCGAGCTCCTCGCCTTACGCTCTCGCCTGAGCGCACGGGAGGTGCTGAGCGTCCGCTCGCTCGCCAAGCGCTTCGGCGGCTTCCTGGCGGTGAACGGGGTCTCGTTCGACGTCAGGGAAGGCGAGATCCTGGGCCTGATCGGCCCCAACGGGTCGGGCAAGAGCACGACCTTCAACCTGATCGCCGGCGCGCTGGCGCCGACCGGCGGCTCGATCCGCTTCGCCGGCGCCGAGATCGCCGGCATGCCGGCGCATCTCGTCTGCCGCAAGGGGATCGCGCGCACCTTCCAGATCCCGCGGCCGTTCCGCAAGCTCTCGCTCGTCGACAACGTCGCGCTCGCGGCGTTCTACGCCGCCGGCGGCGCCGTCGAACGCGCGGAGGCGCGCCGGCGGGCCGCGGCGGCGCTGGAGCGCGTCGGCCTGCCGAGCGACGCGGCGGCGCGCACCGACGGGCTCGGCGCCGCCGCGTTGAAGAAGCTCGAGCTCGCCCGCGCGCTCGCGACGCAGCCGAAGCTGCTGCTGGCCGATGAGAGCCTGGGCGGGCTCGATGCCGCCGAGATGGAGCGCGCCGCCGCCCTGCTCGACGACATCCGCAAGACGCTCGGCATCACCGTCATTTGGGTCGAGCATATCATGGGCGTGCTGATGCGCGTCGTCGACCGCGTCATCGTCCTCGACCACGGCGAGATGATCTTCGAAGGCAGGCCCGCCGAGGCCGCGCGCGACGCGCGGGTGGCGGAAGTCTATCTCGGCCACAAGGCCGGCGGATGCTGACGGTCACCGATATCTCCGCCGGCTATGGCAGCTTCCAGGCGCTGTTCGGCGTCTCGCTCGCGGTCGCCGCGGGCGAGGCGGTGGCGGTGATCGGCGCCAACGGCGCCGGTAAGACGACGCTGATGCGCGTCATTTCCGGCCTGCTGCCGGCGCGCGGCGGCGGCTTCGCGCTCGAAGGCCGCGCGCTGGAGGCGCTGCCCGCCCATCGCATCGTCGCCGCCGGCATCGCCCATGTGCCGGAGAACCGGCGTCTCTTTCCCCGACTCACGGTGGAGGAGAATCTGCGCATGGGCGCCTTCATCCCGGCGGCGCGGCGGCATTTCGCCGAGCGCCTCGCCTGGGTCTACGAGCTTTTCCCGCGCCTCTCCGAGCGCCGCCGCCAGCCGGCCGGCACCATGTCGGGCGGCGAGCAGCAGATGTGCGCCATCGGCCGCGCGCTGATGTCGAAGCCGAAGCTGCTGCTGCTGGACGAGCCCTCGGCCGGGCTCGCGCCGCTGATGGTCGAGCAGGTGTTCGATCTCGTGCGCCGCATCCGCGCCGAGGGCTTCACCGTGCTGATCGTCGAGCAGAACGTGCAGCAGGTGCTGGACATCGCCGATCGCGCCTATCTCCTCGACGGCGGCCGCATCCGGCTTTCCGGCGCGGCCGGCGAGCTCGCGCGCAACGAGGAGATCCGCCGGGCCTATATGGGGATGTGACGCCGATGCGGTCGCCTTAGCGCCATGGACATCTACCTCCTCGAGGCCGTGACGAACGGCATTCTCCTGGGCGGCGTGCTGGCGCTGCTGGCGCTGGGGCTCAATCTGATCTTCGGCGTCGTCGACGTCGTCTGGATCGCCTATGCCGAGCTGGTCATGTGCGGCATGTACGCCGAGTGGTGGCTGACCGACAGCGCCGGCTGGCCGGTGCCGATGGCCGCCGTTGCGGCGGTCGCCGTCGTGGCGCTGCTCGGCGTGCTCGTCCATCTCCTGATCATCGCGCCGATCCTGGGCTCGGCGCCGATCAACCAGCTTCTTGCCACCGGCGGGCTGCTGTTCTTTCTGCAGAGCGCGGCGACGCTGCTGTTCGGCACCGATTTCCGCAACCTCGGCCTGCGCCTGCCGGTGATCGCGCTCGGCGACATCTTCATCAGCCTGTCGCGGCTGATCGCCTTCTTCGCGGCGCTGCTCGGCGCCGCCGCGCTCTATCTCTTCCTGTCGCGCAGCTTCCTCGGCACGGCGATCCGCGCCGTGGCGCAGGACCGCGAGATCATGGGGCTGATGGGCGTCGACCAGCGCCGCATCTACCTCCTGACCTCGGCCATCGGCGGCGGGCTTGCCGGGCTCGCCGCCTGCCTGCTGCTGCTGCAATACGACGTCCATCCCTTCATCGGCCTCACCTTCGGCCCGATCACCTTCATGATCTGCGTGCTGGGCGGACTCGGCAACATGATCGGCGGCTTCGTCGCCGCCTTCATCATCAGCCAGATCATCGCCGTCGCCGGCTATTACGTCTCGATCGAGGCCTCCCACGTCCTGGCTTTCGTCGTCTTCATCGTGCTCATCCTGCTGCGCCCGCAAGGGATCCTCGGCAAATGACGGCGCGTCTTTCGAAGGCGCTCGCGGCGCTCGTCCTGCTGCTGGCGCCGCTGGCGCTCCGGGATTATTTCCTGCATATCGCGGTGCAAGTGCTGCTCTGGGGCTTCATCTACACCGCCTGGTCGATGATGGGCCGCTTCGGCCTGGTCTCGCTCGGCCATGGCGCCTTTCTCGGCATCGGCGCCTATGTCCCGGCCTTGCTGTGGAACGACTACGACGTGACGCCCTGGCTCGGCATTCCCGCGAGCATGCTGCTGGCGGCGCTCCTGGCGCTGGTGGTGGGGTATCCCGCCACCCGCATGCGGGTCGTCGGCCATTACTACGCGCTCGTCACCTTGGCGTTGAGTCAGGTGGTGCTGCTGTCGATCGTGGCGCTGCGCGACGTGACCGGCGGCTCGCTCGGCATGACGCCGCGCGCCGCCGGCCACGCCTCGTGGTACGCGCTGCAATTCCCGGAAAAGAGCCAGTTCTATTTCCTGGCGCTGGCGCTCTGGCTCGCCGGGCTGGCGCTCTGGCTCTGGCTCGAGCGCGGCATGGGCAGCAAGGCGCTCGAGGCGATCAACGAGGACGAGGGCGCGGCCGCCGCCATCGGCATCGACGTGATGCGCGAGAAGCTGCGCGTGACGCTGATCTCCGCCGGGCTTACCGCGCTCGGCGGCGGCGTCTACGTGCAATACCTCATGTATGTGAATCCCGAGACGGTGTCAGGCGTCGGCGTCTCGCTGCAGATCGTCTTCGCCGCCATCGCCGGCGGCATGTATTCGCTGCTGGGGCCGACCATCGGCGCGCTCCTCACCCTCGTCCTGGCCGAAGGGCTGCGCGTCGCCTTCGGAACGCATTTCATCGGCGCCGCCAACACCATCTACGGCGTGCTGCTGGTGCTGTTCATCATCTTCATGCCGCGCGGCATCGCGGGACTGGTCGAAGGGCTGCTGGCGCGGCCCGGGCGCGCCGCGGCGGCGGAGTGAGCCCGGGCTACGGGAGGGTCGCGTCGGCTGCGGCACCATCGACCGCGCCACGCCAGCAGTACTCGCCAATGACGCGCAGCTGAACTCCGGCGATAGCAATGGTGCGCTCACCGCCGATCCCGCCCAGCGAGGATGCGTTGCCCGATGTGGCGGGTGGTTGACAGCGACGACGCCGATGGTATATACAATTGAATATACGCGAGAAGGCCGGCAAAAGAGCCGGGGCAATTGGGCCCGCGCGATTTCATGGAGATGGAATGGCATGGCCTGCTTGAACCCGGAGGTCCGGAAATGGACTTTGAATGGGATCCCGAGAAAAATGACGCGAACATCGCGGCTCGGGGCATCGATTTTGCTTGGGCCGTCGGTGTCTTTCTAGGGCCGACGATCGAATGGATCGATACGCGGCGGGATTACGGCGAGACGCGCTGGATTGCCCTTGGCGCGGTGGACGGGTTGGAGCTGGTACTCGTCTACACCTGGCGCGGCGCTCGCAGGCGGATCATCTCCGCAAGGAGAGCCCATGACCGTGAAAGAAAGAGATACCGCGAGGCATTCCCGGAAGCCGGCGAAGACCCGTCCGGGTAGGACCGATCTGCGGCGGGTCCGATCGACGACGAATGCCGAGATCGAAGCTGACGTGAGGCGCGATCCGGATGTGGCGCCGCTGCTCGATGACGCGTGGTTCGCGAAGGCACGTGCGGTCGAGCCCTTGCAAAAAGTCGCCATCAGCATTCGCGTCGATCCCGACGTGATCGAATTCTTTCGCAAGACGGGGCCGGGCTATCAGACCCGCATGAATGCGATCCTTCGCGCCTTCATGGAGCGCGCGCGCCACAAATAGCGCTGCCCGGCCGCATGGACGCCGATCTTCGCGCGGAGCGGACGGGCGTGCGCATTTGCCCTGGGGCTCATGGCCTCGCGGCGCGCCATCGGCCCGATATCGGCAGCGGCGACGGGCACCTTGCCGCCCCCGGTGTTCACCGAATATTGGCAAAGTTCTGCCAGGATGGTACGGTCGCCAAAAGGCGCCGTTTGCCATAGGTGTCGCCATGGGAAAGCGGAAGAAGAAGCAGCGCGAGCTGCTCCGGGTGGGCGGCGAGGTGCTGCGCGATGCCCACGAGAAGGCGCGCATCGAGCGCCGCTGGCACATCGTCGGCGACGGCAGGCCGCCGAGGCGGCCGAAGAAGAATTATCGTTACGTCGACGAGCTGGCCCGGCTGCAGGTGGAGCTGCTGAAGCTGCAGGAATGGGTGCGGCTCGAAGGGCTCAAGGTGGTCGTGATCTTCGAGGGCCGCGACGCCGCCGGCAAGGGCGGCGTGATCAAGCGCATCGCCGAATGCCTCAACCCCCGCTTCTGCCGCATCGTCGCTCTCGGCACGCCGACCGAGAAGGAGCGCGGCCAGTGGTACTTCCAGCGCTATGTCGAGCAGCTTCCGGCGTGCGGCGAGATCGTGCTGTTCGACCGAAGCTGGTACAACCGCGCCGGCGTCGAGCGCGTCATGGGCTTCTGCACCGAGGACGAATACAGGGAATTCCTGCGCGCCTGCCCGCTGTTCGAGGAGATGTTGGTGCGCGCCGGCATCCATCTCGTCAAATACTGGTTCTCGGTCAATGACGAGGAGCAGGAGCGGCGCTTCCTCGACCGCATGCGCAACCCGATCAAGCGCTGGAAGCTGAGCCCGATGGACCTCGAATCGCGCGAGCGCTGGGTCGAGTACTCGCGGGCCAAGGACGTCATGCTGAAGCACACCGACCACGCGCTCACCCCCTGGCACATCGTCAACGCCGACAGCAAGAAGAAGGCGCGGCTCAACTGCATCGCTCATCTGCTGCGTCAGATTCCCTACAAGGACCTGCGTCCGGTCGAGCTCGATCTGCCGCCGCGCCAGCCCGACGCCGGCTACAAGCGCCCGCGCAAGTCGATGCAGCGCTGGGTTCCGGAGAAATACTAGCCGGGATCCCCAAACGCTCGCCGCCTAGACGCCTCGTCCCCAGCGATACCCCGCCGCCCGCCTCACGCGGCGCGGATATTGGCGAGGAATTGGTCGACCTCGCCGCGCAGCATCTCCGCCTGCTGGGCAAGGCTGGTTGCCGAGGCCAGCACCTGGCCCGCCGCCGCGCCGGTGGCGTCCGCCACCTGACCGACATCGGACATGTTGCGGGTGACCTCGGCCGCGCCCTTGGCCGCCTCCTGGGTATTGCGCGCGATGTCGCGCGTCGTCGCGTCCTGCTGCTCGACGGCGGCGGCGATCGTGCCGGCGATGGCGTTGATCCGCCCGATCGTCGTGTCGATGCGGCCCATCGCCTCGATCGCGCCCTTCGAGGCGCCTTGCATGGCGCTGACCTGAGCGCCGATCTCCTCCGTCGCCTTGGCGGTTTGCGTCGCCAGGCTCTTCACCTCCGCGGCGACCACGGCGAAACCCTTGCCTGCCTCGCCGGCGCGCGCCGCCTCGATCGTGGCGTTGAGCGCCAGGAGATTGGTCTGGTTGGCGATGTCGTTGATGAGCTGCACCACCTCGCTGATCTTCTGCGCCGTGTCGTCGAGCGTCCGCATCGAAGCGCCCGTGCGCGTCGCCTCCTCGACCGCTTGGCCGGCGATCTCGCTTGACTGGCGGATCTGCCGGCCGATCTCGGCGATCGATGAGGACATCTCCTCCGTTGCCGAGGCGACGGTCGAGACGTTGGCGGCTGCCTGCTCGGACGCCGCCGAGACGGCCGATGCCCGATGGCTCGTCAGCTCGGCGGTGCCGGACATGCTCTCGGCGGTTGCCTGCATCTCGGTCGAGGCCGACCCCAGCGCGTTGAGCGCGTCGCGCACCGAGCGCTCGAAATCCGCGATGTGCGCCTCGATGCGCTGATGCCGCTCCGCCTTGCGCACCTCCTCTTCCTGGCGCTGCGCCTCGAGTCGGCGCGTCTTGATCGTGTTCTCCTTGAACACGACCACCGCGCCGGCCATGGTGCCGACCTCGTCCTTGCGGCCGAGCGCGGGGATGTCGCTGTCGCTGTCGCCCGCCGCCAGGCGCTGCATCGCCGTGGTCATCGCCTTGATCGGCAGGCTGATGCGGCGCGCCAGCAGCGCGGCGACCAGCGCCAGAAGGCCGGCGACAAGCGCGGCGCCGAGCAGGACGATATGGGTGAGCGTTGCGCCGCGGGCCAGCGCCGGCGAGAGATCCGCGTCGACCTCCAGCACGCCGCGGACATCGCCGAGCTTCCAATCCGTTTTGGGCGATCCCGGAAAGGAATTATGGCAGGAGACGCAGCCGGGATCGACCATCCGGTCGGCCTCGGCGACGCGCACGATGTCCTTGCCGTTCACCACGTCACGGCGGGAGAAGACGCCGTCCGGATTCCGCGAGAGAAAATCCCAGGCCTCCTCGCCGAACCGGTCGAGCTGGCGGCCGGCGCGGTTCGGGAAGGGATAGGGGCTATAGAGCCTCAGGCTGGTTCCCCGCTGCTGCAACAGCGCGCTCAAGTCCTGGATCATGGTCGCCGGCAACGGGATGGCGTCAGCCTTGCCCTGGTGGTCGAAAGTCGCCTTCATCGCGCTGCCGCTCGTCACCTTGGCGACGACGGATTTGGTGTAATAGGCGCGCATGGCCTTGAACTGGTTGACCGTCTCGTGCGCCTGCTCGACCGCGCTCTCGACCGCGTCCCCGGCGACGAGCGGCGGCACGAGAAAGGCGGCGCCGATGATGGCAACGCCGCAGATCACCGGGATCGGCAGCAGCATCTGCCAGACGATACTTCGTTTCATGATGGCAATTTCACCTCGACCGTCATACCCGCGTAAGCACGAAATAGAAGATGCATTAAATGCCGATGAATTTTCGGTGAACGGTTTGGTGTAAGTATTCCCTGCTCACACCACCTGCTCCTGGCGAAGACCGGCGATGCCGCCGCGCGCGAGCTGCCGGGACAAGAGCAGGGATCATGCCACTTTCGCCCGGCGGAAAATCGGCGGCCGGCGGGATCCGCCCGCGCGAAGCGCGACGCAAATTGCGCAGGCGCCTAGCATAGCGCCCGGGCAAAATGCCCGGACGGCGACAGGCCGAGGCGAGGCGATCAGAGCACCGCGTAGACGGCGATCTCCACGGTATCCGGCCGCCGCACGCCGCTGCCGAGGAAGACCGCGCGCGTCAGCCATTGCTGCGCCGGCGCCGCCGTCTCGAAGGACGGCGTGCAGCGGAAGTAATAGGCGGCGGGGTCGACCGGTTCGCCGGCCGTGAGCCTGGCGATGACCTCCGGCGGCCCGTGGCGCAGGCCGCGATTGACCACCGCGATCAGCGCGCCGTCCTCGGTTTCAAGCGTGTAGCGCGCTGTAAGCTCGGCGCAGCCATCGGCGCGGATGATCTGCCAATCGGCGCCGCCGGGTAGCACCCGGCCGCTGAGCCGCGGCCCTTCGACGCTGCCGCCGGTGATCGGCACGATGCGGCGGCGGCCCGCCTGGGTTTCGCCCAGCTCGAGCGCCGGCGCCACCGCTACGCGCAGCCGGAAGGCGAAATCGAGCGCGGGGCTCACCGGCGCACGGCGCCCGCGCGCCAGGCGACCAGCGAAGAGGCATCGCGCCCGCCCCAGCCTTCGGCCGCCGCCGCGTCGTAGCCTTCGAGCGCCTTCGCCGCCAGCGGCAGCTCGATCCCGGCGCGCGCCGCCGCCTCGGCCATGAGGCGGAGATCCTTGCGCACGCCGTCGATGTCGAAGCCGACATCGGGCGCGCCACCGGCGAGCGCGGTGACGATCTTGGCGGCACGGCTCTTCAAGGCGTTGGCGCCGCCGGAACTCTCCTGAAAGATCGCCAGCGCCTGGGGGATGTCGATGCCGTTGCCGGCGATCAGCGTCACCGCCTCGCGCAGCGCCTCCCAATAGACCGCCAGCGGCAGGTTGATGGCGAGCTTCATCGCCGCGCCGCAGCCGCTGGGCCCCAGATAATCGACGCGGCGGCAAAGCTGCTCGAGCAGCGGCCTGGCGCGGGCAAAGGCGGCGCCGTCGCCGGCGGCGAGGCCAAGCAGCTTGCCTTCGCGGGCGGGGCCGATCGTGCCGCCGACGGGGCATTCGAGGAGCGCCGCCCCCTTGGCCGCGGCGCGGGCCGCGAGCCGCCGGGTGTCCTCGGGCAGCAGCGTGCTCATCTCGATGAAGAGCCTGCCCGCGACCGGCCGGGACAGCAGCCCGTCGCCGCCGCCATAGACCGCCTCGGCGGCGCGCGCGTCGGTGAGGATGCTGATGACGGTGTCGTGCCGTTGCGCCAACTCGGCCGGGCTCGCCGCCCAGCGCGCCCCTTGCTCGAGCAGCGCCGCCGCCTTGGCGGCGGTGCGGTTCCAGACAGTGAGCCGATGGCCTTGCTCGATCAGCCGCAGCACCATTGCGCTGCCCATGCGGCCGGTGCCGCAAAAGCCGATGTCCATTCCGCCCCTCCCGCGCGTCCTGCGCCCCGTGCCCTAGCGCTGGAGCTTGGGAGGGTCAAGCCGGGCAGAGCGCCGATCCAGCGCCTGCTTGAGCTTTTGCGCCTTGTCCTCACGCATCCTCCCGGCGTGGGCGCCAAGGCCCTGCGGCCCTCTTGCCTGTTGCCGCGAGCCGGGGGGATACTGGGCGCAAGCGAGGCGAGGATGCGCCAACACCATGACATGGGCGGGTTGCCGGCGGGACCGGTGGAACGACGGGAGCACGACCACGCGCCGTGGGAAAAGCGCGTCGACGCGCTGATGATGCTGTTGTCGCAACGCCAACTGCTGCGAGTCGACGAGCTGCGGCGCAACATCGAAGCGCTGCCGCCCGATGCCTATGACACCATGAGCTATTACGAGCGCTGGATCTCGGCCATCAGCCATACCCTGCTGCAACGCGGCGTGGTCACCGCCGACGAGCTCGGGCGCAAGCTCGCCGAGATCGAAGCGCGGGAAACCGCAGGGTGAGGCCGGCGGCGGTCGCGCCCCGCTTCCAGCCCGGCGCGCGGGTCAGGGTGCGCTGGGCCGATCCGCCCGGCCATCTGCGCACGCCCTGGTACATCCGCGGCCAGTCCGGCGAGATCGAGCGGCTCTGCGGCGCCTTCGCCAACCCCGAGGAGCTGGCCTACAACCGGCCGGGCCTGCCGGCGCAGCCGCTCTACCGCGTGCGCTTCCGCCAAGGCGAGATCTGGCCCGATTATGCCGGCCCGGCGCAGGACACGGTCGAGGTCGAGATCTATCAGCATTGGCTCGAACCCGCCCCATGAGCGCGACATGACCGAGATCCATCACCTTCATCCCCATCGCCATCCCTCGCCGCCCGAGGATGACGGCCCGCTCGGCTATTACCAGGCGCTGGAAGTGGCGGTGCGCGAGTTGCTGATCGAGAAAGGCATCGTCAGTGCCGACGATGTCCGCCGCGCCGTCGAGGCGATGGACGCGCGCACGCCGGCGCAGGGCGCGCGCATCGTGGCGCGCGCCTGGACCAACCCGGCCTACAAGGCGCGGCTGCTGGCGGACGGCACGGCGGCGGCGCGCGAGTTCGGCATCGACATGGCGGCGACCCGGCTCATCGTCGTCGAGAACACGCCTCGTCTGCACAACCTCATCGTCTGCACGCTCTGCTCCTGCTATCCGCGCATGGTGCTGGGCCTGCCGCCGGACTGGTACAAGAGCCGCGCCTATCGCAGCCGCGCCGTGCGCGAGCCGCGCGCGGTGCTGCGCGAGTTCGGCACGGTGCTGCCGGAGGATGTCGAGGTGCGGGTCCATGATTCCACCGCCGATATGCGCTACCTCGTGCTGCCGGAGCGGCCGGACGGCACCGAGGGCTGGAGCGAGGAGCGGCTGGCCGCGCTGGTCACGCGCGACAGCATGATCGGCGTGACGCGCTGTCGGATGTGAAACGGAGCGGAGGCGGGCGATGGCCGAGGAGCAGCTTGCGGGCCTGATGGTGGCGGGCCGTCCCCTGTCGCCGGAGATCATCGATTCGCTGCGACAGGCAAGCGCCGCCACCGGCGTCGATTTCGATTTCCTGGTGGCACAGGCGAGCGCCGAGAGCGGCCTGCGCGACGGCGTGCAGGCGCGCCAGCGCCATTCCAGCGCCTCGGGCCTGTTCCAGTTCACGGCGCAGACCTGGCTGCGGATGATACGCGAGCACGGCGCGCGCTACGGCCATGGCGATCTGGCCGCGGCCATCGCGCCCGCCGCCAACGGCCATCTCGGCGTCGAGGACGCCGCGACGGAAAAGCAGATTCTCGATCTGCGCAAGGACGCGAAACTGGCGGGGATCATGGCGGGCGAGCTTGCCAAGCAGAATGCGGCGGCGTTGCAGCACGCGCTGCACCGCAAGGCCAACCCGGCCGAGCTGCATCTCGCGCATCTGCTGGGCGCCACCGGCGCGATCCGCTTCCTCAAGGCGCGCGCCGCCGACGCGGCCCAGCCCGCCGCCGATGTCGTCCCGGCGGCGGCGCGGCAGAACCCGCAGCTTTTCTTCGATCGCGGCGACCACACGCCGCACACGGTCGCCGCCGTCTACGGCAAGATCAAGAACCGCATCGAAACGCCGCTCAAGCAGCTCGCGGCCGCGACGCAGCCGGCCAAGCCCGACGCCGCCGACGGCCTGCGTCCCGCTCCCGGCATCATCGACACGCCGCCCCGGGGGAGACGGGCGTAGTCGCCGGTTTTCGGCCGTCAGCCGTCGGTTTCCGGTCCGCCGGCGCCTTTCTTGCGCGCGTAATGGCGATGGGCCTTGGCGCGGTTGCCGCAAGCGCTCATCGAGCACCAGCGGCGATTGCCGCTTTTGCTGTCGTCGAGGAACAGCCATTGGCAATCGGGATTGGCGCAATGGCGCACCTTGGCGAGCCGTTTGCCGACGAGAAGATCGCCCGCCGACCATAGGACCGGCGTCAGCAGCCGCACCGCGCCGGCCTCGCCTGCCGCCACGCGCCAGCCGAAACCATCGGCGCGCGGCTCGACCGCACGGCGCGGCGTCGTGTGCGCCAGCGCGCCGTTGAGGCGAAGCAGATCCGCCGCTGCCGGCGCGGTCTTGGCGGCGATGGCGTGGAACAAGCGATAGAGCGCCTCGCGCAGCGCCAGCGCTTCGGCCAGCAGCGCCGCGGCGGCTGCGGCCTCGGTGGACGCCCAAAGCGCCAGGGCGTCGCGCTCGGCATCCGGCAGGCCGGCCTTCGCCGCGCACCAGCCGAGAAGCTCGCCGAGTCCCGCCAGCTCCTCCCTCGGCTGCGCCGTCCCCCGCCAATACCGGGTGTTGGCGAAGTCGAGGCACAGCTCTTCGGCGGGCGCGGCGATCCAAGGCGTGCCGAGAGTGACGGTCATGCTCTTCACATACTAACCTACATGACGGTTGACAAGATTGCCGGCCTCGGCTTTTATAACCATCATACTGGTTATAGAACAGAAGGAGGCCCCGACATGATCGACCATCTCTCCCTCGGCGTGCGCAGCATCAAGGCGGCGCGGCGCTTTTACGACGCGGTGCTGGCGCCGCTGGGCTACCGATTGTTGCAGGAGTATCCGACCTCGCTCGGCTACGGCGACGGCCATGCCGAGCTGTGGCTGCTCGAAGTCGAGCGGCCGGTGCCGGCGGATGCCCAATCGGGGTTGCATCTCTGCTTCAGCGCGCCGAGCCGGGCAGGGGTCGACGCCTTCCACAAGGCGGCGCTCGCCGGCGGCGGCCGGGACAACGGCAAGCCGGGACTGCGCGCGGATTACGGTCCCGACTACTACGCCGCCTTCGCCATCGATCCCGACGGCTATCGGCTGGAGGCGCATTGCGGCAAATAGTCCGGCGGAAAGCGGCGGAGGGACCGGCCGCGTGCCATCTTCCCTCCGCGGCTCAGGCGACCTCCGCCATCGCCGCGGCGCGGCCTTCGAAGCGCCAGACGCAGGCCGGCGGAAAGTTGCGCCAGACGCGCGCCACGACGCGGCCGGAGACGGCGAAGTCGCGCGCCGGCAAGGGCGAGGCGAGGCCATAGGTGAACTGCACCAGGCTGCCGCGCCCGTCCAGCAACGCGAAACTCTGCTCGACGATGCGCTGGCGCAGCCGCTTCGGCATCGACAGCAGCGGCAGGCTCGAGACGATGGCCGAGACGCTGGTGATGCCGAGCGGCCGCAGCAGCGCGCCGAGCTGGGCGGCATCGCCCGCGATCACCCGCAGCTCGGGAAAGCGCTTGGCGAGCAGGCGGTGCAAGCGCTCGTCGCGCTCGACCACGATCAGCCGCTCCGGCGCCAGCCCGGCCGCCAGCAGCGCGCGCGTGATGCTGCCGGTGCCGCCGCCCAGCTCGACGACGAGACGCGCCTGGCGGGGATCGATCTCGCGCGCCATGGCTTGGGCGAGATAACGACTCGATGGCGCCAAAGCGCCGATCCGGTGCGGCGCCTTCAGCCAGCGGCCGAGAAACAGCGCCATCTCCGCCTCGCTCGCGCAACCTCGCGGCGCGGCCTCGCGGCTGTCCTCCGCCCGTTTGACGTCGCGGATCAATTGATTCTTCATCCCCGGCACCCGCCCGCCCCCCGATACCAGCGCGGTCTTCTCGCAAAGGCTTGATAGACGGGCAGAAGCCGCGCGCTGTCAAGAAGTTGTAACGGAAATGGCTCGGACCGGCCCCCGGCGGAGCGCCCCGGGCACGGCTCTCCGCCGGCCGCTGCTCCCCGGGCAAGTGCTTGTTTCCCCACGGCCCGGCCTTGTCTGCCGCTATGAAGTGATTAACTCCATGGCCACGGAATTGCGTCTCTGCCAATTTACCGGTTGGATAGTCTTGGGGGCGATGGGCGACCGCGTTCCGGCGGCTCCCCGTCGGCCGTTGGCGGTGCAAAGGCGCAGCGGGAGGGTGGAAATGGTAACGCGCGTCGAGCAGCAGAAGCACGAGGCTGTCGAGACGGCGGCGGCGCTTGCCGCGCACCGGCTCAAAGGCGAGCGCGGCGACGACGTTGCGCGCTTTCTCCGGCAGTTCTACGGCCATGTGCCGCCCGAGGACATCCTCGGACGCTCCAGCGACGAGCTTTACGGCGCCGCGTTGTCGCTCTGGCGCTTTGCCGAGACCCGCTCGCCGGGCCGCGCCAAGCTGCGCGTGCTCAACCCGCGGCTCGAGGAGCATGGCTGGCGCTCGCCGCGCACGGTGGTCGAGATCGTCAACGACGACATGCCCTTTCTCGTCGACAGCGTAACCGCGGCGCTCGCCGGCCAGGGCTTCACCGTCCATCTCGTCATCCATCCCATTCTGCGGCTCGAGCGCGACGGCGCCGGCTGCGTCGCCGTCCTGCACGAACCGGACTCCAAGGCGAACGGCAAGGCCTTGCGCGAATCCTTCATGCATGTGGAGGTGAACGAGGAAAGCGATTCGCGGCGGCTGGCCGAGCTGGCGGCGCAGCTCGAGCGCGTGCTGGACGAGGTGCGCCTCGCGGTCCAGGACTGGAGCGCGATGCGCCGCCGGCTGGGCGAGATCGTCGCCGATCTCGGCGCCAACCCGCCGCCGGTCGAGGCCGACGAACGCGCCGAGGCGCTGGATTTCCTCGCCTGGCTCGAGGACGACAACTTCACCTTCCTCGGCTTCCGCGAGTACCGCTTCGGCGAGGCGCGCGAAGGCGGCCTCGACATCGTGCCGAAGAGCGGCCTCGGCATCCTGCGCGACGAGGATTACGCGGTCTTCGACGGCCTGCGCAACTTCGCGACCTTGCCGCCCGACGTGCGCGAGTTCCTGCGCGAGCCGCGCCTCTTGCTGATCAGCAAGTCGAACCGCCGCTCCCGCGTGCATCGCCCGGTGCACATGGACGTGATCTGCCTCAAGGTCTTCGACGCCGCCGGCAAGGCGGCGGGCGAGCGGATCTTCGTCGGCCTCTTCACCTCGCTCGCCTACAGCCGCAGCCCGCGCCAGATCCCGCTGCTGCGCCGCAAGGTGTGGAACGTGCTGCAGCGCTCGGGCTTCGGCCCGTCGAGCCACGACGGCAAGGCGCTGCAGCACATCCTCGACAACTACCCGCGCGACGAGCTCTTCCAGATGGGCGAGGACGAGCTCTACGACACCGCGCTCGGCATTCTCAACCTGCAAGAGCGCCAGCGCGTCGCCCTCTTCGTGCGCCGCGACCCGTTCGAGCGCTTCGTCTCCTGCCTCGTCTACGTCCCGCGCGAGCGCTACGACACGGAGCTGCGCCGCCGCTTCGCCGCCATCCTCGAGGCGGCGTTCGGCGGCGGCGTCGACAGCTTCAACGCCCAGCTCGACCAGTCGGTGCTCGGCCGCGTCCATTTCATCCTGCGCACCATCCCCGGCAAGCTCGCCCTCGTCGACGTCGACCAGGTCGAGAAGCGGTTGGCCGAAGCCAGCCGGAGCTGGAGCGACCGCCTCGCCGAAGCGCTCACGGAGGCGCTCGGCGAGGAAGCCGGCACGGCGCTGCTGCGCCGCTACGGCGAGGCTTTCCCGAGCGCCTATCGCGAGCGCTTCAGCGCCGCGGCGGCGGTCTATGACGTCGAGCGCTTCGAGGAGCTGCGTCACGGCGTCGGCATCGGCGTCGCGCTCTATCGCACGCTCGAAAGCGATCAGGCCGAGCTGCGCTTCAAGATCTACCGTACCGGCGCGCCGCTGGCGCTCTCCGACGTGCTGCCGGTGCTGGAGCACCTCGGTCTCAAGGTCATCACCGAGATCCCTTACCTCGTGACGCCGGCGGCCGGGCCGGCGCTGTCGATGCAGGATTTCAGCCTGGTGGCGCGTGCCGGCGAGATCGACGTGACGGCCGACCGCGCCCGCTTCGAGGCGGCCTTCCTCGGCATCTGGTCGGGCGCGATGGAGAGCGACGGCCTCAACCGCCTGGTGCTCGCGGCGGGCCTCGACTGGCGCCAGGTGACGGTGCTGCGGCTCTATTCGAAGGCGCTGCGTCAGGCCGGCAGCGCCTACAGCCAGACCTACATGGAAGACGCTCTCCTCGCGCATCCGGCCATCACCGCCGGCCTGGTGCGGCTGTTCGAGCGGCGCTTCGATCCCGCCGGCGAGGACAACCGCGACGTCGAGGAGACGCGCGCCGCCGTCGCCGTCGAGCAGGCCCTCGACGCCGTGCAGGGGCTCGACGAGGACCGCATCCTCAGGAGCTTCCTGCTGCTCGTGCGCAAGAGCCTGCGCACCAACTATTTCCAGCGCCTGAGCGACGGCGCGCCCAAGCCCTATCTCGCGGTGAAGCTGGCGAGCCGCGAGATCGAGCTTTTCCCGCTGCCGCGGCCGCTCGTCGAGATCCACGTGCTGAGTCCGCGCATGGAGGGGGTGCATCTGCGCGGCGGCAAGGTGGCGCGCGGCGGCATCCGCTGGTCGGACCGCCGGGAGGACTTCCGCACCGAGATCCTCGGCCTGATGAAGGCGCAGATGGTCAAGAACGCCGTCATCGTGCCGACGGGATCGAAGGGCGGCTTCGTGCTGAAGCGCCCGCCCGCCGCGCGGGACGCGCTCCAGGCCGAAGGCGTCGAGTGCTACAAGACGCTGCTGCGCGGCATGCTCGACCTCACCGACAACATCCTCGGCGGCGAGATCGTGCCGCCCGCCGGGGTGGTGCGCCATGACGGCGACGATCCCTATCTCGTCGTCGCCGCCGACAAGGGCACGGCGAGCTTCTCCGACATCGCCAACGCCGTCTCGGCCGAGTACCGCTTCTGGCTCGGCGACGCCTTCGCCTCCGGCGGGTCGGAAGGCTACGACCATCGCGCCATGGGCATCACCGCGCGCGGCGCCTGGGAGACGGTGAAGCGCCATTTCCGCGAGCGCGGCACCGACATCCAGGCCGCCGACTTCACCGTGGTGGGCGTCGGCGACATGTCGGGCGACGTCTTCGGCAACGGCATGCTGCGCTCAGAGCACATCAAGCTCGTCGCCGCCTTCGATCACCGCCACATCTTCCTCGATCCCGATCCCGATCCCGCGCGCAGCTTCGCCGAGCGCCGGCGCCTCTTCGAGCTGCCGCGCTCGAGCTGGGCGGATTACGATCGCGCGCTGATCTCCAAGGGCGGCGGCGTCCATGAGCGCGGCGTCAAGTCGATCGAGCTGTCGCCCGAGCTGCGCGCGCGGCTCGCCGTCGCCCAGACGCATCTGACCCCGGCCGAGCTCATCCAGGCGCTGCTCAAGGCGCCGGTCGACTTGCTCTGGTTCGGCGGCATCGGCACCTACGTCAAGGCGAAGGAGGAGCGCAACGCCGACGTCGGCGACCGCATGAACGACGCGCTGCGCGTCAACGCCGAGGATCTGCGCGCCGCGGTCGTCGGCGAGGGCGCCAACCTCGCGGTGACGCAGCGCGGCCGCGTCGCCTTCGCGCTCAAGGGCGGGCGCATCAACACCGACGCCATCGACAACTCCGCCGGCGTCGACACCAGCGATCACGAGGTCAACATCAAGATCCTGCTCGACGCCGTGGTGGCGGCGGGCGACCTGACGGTGAAGCAGCGCAACGCGCTGCTGCACGAGATGACCCCGGCGGTGGCCGAGCTGGTGCTCGCCGACAACGACCTCCAGGGCATGACGCTCAGCCTGGCCGAGGCGCAGGGGCCGGAGCGGCTCGACCAGCAGCTCCGCGTCATGCGCGCGCTGGAGCGCGCGGGCGAGCTCGACCGGGCGGTGGAGTTCCTGCCGGGCGACGAGGAGATCTCGGCGCGCGCCGCCGCCGGCCGCGGGCTGACGCGGCCGGAGCTGGCGGTGCTCATGGCCTACGTCAAGCACTCGCTGGCGCATGAGCTCGCCGCCGCCGACATCGCCCGCGATCCGCAGCTCGAGCGCGACCTGATGGCCTATTTCCCGGCGGCGCTGGTCGACCGCTTCCGCGCCGCGATCGCCGGCCATCGCCTGCGCAAGGAGATCGTCGCCACGGTGGCGGCCAACGACCTCGTCAACCGCGGCGGCATCACTTTCCTCTCGGAGATGCGCGAGCGCACCGGCCGCGGCGCCGGCGACATCACCCGCGCCTACACGATCGTCAAGCAGGTGTTCGATCTCGAGACGCTGTGGAAGGCGGTGAGCCGGCTCGACAACAAGGTGCCGGCGCAGACCCAGACCGAGATGCTGCTCGCCGGCAGCCGGCTGCTGGAGCGCGCCACCGCCTGGTTCCTGCGCAACAGCGCCGTGCTCGACATCGAGGCGCAGGTCGACGCCTTCCGTCCCGGCGTCGAGCAGCTCGCCGACCACGCCAGCGAGATCCTGCCGGCGCCGCAGCGCGCGGAGCTGATGCGTCGCGCCGACCTGCTGGTGCAGCGCAAGGTGCCCTCGGAGGCGGCGCTGATGGCGGCGCGGCTCGACTTCCTGGTCTCGGCCGTCGACATCGTGCGGCTCGGGCTCGGCAGCGGCAGGGGCATCGTCGAAATCGGCCGCGCCTTCTATGCGGTCGGCGCGCGCTTCCGGCTCGACGCGCTGCGCATGGCGGCGCGGCGGCTGAAGCCCGAGACCGCCTGGCAGAAGGTGGCGGTGGACGCGCTGCAAGAGGATTTCTACGCGCATCAGGCCGAATTCACCGCCAAGGCGATCGCCGACGGCGGCGATGTCGGCCCGTGGCTCGAGGCGCAGGCGGGCGCGCTCGGCCGCGTCGAGGCGCTGCTGCGCGAGATCGAGGCCACCGCCAACCCCGACGTCGCCATGCTGATCGTCGCCAACCGCGCGCTCAGGGGGTCGCTGGCCGGATAGCGCGCGGCTTTTGCCCGCAGGCGCCGCGCTGTATCATCGGACGGCGTCGGACAAGGAGCTGAGGCCATGCCGCGAGACGATGCCGGTGGAAACGGGCGCAAGCCCTCGCGCAACGTGTTGGGCGAGCGCCTCGAAGGCTGCTCGGCAAAGCCGGTCACCGGCTTCTTCCGCAACGGCTGCTGCGACACCTCGCCCGAGGACGTCGGCAGCCATACCGTCTGCGCCGTGATGACCGCCGAGTTCCTCGCCTTTTCCCAGGCGCGCGGCAACGATCTCTCGACGCCGATGCCGGCTTTCGGCTTTCCCGGCCTCAAGCCCGGCGATCGCTGGTGCCTCTGCGCGCCGCGCTGGCAGGAGGCGTTCGAGGCCGGCAAGGCGCCGCGCGTCGTGCTGCGCGCCACCCATGAAGGCGCGCTCGATCACTGCGCGCTCGCCGATCTGAAGCGCTTCGCCGTCGATTTGGCCTGACGATCACATGCCGATGCCGCGGGCCATCAGCGCCGCGGCGAGCGGGATGAGGGCGAAGAGCGCAAGCTGCGCGGCGATGAAGCCGCGTATCCGGCGATAATCGCCGGGCGCGATGACGATGCCGCCGTCCGTCGCGCCTTTCGCGCTGGCGATGTAATGGAAGGTCGGCGGCAGCGACAGCAGCCCCACCGCGAAAAACAGCGCCATCTTGACCCAGAAGACCGGATTGCCGGTATAGAAGGCGGCCCCCTTGGCGAAGAAGAAGAGGCGCGCGAGCCCGGTGACGAGAATGGCGATGGCGCCGACGAGGTAGGCGAGATCGAGCCGCCGCAACAGCGCCAAGGTCGCGGGACTCATCTGCGGGCGGTAGAGCGTCGCTTCCGCCGCGAGAATCGCGAGCGTCGCGAAGATGCCGAGAAAGTGCAGATAGGCGGCGATCGCCTCGTCGAGCATGATCGTCTCCGGCTGTGACGGTGGACCCCGCCTCATTATCATGGCCGCGCGCGCCGGCCGCCAGCGCCGCCGCTCGACGTCGGCCCTCGCCCTCTGGCATCCTCGGCCGCGTCATCCTGCGCCAGGGAGAGTCGGATGAAGCTGCCTTTGACCGGCGCGTGCCAATGCGGCGCGGTGGCCTATGCGATCGCGGCCGAGCCGATCACGGTCTATGCCTGTCATTGCCGCGATTGCCAGCGCCAGACCGGCGCCGCCTTCGCGCTCTCCATGCTCGTGCCGCGCGCCTCGATCGGCATCACCCGCGGCGCGCCGCGGCAATGGGTGCGGCCGGCGGAGCACGCCGTGAGCGGCATGCCCACCACCTGTCTGCTCTGCGGCACCTGCGGCAACCGGCTCTATCACCTGCCGTCGCGCAATTCCGAGATCGCGATCGTGAAGCCGGGCACGCTCGACGACGCCTCCTGGCTCGCTTGCGTCGGCAACATCTGGACCGACCACGCGCAGCCCTGGGTCGACATCCCGGCGACGGCGGTGAACTTTCCGCGCCAGCCGCCCGACTTCGCCGCGTTTGCGGCCGCCTGGCGGAGGCGGCGATAGGCCCGGACGGCGCGCGTCCGGGCCCGCCCTCCGGCTCAATCGCTCACGGCGTCGTCGATATCGGCAAGGAGCTCCGCCCGGGACATCCAGACGAGATGAAGCTCGATCGGCTCGGGCAGCCCGCGCTGCTGCACGCGCAGGCAGGGCTCGACGCGCGGGAAGCCGTAGCGCAGCATGGGCAGGTTCTTGCGCACCAGCGGCAATGCGACGAAGCCGAAATGAAAATCGATCGCGTATCGCGCCAGGAACAGGCTGCGCGCGAGCAGCGGCAGGTAGGACGAAAGGCCGCGATTGCGCCAGCGCGGGTGCGTCCACAACCGCCCGGTCATCGACACCGTGCCGGCGATGGCGCGCGGCGTCTCGGACAGCATCTCCACCGGCTCGTCGGCATGCGGCACCGTCGGGTCGTTGTCGTACCACACCGCCAGGCTCTCGATCATGGGATAGAGGCTGGTGACGCGGAACAGCTTGCCGGCGATGCAGGAGACGAGACGGTCCTCGCCGTCGGCCACCCGCAGCCAGAAGGAGCGCGCCGCGCTCATGTCGTTGCAGCGGGGATCGAAGGCCGGATTGACGCCGCCGCGATAGTCCTCCATCAGCGGCGTCGCCGCGGCGAAGGCGGCGAAATCGTGCTCCAGGCTGACGGCGAGGCCGAGTTGCTCGATCTTCTCCACCAGCCGGTCGATGAACCAGCGATGGCGCTCGCGTGGCTCGAGCGCGATCTCCCAGCCGAAGCGCGAGGTTGCGGACGGGCGCGGCGAGTTTCCGGCGGCGCCGTCGTCGGTGCGCAGCAGGGTGCGGGCGAAGCGGCGTTGTGCGACTTGCGACATGGTATCCCTCTCAACAGCTCGAGATGAGCGCGCGTGCCGAGACGGCAGGCGCACACGTAACGGTCTGTCGAGTCAGGATAGATACGAGAATATTATGACATCATAACAATTATTAATTGTATACATCGTCGCAATTTGCACGATTGCTCCGAAAACGTGTAGTCTGGAACGGGTGTTGTCCAAAGCTCGGGGGCTTGGATGAAAGCGATCATGGCGAAGAACAAGCAGGATAGCGCGACCCGGCGGCGGCGCACGGCGAAGGTTGACGGTCCACATCCGATCGATGTCCATGTCGGCTCGCGCATTCGACATCGCCGCGCCATGCTCGGTCTCAATCAGACCGAGCTGGCGCTCAAGGTCGGCGTCACCTTCCAATCCATACAGAAATATGAGCGCGGCTCCAACCGCGTCAGCGCCAGCCGGCTGCAAGAGATCGCCGAGGTCCTCGGCGTCTCGGTCAGTCATTTCTTCGAGGGGCTGGCGCCTGCGGGCGCCGCTCCGGAGCTCCCCGCCGCGTCGGCGGAATCGCTGACCTCGCAGGAAATCCGCGATCTCAACGCCACTTTCGCCTTGATCAAGGACAAGACGGTGCGCCAAGCGGTGCTGCACCTTCTGAAGCGCGTTGCCGGGCTGACGGCGCTCGATCCCGCCGCCATGAGCATGTCGAGCTTGAACGCCTGAAACATCCGATCTGCGTGGTCGCCCCGGATTATGCTGAACACTCGCGCCGAGGCGCCGCGATGCCTCAATCTGACGAGCCTCGCCGCCTTCGAGATGGCGGCCGGGTTCCTCGGCACGGCGCGCGAGCATCTCCTCAACGCCGCGCGCTGCGGCGCCACCGGCCAATGCGCCTCGCCGCGCCTCTGCCGCGCCGCCAACGCGGCGGCGCCGCCGCCTTTTCCCGCGGTGGTGACTCTGCCCGCGCCGCGCGCGGCCGTCGCCGCGCCGCGCGTCGGCGCAGAAGCGGTGATCGTGCCGCTGCGGCCGCCGGGCGCCGCGTCGCAGGTCGATGGCGCCGGCAATTGCGTCGAGCGCCGAGCCCTCTCGCTTGATCGGCTTGGCGCCGGCCATCGCCGGCTGCCGCTGCTGTTCGATTATTGGCGCGAGCTGTGGATGCTGTCGCGCGGCGCCATGACCGATTTCGATCCGGTCCGGCTGGTGCAAATGGAAGCGCTGGGCTGGGTGCATCTCGTCGATGTCGGCGCCGACGATCCCGCCAACTTCTCCATCCTCATCCGCGGCTGGCGGGTGCCCAATGCGGGCATCGCGCGCAGCCGCGAAGGGATGCGCATCGGCGAGCATCCAATTCGCCCGCTGGCCGAGGGTCTCGCCGCCGATTACCGCGCGGCGCGCGAGAGCGAATGGCCGCTCTATCACGGCATCCGATCGCGGCTCGGCGGCCACGACTATGCCTATCGGCGCCTGATCCTGCCGTTCTCCGTTGACGGCAAGCGCATCGACCGCCTGCTGGTGGCGACGGATTTCGCTCCCCAGGGAGGGGGGATGGGGACGGAAACGTCGGAGAACGCGCGCATCGACCGCGGAGATCAGCCTCCCGATCTCTGATTTCCGCGCACTGCCCGCGACCGCCGCCGTCCGGCGACCCGGCACGTCGCGGGCGCGGCCGCCATGAAACGCGCGACAAGAGCCTCTGCTTCCAAGGGATGCAGGGCTATGCTGTGGCGGGGAGGCAGAGGAGCGCGGGATGAAGGCGCAGGAGCGGCCGCGGCGCGTCGAGCTGTTCGCCCGGCATTTGGACCATCTCTTCGGCCCGCGGAAGGGCTTGCTCAAGCCGGCGGCGACGCCATCGGCCAGAGTGGAGGAAGTGGATCCGATCGCGCTGCGCCGGCGGCTGAAGCTGAGCCAGGAAGCGTTTGCCCGCCGGTATGGCTTGTCGCTGCAGACGCTGCAAAAATGGGAGCAGGGACTGCGCCGGCCCGGCATGACGGCAAGCTCCTATCTCACCGTCATCGCCCGCGATCCGCGCGGCATCGCCGAGCTGCTCGCCGGCGGGCGCCCCGCGCCGCGTTTCGACGATGTCGATTTCGCAAAGCTGCGCGCCGCGCTCGACGCCGCCGACCGCGCCGACCCGCCTCTGGCGCGCAAGCACCGCCGGCGGCGTTGATCCGCCGGCGCCGCTGCCGAGGCTTTTGCGCGCTCGCGTGCTATGCTCGCGCGGAGGAGAGAGACCGGCCATGGACGTCGTTCCGCTGGCGCAGGGTTTTGCCGCCGAGCTCACGGGTATCGGCCTTGTCGACGTCGCTTCGAGCGATGCCGCCTATCGCGCGGTGCGCGCCGCTTTCGAAGCGCATTCGGTGCTGGTGTTCCGCGGCCAGAGCGTCAGCGATGACGTTCAGGCCGCCTTTTCCCGCGCCTTCGGCCCGCTCGAGCTGGTCAAGGTCGGATCGCTTGGCCACGGCACCTTCTACAGCCGGCTCAACAACCTCGCCGCCGATGGCGGCGTGGTGCCGGAGAACGACCGCCAGATCTGGCGCGCGCGGGCGAACCAGCTCTGGCACACCGACAGTTCCTTCAAAAAGACCCCGGCGCTCGCCTCGGTGCTGTCGGCGCGCCGCGTGCCGAGCGCCGGCGGCGAGACCCAGTTCGCCTCGACGCGGCTTGCCTGGGAGCGGCTGCCCGATGCGCGCAAGGCGCTGCTCGCGAACGCCGTCGCCACCCACTCCTACGCCCATTCGCGCGACCAGATCCATCCGGAGCTGATGACGCCGGCCGAGCGCGCGGCGCTGCCGCCGGTGCGCTGGCGCATGACCTGGCGCAATCCGGTGCATGGCCGGCGCGCGCTTTACATCGCCTCCCACGCCTATGCCATCGACGGCATGGGCGACAACGAGGCGAAGGCGCTGCTGGCGGCGCTCATCGCCGAGGCGACGCGGCCGGAGGTGACGTATCTCCACCGCTGGCGCCCGGGCGACGTGGTGATGTGGGACAACCGCGCCACTTTGCATCGCGGCCGCCCCTGGCCGCTCGACGAGCCGCGCGTCATGGTGCGCACCACCATCCAAGCGCGCGAGGAAGACGGGCTCGCGGAGATGCGGCCGGCGGCGTGAGCGCGAGGCTGTGCGGGGAATTAACGTGTGAGAGACTTATACACTCCGGCTCACTTCCTTATAGCACCCCGCAGCTCTCGCCGGAGAGATGCGTATTTTGCCGCTATGTTGCGATACTGCGCCCTCTTTAGAGAGGAGCTGTTTTTCACCGACCGAATGATAGTGCACTCCGATCCTTTGTTTAGGGTGTGGAAGTCGGATTATCAAGTCAGAGAACTCCTTCGCTCCGAGATCGTACGGGTGGGCTCTCTGGAGCATTGGCACGAAGAGCGAGAGCGCCTGGGCCTCCCTGGTCTTGTGGGAACCGCAAAAATTTTTGATCTGCGCAAGATCAGCGGCAGCCCAAAACAGTTTGCAAAGCGGCTGGCCGAGCCCGACTTTCTCGATTACCTGAACGATCTTGACGCAGCGGGCCGCGTGGAATTGTCTCCCATGTTTGAGCGAGATGAAATATTCACAAACTCGATCGAAACCGGTCTTTTTGCGGATACATCAGACGTCATCTCTAGCTTGTGGCGGCGTGCGGGATTGCAGCTATCGACCGTCGATAAGGCAGTGATATCCGACGAACTACGGTCGCTCCTGAAAAAATGCAAGGAGGCTGCCGGCAGATCCAATCTAAACGGCCGGCAAGTTCTCGGCATCATCCATTTCTATCCGGAAACGCACGTGAGAGCGGAAGAGTGGGGTTCATTCTTTTACCATCTGCGGCGCGGGTCAACCGCCCCATTGCTGCGGGAGATGTTTGAACGGGTCGAAATTGCGCGACAATTTTCCGAATGGATAAATGCAAACTACATTGCGTCCGAGGCAAGAACTTTCGATAGAGGCGTGATTCTCTCTGAGGAATTCCAAAACGATGAGAATATTCTAGCAGGGATGTCATTGTCCGATTTGCGGGGTGCGAGCGGCGACACGAAAATTATCCCCCTCGCGTCTATATTTCTGACTCCGGAAAACGTGCGTTTGCTCACTATCGAAGACATCATGGAAATTCGATCCTCTGCGGCCGGCAATGATTATTTTGAGCTATTGCGCTCCATCGATGATTCGACCAGAGCTGATCAAATTCAAAGGATACTGGAAGATTACCTGACAGAAATAGTCAGACGGATTCGTGATAAGCGCCGCACGACGGGAAACGATTTGAACATTCCTGTTGCGATCAACATCGCGCGTTCGACCAATAAATATCTGATTCGCATAGAGGGTTTTTTGGGCGACAGCACGATCTCGTCGGGCATTTCAGCAGGGCTGTCGTGGCTGCTACCCCACCCAATTCCGATCCAATTGATCGTCAGAATTGGGCGAATAGCGACAGCTAAAGCCGGTGGTTCCCCATCGGAAATACGAGGAGAACTGATCGTTTCGCCCCCTGGTGATGCGCGTAAATCGCTTCTTCGGCTGCATTCCAGACAAAATATACAAACGGTGAAGAACTGAGGGAGTAGTTCACTGCCCCACATGAGCGCGCGTCACTGAGACCCCATGTCCGTGGTCCAATCCGGTGGCTCGTCTCGCTACATGCCAGTATCGAGGGTTGACCGGGTTGCGCCGGTCAGAGCCTCAAGCATGGGAGACGAGCCATGGAGCAGGATACGACGTACGTGGCATTCGATA